>JBCBUL010000002.1:0-291203 GCA_039818165.1 Pseudomonadota bacterium | reverse complement strand
TGCTTCTATCCACAGATTTGAGTGACCGACAGATAGAGGTCTGCCAAGGTATATTAGACGGCCTTTGCCTTCTTTACGTTACCGGACAGGGCCCACTGCCTGACGAAGAACAGATCAAGCGGCTTTTTCTTACAGCGTCTTAAACTCGCCAATCTAAGACACTGGGAGAAATCGGTTCGATGACCGCGTTTGGCGAGTTTGCGCCGGTCGTTTCAGCGGACCCGATCGTCTCGTATGGGCGCAAAAGCAGCCCTTAGAATCGGTGAAGTGCGAAACCGGCTGCAGAAGCCGGACACTGAAGCCAGCTGCGTCGGCGACCGAAATCGGGAAAGTTATTTCCGTCGCGAAGCCGCTTTTGTCGGGCGCCGAGCGACACAAGCGCTACTTCAGTTTTTGCGGCTGACGTCTCGACGGACTTTCGGCGTCAAGCTCTGAAGTTCAGGAACAGCGTTTTACGCACGAAGCGTTGGCCGTGTTTCATTCATGGGCGGAAAATCGTCAGGACGTTTTCGGCAGCTCCCTGATCTCGACCGTTCCGCCAGCTTCGAAGACTGGATTGCCAGCAAGCATCGATCCAGCTTGTTCGATCGTCTCAGCTTCGATTTTGAGGTAACCGACAATGTGCTCAGTAATGCTCGCGGGCGGTCCAGAATTTCGATAGCTTTTCCCGCCACTGAGCGCGCTTCCACCTCTCATCGCACCCATCGAGACGAGTTTCGCAATGTATTCATCCCAGGAACTGTCTGAGACGATTTCCTGTGTGTCAGCATGCATAAGGATCAAAAATTCAGCCATGGCTCGGAGTATTAGCTGCTGAACTCGTATGTGCCTACTAGGGAGCCATTTCTCATTTATCTGAGCGGTCCGTTACCGCATCGCTGGGCCTCAAGCGTTCATAATAGCCTAAATGCTCAAAATGATCGCGATGCAGCGTGCCACATGGGCATCGCGATCCGTGTAGGGCGCCTCTTCCAACCCAAGTTGCAGACGCGCATGGGTCATGCCCTTCCAGGCGCAGATCAACATATCGGCAAGTTTTGCAGCCGAATGGTCGCTGCGGACGTGCCCCGCATCCTGGCCGACGGCAATAATGCGGGTGAGCTCGTCGAGGGTGCGTTGTTGTGCGCATATGAAGAAGGTTTGCGCACCGCTTGGATGGGCGCGCGCTTCACTGATCATGAGATGTTCGAAGTTGCGGACTTCAGGGTCTGACAGCAGATCGAGAAAGCCGCGTCCGTAAGCGCTCAGGGCGCTATGATATCCTTCGCGATCGGACGGCAGGGAACCGATATCGATCCAGAACCGGTGCCCTTCGCCCTCGACCACAGCGCTGAGAATGTCCGACTTTTCCGGGAAGTATTTGTAAAGCGTGGCCTTCGAAGTCGCCGCTTCACGCGCCAACATATCGGTGGTGACGGCCCCGAAGCCGTGCAGAAAAAACAGCCGACGGGCCGCGGCGATGATCCGCTCTTTCGGCGAAATATCGGTTCTCGTCTCGTTTTCGGCCACGTGCATCCCTGTATTTTCACTTTCTTTCTCACTGACCATTGACGTGGGCAAGTGGGCGACCATTTTAATGCGTGTACTGTACCGTACAGTTTGGAGGTCGTCGTGACTGAGAGAGCAAGTTTTGCCGGGCTGGCCACCGCCATGGTGTTGGCAGCATGTAGCGAGCAGGGTGAAGTCGTCGAGCCCGCGCCCCGCACCATCGAAATGGTTCAAGTCACCTCGGGTTCCACCGCCTCGGCGCAAACCTATCCTGGCGTGGTCCGCGCGAGCGAGCGCTCGAGCCTCGCTTTTGAGGCATCAGGCATCATCACAGCGCTCAATGTGGACCTCGGTGACACGTTTGCTGCGGGGGACACGCTGGGCCGTGTCGATGACCGCCAGGCGCGGCTGGCACTCGATTCCGCCCTGGCCCAATTGAGCGAAGCCGAAACCGAGCGCGATGATGCCAAGGTGGACCTCGATCGCCGCGCCGCCTTGCGCGGGACAGGCGCCATCGCGCCTGCCGCCATTGATGCAGCAGAAGCGCGGTTTGATCGCGCGAATGCGCGGGTTTCATCGCTTGACGCCTCCGTCGCCACGGCGCGGGAACGCATCGCCGATACCCGGCTGGTCGCGCCTTTCAAGGGCGAGGTCGTGGCCCGTTTGCGAGAGCCCTCGGAGATTGTCTCCATGGGCCAGCCCGTCCTGCAGGTGGTGGGCAATGGCTCGGCACTTGAAGTCGTGACCGAGCTGCCGCAACGCACAGTCGATGCCGCAGCCCTAGGCGATGTTTGGAGCGTAGAGGCCAGCGATGGGCGGGTTTTCGAGGCGAGTGTCATTGAGGTTGGCCGCGATGCAGGCGCAGGCGGGCTTTATCCCGTCACACTGCGCGTCGAGACCACGGATTTGCGCCCGGGCAGCCGCGTCTCGGTCACAGTGCAGGACAAGAGCGCCACAGACGGCATCACCATTCCGCTGACGAGCTACCTGCCCGGCGCTTCGCCTTCTGTAGCGACGGTTTTCGTCGTCGACCCATCATCGCAGACCGTGAAAGCACAAAAGGTTCAGGTGGGGGACATCGATGACGGCGGTGCCCGCATCCTTTCGGGGCTTGAACCAGGCGAGCAGATCGCACTGCGCGGCGTTGCCGAGCTTCGTGACGGAGAGCAGGTGCAGTTCGCCAACAGCGCCGTTGCCCGGTTTAACGAGTAGGGACGAAGACCATGGATCGCCAGCCCCTTGCCCTGCGCTACCGCTTGGTCATCTTTCTCATCGTTGGCATGCTCATGGCCTACGGCGCCTACAGCTATTTCACGCTGCCTGCCCGTGAGGATCCTGAGATCCTGATCCGCGATGCCGTGGTCGTCACCAACTATCCGGGGCTCGAGGCCGAGGAGGTGGAGCTCCTGATCACAAAGCCCTTGGAAGAGGCGATCGTGACCCTGCCGGAGCTGAAAGAGGTCAAATCCACCTCCATGGAAGGGACCTCGATCATCCATGCGATCATTGAGGATCAGTACACCGATCTCGATACCATCTTTGACCAGCTGGCCGAGACCGTGGAAGAGGTTCAGCCCGCCTTGCCGCGTGGCACGATCCCGTCGGTGGTCAATGATGATTTCGGTGATGTGGCGGTGATCACGCTTGCACTTTGGGGCGAGGACTACCCACTCTCGGACCTGCGCGACTATGCCCAGCATTTGCGAGACCAGCTCTTCACCATTCCTGGTGCGAAGAAAGTGGAAATCGTCGGACTCCAGGAAGAGCGCATCTTCGTCGAATATGAAAACGCCGTGCTGTCCCAGGCGGGTGTGACCCCCGCCGCGATCCAGGCATCGCTGCAGGAGCAGAATATCGTGCGCTCGGGCGGCCAGATCGACGTGGGTGACATGGCCTTTCCGATCAATCCGTCGGGGGATCTGGAGACGGTCGCAGCCATTGAAGACGTGCTCGTCACTGTGCCGGGCACCTCCACGCTGATCCGCCTCGGCGACGTCGCGACTGTGCGGCGCGGCTATGAGGATCCGCCGCGGCAGAAGGCCTTCTATAATGGCCGAGAGGCGGTGGTTCTGACCTTCGCCATGCAGTCTGACCAGTCCGTGATCAACTTTTCCCGGCGGGCGAGCGAGCGGATTGATGCCCTGCGCGACACCCTGCCTGTGGGGCTTAATTTTGATGTAATCACGTACCAGTCCGACCAGGTGGAGAACGCAGTCTACGGCGTCACCATCAACATGCTCCAGACCCTCGCCATCGTCCTGATTGTGGTGGTCATCTTCCTGGGCATCCGAACGGGTCTCATTGTCGGCTCGATCATTCCTGCCGTTGTATTGGCAACGCTCGGGGTGATGGGCGTGTTCGGTATGCAGCTGGAGCGCATGAGCCTCGCCACGCTCATCATCTCGCTTGGCTTGCTCGTGGACAACGGCATCGTGGTGGCTGAGGATTTCAAGCGGCGGCTGGAAGAGCATGGCGACCGGGACCGCGCCTATGGCCAGACGATCAAGGAACTCGCCTTTCCCCTTCTTGCGTCAAGCTTCACCACGATTGCGGTCTTCCTGCCGCTCCTGATCGCGGAGACAGCCTCAACCGAGTATACGCGCTCGATCTCCCTCGTTGTCCTGATTGCGCTGACGACGTCATGGGTGCTGGCCATGACGGTGACCACGACGCTCTGTTACTTCTTCGCCAAGCCTGGCGCTACGGGACAGTCTGGAGACCACAAGCCGGGTCTCGTCACCCGTGGCTTCCGCGCCCTTGAGGCCGGTTATGGCGGCATACTGAAAGTAATCCTGCGGTTCCGCCTCGCCTATGTGGCGCTGATGATTGGCCTCTTCATGGTCGGCGGCATGTTGATGGGAACCGTGCAGCAGAAATTCTTTCCGTCCAGTGACCGCGCACAACTGCTCGTCTATGTGGACTTGCCAGCGGGCGTGACTGCACGGACCACGGAGGCGCGCCTCAAGGATCTGATGGAAATTGTCTCTGACAGGGAGACCTATCCCGACATTGTTGACTATGCCGGCTATGTGGGCTTTGGCGGTCCCAGGTTCGTTTTGTCGCTGGCGCCGGTGGACCCGGCCCCCAATCGCGCTTTCATGGTCATGAATGTCACCGATGTGGCAACTGCCGAAGCCCTGGTCCCCCAGCTGCGTGACGCCTTCCGCGCCGCCGCGCCCGACGCCAACACTCGGCTCTCGCGCATGTTCCTCGGGCCCGCAGACCCCAACGTCCTGCATGTCCAGGTGCGAGGGCCCGACGCCGACTACGTGTTCGAGAAGTCCAAGGAGCTCGAACAGATGCTGCTGGACATCCCCGGTACCATCGATGTCTGGAGCGACTGGTACAACCGCGTCGACCGGATCGATGTGCGCATCAACCAGCAGAAAGCCCGCGTCGCAGGCGTAACATCCAGCGATGTGAGCCAGGCACTCGCCCAGTATGTGAGCGGTGTGGAGCTTTCTGAGTTTCGCGAAGGCGACGAGACCATCCCGATCATCCTGCGCGGCGTGGAGGCGGAACGCACAAGCCTCTCCCAGCTGGAGACGACCGCCATCTATTCCCGCTTGAACGGCCAGTCAGTGCCCTTGTCCCAGATCGCCACTCTGGAGCGCGCACCGGGCTTCAGCTTCATCCAGCGCGAGGACATGATCCGCACCGTCACGGTTGAAGCGCGCAACCTGACTCTTTCGCCGGAGGATATGGCTCCAATGCTTGCGGAGCCACTCGCAGAGTTCAACGCATCGCTGGAGCCAGGCCACTTCGCAGAACTTGACGGCATTCTTGACGATTCCGGCGCAACCAATGCCGCGCTCGCGGCCACCATGCCGCTCATTCTCGGCATGATCCTTGTTTTCCTCGTGACGTTGTTCAACGGCTTCCTGCGCCCGCTGATCCTCTTGCTCGGCCTGCCATTTGCAGTGATCGGAGCGGCTGTGGGGCTGGTGGTCATGAACGCCACGTTCGGCTTTATGGTAATCCTCGGCCTCTATGCGCTGATGGGGATCATCATCAATAATTCCATCGTCTTGGTGGACCGGATTGATATTGAACGTCGCGAAGCCGACAATGATGACACAGAAGCGGTGATCAGCGCCTGCAAGCGCCGTTTGCGGCCCATCCTCATGGCGTCGATCACGACCATTATCGGCCTCCTGCCGTTGATCATTTTTCAGGATGTCCTGTTCTTCGGCATGGCAGTGGCCATCGCCTTCGGACTTGGCATTGGCACGCTGATCATCTCACTCGGCCTGACGCCGGTGCTCTACTGCCTCTTCTTCGGCCTGCGCTATCGTGGGAAAGGCCGAACGAAGACACCCTCGAAGGTTTCGGCAATGGAAGGCGCCCCGTCATGAGCCGCGCGCAATGGGTACTGATGCCTTTCGCCGCCTTGGTCTCAGCCTGTACGATCGGGCCGGACTATGCCGGGCCGGAGCCGATCAGTGTTCAGCTGTCCGAGATTGCCGCGACCAGCGACCTGGTCGCCGGTGACGCCGCCCTACAGGCCGATTGGTGGACCCGTTACAATGATCCCGTCCTCGACGCGCTCATGGGCGATGCGGCTGCAAACAATGTCGATATTTCCCAAGCCGTTCTGCGTGTGCGCGAAGCCCGCGCATCGCGGCGCCTCATCGACAGTGCCCGCTTTCCGATCATTGGCGGGCAGGCATCAGCGCGCCGCCAGGAAGCCAGCACCAATGCCGGTGGCCTTGGGCCTCCGCCCGGTGCCCCTTCAGTGCAGAACCTCTTCGATTTTGGCCTCAACCTCTTCTGGGAACTTGACCTGTTCGGACGGTTGGAGCGGCGCGAGGAGGCCGCAGATGCGCGCATCGATGCGAGCCTCTTTGACCGGGACGCTCTGACGGTCGCGGTGCTGGGCGAGACCGCGCTTGCCTACGCGGACTTACGCGGGTTCCAGGCGCAATTTGCCGTGGGCGAGGACAATATCGCGCTCGCGCAACGGATTGTCGACCTGACCGAAGACCTGGTGGACCAGGACCTTTCCAGCGAATTCGACCTGGTGCGTGCCCGCGCGGACGTCACCGAGCTCGAGGCTCGCCAGAACAGCCTGATTGGCGCCCATCGGGCGGCAGTTGCACGTCTCGCCCTCTTGACTGGTCGTCAGCCTAGCGAACTCATGGCCGACCTCATGGTGCCGGCCCCTCTGCCCGATGCAGAGACGGCCGCACCGGTTGCCGTTCCTTCGGAACTCCTGCGCCGCCGCGCCGACATTGCCGCCGCGGAGCGTCGCCTTGCGGCCGCCAATGAAGATGTGGGCGCTGAGATCGCTGATCTTTATCCGAGTTTTTCCCTTACCGGCGGCTACGGCCTCAGCGCTGACCAAATCGGCGACCTTTTCGAGACTGCCAGCCAGAGCTGGAACTATGGCGCGGTCATGAACTGGCCGGTCTTCAATCGCGGGGTTCAGGATTTTGAGATCGACCTCGCCGAGATCCGCTTCGGCCAAGCCGGGCTTGCCTATCGCCAGACCGTGCTTGGGGCGCTGGCAGAGGTGGAGATCGCGCTCGCAGACTACGTGTTCGCCGTCCAGGAACTGGAAGCCCTGAAGATCGCCCAGGCTGACCGCACCCGCGCGCTCGAGCTTGCAGAACTGCGGTTCAGCACGGGCAACGACTCGCTCTTCCCCGCACTCGAGGCGGCGCGTCGCCTGAACGGCCTCAATGCTGAAATTGCGGCTAGGGAAGTCGATGTTCTAAAAGCTCAGATCACACTCTACCGCGCCCTCGGAGGGGGATGGGAGTCCGTGGCGATTGAAAATTGAGGTAGGGGGGGCGTCGCTTGCCAAGGTCGGTTGACGCGTTCGGCAGGGTTCAGCTCAGGGCGCAAAACCAGACATTGCGAGATTTGGCCTGGCAGATGAATTGAAGCGTCCTCGAATGGCAACCGATGGAGGAACACATGCCATTCGATGCAGCTAGCGGGACGTGGATCCCTTGGAACCGTGGCAAGCTGGTGGGCCAGAAAGCGCCACTGAAGCCACAAGAGGTCTGGGCGATCCGGGTCCGCCTTGAGATCGCCGAGAAGCGCCGCGACCTGGCGCTTTTCAATCTCGCGATCGACAGCAAGTTGAGAGGCTGCGATCTGGTTTCGCTGCGGGTCGCTGACATTCGCACCGGCGGTGACATCCGCAGCCGCTCGAAAGTGCTTCAGAGCAAGACCGGCAATGCGGTTCAGTTTGAGATCACTAAACAGACCCGAGAGGCCATCGCCGCCTGGTGCTTGGAGAAGGATCTCCGCCCCCATGATTGGCTGTTTCCAAGCCGGAAGGATACGAGCCGGCACTTGTCGACGCGCCAATATGCCCGGCTCGTCGAAGACTGGATCGCATCGATCGGGCTTCCGCGATCGTCCTATGCGACCCATTCCATGCGGCGCACGAAGGCAACCTTGATCTACCGGAAGACTGGAAACCTGCGGGCCGTTCAGCTTCTTCTTGGTCACACAAAGATCGACAGCACGGTTCGATACTTGGGCGTAGAAGTAGAGGACGCACTCGCCTTGGCCGAGAGCATTGAGCTTTAGCTTGAATTGAATTCGCGTTCCCGGAACCACCTTGCCCGAGAGTCAAAACAACAGTTGGTCTGCCGCAGCCGGTTCTACCTAATACAACAGTGCCGGCGATTTGAGCGCGTGGACTTTCGCGTCCAGACCTCACTGTAAATCGCCATCTATGGCTGTATACATCAGCCGCGTTGACGCCTCGACCAAATTGACGTCAAGCGTCGTCTCAATGGCACTGGCCTCTTCAAAACGGTCGTATCCCATGAGGGCATGGTAAGCGAGTGCGGCAACCCCGAAGTCCGATACCATCTTGTCAGCCAAACGGGGGCAATCCTCCGCACGGATACCATTGCTCTGGCAGACCGGCAGGAACAGCTCCCGCGCTTCAGCTTCCGTAAACACGGGCATATCGATTTCTGGGGCCTCAGGCGTCATGTCTGGTAAAGTCAGGGTCACTTCCAATCGAATGAGGGGCTGGAAGGGTTCGGTGAGGCGGTCACCGCCTGGCAGGCCTTCCGGCACATCATCGGGAAACTCGCCCGCATCATCGATGATGCCATACATGTTGGCCAGAAATGCACGATCGTTCGATAGGAGCGGGCCTTCCCAATCGACAACGCGCTGGCCGGAAATGGTTGGGAGCTCGAGCAAGCTGCCAGGTCCATCAAACTCAAACCCGTCCTCCGACAACTCGACGGGGGTAATTTGAGACAACGCGCCAAACTCCACACGCGCAATGTCCACAGTCACATCAGAAACCGATAATGGCTCGTCAAACAGCACAGGACCGCGCTCGTTCACGAGCGCCCTTGCAATTCGGACCCGCTGAGCCTGACCGCCGGACAGTTCCCTTGGCGGCGGTGTCGTTTCTACCGTGAAATTGATCTTGGGTGTGACACCAAACTCGACACCGGCAAGGGAAACGAACTGGGCTGCGATGATAACGTCATCCAGCTCGCCGCCGGGTGGCAGGCGTTTCCGGTCACATCCTCGGTCGCTCCCTTCAACACGCCAGGCGACATCGAGCACCCCATCTGCACGTTCTATGAGCACCATATCCGCAAGGGATACACCGGGCTGGAACAGGGCCTCTACATCGCCTATCGAACAGGTCCCGGCGCTTGACCGGTTTTCCCCAGCGCCTCCGGGACCCTGCGTTGCCAGTGCCAGCGCTGCGCCACCGGCTGCGAGTGCGCCGACACCAAGGGTCGGCCAGAAAGGGAATTTCATGGGGCCGCTTCCTATTGATTGCCGAGCAGATCACCCAGATCCATGCCTGGAATGCCATTTGAAAGATCGGGTCCGGCAGTGATGGTTGCCGTTTCGTGTCGGCGATAGTTCGCGTCTTCACCGGCTTCATAGCTGACCGAAACCGCGGTCATAACATTGCCCATGACGTTTTGTTCCAGCGCCAAACCGTCATCGGTTAGGCAGGCTGAGCCGATCATTTGGGACGCGTAGACTGTGCAGGACACACCCGCGATGGTTTTGGTCTGCCCCGTAGCGGAGTATCCCATGGCGCTCAGGAAGGCGTCAGAGATGTCCTCGGACCCGTTTTCTTCGATGGCATCCACCATTTGCGCATACATGGGATTGGTGGTCTCGGTGCCGGAATTGGTCGTGAGATCGATGGCGTAGATCGTGTCACCAATCGTTACCCGGTGCATCTCCTGGCTCTGGCCAAAGCCCCCGAACCCGATGGTCGAATTCTCGATCTCATAGATTTCGTAGCCATAGTCCCGGTGGCAACGCGTGGTAGTGCCGTTCATCATTTGGCCCGTCATCTCATAGTCGATGCAGGCGGCTTCAACGGGATGGAGCTTCGGTGTGGCCGGGTCCGCGGTGGCTGGAAGGACCAGCAACCCAAGACAAGCAAATGCAGTGGCTGTACGGATCATTTTACGTCTCCAGACTTTATTCAGTTGCAAGTTCAAGCGTGATGGACTGCTGCCCACCCGGGGTGATCGTGATCTCTTGGGAGGCAAAGTCGCCCACATTGCGCCAGCCATCGATCCGATAGCGACCGGGGACTAGCCGGCGCGGCTCGCCGGGCGTCATTGTTGGGCCGGTGAACATGTGCTGACCGTCCAAAGCGCGGATAAAGGCGCGGCCTGGCGGGTCATAGGCATCGGAGGCGGCGTAGGTCACGGTCAGCTCACCGAGCGGTGCCGGCTCCATCTCAACATCTACACGCGCGCCGCTTTCAACTGAGACCGATACATCTTCGAATAGGCCTGCCCGGTCAAAACCGACCACGGTGTAATTGCCCGGTGCGACGGGAATGGCGGTGTCTGGCCTGGCGTAAGCCTGACCACCACGATCATCCGCATTCAGAAAAGCCCGGTCGGGGTTCGCCACGTAGTCTGTGTCTGACGGTGCATAAGAAATGGCAATCCAACCCGCTTCGACCGGAAGGGTGTAAGTGATGTCATCCTCAGCAGCGATGGTTACCTCCAGCCCGGAGAGGGGAAGGTTCTGGTCATCGCCGCGGATCTCGTACGTGCCCGGCTGTACCAGGCCGCCATTTCCACCATTCAGGGTGTAGCGCTTCTCATCGCCCTTCCAGAGCTCCGTCACGCGTGTGAACTCGGTTCCGTCGGGAAGGGTAAACTTGAGGTAAGCGCGAACGGTCTGGACGAGATCGAACTCCAAAGTGGTCAGCGACCCGGCGTCCAGGTTCGCCGTCAAGGACACGCGATTGTCGACGTTGGGGCGTGCGCGGAATTCATAGGTGCCAGGTGCTGCCAGCACTTCGCGGCCGGAATAAAACTGAAAAACCCGCTCATCTTCCTGAAAGGCCGAAACAACATACGCCCCCGCATCCTCGCCATCCTCTGAGAACTGCGCTGTGACCCGCGCCGGGGTATTGATGGTGACATCCACCACGGTATCACCAGCCCCCTCGACCATCACAGGCACGCTGACAGGGTCAAAGACTGAGCCATCTTCCAGCATGGCACCAACCAGAAGCGTGTACTCACCTGGACCCTCAACGATGTTTGCGCCGCGTCCAGACCCACGAAGAGTGGTTGCCACTGTTTCACCGTCCAGACGGATTTCACCGCCGAGGTCGGGGTAAGCCCGACCTGCCGTGTCGGTGGCATTGATGACGATGCGGTGTATCACACCTGTCTCGACGGGGGTGGGCTCGCTTGCCTCAATCACGTCGCTGACGGTGCCGAGCGCATCTACGAAGCCACCCGCCGAGTTCGCATCAAGGTACTGCCCGCCGGATTCTTCCGCAATGCACGCCATAGCCGTACGTTCCAGCTCATTAAGACCGACGCCCACCACGTGGACGCGTATACTGATCCCCGAGGTCTGCCAGTCGCGCACAAGATCGCACGGGTCAGCATCGCAGGTCTCGATACCGTCGCTGATCAAAAGGATATCGCCCGGTCCACCGTTGAGATCACCCAAGCCTTCAGTCAGGCTATGGGTGATGGGCGTGCGCCCCGTAGGGCGGATGGCGTTGACGGCGTCTGTGATGGGCTGTTGCGCGCTATCTGCCGATGTGAAAGGGACAATCAGCTCCGTATCGCGGCAATCATCAGTTCTGCGGTGGCCATAGGCGCGGAAAGCGATATCCCGACCCTCGATCCCGTCGCCGAGCACGGTCGAAAGCGCCGAGCGCCCCGCCTCATACTTGCGAGATGTATCGGCGAGTTCGCCCCACATCGAATTTGACGAATCATAGACGATCAGTAAGCGTCCAGATCGTTCGTTTGCAGCTGCGACATCATCGGTGTCGTGTTGTGCAACCGCCGGCAGCATGAGGCCCAACGCCATAGTCGCCATGGCTAGTATCGAGCGTTTCACGCGCGTCCTCCCACGTTTCTCACCCCTTGCCCGGAGCGGATTAATAGCACGCTTTCAGGAGTTTGGCGCCGGGCCAACCCGTACACATGTACTAGTTGCCAGCACGCACTAGCCAATCTGTACGAGTTGCGACGCCATGATCGACTGCTGCATACTCCCTGCAACCGTTCGTAATGCAGGGTGGGAGGGCGCGAGATGCAAATCGTACTTGTTGACGATCACCCTGTCTTCAGGTCCGGGATTGCCGTTCTTCTGAACCACTTGTTTCCCACCGCACATGTCGAGGAGGTAGGAGACAAAGCCAACCTTGACCGATTGCTGATCGACGGCCCTCCGCCAGATCTCCTCCTGCTCGACCTTTTGTTCCCCGGCTTTGAAGCCGATGCCGACTTTACGAGCCTCAGAAAGTCCTTGGCGGTCACGCCGATCATTGTGGTCTCCATGGTCCATGACGTAACAACAATCGACAGATTGATGACCCAAGGAGCGAACGGATTCGTCTCAAAAGGCGCCCGACCAGAAGAAATGTCTGCAGCTTTCCTGTCGGTCATGGACGGCGACACGGTATGTGTTTATCCGTCCGGTCCTGTCCTGACAGCACCGGCAGATGAAGCGGTATCATCGCTCACACCCCGCCAGTTAGATGTCCTCCGGCATGTCGCACGGGGGCTCTCAAACAAGGAAATCGCGCGAGAGCTAGACATCTCGCCTTACACGGTGCGCATCCATGTTTCGGCGCTGCTTCGGACGCTGGGCATTGCCAGCAGGTCAGCCGCGGCATCATTCGCCGCCAGCAATGGACTCCTTTGAGGCCGCCAGCGCATTCAAAAGAGCCGAGCGAAGTTGGACCGGACGCAACGGCTTGTGGAGTAGCGGGATCCCGCGCTGACGGGTCGATAATCTGAGATCTTTCGAAGTATGACCCGAAATCATGATCGCGGTCGGGAACTGCCCCTGGACATCAGCATAATCGTCCAGCACGTTCAGACCCGTGAGATTTGGCGACAATTCATAGTCGCAGATGATCACATCGGGCGCTGCAGTCAGCAACGCGCTCGGGTCAGACGCGACCTCCACATCATATCCCCAGCGCCGCAGCAGGAGTTCCGTCGCGACCAGCGTTTCAACGTCATCATCAAGGACGAAAACTGAAGCCTTTGCCTCAAGGGTGTGAAGGGCGTGGCGCGGTTCCGGAGGTTCCAGCACGTTTTCGCTGCGCACAAGGCCCTGGATCGAGAAGTCTGACCCCTTGCCGAGCTGCGACTTGAGACCAATCGACAGACCAAGCTCCTCTGACACGCGTTTCACGATGGATAGGCCCAGGCCCAGCCCCGGGGTCGCATCTTCACCCATCCGATTTGCATCAAGACGCGTGAATTCGCCAAAAATGCGATCCTGGTTGGTCGGGCTAATGCCGCGACCTGTATCAACCACATGGATCGAAACGGTGTCTCCGCGGCGCCGACACCCAATCAAAACGCGTTCCCCTTCCGAATGCCGGACTGCATTGGATACAAGGTTTTGCAGCATGCGGCGCACGAGCACGGGATCACTATCGACGCACAGTCGCGTCGGAACGCTTCGCAGATCAACATTGCAACCCTCCGCGATCTGTTGGAAATCCCGGACGACTTCCTCGATCAGATCGCTGAGACGGAAAACACGTTTGCGAACCTCAATGCCGCCAGTGTCCAGAAGGGTGACATCCAACAGGGAGTCGAAAAGCTGGCTCAGGACATCGAGAGACTGCCGCGTTCGCCCCAGGATGGCGTTGCGTTCTTTATCCGTCTCCGCATCCGGGAGCGACTCCACAAAAAGGCTAATCGCATGCAGTGGTTGCCTGAGATCATGGCTCGCCTGGGCGAGAAATCTGGATTTGGCTTGATTGGCCTCTTCGGCCGCACCCCGTGCCTCTTCCAGCGCAGTTGCTTGGGTTTGAAGCTCGCTCAATAGCCCATCCTTCTCAACTTGGAGGCGGAAGGCCTGAAGCATGAACGCGTTGATCTTTCGCGCCAACATGATCAGCACAAAGAGATAGGCATAAATCAGTCCTCCAGACATGAAGCCCTGAACCGATCCAAGGCTCGCATAAGCCAAGCCGAGAGGTGCCATTCCGGGGATAATTGAGGAGTAGCACGTTCTGAGGCGCATGCCCTGGGTGCCCACCGCACTGAGCGACATACCCCCCATCACAAATGTGAGAAAGACCTGCCGTGCGGTATCATCAGGCGGGAACAGGAAGAAGCCGGCAAATCCCCACATGCAGCCAACCCAAAGCGCTAGAACATCGAACTGCCGTCGGACTTGCAGGAACTGATGCGTGTTCGCCGTCTCCGGCGCATAAGTCCGCGACAATCGGAACTGGAGGACCAAGCCGATGGACAGTCCAACAAAAAATGCGATGGGCCGCCAAACAGGAACAGAACTGGCCATATACGCTGCCAACAATCCCGCAACGAGGATGTGCATCGCGAATGCATTGAAGCTGCGGTCCAGCAGCATATGAAGCGCATGGCGCTCTGTCTGAGCATCCACTGTTTCAGTCAAATGCACCGCACAATTCCGATCAGCATGGCGAATTTGACAGTTAAACCCTCAATACCAACGCGAGTATAGGTAGGGATGAGTTACTGCGCGTTGGAAAGTTAGAGGTGCACCTAAGGGGCGCAGAAAGAGACGTGGTAGCATTCGGCCAACGCACGCGACCATTATGCGAGGGCTACGGTGATCGCTATGATCATCAGGCAAACGACACCAAGTCCAGATGCCCGCGCACCACCTAAAGAGATCGTCGAGTTTTCGATCATTTTGAAGAACGTCCTCATCGCCGCAAGCCTCCAGCTGTTCGCGGTCATCAATGTCCGGTTGGTTCGCTGTTGCGCAAATTGTTTTGGTGGCAACGGTCAGTCCTGATCTTCGACCGTTCCCTCAAATCCAGATTAAAGAAAGTTCTTAAGCGAGCCATCGTCGTTGAACATGACCGAGAGTCTCTCGCACTCCAGATCAAACTCCCCAGGCCCAAACCACCTGCTCACCGTGCTTGGTGAAACACCAATCGCTGCTGCTACTTTCCTAAGTGAGTTCTGTTTCCCCGTGGCAAGCAGCTGAGCACCGCACCATGTTGCTCGATTGCGATCTTCATGCGCGCTCACCAATTGTTGGTAGTGCGGTTCAGAACCGACCAAGCGCGCATTAATGAGAACGATCAGATCCCGGTTCATTTTAAGAGAACCAGTCCAGCTTAGCGATTCCAGCGCAATCGCAATGACCCAATCGACGAGTTTGTACGGAATTGCCTGCTTCCGCCGGACTAGTTGGGTTTCGCCGCTTTGCGACAACTGTTCGTGATGAATTAGCTCCTCGATTAGTCGCAGACACACGTCGCTAATCGTATGCTGATCTGCATCAAGGATCCCCATCATCTCTTCTACCGAAAAGCCGTGCGCCTCGAACTCCGCTTGCATAGCGACGACAGAATCGAAGCCTCCAAGAACGGCAACCTCAATGTCCGCAGAGGGATTGGCACGCCGAAGCTTCAGGTAGTTCTGAAGCGTCGGTTCGGCCTTGTAAGCTTTCGTAGCTGAATCGAAGCTGGCTTCTTCGTCAGACTCAAAATCCATATATTGGGGGCTCCGTTTATGGCCACGCCAGCACTAGCTTACCGACTATCTCGACTCCTCGCTAATGTCTGCTCACGGCGAATTTCTGACGCTAGATTGGTGCTGCGTTTATGTCCGCTTCCGGGATCAACCGGTCCTCACCCGAAGTGCTTGCTCAGCCGGAGGCCCTGGCCCTGATAGTGGCTGCCGGTGGTGCCGTAGAGGGTTTTGGGTTTGCTGGCCATGGGCTCGAAGACGAGTTTGCCGACGGGCTGGCCGTCTTCGATGATGAAGGGCACGTCGCGGGTGCGCACCTCCAGCACGGCGCGTGAGCCGCCTTCATTGCCGCCGAAGCCGGGATCGAAAAAGCCGGCATAATGGGCGCGAAACTCGCCGAGCTCCGGGGCGATGGGCGCCATTTCGGCGGCCTGGGTGGCGGGCACTTTCACCTGTTCCTTGCTGGCGAGGATGTAGAATTCCTCGGGCTGGAGCACGACGCGCCCGCGATGGGTGTAGACTGGTTCCCAATAGTCCTTCGGGGCATGGCCGCCGACCTTTTGCAGGTCCACAACGCTGGCATGGCGGCGCGCGCGCCACCCCACAGGTTGGTCATCGGGGCCGGACAGATCGACCGAAAAGGTCAGGTCCCGGGTCGGCGTGAACGGGCCCCGGCGCAGGCGCAGCTGGTTCAGCCGGTCGCCCTTGCGCGCGAGGATGGAGAATGTGCGCGGGGAAATCTCCACATAAAGCGGGCCAGTATAGCCCGCGGGCACATCGTCAAAGGCTTCGCCTTCATCGGTGATCAGGCGGGTGAAGACATCAAGCCGGCCGGTGGAGCTTTTCGGATTGGCCCGGCCATGGATATCGCCGGGCAGGGCGAGGCGTTCTTCCAGCAAAGCGAGGTAGACGCAGCCGGTTTCCAGCACGGCGCCTTTCGTGATGTCCATCCGGTGCATCTGCAGGTCGCTCTCATGGAGCAGTTTGCCAATGGTGCGTCCCTTGCCGGGCAGGAAGCTGGCGCGGATGCGGTAGACCAGATCGGTCAGCCGCAGGTCTAGGCTGGCCGGCTGGACCTGGGCGGGATTGATCTGCGCGTCGGCCTCCAGCGCGCCAGCGGCGATCATCGCTTCGATTTCATGGTCGGCGAGGACGCCGTTTGAGTGGGTCATGGGTCTAGGCTGCCTTTCCTGGCCCGCCGCGCTGCTTTATGTCTGCGCGATCAAATCCACAAGGACCCTTCGCTTATGCCCGATTCTGGCGATCCCAAAGCCCCCCGCCCCCTCAGTGCACAGACCAATCTGGTGCGCGGAGGCATGATGCGCTCTGAGAATGGCGAGACGGCAGAGGCGATGTACCTGACATCGGGCTATGTGTACGACAGCGCAGAGCAGGCTGCCGCGCGCATGGCGGGCGACGAGCCGGGCTTTGTTTATTCGCGCTATGCCAACCCCACGGTACGGATGCTGGAAGAGCGCCTTGCGCTGCTAGAGGGGGCTGAGACCGGTCGGATAACGGCCTCGGGCATGGGAGCCATTTCCTCGGCAATGCTGTCGCCCTGCGTGGCGGGAGACCGGGTTGTTGCGGCAAGTGCGTTGTTCGGGTCGTGCCGGTGGATTGTTGCGAACCTGATGCCGCGCTTTGGGATCGAGACCGAGTTTGTCCAGGGCGATGACCTGAATGCGTGGGCGGAGGCCTTGTCGCGGCCCGCCAAACTTGTGCTGGTGGAGAGCCCCGCGAATCCGCTGCTGGATGGGGTGGATATCGCGGCGGTGGCGGAACTGGCCCACAAGGCGGGGGCCAAGCTGGTGGTCGACAATGTGTTCGCCACGCCCGTGTTGCAGAAGCCGCTGGAGCTCGGCGCGGATCTGGCCGTGTATTCGGCCACCAAACATATGGATGGGCAGGGCAGGGTGCTGGCCGGGGCCATACTGGGCCGCACGGACTGGATTGAGGAGCATGTGGATCCATACCTGCGCCATACCGGACCGGCGGCCTCGCCGTTCAATGCCTGGGTAGTGCTCAAGGGTCTGGAGACGCTTTCGCTGCGGGTGGAGCGCGCGAGTGAGACGGCTGCGCGGCTTGCGGATGCCGTCGCGGGCCATCGGAACGTTGCCGCCGTGCGCTATCCCCACCGCGCCGATCACCCACAGTACGAAATCCACAAACGCCAGATGACAGCAGGCGGAACATTGATGGCCGTGTCCCTGAAGGGCGCGCGGGCCGAGGCGTTCCGGTTCCTGAACGGGCTGGGCCTCGTCGATATCTCCAACAATCTGGGCGACACGAAATCGCTGGCCTGTCATCCTGCCTCGACCACGCACCGGGCGTTGTCGGAGGATGAACGCGCCGCTATGGGGCTGGATGAGAGTTGGGTGCGCCTGTCCATCGGGCTCGAAGATGCCAGCGATCTTGAGCACGATCTCCTGTCAGCGCTTGACGCGGTTTGAGACACGCCTGAGAAGCGAGTGAATGCCCCGCGGAAAGCCCTCTCCCTCCTATGAAGCCGAAACGGACGGTATCATTGTGCGCGTTGTGCCGCGCTTTCTGCATGACGAGTCCGAGCCGGCCAAGGCCCGCTATGTCTGGGCCTATACGGTGGAGATCGAAAATGCGTCCGAGCAAACCTGGACATTGACCACCCGGCATTGGCGGATCGTGGATGCTCTCGGGCGCGCGCAGAATGTGGATGGAGAAGGCGTGGTCGGGCAGACTCCACGCCTGGAGCCCGGCGAGAGCTTTCGCTACACATCCGGATGCCCGCTTGCCGCGCCGTCTGGCATCATGGGCGGCAGCTATGACTTTGCCGGCGATGATGGCGCGCAACTAACGGCCCAGGTGCCGACATTCTCTCTCGACAGCCCCTACGACCAGGCCCGGCCAAGCTAGTTCGACGTCTTCGGCAGTCCGATTGAACGCGATGACATGTGAAGGGGAACAGCGCTGTCATTTTCAAAGTAAAACAGCCCGTTGAGCCAGACGGCCCGCATTCGAAAATGCCCGGTTGCCAAGCTCTGCAGGATTGACCAATAGGCACCCATGACTCAAACGCACACACCTCTCGAGCAGGCGAGCGCCCTCGACCCCCAATTCTACACACGCCAAGACGTCTATGACTTCGAACTGTCGCAGATCATACGTCCCTCCTGGCAAGTGATTGCCCCGGCGAGCAGTGTCTCTGGCACGGGCGATGTCATCTCGCGGGATATTGGCGGCGTTCCCATCGTGGTGGTGCGCTCTTCCACCGGGCAGTTGAACGGGTTCTACAATATCTGCCCACACCGTGCTGGTCCGCTGGCGACGTGCGATGCGCGCGGGCTCAAGCGCCTGCGGTGCAGCTATCATGGCTGGGCCTATGATTTTGACGGCAATCTGAAGATCGCCCCGGAAATGCAGGATGCCGAGGATTTCGATCGCGCGAACATCCGCCTGACACCGATTGATGTGCGCGAGTGGAACGGACTTGTGATGGCCCGCATCGGCGAGGGGGTTCCGTTTGACACGCTCTATGGCGGTATCGAAGACATTGCCGGACCGGGCGCGCTCGACAACCTGACCCACCACACGGCCCGGCTCTTTGACGTCAAGGCGAACTGGAAGGTCTACGTCGATAACTTCCTGGAGGGGTACCACTTGCCCTTCGTCCATCCGGGACTGACCCAGCTTGTCGACTACACAGACTACAAGACCGAGCTTGGCCCGTGGTGGTCGCTCCAGCGCTCACCCGTGGAGGAGTCCGGGCCCTATGCGGCGGGGGAGGGGCTGTACTTCTTCGTGTATCCCAATGTGATGCTGAACATCATGCCGGGACGCCTCCAGACCAATCGGGTTGTTCCCACGGGGCTGGACACCTGCCAGGTCGAGTTCGATTTCTACTACGCGCCGGGGGCGGAAGGACGCGCCCCGGAAGACCTGACCTTCTCAGATCAGGTGCAGGAAGAAGATCGGCTGATCTGCGAACACGTCCAAAAAGGGCTAAGCTCAACCGCTTACAAACCCAGGCGCCTCTCTCCGTCTCGCGAAGGCGGTGTGTGGCACTATCAAAACCTGCTGCGCAGCGCCTATGCGGCGGCCGGCTTGGCCGAGACCGCGGCTTGAGTGACATCGCCTCACTCCCTGCAAAGCCTCTTGGGTTCTGGAGCTGCTGGTCTCTGACCGTGGGCATCATGATCGGCTCGGGCATATTTCTGTTGCCCTCTGTTCTCGCGCCCTATGGGTTGATGAGCTTCGCGGGATGGGCGCTTACGGGAACCGGTTCGATCTGCCTGGCGCTCGTTATTGCACGCCTCGCCGGGCGCACGTCCCGCTCGGGCGGGGTTTACCGGTATGCCCACGATGCGTTTGGTAACTTGCCCGGCTTTCTGATCGCCTGGGGATATTGGGCGGCCTACTGGATCGCGATGCCGGCCATGGCGATTGCCTTTGTTGGCTATCTCGGCGTCTTCCTGCCTGCGCTCAAGACGCATCCGGCGGGGCAGGCGGCGATCGCGCTGGCCCTGATCTGGACTGTGACCCTGATCAATATCCGGGGCTTGCGAGAAGCTGGCTTCGTGCAGTTGGTCATGACCGTGCTGAAGCTCGTGCCTCTGGCGCTCATCATCGGATTGGCCACCGTTTCGGGCGAGCCTGAGAATCTGCCCGAGTTCAATCCGCAGGAGGGCAGTATGCTTTCGCTGCTGGCGGCGACTGCGCTGCTCACCATGTGGGCCTTTTCCGGTTTGGAAGCGGGCACGATGCCTGCGGGTGACGTTGCCCGGCCGGAGAAGACAATTCCGCGGGCGATCATTGCTGGGACGGTGACGGTCACCTTCGTTTACATAGCGTCCACACTCGCGGTCATGTTGCTTGTTCCTGCCGACATGCTCGAAAACTCCACCCAACCCTTTGCGGATGCGGCGCGTGGGCTTGGCGCCTGGGGGCCTGGCATGGTGGCGATTGGCGCAATGATTTCGACAGCGGGCGCACTGAACGGAACTGTCTTTGTCGCGGGGCAGTTGCCGATGGCAGTCGCAGTCGATGGACTGGCGCCAAAGGCGCTGGCGAAGCGCAATGCAGGCGGCGCACCGACCATGTCGATTCTGATAGGCGCTGCCCTCGCATCCATCCTGCTCCTGGCGAACTATACGCGCGGCCTGGTCGAGCTGTTCACCTTCCTCATCATGATGAGTACGGCGACCATTCTTGTGCCGCTCTTTGTCAGCGCCTTGGCGGAGCTTCGCGTCTCCTGGGCGAGCCAGAAGGCCTGGGCGGGCATAGCGGGGCTGACGCTGCTCTATACCACCTTCACCATTGTCGGGTCCGGGCTGGGTGTGCTGGCCTGGGGTGCGCTGCTCTTCGCGGTCGGCATACCCGTCTACTATTTCGGCAAACAGGTTGGGCGTCCCACCCCATAGTGTGCGGGATCAGTTCGGGCTTTTGTCCAGATCACCAATATCGAGGATCGGGGCAGCGTCGAGGTCTTCAGCGTCGAGCAAGGCTGCCACGCGCTCCAGGGCGGAGACGAGCATGGACTGGTGCCAGTCCGGAAGCGTTTCAAACCGCGTCTGAAACGTGTCCTGCAGCAGGTCCGGCGCAGAGGTGATAACGCCTGCGCCATCCGGCAGCAGCCTCAGCCAAACCCGGCGTCGATCTTCCTCGCAGCGCCGCCGTTCGATCAGGCCCCGTCCGACCAACTTGTCAGCGATGCTGGTGATGGTCGCGTGCTTGAGCTGGGTCAGCTTGGTGATGTCACCGGCTGAGGTTTCGCCGCGCTCACTGAGGATCTGCATCACAAGCAGTTGCGACGGGGTCAGTCCGGCAATTGAGGCGAGCCGTTTGGAGGCGTGTTCGGTACGCCGCTGAATCTGCCTGAGGGCGATGAGCGCATCGTCGGAGCGTTTCGTCATGATTTGAGTTCTATATCTTAAAGAAGGTCTTTGCCGAGCGCCGATTTCAGCGGTGCCAAGTAGGGATCGAATGGGCGCCACTGGCCCTGTCCGGATCGGTTGATGGGCGCGCGAACCTGCTGCGAACTGGCGGTGCGTACGGCCCTGTCAGTCTTGTGGAAGTCAACACAGGCAGGCTCAAACGCCAGGCCGCAATGGTCAAGAATTCGGCGCACCTGCCCTTCGAGATCATCGAGGACGTCCTCATGCTGAACGCGAAGGATTCGTCCTTCCGGCAACACCTGTTCCCAATGGTCCATCAAGTCGACATAGCCGCGATAGTACGCGCCGATTTCCGCCAGCCCGTAGGTGAATTCCTGACCTTCGGCGAAAAGTTGTTTGTAGCCTGACCAGCAGCAATCGAGCGGGGCGCGCCGGGCATCGATGATTTTCGCATTCGGCAGGATCAGGTGGATGAGGCCGATATGGCGGAAATTATTCGGCATCTTGTCGGTGAAGAAGGGCGCGCCGGCCCGGTGAATGCGGGTGTTTTCGACATAGTCTTCGCCGAGCGTGCGCAGTTCGTCTTCGGAGAGGTCGTGGAGAATGCGCGGGTATCTCTCCCGGTCACTCACCAGATTTCGCCCCCGCAGGCGATGGGCCAGGGACAGGATATTGGGCAATTCCAGCGTGCCATCGACCTGACTGTGAGAGGCGAGAATCTGCTCGATCAGGGTGGAACCCGCACGCGGCAGGCCGACGATGAAGATCGGGTCCGGTGCTGGATGGCCCTTGCCCGACTGCGCGGTGAACAGGTTTTGCATGCAGTGACGCTTCTGCGCGTCAAATTCGGCTTCCATTTGCTCAGTCGTATATCGGGTCTGCTGGCGCTTGAGATCATTACCGAGGGCATAGTTCCGGAAGGCCGCGCCAGTGTCCCCGCGATCCTCGAACGCCTTGCCCAGGGCAAAGGCGATGTGGACGCGGGACATGAAACTGAGATCCGCAGAGCCTTGCGCAGCCTCCATGGCCGCAAGTTCGGCATCTGTGAACCGATAGGTCTTCAGATTGGCGAGGGCGTACCAGGCATCGCCATGGTGGGGCGTCGTCTTGAGGGCGTCGCGGTAGCTTTCAATGGCGGCATCACCTTGCCCGTGGGTTTTCAGGGCATGGCCACGCGAGGTGAGCGTCGCTGGGTCACCGGGCAATTTCGCTAACACGCCATCGAACAGGGCAATGGCTGTCTCATAGTCGCCTGACTGCATGCACTCGATGGCATAAAGTGACTGGAAGACTGGGCTGTCTGGCTCACGCTCCAGCAGCGCCTTGGCGGCGGCGAGGGCCGCAGCAAACTTCTGGCGTTTGCGCAGCACCTGAATGTGGTCGATACGGAGTTGCAGAGTGTCAGGCGACAGTTTGATGGCCGCATCCAGCAGGACATCGGCATCCTCATGCACCCCCAGTCTTGATCCGATATCGGCCAGAAGGCGCATGCCTTCCACATTGCGAGGGTTCTTCTGGAGAAAGGCGCGCGCGATTTCTTCTGCGCGCAGGATACGCCCCTCATGGATGTGGTTCGTCACGGCCAGAAGTGGCTTGGGCAAGCTATTCAGACGGGCAAGTTGGGCCTCGGCCTGGGCAGCCTCGGCCTCCCGGCCAGATGCCCGCAGCAGTTTCACCTGCGCACTCCAACTGGCGGTGAGTGACGGGTTGCACCGCGTTGCGGACTGATAAGCGACGAGGGCGGCCTCCGGCGCACCCATTGCGGCTCGAAGGTGGCCCTCTTCCTGGTAGGCGCGGCCATAGTCGGGCGATAGCGCTTTCAGAGTCTCAAGACGCTCAAGCGCGTCAGCGTGATGGCCGAGATACCGGGCAGCGACCCCTGCAATGTAAAGCGCATCCGTATTGTCGGGTGCGCTCTCAAGCACGCCCAGAACCAGTCGCTCTGCACCGGAAAAATCCCCGCGTTGCAGGGCGTCCCGCGCGGCGGTGAGCGTGTCTGCTGTGTCTGTCATTGCCCGTTTCATAAACAGGCAGCGCCCTGACGGATCAAGGCGCTGCCAATAGGTTTCAAAGTGTGCGGTGACTTAGAAGTCGTAGCCCACACGCACGCCGACCGTGCGCGGACGCAGGGGCGTTACGCGCTCGCGGTCATTGATGAATGTGTTGCTGAGTTCAGCATACTCATTCGTCAGATTGGTTGCGAAGAGCTCCGCTGACCATTGGTTGGCCGTCACGCCGAGCGTACCGCCCAGCGTGACATAGCCGTCAATGTCGGCGCTATTGATCTCGATGATGTCACTGCGGCTATCATCGGAGAATACGATCTGCGGCATGATGTGGGCCGTGAGAGACGGACCACCAATACGACGCTCGAGATCCCATTCATAGCGGGCGCGCAGATTGCCCTGGTAGGACGGCGCGAAGGCAAGCTCAGCGCCCAGCAGCACATCTTCCGTTGGTGTGAGCACTTCGGTGATCTCCGTGTCGAGCAGGGAGAACGCGCCGGCAATTGTCAGACCATTGATGGATGCGGGCGCCCAGGTGAAGTCGCCCTCAACGCCGCGGATTTCCGCGTCGGCGGCATTGTCGGAGAAGAAGAGGTTCACAATGGATGGATCGAAAATGGTCGTCTGCAGACCTTCCACATCGACAAAGAAAGCCGAGCCATTAAAGCGCAGCGAACTGTCGAAGAGTTCCGTTTTCCAGCCGAGTTCGTAATTGGCCACCTCGTCGGTATCCACCGCGAATGGCACGGTGAATGTGCCGGTCGCATTCGAACGACCGCCGGGACGGTTGAGCAGGCCGGGACGGAAGCCTTCGGAATAGGTGGCGTAGAACAGCGTGTCCGCTGTCGGGGTCCATGTGCCGGTGAACTTGTAGATCACGCCATCGGTCGAAGCCGTGTCTGGCGCGCCGACTGCATTGCCCGGAGCAAATTGTGCGGAAATGTTTGTGCCGAAGACCTGCGCATCTTCAGTCGCGCCGAGGTTGCCAAATGACGAGTTCGCCGAGCCTTCGAGATCGACTTCCACATCGTACCAACGTGCACCCACGGTGACGGCGAACTGGTCACTCAAATCAAACGTCGCCTCGCCGAAAACGCCGAGTTGTTCATCGGTGCGCCGCACATCGTTGCGGAAGATCACGCCTTCGGGGAACGGACCGGGCAGGCTGAAATAGCCGGGTGCCGCATTACCAACTTCACCCGTGACAGCGGTGTTGGTCAGGGGGAAGTTGGGGCCAAAGCCGACAACACCGTTGAAGCCGATCACGCGCTCCGAGCCGGGATACGTAAAGTCGTTCAGCTCTTTGAGTTCGAGGTCCGAATAGAAGGCGCCGAACGTGGCGCGCAAGCGGTTCTCTGCCGGCGTGTTGAAGCGCAGCTCGTGAGTCTGCACCGTTGTATCGGTGGCTGACTTCACGAACAGGGCCGGGTCTTGGCAGGTGCCGGCAGGGCCCGCCGCGCCGGGGTAGCTCACCGAGCCGTCGCAAATGTAGTAGGGCAGGTACTGACCGACAAAGAGGTAGTCGGAATAGTCGACGGTCTGGTCGGTTGTCCGCTCCGTGAATGCGCCGGTGTAGACCGCTTCAAGCGCGCCGAGGCTGCCTTCCAGCGTCCAGCTCGTATTGTTGAAGCTGTCTTCGACCGTATCGTCGGAGAAGCGCTGGATGTCGTAGTCATCCAGTTCAGGGTCGGCAAAGAAGACGCCGTCACTGTCGATCTGCTGGCGCGCATGGCTGACCAGCAGGCTCCAGTCATTGTTGAATTCATAAAGGCCCGCGGCGCGGAAGCCCGCATAGGTCGTGTCGTTGAAGTCGTTTTCGACAAGTCCGGCATTGTTCGCCGAAATGAAGGTGACGTTGGAGAGGTCGGCGCCAGCCTGAAAGCCAGCGCGGCCAGCCGAGACGGGAACACCATTGGCACGCACAGTGCCCGCTGGGCGGAAGCGCGCAGATTCAATGGCTGAACGGGTGCCGCCAACATTGTCGATGTAACCGCCTTGGCGGTCCGTGTAGACCACGCCGCGCAGCGCGAGCTGGTCGGTTACCGGCACATTCAAAACGCCTTCGACGCTGTTGCTCATTTCACCGCCATCGGTGAACGACACTGCTGCTTTCACAGCGCCTGAGACGCCGTCGAGATTCGGCTTGTTGGTGATGAGGCGTACGGTGCCGGCCTGGGAGCTGGCGCCAAACAGCGTGCCTTGCGGGCCCGAAAGCACTTCCACGCGCTCCAGGTCGGCGGCGTAAACGTCGAGGTTCCGGCCGGGTTGGCCGAGGGGCTGTTCGTCAAGATAGAACGCCACGTTTGGCGCGAGGCCAGCAACGCCGGCGGTTGTCAGGTTCGGCGTGGTGGAGGCGAGGCCGCGGATATAGATCGTGTTCTGGCCAGGGCCGGAGCCGCCTGCGGTTACGCCTGGCAGCTGCACCAGATAGTCGGTGAAGTTCTTGACGCCGAGCGCTTCCAGCTCCTGCTCTCCCAGGGCGTTGACCGCCACGGGAATGCTCTGGGCGCTTTCAGCGCGTTTCGTGGCCGTGACGGTAACCGGAGCAAGGCGCCGCGTCTCGGCGGTCTCAGCCTCTTGCGCCGCGGCGCTCAGGCCAAAGAAGCCGCCTATGGCGATCAATGAGACGCCACTCATAAGTCTGTTCATAATTGTTTCCCTCAGTTCTTTCAGCTCGCGCAGGCCCACGCCGCGCTCGCAGGGCACACCAGAATCGCGATGGTCGATGGATGCGCCTTCATAACAGATACTTCGACGGTGGAAACATCTGCGGCTGACATTGCCCGGAAATGTCTGAGAAGCATCCAAAATCTGTTGTATTTTTGTCGCGACCCTTTGTCCGCGCTGCAGCGATTTACTTTGAAGGCCGACGCAATTGGTGCATGACACAACGAACGGAACAAAGCGACCTGACCCCATGCCAGACTCTGAACTGCCCCCACGCCCGGACGTGGACTGCCCTACTGATTACGAAGCCGGGCAGGACAATGTCGATGTGATGGGGCTTGATGTTCACAATCCTGTCTTCTTCCTCGCAGCGAGCCTTGTGCTGGTGTTTGCAGGGCTCACCCTGGCCTTTCCGGAGACGTCCGGGGCGTGGCTGATGTCGGCACGCAGCTTCACATTGGACACCTTCGATTGGCTGTTTGCCGCGACGCCAGTGGTTGTTTTCCTGTTTTGCCTGTCGCTGGCGATTTCCCCTCTGGGACGCATTCGACTCGGAGGTCAGTCCGCTCGACCGGAGTTTCGGTTACACTCGTGGGTGGCCATGTTGTTTGCCGCAGGGGTCGGGATCGGCTTCATGTTCTGGGGCGCAGCTGAACCCCTCGCTTACCATACAGACTGGTTTGGAACGCCCCTTGGGGCCGTGCCAGGAACCGAAGCCGCCGACCGTCTCGCGTTTAGTGCAACCTTATTCCACTGGGGACTGGCGCCCTGGGCGATCTACGCCGTCGTCGGCCTGTCCCTGGGCTTCTTCGCTCACAATAAAGGTCTGCCTTTGTCCATGCGATCGGCATTCTATCCGCTCCTTGGGGAGCGGGTTTGGGGCTGGCCGGGTCACCTCATCGACTTGTTTGCCGTTGTTTCAACGATATTCGGCCTCGCAACCACGATTGGCCTCGGTGGGACACAAGCGGCCAGCGGGCTAGCCTACATGTTTGATCTGGAGCCCAGCATCTGGATGCAAATCGGGTTGATCGCCGCCATGACTGGCCTTGCGGTCGTCTCAGTGATTCGCGGCCTCGACGGCGGGGTTAAGCTATTGAGCAATCTGAACATGGCCATCGCCTTTGGCCTTTTGGTCTTCGTGATCATTGCCGGACCCACGGCACTTATTCTGAGCGGTATCGGCGAAAACCTGCTGGCCTATTTCCTGGACATGCCCGCTTTGACCAATTGGGTAGGCCGGGAAGACGTCGACTGGTTCCACGACTGGACGATTTTTTATTGGGCCTGGTGGATCTCCTGGTCACCCTTTGTCGGCATGTTTATCGCGCGCATTTCCTGCGGGCGGACCGTTCGGGAGTATTTTGCGGTCGTACTGGTGGCGCCCTTCACGATTTGCGTGGTCTGGTTTTCGGCGTTCGGCGAAACGGCTGTGTTCCAGTTCGAAAACGGCGTTGGCGATCTTGCTGGCGGGGTCACAAGCTCTGCCACTGTGCTGTTTGAGATGCTGAATGCGATGCCCTGGGGCTCGGTCACGTCCTTGATCGCGATTGCCTTGCTGATCGTCTTCATTGTGACCTCGGCGGACTCTGGTGCGCTCGTGGTCGACACGATCACGTCAGGCGGCAAAACGGATGTCCCGGTGGTGCAACGGGTGTTCTGGGCGTGCATGCTGGGTCTGACAGCATCGGCCTTGCTCTATGGCGGCGGTACGGCCGCATTGGAAACGCTTCAAGCCGGAACGATTACAGCCGCCCTGCCATTCACCGTCGTTCTCCTTGTTTGCTGTTTCAGCCTGTATCTCGGGATGCGAGATGAAGTGGCCGTCGCCGACACGCCGCTGGAGGCCTAACGGGCCATCGGATCGCAAGGGAACTGGTTCTCGCGCACCTCGACAGATTACAGGGCCTTGCCGTGACGCGACGAGGTGTCTTGCCGCTTCGCCCGCGCCCATGCACACAGGCATGAAACGGGAGGCTTTGGCATGAGAAAGATTGCATTCATCGGGCTCGGGAACATGGGCCAGGGCATGGCGGCCAATCAGGTGCGCGCGGGGCGCACGGTGCACGCCTTCGACCTGAGCTCGGACAATCTGAAACGGGCGGAGAAAGCGGGCTGCAAGCCTGCGTCCTCGGTCGCGGCCGCTGTGGCTGAAGCCGATGCAGTGATCACGATGTTGCCTGCGGGTGCTCATGTCTCCAGTGTCTATGATGAAGTGATTGAAGCCGCACCGTCGGAATGCCTGTTGGTCGATTGCTCGACCATTGATGTCACAACGGCGCGGGCGGTGGCGACGCGGGCCCAAGCGGCCGGGTTTCGGGCGGCGGATGCCCCCGTGTCGGGCGGCACCGCAGCGGCTGATGCAGGGACGCTGACCTTCATGGTGGGGTGCGAAGCGGCGGACTTTGAGACCGTCGATGAAGCGCTGGGGCCGATGTCCAAGACAGTGATCCATGCGGGCGACAGCGGCGCAGGCCAGGCGGCCAAGATTTGCAATAACATGTTGCTGGCCATCTCGATGATCGGGACGTGTGAGGCCATGGCGCTGGCTGAGAAGCTGGGGCTCGCCCAGGACAAGTTCCACGACATCGCAAGCGTCTCATCGGGGCAAAACTGGTCGCTGACGAGCTATTGCCCCGTGCCGGGTGTCGGGCCTGAAAGCCCGGCGGATCGGAAATATCAGCCAGGCTTTGCCGTGGATATGATGCTCAAGGATTTGAAGCTTGCCCAGGGCGCTGCGGCAACGGCCGGGGCGACCACGCCGCTGGGCGCCCAGGCTGAGGCGCTCTACGCCATGTTCTCCGGGATGGGGCAGGGCGGAAAAGACTTCTCCGCGATCATCGAAATGATGTGGCCAGGACGTATCAAGGGATAGTGGCGAGGCCACTAACGGCCGTGTGTGCGCCCATCCCATGAAATCTTGGAGAGGCGTCTGCACGATCATCCGCCTGAAAATGTCCAATAAAAACATTTGGAAAGCCTCCTTGGCGCTTCAGCGCCGTGGTGCTGCCGTCTTTTCGCCCGGAGTCTGGCGATCAGTTCACGGGCGTTTCTCGATTGGCCGTGTTTCACCCTCCTCACATGCCGAGTGCGGCGTGTGCCAATACACGAGGCCCCAATCCCTCGCGGGGTCCAGACAAGGAGATTGGTGATGAAAAACGCTATGATTGGAACCGGTGCGGTAGCAGTCTTCATGCTTGCCGGTGCCGCTTTCGCCGATGGCCATGGTGGCCCCGCTGACAAGTTCACATCGATGGACACCGATGGCGATGGCGCCGTCACGTCTGCGGAGTTTACGACCTATGCCACGGCCAATGGCGCAGATGCGGCAGAAGCCGAACTGCAGTTCGCCGTCATGGCCGGCGAAGATGGCATCCTCACGATCGAAGAACTCGAAGCCGTGATGGCCGTCCAGGAAAAGGCCGATGATTGGGAAGCCTCCACGGCGATGGAAACAGAGACAGACTTCTCTGATCCTGCCGAGGAGACCATGCCCGGAGACGACGCCTCGTAAGATCGTCTCAACATAGGGATCGACAGGGCGTCCCTCCCTCCGCGTCTCCGCCAGAACGCGGCTCCTGAACCCCTGTCGATCCCATCATCGGTCAGGTCGCCGGTCCTTCGGCACCTGGTGCGGCGCGCACGGTCCCCTCCCGGCGCGCCGCTTTTTTTGGTCATGTCGCCACTTGTTTGCGGGCCGCACGCCTACACCTCTAGGGTACAGTCGACGCGGTATTAGGCGTTGTGAACGGGCGAAAGATCGGCTACGGAACACTTTCACCCCAAAAACATGGACTTTTGGAATGGCCGCTGAGGACAAAAAGCAGAGCGTGGGACCGGTGACATTCGCTCGCCAGGTGCGCGCGGAAGGCAACAAGGTAACGTGGACATCGCGCCAGGAAACCATTGCTGCCACTATCATGGTGATCGTGATGTCGATCATCGTAGCGCTGTTTCTGTTTTTCGCCGACCAGATCATTGGCGCCGTCGTGCGCATGATTACGGGTCTGGGCTGATCGCCCGCCAAGTCCGTCATATTATGAGGAGCGCCCTGCGCCATGTCTGAAGCGCGTTGGTATATTGTGCATGCCTACTCCAACTTCGAAAAGAAGGTGGCGGCCAACATTATTGAGCAGGCTGAACGCAAGGGCCTGTCAGAGCTGATCGAGGACATTCAGGTGCCCACCGAAGAGGTGGTCGAAGTGGTCCGTGGCAAGAAAAAAACCGTCGAGAAGCGCATGCTGCAAGGCTATGTGCTGATGAAAACGCGCCTGACGGATGACGTGTATCACCTGGTGAAAGACACGCCGAAAGTCTCCGGCTTCCTCGGCGCTGATGGCGGCAAGAAACCCCTGCCTGTGCCCAAGCGCGAAGTGGACCGCATGCTCGGCACCTCCGAGGATGGCACTGTGACAGAGCGCGTGCGTCCGACCATCACGTTCGAGGTGGGCGAGGAAGTACGCGTCAACGAAGGCCCGTTCCAGGGGTTCGAGGGCGCTGTCGAGGAAGTCGACGAAGAGAACGCCCGCCTCAAAGTGTCGGTTTCGATCTTCGGGCGCTCCACGCCTGTGGATCTGGAATACGACCAGGTGGAAAAACTCTCTTAGTCGCACGCGCCACCCTTGAACGCCCCGGCGCGCCGATGTATTCACCGCGCCTTGGGTTATGCCGCCTTAGCTCAGTCGGTTAGAGCGCTAGATTGTGGATCTAGAGGTCCCCCGTTCGATCCGGGGAGGCGGTACCATCACCAGATGTCCGGCGCGGCAATTCTGCGCTTGCCGGTCTCGCCCCGGGCATCATGTCACTCCCATGAGCGATGCCCCCCTTCAGATCGTCTGGTTCAAGCGCGACTTGCGCGTGGAAGATCACCCGGCCCTTGTGCGCGCTGCGCTGGCGGGACGGGTGCTGCCGCTGGTCATTATCGAACCCGGTTATTGGATGGGCGAGGATGCCAGCCACCGCCACTACCGCTACCTCTCCGCCGGCATTGAAGACCTGCGCCGGGCGCTGAAGGGTCTGGGGGCAGAGCTCTGCGTGCGCATCGGATTTGCGCCGGAGGTATTGACCAGCCTGCATTCAGAGCTTGGGCGCTTCACGCTTTGGTCCCACCGGGAAACCGGAAACATGTGGACGTTCGCCCGCGACAAGTGCGTGGCCAATTGGGCGCGCGAGACGGGAACGGTCTGGCACCAACCGATGACGTTTGGCATCTGGCGCGGCTCCGCCCTGGACAGGGACAAGTGGGCAAAGCGCTGGGACTCGATGATGGAAGAGCCCGTTTGCGACTTGCCGGGTGATGTGGCCTGGGCAACTGCGCCATCACATGATCTGCCAACACCGGAAGCGCTGGGCCTGGAATCCGATGGTCTGACGTGGATGCAGCCGGCTGGGCGGGCTGCTGGCCTTGAGTGCCTGAATTCTTTCCTCCATGCGCGCGGGCGTAACTATCGCAGTGAAATGTCGACGCCCATTGCGGGCGAGACGGCATGCTCCCGCTTGTCGATCCACCTGGCCTACGGCGCGCTGTCCATGCGCGAGATTTACCAGGCCACCCGCTCGCGACTGGACGCGCTGGAGCAGGGCGTTGAGACGGCGCCGCCGGGCTGGAAAGGCTCCCTGCGCAGCTTCATCGGCCGGTTGCACTGGCATTGCCACTTCATGCAGAAGCTGGAAGCCGAACCGGAACTGGAATGGTGGCCCATGGCGCGCTCCTATGCGGGCATCCGCGATGGGGGTATCAATACCGAGACACTGGCGGCCTATGCTGAGGGGCGCACGGGCTTTCCCTTTGTGGATGCGTGCCTGCGCTATCTGCGCGCCAATGGGTGGCTGAACTTCCGCATGCGCGCCATGCTCCAAAGCTTTGCGAGTTATAATCTCTGGCTGCCCTGGCAGGTGAGTGGTCTCGTGACGGCCCGTTATTACAGCGACTATGAGCCAGGGATTCACTGGACCCAGAGCCAGATGCAGTCAGGCGAAACCGGCATCAATACGCTGCGTATCTACAGCCCCGTAAAACAGGGCCACGACCAGGACCCGGACGGAGACTTCACCCGCAAATGGGTGCCAGAGCTGGCCCATCTTGAAGGCGGGGCCATCCATGAGCCCTGGAAGGCTGGCCAGCAGAAAGACTATCCCGATGTCATCGTCGACCATGGCACCAGCGCGAAGGCCGCGCGCGAAAAGATCTGGGCCGTGAAGAAGACCCCCGAAGCCAAGGCCGAAGCCGAACGTGTCTACGAAAAGCACGGGAGCCGCAAACGCCCCCGTGGACGCGGCAAGCCCAAGGGCAAGGCGGCTTGAGTGCCTGACCGTCGCCAGCGGGCGCTGCGGGCACTGAAGCTGACACCCAGATTGACCGCGGGCGAAAAACGCCCGCTGAATTGGGTAGGCTAAGCCCTAGCCTTCACTTGGGAACGCAGGGGCGCGCAGATTGCTGACACGGCGGCGTTCGGTCTGGTCGAAACTGTTGCCCATGGCCGATCCGGCAATGTCGATATCGAACCGCGTAAAGTGGCTGTTGCCGCTTTCATGGGGCGTGCATTCGACAAAAAGCTGGAAGGTTTCAATCTTTGCGAGGAAGTGGGGCTTGGTCGGCTCGGGCAGGTGCAACTGGTAGCTTTGCACCGTCATCGTTTCCGGCTCCACGACGAGTGTGGCGATCAGCTTCTCAAACAGTTTGCGTTCTGATCCATCTGCGCCGACTTCCGGCTTTGGCGTGAACACATAGGTGGCGGCATCACCATCGCTGTCCACGCGCTCTGCATCTTCGGGCACGGCCTCAAGGAATTCATCGCACCAAATCGCGCCTTTCGCATCCTTGTCCATGCTGGCGACTACGTCTTCAAAGCCTTCAGGCCACGCGGCCGCATCCGGCGAAATGATCACCATGCGCTCGCCTTCGGGCTTTGTTGCATCCAGTTCGGCCTCAAAGGTTTGCCCTTCGTGCTCAAACGCCACATCGAACGCGACCATGGGGGTTGCGAACTCCTTGGCGATCAGGTCCGAGAGCAGCGTGTCGGCGTTGGCCTGGGGCAGAGCGAGTGCGGCAAGGGCGAGGAGACTGAAGGCGCGCATGGGCAGGTCCTTTGGGATCAGCGTATTGTTTCACTTGGCGAAACTGGGGCTGAACCGCATATGAAAGGCAAGGCCAGCGGGGCAGTTCTTTCGGAGATGTAATCTCAGTGGCAGATGGCGACCCTGGCGCATTTCAGCTCCCAGCCCAGTTCCAGGCCTGGTTTGCCGGGCGGGGCTGGCAACCGCGCTCGCACCAATTGGAGCTGACCTCCGCCGCACTCGAAGGCGACAGTGCCCTGCTGATCGCGCCCACGGGCGGCGGCAAGACCCTGGCGGGCTTCCTCGCCAGCCTTGTGGAGCTGTCGTCGGCGAAACCCAACATCCCCCGCCTCCATACGCTCTACATCTCGCCGCTGAAGGCCCTCGCCGTGGATGTGGAGCGCAACCTTCTTACACCGGTCGAGGAGATGGGTCTCGATATCCGAATCGAAAGCCGCACGGGCGACACGCCGGCCAGCAAACGCCAGCGCCAGCGCGCCAACCCGCCGGACATCTTGCTCACGACGCCGGAGCAGCTCGCCCTTTTCATCGCCTCAAACCACGCCGCCGAGTTCTTCGCCGACCTGAAATGCGTGATCATCGACGAGATCCACGCTATTGCGGCCCAGAAGCGGGGCGACCTTCTGTGTCTGGGCCTGGCCACCCTGGCCGAATGGGCGCCCCAGTGCCGCTTCGTCGGCCTGAGCGCGACGGTGAAGAGCCCTGAGGGGTTGGCGGCATGGCTGGACGTGCGGGCCGGGGACACTGCGCCGCGCATCCTCCACGCCCAGGGCGGGGCCAGCGCCAATATTGATATCCTGGTCTCGAAGGAACGCATCCCCTGGTCGGGCCATTCCGGCCGTTTCGCCGTGGGCGAGGTCTATGAGCGCATCAAGACCGCGAAGACCGCGCTGGTCTTCGTCAACACGCGCAGCCAGTCCGAGCTGCTGTTCCAGGAACTCTGGCGCATCAATGACGACAATCTGCCCATCGCGCTGCACCATGGCTCCCTCAGCAAGGAGCAGCGCCGCAAGGTCGAGGCGGCGATGTCCGCCGGCGCCCTCAAGGCGGTGGTGTGCACCTCCACCCTCGATCTCGGCATTGACTGGGGCGAGGTCGACCTTGTCATCCAGATGGGCGCGCCGAAGGGCTCGGCCCGCCTGATCCAGCGTATTGGCCGCGCCAACCACCGTATGGATGAGGCGTCTGAAGCGCTTCTCGTGCCGACCAACCGGTTCGAAGTGCTCGAGTGCCGCGCGGCTGAGGCCGCCGTCGATGCCGGTGAGCTGGACGGGGAGCAGCGCGACACCGGTGCGCTCGACGTGCTCGCCCAGCACATCATGGGCCGGGCCTGCGGGGCGGGTTTCAAGCTGGATGCCCTGTTCGAGGAGGTCCGCCGCGCCGCGCCCTACGCCCATATCGACTGGGAGCTCTGGGAGCGCCTGGTCGATTTCGTCGCCACCGGCGGCTATGCCCTGAAATCCTATGACCGGTTCAAGCGCATCGTGCGCATGCCCGATGGCCATTGGCGCGCGCGCACCGCCCGCGTTGCCCAGCAGCACCGCATGAATGTGGGCGCCATCATCGAGGCCCCGACCCTGAGCGTGCGCAAGGCCCAGTTCATCGGCGGCAAGAAACCCGGCGACACGCGCACCGTCCGCGCCGGCCGCAAGCTGGGCGAGATCGAGGAATACTTCCTCTCCACCCTCAGCCCGGGCGACACATTCCTCTTTGCGGGCGAAGTCCTCGCTTTCCTCGGCATCCAGGACACCGACGTCCTGGTGACCAATTCCGCCGCCAGCGACCCGGCCATCCCCTACTATGCCGGGGGCAAATTCCCCCTCTCCACCTTCCTGGCCGGGCGCGTGCGCCAGATGATCCATGATCCCGCCCAGTGGAGCGCGCTGCCGGACCAGGTGCAAGAATGGTTCGCTGTCCAGCGCGAGAAATCCGCCATCCCGCCGCCGGACCATCTGCTGGTCGAGACTTTCCCGCGCGGCGACCGCCACTACCTTGTCTGCTACCCGTTTGAGGGGCGCCTGGCCCACCAGACCCTCGGCATGCTGCTGACCCGGCGCATGGAGCGGGCGGGCATCAAGCCGCTCGGCTTTGTCGGCAGCGAATATGCCATGGCGGTCTGGAGCCTGGATGACCCCGGCGTGCTGGACATGGGGGACCTGTTCGACCCCGACATGCTGGGCGATGACCTGGATGACTGGCTGGCCGAGAGCTTCCTGATGAAGCGGACGTTTCGGTATTGCGCGCTGATTTCCGGCCTCATCGCCCGCCGCTTTCCGGGTCAGGAGAAGACCGGTCGTCAGGTCACGTTCTCAACTGATCTCATCTATGATGTGCTGAACAGCCATGAGCCCGACCATATCCTAATGCAGGCGGCCCGCCTGGACGCGGCGACGGGATTGCTCGATATCCGCCGCCTGTCGGACATGCTGATGCGCATCCGCGGGAAGATCGATCACCAGGCGCTGGAGAAGATCAGCCCGTTCGCCGTGCCGGTGATGCTGGAAGTGGGCAAGGAACCGGTGTTTGGCGGTGAGGCCAGCGAGGCCATCTTGCAGGAAGCGGAAGACGACCTCGTGCGTGATGCGATGGGGTGAGGGGCGGGGACGATTCGCAGAGAGAAAATGAGTGGGTGTGAACCAGCTCACATCCCCCTTCGCGCGGTCTTGGCATGTTGATCGTGTCGCTGATGGAGCGAACTCAATTTCTCAAGGAAACAGACCCATGAAACGCCTCAACGTCCTTCTCGCCGCCGCCCTCGCTTTCACCGGTGCCGCTTCCGCCCAGGTGTCGGGCTACGGTCACGGCCAGCATCAGCCGGGATATGGCCAACAACAGCCCGGGAGCTACAGCCAGCGTGGCTTCACGCCTCCCGGCGCCGCAAACTTGTCCCAGCTTTCCGGCACGTGGAATTATACGATCCCAAACGGTCGGGGTGCTGAAGCGTTTCAAGCACAGGTGGATGCAACCGGTCGGTTTGTGGCCCGCAGCAGCACGACAATGATCCAGGGCCAGTTCAACGGTATGTCAGGACAGGGCGTTGCGATGAGTTCGGGTGGTAACAACGGCCGCCCCATGCAGGACGGAGTTCAGTTGCGCTTTGACGGCCAGTGCCATATCCAAGTGACGTTGATTGGCCAAAACGGCCGCCCTTTTGCCCAAGGCATGGTGCACGTGAACCACGGTCCCGGCGAGCCTTGCCCGAACTGATATCGCGCGGTGCTATAGCCTCGGTACCAAGGGGGGCGGGCCGAGAATATAAGGCTGGCGCACCTGACAAAAACGTCCCCGGGTCAAGCCCGGGGAGGCTAGGGGGCTATATGCCCCCTAAAATCGCCCGCGCACTGAAAGCGTGGCGTTCAGCGGCGCGCCGACGGTGGCCTGGTGAGTGCTGTGGGAATCGGGGAAATAGGTCTCATCGGTAAGGTTCTCGATGTTGAGCTGCACCCGCAGCCGGTCTGACACATCGTAATAGGCCGCCGCATCCACACGGGTATAGGCGGGAAGTGTCGGATGGGTTGACGCGTCATCGCCAATGTCGAGATCGGTGATGAAGGAGTCATCCTGATAGGTGGCACCCAATCCAAATCCGAACTTGTCCGTCACCTGATAGCTGCCCCAGATCGAGAACATGTTCTCGGGTAATTCTCGAGGGATTTCAGCGCCATTGTCGGTCTCGCCGTCAAGATAGCTATAGCCAGCTGTCAGGAAGAAGTTCTCTGTAATGTCGCCGAGGAGTTGGATTTCGAATCCTTCGATCTCGGTGCCGCGAACTTCGAAGTCTTCACCGGTCGTATCGTCGCGGGCCGCGCGGGTTTCCTCGTTCTGGAAATAGGCCGCTGTCAGGCTCAGGCCCTCTGCAAAGTCCCATTTCACACCAATCTCGGTGTTCTCAAACTCATCGGGATCAAGACTGCCCGTGCTGGCAAACTGTTCGCCGGAACGCGGCAGAAAGGTTTCGCTGTAGGCGGCGTATAGAGAGATGTTTTCCTGTGGCTTGAAGATCAATCCGGCGCGCGGTGAGAACTTCTCGTCCGTCCGCGATGTGGTCACTACATTCGCCGGATCGGCGAGATTGTCTGTGCTCTGGTCGAAGCTGTCGAACCGACCGCCTAGAACAAGGTCAAACATCGGCGACAATTCTATCTGGTCCTGGATGAAGAGTGAGTAGACCTGTACCTCGGACGCGGTGCGATCGTTCAGGTTTACCGTGAAGTCATTTGTGGTGGGCTCACCCGCCCCGCTGATAACGCCCGTGATCGGATCGACGAAATTGTTGAAGCCGTTGCCCACGCCGCCGCGCAGATCGAGCGGTCGCTGGATTGCGAAGATCTCATTGTCATCGGTGAACCCATTGGTGCTCCACCGGGCGTTGAACCGGTCATTGTCGTTCTGGGTGTCGATATATTCAGCCCCGGCAATCAGAGTGTGATTGATGCCGCCGGTTGAGAAGTCGCCAACAATATTACCCGACAGAATGAAGTTCTCGCGTTGGGTCGTGTCCACATAACCATCAAGCGTGACGAAGTCGGGGTTGAGGGCCTGATTGTAACCCGATGCGTAGAAGTTCGTGTAGGCCTTGTCATAATCTCCATAGGAGGCGGTGACGATGCCCTTGAAACGGTCTGAAAACTCATGCTGAAGCTGCGCGCGCAGAACCACCGCCTCATGGGTTGTGGTGTTCAACTCTGGATCGCCAAAGACGATGTCTTCAAACGCGTCCACCGGTTCACCATTCGACCCGGTGGGGATACCGCGATCTACAAAGCGTTCCTGGTCGATATATTCCAGTGAGACGTCCAGGGTTGTGGCTGGCGAGAGCGCAATCCGGGCCGTTGGGTTGATGCCGTAATTGTCGCCATCGAAGAAATCCCGGTAGTTTTCGAGGCTCTGGTAGTAGGCGTTGACGCGGACACCCACCGTGTCGGTGACAGCGAAGTTGCTGTCGATGGAACCTTCAAATCCGCCAAACGTGTCGATGCCGGCTGCATAGCCCGTGAACTGCTCACTAATCTGAGCCTTCTTCGTGACGCGGTTGAGAATGCCTCCGGTGCCGCCGCGCCCAAACAGCAGGGCATTGGGGCCGCGCAGGATTTCAATCTGTTCGATGTTGTAGAGCGGGCGGTAGTATTGAACGTCGTCGCGTACACCATCGACAAAGAACGCCGCCGTCGAGCGGATACCGCGGAATACGACCGCATCCCGGTGGCCTTCACCCTGGGAATTGTTCACGCCCGGTGTGTAGTTGATAACATCCCCAACGCTGTTGAACCCACGCTTCGCAATATCGTCAGCGGTCACAATCGACAGGCTCTGGGGCACGTCGATGATGGGAGTTGGCGCTTTCAGCGCATTAATTTGGTCCGCATACAGTACCTTGCCGACCACTACGATCTGGTCTTGGACAAGCTCATCGGTCTCCTGCGCGTGCGCCATTTGATGGACACCCAAAAGGGTTGAACTGAGCAGCAAGGACGCCAGAAGCGGCCGGTGGGAGGGGAAAGTCATACGCAGATCGCCTTTGAGAACCATTTGCAAAACCTATTGCCGCAAATGCGAATGATTATCAATAGAGAAAATCCCTTTTTTCCGAAACGAGGCCATTCTGTTGCAATTTGGTCGCGATTGGCGGTGCCTCTGGCAGCCGTGAATGCCCCTCAGCGGCGTATCGCTGCTTTACAAACCCTCGACCCAAGCTACGAAGCACCCCATATCTTGGGCGGTGCACGCCCGCGCCGGCCAGACGGGAGTATCAATGGCAAAGGAAGAACTACTTGAGTTCAACGGTACGGTGGTGGAGCTGCTGCCCAATGCGACGTTTCGTGTGAAGCTTGAAAACGACCACGAAATCATCGCGCACACCGCAGGCAAAATGCGCAAAAACCGCATCCGGGTCCTGACCGGGGACAAGGTCCTGGTAGAAATGACGCCTTATGATCTGACCAAGGGCCGGATCACATACCGCTTCAAATAAGCCCCATGAGCGCGCAAGCTCCACCCGATGGCTTCGCGCCCCATTTCCGCAAATCGAAGTTCACCGACCCTTGGGAGCCCATTTTCTCAAGGGTGAACGCGCGAAGCGTAGATCTGGCGGTGTACCTGCGAGATGCCCACTGCAATTCGAGAGGGTTTGTCCACGGCGGCTTGATCGCGGGCCTTTCGGACAATGCAATGGGTCTGTCATGCGCAGCGGCATTGAAAGCCGAAAACCGCAACATTGGAGGCTTGGTAACGGTGTCGCTCAACACAGAATTTCTCGGGGGCGCAAAACTGGACAGTTGGCTCATGATTGTGCCGGAAGCTGTGAAGCTCGGCGGCGATCTGGCTTTTGCGCGGGCGCTGCTGACGGCAGATGGGGCGCCCATCGCCCAGGCAAGCGCGTCCTTCAAGATTACCTAAGCCCCGATGGACCGCCCACGTTTTATCCTTGCAAGCGCCAGCCCTCGGCGCCGGGACTTGCTGGCCCAGATCGGCCTGACGCCGGACGAGGTTCTGCCCGCCGATATTGATGAAACGCCCCACTCGGGCGAACGTCCGCGCATGCTTGCGGGGCGACTTGCTTTGGAAAAAGCCGAGGCTACAGCGGCAACCGGCGTGGTATTGGCCGCGGATACTGTGGTGGCTGTTGGGCGCCGTATCTTACCCAAGGCGGAAAGCGAGGCTCAGGCGCGCGAGTGTCTCTCCTTGCTGTCTGGACGCAATCACCACGTTTACACCGGGGTCGCTGTGCGCGGTGCCGACGGCCGGATTATGACCCGGACCGTTGATTCCGTCGTGGCTTTTAAGCGTCTTTCTTCGCAGGAGATCGACGGCTACATCGCCTCTGGCGATTGGGAGGGCAAGGCAGGCGGGTATGCGATCCAGGGACCTGCCGGGGCCTTCATCCCGAAGATTCGAGGCAGTTACAGCGCGATTGTGGGGCTTCCCCTGTTTGAAACGCGCAACCTGCTTCAGGCTGCCGGGATCAGCGCATCGTGATGAATTTGCCGAACAGGTAGAGCAGGTCTCTCGGGGTGGTGGCTGGCATCAGCGAGTCAACGGGCTCATCGCGGCGAACAACCATGGTTGCTGACCCTGCTGGCCCGTCCACCCTGTGATAATTCATGGACCAGTCCGGAAAGGCACGTTCCTTGATGGATTCCCCAATAATCTGGGTGACGCCCGTGTGTCGGTGATCTTCCAGTATCTTCTCATAGGTGAGGCGCACTTCCGCTTCTTCGCCTTCCAGCACCTGCATGAACCGCCCGTGCGCCTGCACGAGGAAGCCCGTGATAAAGCGCTCGTAATTGTTGTTCACGGAGACATCGAGGATATGGGCGATGTCATCGTCCTTCAGGTTCTCCCGGGCAAGACTGACATAGGCGAGACGGTACATTTGGTGGGGGCTCGGCAGTAACTCTTTTGTGTGCGCTATAATGTATAAGAGAGAAAGAAACGCGATGCGACCGTCTACAATCTGCGGCTGTGTCACTCGTTGAGTTACTGCCTTCACCCTGCCTCAAAATACCCTTATCCCGAAACGCATGGCAAAATCCGATGTACAGTTCGTCTGCCAGTCTTGCGGCGCTGCTTTTTCAAAATGGTCTGGTCAGTGCGCAGGGTGCGGCGAGTGGAACACGCTTGTTGAAGAGACCGTATCTGCCGCGCCCGGAGGGCTGAAAGCCGCCAAAACCACGAATCGTGCGGGGAAAGTGGAGTTTGTATCCCTCGACGATGTAGGCGAAGCACCTCCCAGACACAAAATCGGCGTTGAAGAACTCGACCGGGTCTTTGGTGGCGGACTGGTGCCGTCATCGGCGACGTTGATCGGGGGCGATCCAGGCATCGGCAAGTCGACTTTGTTGCTTCAAGTCGCGGCGCGCCTGGCACGCGATGGTCTCAAAGTGGTATACGTTTCAGGCGAAGAAGCCTCAGCTCAAATCCAGGAGCGGGCAGGGCGGCTCAAGGTGGCCGGCAGCCCGGTCAATCTCGCAACCGAGACAGACCTTCGCAAAATACTCACGGCGCTCAAGGCCGCTAAGCCGGACTTTGTTGTGATCGATTCGATCCAGACGCTTTGGTCAGACAGTCTGGAAGCGGCGCCTGGTTCGGTTGGGCAGGTGCGGGCCTGCGCCCAGGAACTGACGCGCTGGGCCAAGAAGTCTAACGCAGCGCTTGTGATGGTTGGTCACGTTACCAAGGAAGGCCAGATCGCCGGTCCGCGCGTGGTCGAGCACATGGTCGACACCGTATTTTATTTCGAGGGCGAGCGCGGCCACCAGTTCCGCATCCTGCGCGCGGTCAAAAACCGGTTTGGTCCCACCGACGAAATCGGCATCTTCGAAATGCACCAATACGGTCTTGCCCCGGCAAAGGAGCCGTCTGCCCTCTTCTTGTCGACAGATGGCGACGTCGAGGGCGGGGCCGCCGTGTTTGCAGCTATGGAAGGCTCGCGCCCTGTACTTGCCGAAGTCCAGGCGCTGGCGGCCCAATCAAGCTACGGCACGCCTCGGCGCTCCGTTGTGGGATGGGACGGCTCGCGCCTCGCCATGGTACTGGCGGTATTGGAAGCGCGATGCGGGATTACCCTGGCCGGGCGGGACGTCTATCTCACCGTGGCGGGCGGCTACCGGATTGCGGAGCCTGCAGGCGACCTTGCCGCGGCCGCAGCCCTGCTCACCTCCCTGAGCGAGCAGGCGCCACCTTCGCGCGCGGTCTATTTTGGCGAGGTGGCACTGTCTGGCGCCATCCGCCCGGTGGCGCGGATGGAAGCTCGACTGAAAGAGGCTGCACGCCTCGGATTTGAAGTCGCATTCGTGCCCGAAGGCAGTTCTACAACAATTGCTGGCTTGACGATCCGCCCCGTTCAGCGGCTTAACGATCTTGTCTCCCACTTGGCCCCGGATGTTCAGAATGATTGAGGCGCTCACGCCCTTCGATGCCGCGGTGATTACGCTCGTGATCCTGTCAGCGCTGATGGCGCTCGCGCGTGGCTTCATTCGTGAGCTTGCAACGCTGGGCGCGTTTATCTGCGCGTTCACTGCGGCGTACTTCGCCCGCAGTGCTTTGCGCGAGCCCGTGGCGGGCATGATGTCCGACGCAGCGTCTGGCTGGTTGCCCGATATCATCATCATGGTGGTCGTATTTGTGATCGTGTATGCCACGGTGGCCTGGCTCGGGCACAAGCTTTCGCGCAATATTCACGGACCCGATGGGGTCTCGTTCATTGACCGGATCGCGGGCGTCGCCTTTGGCCTGGCACGGGGGTACGCTGCCGTTCTTTTTGGTGTCGTGATCCTTCAACTCGGCGTTGATGCGGACAACCTGCCGGAAGATGTCCGCGAGGCGATGCTTTACCCTTCGCTTTCATCCCATGCAGATTACATCATAGAAAACGCACCCCGACTCGCGGAATATGGCGCCGAGGCATTGCCGGACGCGGCTGAGCCGGATAACAGCTGACGCAATTTCGTAGGCACACGGAGGACTTGTCGATGTTCTGGGACCATGATGACGACAAGCCCCGGGAGGAATGCGGCGTATTCGGCGTCCACGGTCACCCGGAAGCCGCACTCCTGACAGCCCTTGGCTTGCATGCGCTCCAACATCGCGGACAGGAAGCTTGCGGGATCGCGACATTCGACGGGAAGCTCTTCCACAATGAGCGCCACCTCGGCCTCGTCGGAGAGAATTTCGGGGGTAGCGACCTCCTCGAGCGGCTACCCGGCACAGCAGCCATCGGCCATAATCGGTATTCCACCTCGGGCGGCCTAGCCCTTCGGAACATTCAGCCGATCTTTGCGGACCTTGCGACCGGTGGGTTCGCTGTCGCCCACAACGGCAATTTCACCAATGCGAGGGTGCTTCGCAAAGAGCTTGTCGCCGATGGCTGCATCTTCCAATCGACCATGGATACGGAAGTCTTGCTGCAACTCGTCGCCCGGTCTGGCGGCAGCGGCGTGGTGGAGCGGGTTGTGGACGCCATGCAGCGCATTGACGGCGGCTATGCGCTGGTCGGCCTGACGGAAACCATGCTGATCGGCGCGCGCGATCCAATTGGTTTGCGCCCGCTTGTGCTCGGTAAGCTCGGCGGCGCATATATTCTGGCCTCGGAGACGTGCGCCCTGGATATCATTGGCGCGGAGTTCATTCGCGAGATCGAAAACGGGGAAGTGGTCGTCATCACCGATGAGGGGGTTGAAAGCCTTCGCCCGTTCCCGGTCCGCCCGGCCCAGCCTTGTGTTTTTGAATATGTCTACTTCGCCCGCCCCGACTCGGTCGTGCAGGGGCGCAGTGTGTACGAAGTGCGTCGGCGCATGGGTCATGAATTGGCCAAAGAAACGCCCGCTGATGTGGATGTGATTGTTCCGGTTCCCGACAGCGGTGTGCCGGCGGCGATCGGTTTCAGCGAGCAAAGCGGCGTGCCCTTCCAGCTCGGCATCATTCGAAACCACTATATCGGGCGCACATTCATCGAGCCGACCCAGATCGAGCGGGAGCTTTCGGTCTCCAAGAAACACTCCCCAAACCGCGCCGTCCTTGAAGGGCGGCGTGTGCTTCTTGTGGACGATTCCATCGTCCGTGGGTCGACATCGCGCAAGATCGTTCAGATGGTGCGTGACGCTGGGGCCCGGGAAATCCATTTCCGCTCCGCCAGCCCGCCGATTCAGCATCCCGACCATTACGGCATAGACATGGCCAAGCGTAGCGAGTTGCTCGCAGCCGATTCGACGCTGGAAGAGATGCGGATATCGCTTGGCGTCGACAGTCTGGGCTTCCTTTCCGTGGACGGGCTCTACACTGCGATTGGCGGCTTGGAGCGCGATACCGAGCATCCCCAGTTCGCCGACCATTGCTTCACGGGCAATTATCCAACGCGACTGGTGGACCGGGACCGCCAGCAAGGCGACAAGAATTTTCAGCTTTCCCTGCTCGATGAGCCGCCCCTGCGCGTGGTCGGCTAGAGGACTGAGCCATGACCGACAAAAGACTGGTCCTCGTCACCGGGGCATCGCGCGGTATTGGCCGGGCTGCTGTCATCGATCTGGCACGGCGCGGTCATCATGTCATCGGGCTGGCGCGATCCAAAAAGGCGCTGGAGTCCCTCGATGATGAGTCGAAGGCGGAAGGGCATGCTGCAACCTTTGTTCCCATGGATCTGTCGGATGGCAAATCCATCGATGCCCTGGGGCAAATTCTAAGCGACCGGTTCGGACGGTTGGATGGGTTGCTCGGCAATGCGGGCGTGCTTGGCACGCTGGGGCCGCTTCAGACGATTGGCGTGCGCCAGTTTGAAGAGACGTTGAATGTAAACCTGACGGCGAATTGGCGGCTGATCCGGTCCATGGCGCCGCTTCTAGCTAAGTCAGACGCGCCGCGTGCGGTGTTCGTCACGTCCGGCGTGGTGCCGCGGCCAAGGGCGTTCTGGGGACCCTACCAGGCGTCGAAAGCGGGTCTGGAGGGGCTGATCCATGCCTGGGCCGAGGAAAATGAACAGACCGAGCTTCGGGTGAACCTCTATGATCCGGGAGCAACCCGCACGGAAATGCGCTTCGATGCCATGCCGGGCGAAGATCCTGAAACCCTACCAACGCCAGAAAGCGTGGCGGGGCCCCTGTGTGATCTTCTGGAAGCCTCGGAAACCCGCACCGGCCTGCGCATCGCCTTTCGCGACCTTTAGGAGATCAGTGCGCCCCGCCGAAGCGGCCGGGACGCACGGCGTAATCGGCCGCAACGGCGTAATCCGGGTCGTCATCGCTATCGATCATCAATTGGCCGGCACGTGACAAGAGCGCGTGGCAATCGCGGGTCAGGTGGCGCAACTGAAGCGTCTTGCCCAAAGCGTCATACTTTGCCGCGAGGTCTTCAATCGCTTGAAGGGCGGATTGGTCGACTACGCGCGAGCGGGCAAAGTCCACGATCACGGTGTCGGGGTCTTCCTCCGGCGTGAAAATCTCCGCGAACCCATCGGTGGAGCCGAAGAAGAGCGCACCTTCGATCTCATAGACCTTTGCACCGGGCGTGCGGATAGAATCGCGTTCAATGCACCGGATTTCCTTCGCATTGGACCAGGCGAAGGCCAGGGCAGAGACGATCACGCCGACGATCACAGCGATGGCCAGATCATACTGCACCGTCACGGCGGTCACGAGAATGATGACGAACGCATCGGTGAGCGGGATTTTCCGCATGATGCGCAGAGAGTTCCAGGCAAACGTGCCGATCACAACCATGAACATGACACCCACCAGCGCTGCTAGCGGGATCTGTTCAATCAAGCTTGAGCCCACGAGAATAAACGCCAGCAAGAAGAGCGCCGCCAGCGTGCCGGAGACGCGCGTACGCCCGCCCGATTTCACGTTGATCATGGACTGGCCGATCATGGCGCACCCGCCCATGCCACCGAAGAACCCTGTCACGACATTTGCTGTACCCTGGGCCAGGCATTCCTTGGACGCGCCGCCGCGCTTGCCGGTCATCTCGCCCACGAGGTTCAGCGTCAGCAGGCTTTCGATCAGGCCGATGGCCGCCAGGATCAGGGCGTAGGGAAAGATGATCCCGAGCGTCTCAAGGTTGAGAGGCGCCAGCGGCGCAAAGTCCGCCGGGCCGCCCGGCCACTCATAGGCTCCGAACACCGGCTCAGTGGCGGTGGTGAACGGGATGTGGAACTGGGGCAGGCCGCCTTGAATTGAGGCCAGGTCGCCAACGGTGGATACATCAAGCCCGAAGCCAATCACGATGGCTGCAACCACCACAATGCCGGCCAAGGGCGCCGGGATGGCCTTTGTGACCTTCGGCAGGAGCACGATGATCGCCATGGTCAGCCCCGTAAGCCCCAACATGAGGGCGAGCGCTGTGCCCGAAAGCCACTCGCCATTGGGCAGCATAGAGTGACCGTCCGGTGTGGCGGTGCCCGGCACCTGGAACTGGCCGAGTTGGGCCAGGAAGATCACGATGGCGAGGCCATTCACAAATCCAAGCATCACCGGATGGGGCACGAGCCGAATAAATTTGCCGAGACGGAACGCGCCCGCGAGCAATTGGAGAATGCCCATCAGGATGACCGTCGCGAAGAGGTACTCTACGCCGTGCTCGGCCACGAGGGCGACCATCACCACGGCCAGGGCCCCGGTTGCACCGGAGATCATACCGGGGCGACCGCCGATGAGCGCTGTGATGAGACCCACGATGAACGCTGCATAGAGCCCCACCAGGGGGTGCACACCCGCTACAAATGCGAAAGCGACGGCTTCCGGCACCAGCGCGAGTGCCACGGTCAGACCCGCCAACGCTTCGACCCGAAGGTCACTCGGGCTCATATTCGAGAGATCACTTGAGCGCCAATCCGGCAGGGGAACGCGTTCGGCGAACGCCGCGAGTGTCGATTTCGTCGCCATAGCGAAAATCCGTGGGAAAGGGGGATATCGCCCCGCGTGGAACACGCTTCTTTTCGCATTGCAACATGCGCGCACACATAACTGTGCTGCACACCGGCGGATGCGTTTCTTTTTGGTCCGGATTGATCTAGGCAGCTTAGATGGCCGAGACCGACCCCCAAACGCCTGAGCCCACTCTCTTGAGGAAGCCAATCAGAGAGGCCAAGCCCGGGCCCTGGGATATTGCCAACATCATCGATGGGCGATCCCTGCGGGTGAAACTGTCGGCATCGTTCATGAACAATCTGGACGATCCGTCAGCGGCACGGGCGCGTGCTCTGGATATCCTTCACCAGGCCCTGTTTCGCGGACGGATGATCGCCCAGGAACGGCTCCAGCAAGGTGCGACCGGGCTCGACACGGCCAGACTGTTGGCGTCGGTTCAGGACGAAGTGATTTCGGCGCTCTACGATTACACAACGACCCATATTCACCCCGTCTCGAACCCCACACTGGGGGAGCGGATCGCCATCGCCGCGACGGGCGGGTATGGCCGCAGCGTTCTGGCGCCGAGTTCGGATATTGACCTGCTGACCATTCACGCCTGGAAAACCAGCCCCCATGCTGAATCGGTCGCCGAGTACATGCTCTACGCTCTCTGGGATATGGGCCTGAAAGTGGGGCATGCCTTTCGAACGCCGGAAGACTGTCTGCGCCTTGCGGGCTCAGACGTGACGATCAAGACGTCCCTTCTCGATATGCGCTTCATTAGCGGCGACGCAGAACTGTTCACCGAAGCGCGCGAACTGTTCGAAGCAAAGGTTGTGCGGGGCAAGGACGCGGAATTCATCGCCGACAAACTGGCAGAGCGGGACGCCCGTCATGCCCGCCAGGGCGACACGCGCTACGTGGTTGAGCCAAATGTGAAAGAAAGCAAAGGCGGCCTGCGCGATCTGCAGACGCTTTTCTGGGTGATCAAGCACATCCATGGCGGCACGTCGCTCGAAGAGGTGATGGCGGCCTCGCCATTCACCCAGCAGGATTTCCGCCGATACATTCGCGCGGCCGAGTTTTTCTGGACTGTGCGCTGCCACCTTCACTACCTGACGGGGCGCGCCGAAGAACGCCTGAGCTTTGACCTCCAGCCGGAAATTGCCGAACGCATGGGGTATCGCGACCGCGGCGGACAGCGCGGCGTGGAACGCTTCATGAAGCGGTACTTTCTCGTGGCGAAGGATGTCGGCGCGTTGACCCGGATCCTTGCGGCAAAGCTTGAGGCTGACCAGAAAAAGAAGCCGGAAGGCTTGCGCCGCTTCCTGCCGCAGCCGGGTGTTCAGGCGATTGAAGGCACCCCTTTCGTGATTGATGGCGGACGGGTTTCTGTCTCGAAAGATCATGATTTCGAGGCGGACCCCGTCTCGATGGTGCGTCTCTTTATCGAAGCTGAGCAGCGAGACCTGGACGTTCATCCAGATGCGCTCTGGGCGGCGAGCCACTCACTCAAAGCGGTTCGTTCCGAAGTGCGAAAGTCGCCTGAAGGGCAAGCTGCGATCTTGGACGCCCTTCTGGCGGGCACGCGCCCCGCGCTGACCCTTAAGCGGATGAATGAGGCTGGCGTATTGGGCAAATTCGTCCCGGAGTTCGGTGAGATCGTCGCACAGACCCAGTTCAACATGTACCATCACTTCACGGTTGATGAGCACACGCTGCGGGCTGTCCAGGCCATCTCTGACCTGGAGCATGGCCGTGTCGATGATCCCCCTCTGGTGGCGCAGGTTTTCCCATCTGTCACCCATCGTCGGGCGCTGTATCTGGCGATGCTGTTGCACGACACGGGCAAAGGGCAGGGGGACCAGCAAGTCGAAGGGGCCAAGACCTCCAAACGCGCTTCGAAGCGATTGGGGCTCGGCCCGGCTGAGGCAGAGTTGGTGTCGTGGCTGGTGGGCAATCACCTTGAGATGAGCGAGACGGCGCAAAAGCGCGATATCGCCGATCCCAGAACAGTCTCGACTTTCGCCGAACTGGTGGGTGACCTGGAGCGCCTGAGGCTGCTCTACATTCTCACCGTGGCGGACATCAAAGCTGTTGGCCCCGGCGTCTGGAACGCCTGGAAGGGGCAATTGCTCGCAGACCTCTATCACAATACCGCAGCGGCTTTGCGCGGCGGACGCACCGATGCCCATTCGGTCCAGACTGTGCTTGAGGCCCGGGCCGAGGATCGTCGGGCGGAACTGGTGGATATTCTCGGGACGCTTCCGCCGGTTCAGGCAAACATGGATGCCGCCTACTGGACGACCTATGACAGCGAAGACCTCGCCTGGCACGCGGCCTGTCTCGCGACGGGCGAAGCGGTTCATCTCCGCGAACGGCCCGGCCGGGGTGGACTGGATGTGATGGTGACGGGGACTGACAGGGTTGGCCTTTTCGCTGACGTCGTACGCGCCATCGTTGGACGCGGTGCAAACATTGTCTCCTCGCAAGTGTCGACGGGGACGGATGGCAGTATCATCGATACGTTCGTTCTCCAGACTGAAGAGGGAGACGCCTTTGCATCGGGTGATCCCCGCCGCATGGAGATGTTGAAGGCAGATATTGATGCGGCCCTGCGCGGTGATCTGGCGAAAGTTGAGATCAAGACCCGGCGCCAGGCCCGCGAAGCGGCCTTCATTGTCGAACCTGTTGTCCAGCTCCACGATGATCTGTCCGCCGACGCCACCGTGGTCGATGTGATTGCCCGAGACCGGACGGGCCTGTTGCTTGATGTGGTTGAAACGCTTGCTGCCGCCGGGCTCTCGATCCGGTCGGCCCATGTCGGCAGCTATGGTGAGCGTGTGTTCGATGCATTCTATGTTGAGGCAACGGATGGTCAGAAGCATCTTCCAGACGCCCTTAAAACGTCACTGAAGCGCAATCTCCTTGCCGTTTTGGGGCGCGATGAACCTGATATGCCCTCCACGCCTGCCCAAGAGCTGAAGCGCGCGAGCGCTGCTGACAGCTTCTAAGGTGAGACAACCGGGAGCCACCTGCCCATGAGCCTCGTGCGCAATACGCTGGTCCAGGCTTCACTGACCCTTGTCTCCCGCGTGTTGGGGCTTCTGCGCGAAGCGATCATCGCTGCGAAGATCGGTGCAGGTCCAGTGGGCGACGCTTTTTTCGCTGCTCTGATGTTCCCGAACCTGTTCCGGCGTTTCTTTGCCGAGGGGGCTTTTGCCCAGGCATTTGTGCCGTCCTACGCGCGCACGCTGGAGGCAGAAGGAGAAGCCGCCGCAGAGGCATTGGCGCAGGAAGCGATGCGCGTTCTTTTCGCATTCACGGCCGGAATCGTGATCGCGGCCCAGATTGCCATGCCGTGGATCATCCGCGCGCTGATGGGCGCGTATCACGACCAGCCAGAGATCTTGCAGCTCGGTATTCTGCTCACACAGATCACCATGCCTTACCTTGCCTTTATGGCACTGACGGCACTCTTTGCCGGTGTTCTGAATTCGGCAGGCCGATTTGTTCTCTCGGCTGGGGCGCCGACACTCCTCAATGTTTGTATCATTGTTGCCGCCCTGGCTGCGAACAGCCCGAGTGAAACGGCGAAGTATGCGACAGTGGCTGTTGCGATTGCCGGCGTACTCCAGGCACTGCTGCTCTGGTGGGGCGTGCGGCGACAGAAGGTCAATCTTTCGCTGATTGGGCTGCCGCGGATCACACCCAACGTGAAACGGGTCATGGGATTGGCCATTCCCGGGGCAATCGCGGCTTCGGGCATGCAGATCAATGCGCTGATCAGCCAGATACTCGCGGGATTGGAAGTCGGCGCTCGGTCTTATCTGCAATATGCAGATCGTCTCTATCAGTTGCCGCTTGGCCTTGTTGGCGTGGCCGTCGGCGTTGCGATTCTGCCGAGACTGGCCCGTGCGGCACGGGCCGAGGACGGCGATAGCGCCAACACCATGATGGATGATGGCATTGGCCTCGCCATGGCGCTTACGCTGCCGGCCGCTGTGGCGCTCGCCATCGTGCCCACGGCGCTGATTGACGGCCTGTTTGGCCGCGGCGCGTTTACCGCCGATGATGCAGCGCTTTCAGCGAGCGCGCTCGTACACTTCGCCTGGGGCGTTCCCGCTTTCGTGTTGATCAAGGTTCTTGCGCCGGGATTCTTTGCCCGGGAAGACACGAAGACGCCCATGCGGTTTGCCCTACTTTCCGTGCTTATCAACACCGTGTTTGGGGCGGGGCTGTTCTTCTGGCTGCGGTCTATGGATGCGCCGGGCTTTCCCGGCCTTGCCGTCGCCACCAGTGCCGCGGCCTGGATAAACGCAGCAATGCTGTTCGCAACGCTGCAAGCGCGCGGATGGTATCGGCCCGGGGCCAGGCTGGTGTCGAGATTGGTGAGTTGCCTCCTGGCCAGTGCGGCGATGGGAGCCGGGCTCTATTGGCTCCTGATGAACGAAGCGGAGATGCGCGCGCTGGTGCCGGGGGGAAGCATCTTCGACGTGCTCGCTCTCATTGGGGCAGGGGCTCTGGCCTATGGCGTGGCAGCGATCCTCTTCGGCGCTTTGAGGATAAGTGACGTGAAAGCACTGGCGGGGCGGCGCGCTGTGGAGTAAGCGGCGTCGCATGACTGAAACATCTGACTATTCCGGCCCTGAGCGGGTCTTCTCCGGCGTTCAGCCCACCGGCAATCTGCACCTCGGCAACTATCTCGGCGCCTTGGTGAAATTCGTAGCGCTGCAGGAAACCCATGACTGCGTTTTCTGCATTGTGGACCTGCACGCCATCACCGTGCCTCAGGACCCGAAGGTACTCGCCAGCAAGACCCGGGAAATTGCTGCGGCTTTCTACGCCTCGGGCGTCGATCCGGCCAAGGCGATTGTATACGCCCAGTCGGCCGTGCCGGCCCATGTGGAACTGGCCTGGTACTTCAATTGCGTCGCGCGGATGGGATGGCTCGAGCGGATGACCCAGTTCAAGGACAAGGCGGGCAAGGATGCCGAGCGCGCGAGCGTTGGTCTCTTCGATTATCCCGTCCTCCAGGCCGCCGACATTCTCGCCTACAAGGCGACGCACGTGCCCGTGGGCGAAGACCAGAAGCAGCATCTGGAGTTGACTCGCGACATCGCGGATCGGTTCAACCGGGAGTATGATGCCCCCGGCTTCTTCCCACTGCCTGAAGCCCTCATCGAGGGGCCCGGCGCCAAGATCATGAGCCTCAAGGACGGGACGAAGAAAATGTCCAAGTCCGATCCGGCTGAAACGTCCCGCATCAATCTGATCGATGACAGCGACACCATCGCGAAGAAGATCAAGAAATCAAAAACAGACACGCTGGGAGATATGCCTGGCGATACGGGCGGCTTTGCAGGGCGTCCGGAAGTCGAGAATCTGGTGGGCATCTATTCCGCCCTGTCTGGAGACAGCGTCGATGCCGTGCTTGCGGAGTTTGGCGGCAAAGGGTTTGGCACGTTCAAGCCTGCCCTCGCTGAGCTTGCGTGTGAGAAGTTGGCCCCTGTGACCACAGAGATGCGGCGGTTGCTGGAAGATCCTTCGGAGATCGACCGACAGCTGGCCAAGGGGGCTGAGGCAGCCCGTGACATCGCGGCGCCCATCCTGGATGAGGTGCGGGAGGTTATCGGGTTCTGGAAAGCCAAGCCCTAGGGGCGAACACACAGGAAAACTCCATGCGCATCCTTTTTGCTTTCGCGACCGTCCTTATGCTCACAGCCTGTGGACAGGCCAGCGCTCCGGCGGCCTCGCCGGAAACAGACGCGGCCGAGAGCGCCGCGTTCGAAGCCGTTGTCACCGACGCCTTTGTTATGGTGCCGCTGGAGGGCCGGGACGTGACCATGGGCGGGGCAGTGATCGAAGTGACTGGGCAAAAGGCGAAACTGGTTGCCGCAGAAGCGGCGTTTGCCGAGGCGATTGAGTTGCACACCGTGTCCATGGATGACGGACAAATGCGTATGCGCCAGGTCGACGGATATGATCTAACGCCAGGCACGCCACTGGCTCTGCAGCGGGGCAGCGACCACCTGATGGTTTTCGGCGTCACGCAGCTCGAATCGGGCAGCCAATACCCCGTTCGCCTGACCTTTCAACTTGAGGACGGGACCACATCCGAGGCTGAAATCTTGGCAACTGCTAAATCCTTGGGCGAATAGTCATGTTTGGTCAGTTTATTTCTGTCTTTTCATCCTGACCGGCTTGCGATTGGCCACTGGATTCGGCACAATATCAACTCAGCGTAAATCGAGGTTAACCTGATGTTGCCAGTGCCTGCGACCCCTCCGGAGGATTACCAGAAGGAAGGTCCAGTGGTGACGGTGCTCGGCGGCGACAAGAACCTCGACATCTCATCTGCGATGCCCAGTCCGTACATGGTAAAAAGCCAGAAGGCATGGCGTTTCACCAAGGGCGTATTGAAGGCCTGTGCCTTGATGCTGGCCATCGGGACGTACCCGGTGATGATGTGGTCTGCCCACGAGGTGAATGATGCGCCGCTTGAAGCAGTGTCATCAGAGACGTGGGCATCGCCATCCATGGGGGTCGCCATCACGCTGGTAGCCCGCGAAGTGGAAGGTCCCGGCTGGACAGCCGACAAAGCTTCCTTCGCGCCGGCCCGACAGCTGACGGCGCAGCCTGCCTGGCAAGATGGACTGGCCAATGCGCTGGCGGATTACATCCAACTCGCAGCAGGAACTGTCACGCGCTCCAGCGAGATTGACGCCGATCTTGCTGCAGCCAGCCGCCTCTTGCGCACGAAATCAGATACCGAGATGACCCCGCGCCTCATTGCAGCGGCAGAGGCACTCGCGCGCTTCAATGGCCGCGTACATGCAGGCCTGACGAATGATCTGGATGCGGATCAGGATTTGGCGCAGTCACTTCGCCTTTTTGCCGGCTGGGCCAAGCAGTCTTCGTCGGACCTCGGCGAACGTGTCGGCCATAAGGATGGCTGGCCAGCGAGCCGCTCCGATGTACACGCCTTCTACACGGCTCGCGCGAGAGCGCATGTGGCCGCCGGCATGCTTCAGGCCGCTGTGCACGCCCACCCGGAACTGATGCAACGCGCCAGCATGCGTGCGCAATTGCGCGAAACCCAGAACATCTGGGCGAGAGTGGCGCGCCAGGACCCGCTGCTTGTGTCGAATCAGGATGGCGATGGTGCGGTTTTGCCAAACCACTTGGCAGCGATGGCCTGGCACCTGGAGCAAGCTGAAGCGGCGTCACTGCAACTCGCAGAGATGGTCTCCAGCGCGCAACCAAGCCTTACAATTGCCGGTGCGGATGTCGTTCTGACCAGTTCGCCGTAGTTCTGGCACGGCTTGTCCCCTTGCGGGTCGATGGCGCCCACGCTCACTTGAAAGCCTGCTCTTTCCGCGCCACTTGGCTGGCAAGACTGTCACAATAGAAAGTACGGCCATGTTCATCCAGACGGAACAGACCCCCAATCCGGACACGCTCAAATTTATCCCGGGCCCCGAAGTGGCTGGGTCACAGGGGCCGTTCGACTTTCCGGATATGGATGCGGCCGCGCCGAGTTTGCTGGCCCGCTCGCTGTTTCAGGTCAGCGGTGTGGAACGTGTCTTCCTCGGAAGTGACTTCCTCTCTGTGACAAAAGGGGCAAGTGAGGACTGGACGCAGCTTAAACCACTTATCCTCGCCACCATAATGGACCATTTCGTCGCCGGATTGCCGGTGATTGAGACGGGCGCGGCGTCCATTGCCCAGCCCAGCTTTGACGTCACCTATGAAGGCGAGGCGGCCGAGATTGTTGCGGAGATCCAGGAACTCATCGACACGCGCGTTCGACCTGCTGTGGCCCAGGATGGCGGTGATATTGTGTTCGACCGCTTCGAAACGGAGACGGGAATCGTCCACCTCCACATGCGCGGCGCGTGCGCGGGCTGTCCTTCATCCACCTATACGCTGAAGCAGGGCATCGAGAACATGCTGAAGGCCTATGTGCCAGAGGTGACGGCGGTTGAAGCTGTGCTATAGCCAGCCATCTTGCCAGCCCGCCGGGTCGGCCCACATCCCAACCAGACACAATTCCTGAAGAGAGGACGCCCCATGGCCACACCTGTCAGTGACCGCGCGTTTGATGTGCTGTTTCGCAAAGCGCGCAGTTACAATGCCTGGGAGGACAAGGACGTCCCCGAGACAATGATCCGTGCGATCTACGACCTCCACAAATGGGGGCCAACAAGCGCGAACTGTTCACCCGCGCGATATCTGTTCATCCGGTCCGAAGAGGCGAAGGCACGCCTGATCCCGCATCTTGGCGGGCCGAACAAGGAAAAATCGCAAACGGCACCATGGGTCGTCATCATCGCCCATGACATGGAATTCCAGGAGAAAATCCCGGAGCTATTCCCCCATAATCCGGGCGCTAAAGAATGGTTCGCTGCCCCCAAGGCGCGCTACGACACGGCCTTCCGGAATGGAACGCTACAAAGTGCTTACTTCCTGATTGCGGCGCGGGCGCTCGGCTTTGATACCGGACCAATGTCGGGTTTTGACAATGAAGGCGTCGACAAGGAGTTCTTTATTGGTCAGGGCGGCGAAAAAGAAAACTGGCGCTCCAACTGGATCTGTAACTTGGGTTACGGGTCGACCGAGGGCTTGTTCGATCGACTCCCGCGCATGGACTTCGAAGCAGCCTGCGAAATTTTATAGCGTACGGTTGCACGCAAGGGCTCCCTCGGCCACCAAGCCACAATGATTCTGGCGATCAATACAGCCCAATCGGCGTGCGATGTTGCGGTGCGCCGGTCGGGCCAGACTGTCGCGCACCACTGCGAGACCCTCAAGACGGGGCAGGATGCACGCCTGCCAGCTCTCGTGGAGGCGGCTCTGGCGACCGCAGGTGCGGAGATGACAGATCTCTCGCGAATCGCGGTCTGTGTCGGGCCCGGTAGCTTCACGGGTGTTCGTATCGGTGTGGCGTATGCCCGGGGGCTGGCACTGGCACTCAAAAAGCCTTGCATCGGTATAACTTCGCTTCAAGCCTGCATCGACCCGGCAGAGTTGCAGGTGCCACTGCGCGTGGCGCTGCAGGCGAAGAAGCGTCCACCAGATTTGTCCTTCTGGACACAGCTTCTGGGCCCGGATCTCGCGTCGATGGCCCCGGAAGAGTGGCCGCTTGATGCTCTGACTGGGTGCACGTATCCACTGAGAAGTGACGCTCAGGATCTCGTGCCCTCGCCAATGGGTATTGCTGAACCCAGTGCTATTCGAGTCGCGGCGTGGGCGGCGGTCTTGTCGCCCGAGGAGGCTCCGCCGAGCCCAGCCTATGTGCGTCCGCCGGATGCCGCCGTGCCCGGTGGGGGAAAACCTTGAGCTACGCGCTTGTTTTACTGAGGCCGGACGATGCTGCTCGCATAGCAGAGATACAAACACCCGCGCGTCCAACACCGCTTGCGTCCGCAGAAAGTCTGGCCGCCACAAGTAAGCTGGCCCTGGGGCTTGAGACTGATGACGGCGCTCTGGTGGCTTTTGTCATTGCGTCCATGACCCCTGATTTCGCCGATATTGAGTATGTTTTTGTCTCACCAGACCATCGCCGGTCAGGTTTGGGAGCGCGCCTCATACGAGCAATTGCCCTGCAGGCGGGGATAAGAGGCGTGGCACGTTTGGTGCTTGAGGTTTCGGAAGCCAACATCGCGGCGCGGAAGCTCTATGCCAGTTTAGGTTTTGAAACAGAACGTATTCGCGCGAATTACTATCGCGACGGCTCAAATGCCCTCGCAATGTCCCGCCCGGTGGCTGGACTTGGGCATTGAGTCGCACCATGTAGGGGGCATGAGTCGGATAGAGAAAATCTGCATCGAAAAGGGGCTGCGCATGACGCAGCCGCGACGCGTGATCGCGAAAGTCCTGTCAGACAGCGATGACCATCCCGACGCGGAAGAATTGCACAAGCGCGCGAACACTATTGATAATTCAATCTCGCTGGCAACAGTGTACCGCACAGTGAAGCTCTTCGAGGATTATGACATCATTGCGCGTCACGATTTTCGCGACGGGCGGTCGAGGTTCGAAGAACTTCCGAAAGACCACCACGACCATCTGATTGATGTGAAAACCGGCGATGTGCTCGAATTTCACAATGAAGAGATTGAGCGGCTCCAGGAAGAGATCGCCGCAAAGCTCGGCTACAAACTCGTGGATCACCGTCTCGAGCTCTACGGCGTCCCCCTGAAAGACGAAACCTAGCGCGGCAACACACACTGGCCCTATCGGCGCCACGATTGCCCGTCTAAGCTCCCTGTAATCGAGGGAGACCATTATGTTTAAACGTGTTTTCGCCGCTGTTTCGGCAACAGCGCTGGTCGCGGCGCCAGCCATGGCTGATGAAGTCTGGTCCAGCGATATTGGAGAGATCATCTACGAGGATGACCTCTACAATGGGCAGGCTGTTTTGTCTTATCCGCTGCCCGGTGACGGCGAAAACGACGTTCGCGGCCTCGCCTTTGTGGACGATCTGGCGCTGAACTATGACGACCGCGGCGTCCATTCAGGCATCTGGATCGAGCCGGGCAACAGCCAGCCGGGCTGCGCGACAGCTGTGCTTGACCCGACAACGAACCAGCCAAGCAATCACTGGGGGCGGATTGAAGTGATCTTCCTGACTCAGGCATTTCCCAGCGGGTTTGTCGTCAAGCGCGGGGATTGCTTCGAAGAGCCCTGGGACGTGCTGGTGGCAAAGCCGGTTGTCGGCGGCGAATAGGCCGGTCAGGCGGGAAAAAAGCGAAAGCGGCGACGGCTGTGGAAGACATCCAGCCAGTCGCTTTCTTCCGTCCCGCGTCCGATATTGTGAATCAGCAAGGGGCGGCGTGTGCGCCAGCTGCGCTTGTCTGAAACGATTGAAATGTGGGGCAGGTTGTTGTTCGGCAGCCGGCCCGTATAGAGGTCCCCGGGCTGCCAGTCGCGCGCGGATAATTCTGTGCCGAGGCGTGCCAGGAAGGTCTCAAGATTGGGGACACGCCGGTGGTCGATGTTCCGGTCAGGGCGCGTAAGGCCCCAGATCTCAGGGTAGGCGCCGAAGTCCGACGCCAAGTCTTCATGCACAGCCTTTTGCAGGTCAAAGCCGAACGCCGCACGATAGGCGCGCACCACAACATCGGTGCACACGCCGCGGTCGCCGGCCACATCTCCGCCGGGATAGTCCAGCGAGACATAGGCGGGGTCATAATAGCGTGTTCGCCCGATCCGCGCCCGAGCCGCCATGATCAGCTTGCCCGGTGAGGCCAGCCCCGTTCCTGAAGGGATCAAGCTGGGGGCGAGCGGGAGGGTGAAAAGACCCGAAAGGGCGATGCGGCGGTTCAACATTACCGTCAATATGAATGTTCAGAACGGCAAAATCAGGGCAATATTGGCCACGGGTTTCCAAAGTCTATTGGTTTCGCCAGCAAGTGCCGTCTTCCTGATCGCGGATGTGGACCCACATCTTGGCGTCCGACGCGATATTGCTTTCGACCCAGAAAGAGTGCCCGCCACCGTCATGGAAGGATGCGACACGCCAGCTCTCGCCAAATTGCGCAGCGCAGAAGGCATTTGCATCTCGAATGCTCGCGAATTCACAGCCCGCCCGCGGGGAAGACAACCGTGCCTCGCCACCGGCCCAACCATGGAAACGGCCCTCTGTTCTGAGGTCCGCCGGTTTCTGGCTGCCTATGGCGCGCAAACACAAAACAGGCAGCGGCGTTGAGCACGACGTATTACCCCTGATCGCGTCACAATCGCCAGAACACCCAAGGCGCTGAGCTCCGGACTGCGCGTGTTCGTCGATGAAGTTCCATGTCATGCCCAAATCGTCTGTATTGGCGCATTGAGGGGGAAGATCAGCGACAGTCTCCGCTGCCTCGCTGGCCGCCGTGGCAGACGCCGCTGCTTCGCCAGCCTGGCGATCCGTTGCTAACAGACCATCTAGCAGGCCGCTGGCAAAAAGACCGAAAGCAGCGCCCGCGACCACGACCGCCGCCAGCATGGCCATAAGCAAGCCGCGCTTCGGCTTGGCCACAGGTTCGGTTGGGGGCGTCGCGATCGCCGGGCTTCCTTTGCGAAAGCCCAACCCCTCCATCATGCGTTCGGCGTCAATGTCGAAGCTTTGGCGATCGATATCTACGCCATTGCGCCGCGCCAGGGGTTTGAGGTCTTCTGGGAGGTCCGACTCGTTCGGCATCACTGCGCCATCGAGCAGAACCGGCACTACGGGGATGTTACGTCTCAGGGCGGCGGCGATTTCCTCACGAACAAAGTCTGTCGGCTCGTCCAGGCGTCGCATGCCGGTTGAGGGATTGGTCGCTGAAAGCCATCCCCGACCGATCAGGGCGAGCAACACTTCACACTGGCCAACCCGTTCATCGAGGAATTTCACAAAATCCACACCGGGCGGTATATTGTCGACATCGACGAATATTTCCGTCTGCGGATCGGTCACAAATGGTGCAATTGTCTGGCGCAGTCTGTCAGCCTGGTATTGGCTGTCCTCGCGCCGATAGCTGATGAAGATCCTAGCCAATTTTTCCTCCCCGCAGTGGTTTCAGCGCCATTCCAGCAGCCCAGAGGACCGCCTCTTCATTCTGGAGTCAAAATCCGCGCAATTCTACCACTTCGCTGAGATCGGCGCGTTCTGAGTACAGCGCGTTCACGGGATGCGTCTCGTCCGCGATGCCCACCGCCATACCGCAGTAGACCATCTCCGTTTCGGCGAGGTCGAAATGCGCCTTGAGACTGGGCCGCAACATGCCCCAGCATTCCTGCATGCAGGTTGCCCAGCCACGCTCCACGCCGAGCAAGGCCAGCGTCTGCATGTACATACCCATATGCGCCCATTGGCCGTGACCCATACGCTCGTCGATGACGAAAAACAGCGCCACCGGCGCGCCGAAAAAGCGGAAGTTATTTGCGAACCAGGCGAGGCGCGTGGCGCGGTCTTCGCGCGGGATGCCGAGTTTTTCGTACATCATCTCGCCGACTTTCTTGCGCCGGGCATTATAGGGATCCCAAAGTCCTTCGGGGTAGACAGGTCGGTCCGTCGGCTCGCCCTTTGGGTTGGCCGCGAGCTTTGCCTGGGCCAGGCTGATCACCGCGTCCTTGGCGTCGCCGGCCAGCGCGATCGTGCGCCAGGGCTGCACGTTTCCGCCGGATGGCGCGCGTTGGGCCGTCTCAAGCCAGTCGAGAACGTCTGCTTCGCCCAGAACCGTGTCTTCGAATGCGCGTGTGGAAATACGTTTGCGAACCGCTTGTGTGACGTCCATCGGGAACTCCTCAATCTTGCCGCTCAAACACGGTTTTGCCTTCGACAAGGGTGCGCTGAACCCGACCCTGGAGCAAGCGGCCATCGAAGGGAGAGTTTGTTGAGCGTGTCAGCAGGTTTTCGCGCACGCATTTCCAGGGCCGATCCGGGGCGAACAGGATCAAGTCTGCTGCCTGGCCTTCTGCAATTCGTCCACCCTCCAAACCGATCAGGTCTGCCGGGCCGCAGGTGAGAACACGCAGGGCGCCAAGCAGGTCCAGCGGCCCGTCATGGACAAGGCTCATCATGGCCGAGAGCGTGGTTTCCAGCCCCGCCGCGCCAAAGCTGGCTTCCGCGAAGGGTAGTCGCTTTTGTTCCGGTGGCTGGGGATCGTGGGCGGAGACAACAGCATCAATTGCGCCGGATGCCAGTGCCGAGATCAATCCTTGCCGGTCATCCTCGGACCGGAAGGGCGGGTTCACTTTGCAATAGGTGAGGTAGTCGCCGATATCGAGCTCATTGAAGAAAAGGCTATGGGCGGCGACGGTACAGCCAGCGTGCGCACCGCGCGCCTTGGCGTCGGTCAGCATGTCCAGAGTTCGCGGCGTCGACACCTGATCGAGGATGAGCTTGCAGCCCGTGGCTTCCGCCAACATCAGATCCCGCGACGCACCGACCCATTCGGCCTCGCGCGCCATGCCCTTTAATCCAAGGCGTCCGGCAAACCCACCCGCATTCATCACCCCTGACCCGCGCAGGGATTCGCAGTCTGGCCGCGACGCCACAATCGCACCATGGCTGGCGGCGTAGGCCATCGCGCGGCGCTGTACTGCGGCATCCTCTACGGTGTGATCGCCATTTGTGAAAAAGACGGCGCCAGCTTCTTTCATCAGGCCGATTTCCGCCATGGCCGTTCCGCCAAGGCCCGTGGTCAGCGCGCCCGCCGCGTGGATTCGCGCATGGATGCCAGGTGTTGCACGGGTCAGGAACTGAACCAGCGCCACATCATCAATCACCGGCTTTGTGTCCGGCATAACGACGAATTGGGTGACACCGCCAGACAGGGCGGCGCGCGAGGCCGTCTCGAGGGTTTCACGGTGCTCTTCGCCCGGTTCTCCGGTCTTGACGCGGAGGTCTATCAGGCCCGGCGCCAGGCAAAGGCCACCCGCATCAATGATATCATTGGCGGCGCCCGGGGCAGCCTGGACGCCGGCGCCCCAGGCTGCGATCTTGCCACCCTCGATTATGACGCCGCCAAGTTCGTCCGTGTCCGTGGCTGGGTCCAGAAGGCGGGCGTTGACGATAGCGGTGATCATGTCGCCGGGCTCCCAGCCAGCATGTCGAGGACCGCCATGCGCACGGCAACGCCCATCTCCACCTGCTCTGTGATGACCGAGCGAGGGCCATCCGCGATGGCGCTTTCAATCTCAATGCCCCGGTTCATCGGCCCCGGATGCATTACCAGCGCGTCGGGCGCAGCCAGTGCAAGGCGCGCCCGCGTCAGTCCGAAGAACCGAAAATACTCTCGCCGGGAGGGAAGAAACGCACCGTCCATGCGTTCCAGCTGCAGTCGCAACATCATCACCACATCGGCGCCTTGCAACGCATCTGAGATATTCGTGTAGACGCCTTCAGCGCCCCAGTCGCTGGCAACTCCGGGGATCAAAGTGCGCGGCCCGGCCAGCCGGACCCGGGCGCCCAGCTGGTGCAAGGCGTAAGTGGTCGAACGCGCGACGCGCGAATGGCTGATGTCGCCGCAGATCGCCACCTGAAGCCCTTCAATCTGGCCCTTTTCCCGGCGGATTGTGAGCGTGTCCAGGAGACCTTGGGTGGGATGCTCGTGCATCCCGTCTCCGGCATTGATCACGGCGCAGTCGACCTTGCGGCTGAGCAGCTTCACGCCACCCGAGGCGGAATGGCGGATCACGATGACGTCCGGCTTCATGGCGTTCAGCGTCATAGCCGTGTCGATCAGGGTTTCGCCCTTTCTCACGCTGGACGCGGCCACGGGCATGTTCACCACATCTGCGCCGAGGCGCTTCGCAGCGATCTCGAAGCTGGACATGGTCCGCGTGGAGTTTTCGAAGAACAGGTTGATCACCGTCTTGTTCTTCAGGACGGGGTCGCCCCGCTTCCCGGTGCGGGCAAGCTCGGCATAGTGGTCCGCACGATCCAGAATCGATGTGAGTTGGAGCGGGTTCAGCCCCATCAGGCCGAGCAAATGCGGCCCCTTGAATGCATACTCAGCGTCTATCCGCGCCATGGCAGCCTTTCGAGTTCGCCGGGGTGTAGGGGAGGTTGTGGCCGGGGGCAAGTGGGGCTTGTCGTTGCCCTCGTAGATGTGTGCCGCTGCTCACGAGACGGGTCGCGCGCTTCCGCAGGCACATCGAAGTTGTGATATTGACCTCCAGCTAAACCGTGTTCGCCAACTGATCGATAGCGGCTTGCAGGATGACGGCGGCGGCGGAGGCGTCGATCAGTTCGGCGCGGCGGGCTCGGGAGAGGTCCGCTTCCAGCATGGCACGCTCCGCCTGCGCCGATGACAATCGCTCGTCAAAGAGCGTGATTGGCACGTCGCGGACTTTGAGAATGTTGTGGGCCAGCGCCCTGGCCGACTGGGCGCGGGGGCCTTCAGTGCCGTCCATGTTCAGCGGCAGTCCGATGACAAGCCCCACGGCGCCGCGATCGTCCAGAATTGCAAACAGGCGCTCCAGAACCGTCGCAAGTTTGCGCCCTTTGGCCAGGGTTTCCACGGGGCTTGCGATCAGGCGTCCGGCATCACAGGCGGCGAGGCCGATGGTTTTGCTGCCGGGGTCGAGACCGAGCAGCGGACCGCGCGGGGGAAGATCATTCAGAGCGAGAAGGGGCATGGCGGTTCTATCGGATGACCGTCATCCCCTTGCAAGGCCCCGCTGTCGGCGTTAGCTGACGGCAGTCTTGGAACAGGAGCCCGCTTATGAGCGTCAGCAAGGACGATGTAAAAAAGGTCGCCCGCCTTAGCCGCATCGCTGTCGACGAGGCCCGGCTCGAGGGACTGGCTGGCGAACTCAATGGCATCCTGGACTGGATCGAGCAGCTCAACGAGGTGGATGTGGACGGCGTAGCGCCCATGACATCTGTGGTTGAGACCACGCTGCCCCAGCGCGAGGATGTCGTGACAGACGGGAACAAACCCGGCGACGTGTTGGCGAACGCGCCGCGCTCTGAAGATGGCTTCTTTGTTGTTCCCAAGGCGGTGGAATAGCGCGCGGCGCCTTGCCTCGCTGACGCGGCAGGACAAAGGCTCAACTTCACCCCCATGGCGGGTTTGAAAATCCTCTACAACAGCGTGTGCCCCGTTTGCAGAGATGGCATTTGCTATTTCGAGCGGCGCACGCCCATCGGCCCGGCTGGAGTCGAGTATGTGGACGTGTCCCGTGCTCCAAAGGCGTTTCAGTCCATCGGTGTGTCTTTGGACGATGTGCGCTGGAAGCTTCATGCCATATTGCCGGATGGCGCCGTCGTTCGGGGATGGCCGGCGGTCAGTGCGTTGTGGCGAGTGACCCCCGGCTATGGCTGGCTTGCCCGGCTAGGCGATTTGCCGGGTCTGCGGATCGTTTCAGGCGCGGCCTACTCTGCCACGGCGCAGATCCTGTGGATGTGGAACCGCGCCATGGGCCGATGGTAGAGACGGGTCAGGCGGGCGCGCCGTCCGCTTCGGCGTCCGTTTCGGGCTCTTGGGTCTCTTCGACCTTGGTGACGCCGTCTTCGCCGAGCTTGTCCTTGTCCCACTCATAGATCGATTTGATGGTGCACTGATTGGAAAAGCGCACATCTGAACGGGTTGGAATGGCCGTATCGAAAGTGAGAAGGCGGTCACCGCGCGTGAGGCACGATCCTGTTGTCCGTGTGAAGGTGAGTGATTGGGCCCAATCGAGATCCTGGCAAGCACCGAACACTTCGATGAGGTAATAGTCATTTACCCCTTCTTCTACGATGACCGTCCTACGGGTCGTCGCACCGAAGCCATCAATGTTGCGGGTGAAACAAAGCCTGTCGGTTTTCTCGCCGAGGGCCGGGCTGGCGAGATAGTCCTCGGCATCCAGGCGAGGACCCGAACTGGCGCAGGCGGCGACGGCAAGCATGGATGCGATAACAGCAGTAGCGGGTTTCAGCATGGCAGGCTCCTTGGGGTGATGGTTTAACCCTAGCCTGATGCGAGCATATGGACATTCACAGATCATCACATTTCCGCGCAGTGGGGACTTGCGGGACCGGCGCCAGTCAGATTACGACCGGCCCCTAGACCCTAAATCCCGGATTCATGCGAAAAGTGATGGTCCATGAGTGAATTAACCCATCTGACCCTCACCGACGCCCTTGAGGGCCTGGAGAAGAAGTCTTTCTCCTCGGTGGAGCTGACCCAGGCCTTTCTGGACGCCATTGAAGCGGCGAATACCGAACTGAACGCCTATGTTGTGCAAACGCCGGAGCGCGCGCTGGAGCAGGCAAACGCTTCGGATGCGCGCCGGGCGGAAGGTGAGGCCGGTAAGCTTGACGGGGCGCCCCTGGGCATCAAGGATCTCTACTGCACGTCCGGTGTGCGCACCACCGCGTGTTCGTCCATCCTCGGTGAGTTTACCCCGACCTATGAGTCGACGGTTTCTCAAAACCTCTGGGACGCGGGCGCGGTCATGCTCGGTAAGCTGAACATGGACGAGTTCGCCATGGGCAGCTCGAACGAGACCTCACGCTTCGGCCCCTGCGTGAACCCCTGGAAGCGTGCTGGCGACAACCGCTCTCTCACGCCGGGCGGGTCTTCGGGCGGCTCGGCCAGCGCCGTGGCAGCCGATCTTTGTCTGGGCGCAACAGCCTCTGACACAGGCGGGTCGATCCGCCAGCCAGCCGCATTCACCGGAACGGTGGGCATCAAGCCGACCTATGGCCGGGCATCGCGCTACGGCATGGTGGCCTTTGCCAGTTCCCTGGACCAGGCCGGGCCGATCGCAAAATCCGTTGAAGATGCTGCGCTGCTCCTGGAAGTCATGTGCAGCCACGACCCCAAAGACTCCACGTCCCTCAAGGTCCCGACGCCGGACTGGCGCCCCTCAGTGGGCGAGGGTGTCAAAGGGCTCAAGATCGGCATCCCGAAAGAGTATCGAATGGATGGGATGTCCGAGGAGATTGAAGATCTCTGGCAGCAGGGCATTGCCTGGTTGAAGGATGCCGGCGCGGAAATTGTCGACGTCTCCTTGCCGCACACCAAATATGCCCTGCCAGCCTATTACATCGTAGCTCCGGCCGAGGCCTCATCGAACCTCGCGCGGTATGACGGCATGCGGTACGGGGCGCGGGTGGCTGGCGATGACCTGACCGGAACCTATGAACAGACCCGCGCAGATGGCTTTGGCGCCGAAGTCCAGCGCCGCCTGATGATTGGCACTTACGTGCTGAGCTCGGGCTATTACGACGCCTACTATCTGCGCGCCCAGAAAGTACGCACGCGGATTCTGGAGGACTTCACGAGCGCGTTTGAGGAGGTCGACGCTCTGTTGACACCGACATGCCCCAGCGCAGCGTTTGCGTTTGGCGAAAAGAGTGACAATCCAGTGGATATGTATCTGAACGACATCTTCACTGTGACAGCCAATCTGGCGGGCCTGCCGGGCATTTCCGTGCCCGCGGCCGTGGACTCCGGCGGTTTGCCCCTGGGGCTGCAGGTGATCGGCAAGGCGCTGGACGAAGCCACGTGTTTCCGTGTGGGAGGCGCACTGGAACGCGCAGCAGGCTTCACCGCACGCCCAGAGCGCTGGTGGTAGTGATGTCTGGCCATCTGGCGCTGAGTACTTAAGTGGTGTTCATGGCCAAGATTATTGCTCTCTTCCTCATTGTCACCGCCATTTGCGGCGGGTTGATCTACTCCGTCGCGCTCAGCCAGGGCCTCGACCTGCTTGATCCCCAGTTCCGTATGATCGGATTGCTGGGCCTTGTCACAACGCTTTATGCGGGCCTGCGCATTTCCTGGTTTCTCAACAAGGTTGTGTTCCCGGAGCGTGATGAGGAGGGGCATCTGGCGGTGAAAAAGCGCTCCGCGTTCGAGCGTTGGGGACGAAGCTCAACCCTCGATGCACGCATGGATGCCAGGCGTGCCCGGGTGGCAGCGGCGCGCGAGCGACAGTCTAAGGAAGACGATCAGGCCGGTTGAAGCGCCTGCCTCGTGTCGCGCTCAACCGCGGGCGCCTCAACGGTGGCTGCACCTAGGCCGCCCGGCGGTTCGCTCCCATTCTCATTCAAAATAGCGCGTAGGAACGTTGCCACGCCGACAACGCCGCCCATGGCCGCCATCTGGAATATCCCGACAAAGGCGAAGGACCAGGGCAGGGAGGTGGCGTTGGGCTGAATGATCCAAGCCAGTCCCGCCAGGACAGTTGCGCCAAGGGCCGTTCCAAGCGCGATGCCGCCGATCAGATGCCTGAAGAATTGAGCGCGCATTGGGCAGACCTTTCCCGGAGCCGGTATCCTGATCTCGGTACGCGGTGCGAGCTCTGGCGGATGATTGCGAACGTGCGATTCTCCGATGACTTTCCGCGATAGGTGAAATTTACCGGTTCGCCTGCGCGTGATCTTCACAGTGTTTTGCCAGTCTGCCGCCATGAAACAATTGGCTTTCTTCGTCGCGTTCATGGCGCTGTTCGCAGGTGGGGCCTGGGTCCATAGCGTCCTGTTTCCGCCTCCGCCCGCTGACTATGAAATCGTCTATTTCGGCTCGACGACCTGCGGTGCCTGCCATCACTGGAAGCAGGGTGACCTGGTTGCCTGGCGTCAGGACCCTGCCTCGAATGCGGCAACCTTGCACCTGGCTGATTTGCCCGGCGGGCGCGGAGCATGGAGTGGCGGATATGGCCGTCACCACGACACCTTTATGGAAGCCTTTGGCAAACGCCGCTCCATCGCCTGGCCGAGTTTTGTCCTGCTCAACCATGGCGAAGTGGTGCGGGTGAAAACCGGTGCGCGCGGGTTCCGCTCTATCGCAGATGAAGTGCGCCGCGAACATGAGCGCGCCCAGCGCCGCGCGGCGAAGAACGCGTCCGCTTAGGCGACCGTACGCGAATACCAAGACCCACATTGCGAAGGCCGCAGTGCCCGTTTAATGACATTCAAAATGTCATTGAATGAAAGCATGCCGATATGAGCACTGAGCGCGCCCCCTACATCCTCGAAGGTGAGACTGGCGAGTGGGAACTCGTCATGGGGTTGGAGATTCATGCCCAGGTGAAAAGCGAGGCGAAGCTGTTCTCGGGTGCGAGCACGGCCTTTGGCGCCGATCCGAACCACAATGTCTCCCTTGTGGATGCGGCCATGCCGGGCATGCTGCCGGTGATCAATTCCAAATGCGTGGAGCAGGCCGTGCGTACGGGCCTGGGCCTCAATGCGCAGATTAACGAGGTCTCCCGCTTCGACCGGAAGAATTACTTCTATCCGGACCTGCCCCAGGGCTATCAGATCAGCCAGTTCGAGCAGCCCATTGTCGGCGAAGGTGAGATCGAGGTGGATGTCGAGCCCGCCCACGGCGACCCGGCCTACAGCTTCACCGTCGGCATCGAGCGCCTGCACCTGGAGCAGGATGCCGGGAAATCGATCCACGATATGGACCCCGACAGCACCTATGTGGACCTGAACCGGTGCGGCGTGGCGCTGATGGAGATCGTCTCCAAGCCCCATATTCGCACGCCTCTGGAAGCCGCCGCCTATGTGAAGAAGCTGAAGTCCATCGTGGTTGCGCTGGGCACCTGTGACGGGGACATGGAGAAAGGCCAGCTGCGCGCCGATGTGAACGTCTCGGTCTGCAAGGTGGGCGGACATCAAAAGTTCCGCGAGACGGGCGATTTCGGCCATCTCGGCACACGGTGCGAGATCAAGAACATGAACTCGTTCCGCTTCATCCAGCAAGCGATCGAGTATGAAGCGCGCCGCCAGATCGAGATCATCGAGGGCGGCGGCACGGTCGACCAGGAGACCCGACTGTTTGACCCGAACAAGGGCGAGACGCGGTCCATGCGCAGCAAGGAAGACGCGCATGATTACCGCTATTTCCCAGACCCGGACCTGCTGCCGCTGGTGCTGGAGCCGGGTTTTGTGGAGGCAATCCGCGAAACCCTGCCGGAGCTGCCGGACCAGAAGCGCGCGCGGTTTGAGACCGAGTATGGCCTCTCGCGCTATGATGCCGGCGTGCTGACGGCGGATGCGGAAAGCGCGGCGTTTTACGAGCAGGTCGTCAAGGGGCGCGATGCGAAACTAGCGGCTAACTGGGTGACGCAGGAGCTGTTCGGCTACCTGAACCGCGAAGACATTGCGCTGGCCGACAGCCCGGTCTCAGCGGCCAATCTCGGTGGCCTGATCGACCTAATCAGCGACGACACGATCAGCGGCAAGATTGCCAAGACCGTGTTTGAAAAGATGATCGAGACCGGCGATGCACCGGCCGACATTGTCGAGCGCGAAGGTCTGAAACAGGTCACGGATACCGGCGCGATCGAGAAAGTTGTCGATGAAATCATCGCCGCAAATCCGGACCAGGCCGCCAAGGTCGCTGAAAAGCCCAAGGCCATGGGCTGGTTCGTCGGCCAGGTCATGAAAGCCATGGGCGGCAAAGCGAACCCGCAAGCGGTGAACGAGATACTGAAGGCGAAGCTTGGGGTGGAGTAGGGCTGTTGCCGCGGATCAGTATCCTTATTCCACTCTATAGATCATCGCGGTTTCAGGACGTAATAGCGGAGAATATTCGGGCGCTTTCAGATCCCGATGTCGAGGTCATTCTTTCGGACCGCAACGGCGATGATAGTATTGCAAAGGCACTTCGCGCAGACGGTTTGTTGTCTGACCGCGTGAAATTCAATCTCTCGTCCGACAATAGGGACTGGGTCGACAACATCAACGCATTGATCGAAAGCGCCTCGGGAGACTATTTCCGAATACTGCCCCATGATGACAGCACCGATCTGGCCGCCACCATGGCTCTGGTCGAGTGTTTGGAAACGCAACCGGAAGCCGTGCTTGCCTATGGCCGGGTCGCAGGGCTGGACGAACAAGGAAACCCAATGCCGGAGCGCGACCATGGCGCGCCATTGAATCGGCCAATGGAGTCGTGGACGATTGATCATTGGCTCGACATGTTCTGGACCGGCAGTTTCGGCGGTGCCTTCAAAGGCGTTGTACGGACATCCAGTGTTCGCGCCGCGGGCCTCTCTATTCGAAAAACCAGGCGTGTTCTTCATTCGGAGCGTGTCTGGCTGTTTGGCCTGTGCGCCATGGGAAAGTTCGCATTCGTAGACCAGCAAACGCTGAGGAAACGCTTTTATCGGGGCAGCACCAGCCAGTCGTGGCAGACTCAACCTGCAGACCAGCTTGATACCATGGAGGTCATGGTATCTTACTGCGAAGATCTCGTACCCGATACTGCTCTACGTGCCTATTGTCGGCGGGATTTGCAGATGAACGCGTTTCTTCGTTATCAAGCCTTGGTCGATGGAACCCAACGGCCTGTATATCGGCCGTACCCCGAAGACGAGCATTTGCGAAATCGTTCGAATAGCCAACGGGTCTGACGTGTTTAGGACCCGCTGCCCCGACAGGATTACAAATTGATGATTGCAATTATAGGCGGGGGCCTGGCGGGCTGCTGTGTTGCTCTGGAGCTGGCGCGTCATGGCGTTCGAAGCAAGCTGTTCGAGGCCAACGCCACGCTCATGAACGAAGCCAGTCGATGGAATGAGGTAAAGCTGCACCTCGGCTTCGTTTACGGAAATGATCCGAGCCTCAGAACGGCGCGGTCGATGATTGAGGGATCAGTCGAGTTTTGTCCGATCCTCGAAGAGCTTCTGGGCATCGAAATCGACGAGACCTGGCTTTCGAAGCCTTTTGAGTATGGGGTTCCGCACACCTCAATGCTCAACGTTGAAGCGATTGAAGCCCACTTTTCCGCTGTGCAAGGCATGTTCAACGAGATGACGTCTTCAAAGGCGCGCCCCTTTGGAAAGGCCCATACTCCAGGCGCGGTTGAAAGAAAGCACAGCCTGGCCGGCTATAATGAAGATGAGATCGCAGCGGCGTTCACAACGCCTGAGGTCGCGGTTGACCCGCACTTGATCGCCGAGGCCGTCATCGGCGCGGTTCGATCTTCCCCGCAAATTGAGGTCATTCACGGTGTTGCCATTGCGCGGGTCGGCTGCGGAGACGGTGGTGCGGAGTTCGAGGACTCCCAAGGCAATAGACACTCAGGCTTCAAGCATATTGTAAACTGTTCGTGGCGTTCGCTTCTGGCGCTCGACAGGTCGATTGGATTGGAGCGCGGCGGCAATTGGTTGTACCGCTACAAGTATGCGCTACACGTGCCGAACGCCCCCGCGCTGGAAATCCCGTCTGCAACCTTCACCCTGGGTCCGTTCGGCGACATTGTGACGTTCTCAGACGGGCAGCTTTATCTTTCATGGTATCCCAGTTGTCGCACGGAGATTACCGACGGCGAACGCCCGGAAGAATCTCGCACCGCGCTGTGCCCAGACCAAAACGTCGCCATGGTTCGGGAATCACTGAGGGCGCTTAACAGCTTTGTTCCAGGCTTACCCGTTTCGCTCTGCGAGGAAGATGTCGCGGTCAATGGTGGATGGATCCTTGGCGCTGGAACGGCAGACATTGACAAGGCAGAAAGCGGCCTCCACCGCCGCCATGATGGAGGTTTGTCCAGCGGCGGAGGCTACCATTCGTTCTATTCCGCCAAGTACGCGATCATTCCGCTGCTCGCGAAACGGTTCGTCGAAACCCGGTTCGTGACTTAGTCCGTATTTGACCGATCACATCGGCGTATCGCGCAGCGGCGCCAAATCAGGGAATTCCGGCTCGCGCTTTTCCATCTTTGCCTTGAAAGCTTCCTGCATATGGCCCGGGGGGATCATGCCGGCGTTCCAGACGCCGATATAGTCGAGCGTGTCGGCCGTGGAGTGGTCGCGGCCATAATTGATCAGTGCCTTGCAGCCGGTCACCGCCAGCGGGTCCTTTGAGGCGATATCACGCGCGGTGGCCATGACGGCGTCCATCATGGCCTCATGGGTGTCGTACACATCGTTCACGAGACCGATTTCCTTGGCCTGCGCCGCGCCGAGGCGCCGGCCCGTATAGGCCATCTCTTTCACCCAGCCCTCGGGGATGTAGCGCTGCAGGCGCGGAAACGTGCCCACATCGGCGGTCATCGCGATATTGGTCTCCTGAATGCAGAACCAGGCGTCTGCCGTGCACCAGCGGATGTCGCCCGCGCTGATCATGTCAATCGCGCCGCCGATCACCCCGCCCTGGCAGGCGAAAAGAACAGGCATGCGCGCCTCCTCCAGCGCGTTGAAGCTAGACTGGATCTGTTTGACATTGCTTCGGAACTGTTCTGCTGCGACCCATTTGTCTGCCGCTTTCGCAGTCACCGACCCGTCGCCGAAATTGGCGAGATCCATGCCGGCTGAGAAATGCTTGCCATCAGCTGAGATCACAATCACGCGGGCGAGTACGTCCCGGTCGATGGTGCGAACGATTTCGGGCAATTCATTCCAGAACGCCTTGGTCATCGTATTGAGAGCATCGCCGCGGGACAGGCGAATGTGAGCGACCTTGTCCTCGATTTCGACGGTGAAACACTCATATGTCTTGGCAAGCATGGCAGGTCTCCTCCGGTTTCATGATAGTGTACGATAAGACCTCTTTTGCGACCACCATGCCGCAGCGTGATGCAGCACTTGGCGCAGGCAGACCCTTTGCGCGTGCGGCCAAATCGGCTTTGTAAGTGCAAACGCCCAATTGAAACTGTTGATAAGGACCAACGGCCATGATCCATCGACAAATGCACGCAGTCTGGGGGCTCGCGTTTGGCGCGCTCGCGTCTCTTTCCGGCTGCCAGACTACGGGCACGAGCGGGTCCGGCGACCTGGCGGGCGTCATCGGCGTGTTGGGCGAGATTGCCGCGGGCCAGGACGGGGCGGGGCTTACGCAGTTCGAAATTGAAGCCGGCCTGCGTGAGGCGCTGACGATCGGAACGGAACGTGTTGCGCTGGATCTGGGCCAGGTCGACGGCTATTTCGGCGACCCGCAAATCCGCATTCCGCTGCCCGGACGTCTCGGGGAAATCCAGGACGGCCTGCAGCGCGTCGGACTTTCCGCGCCGCTGGACGACTTACAACTGCGCCTGAACCGCGGCGCGGAAGCAGCCGTCCCCCAGGCCAAAACCCTTGTGATCAATGCGGTTCGGTCGATTACATTGGAAGACGCATTGGGAATTCTCCAGGGCGGCGACACGGCGGCAACGGACTTCCTGCGGGGCAAGACCGAAAGCGGTCTGCGTCAGGCGCTCACGCCCTACATCCGAGACGCTCTTGAAACTTCAGGCGCTTACACGGCGCTCGACAGCGTGGCCCAGCGCAACGGACTGGGCGGTCTTTCGACATCGCTGCGCGATGATCTGACCACAAGCGCTGTGAACTTCGGCCTGGACGGTCTGTTCCTCTATGTCGCGGCCGAAGAAAAACGCATTCGCGATGAGCCGGTTGCGCGGACAACGGAACTGCTGCGTAAAGTCTTCGGAGCCGCCAACGCATGAGACGTTTCCGCCACGCCTCTGACGATGGAGAGTTTGCCGGTGTTGAGTTTGGTGATCCGGTAAAACCCTTTGCAGCGCTCTGGCTCCACGCCACGGGGTTCAACGCTGTTACCTACCAATCCATTCTGGCCCCCCTGGGACTGCGCGCACGCGTGGCGGCGATTGACCTGCGTGGCCATGGCCGCACCACGCTGACGGCGCGCCCGGGCAAACTGAAGAGTTGGAAGACCTACCGCGACGATGTCATCGCATGGATCGAGCGCAATGCGCCGGGCGGCCTCGTTATCGGGGGGCATTCCATGGGGGGTACCGTGGCGTTGCTCGTGGCGGGAAAGCGCCCAGACCTTGTGAAAGGGCTTGTGCTTGTTGATCCCGTCGTGATGGCGCCGAGCTTTTATCGCTGGATGCACTTGATGCCACCGTTTGCCTGGAGCGTGCGCAAGGGACAGCCCATGGCCCGCCAGGCCCGCAAGCGGCGCGCAGAGTTTTCCAGCGTGCAGGAGGCCAAAGAGCGCTATACGGGTCGTGGAGCTTTCAAGTCCTGGCGCGATCCGTTTCTGGATGACTATCTTCTCGACGGCCTGGAACGGATCGACCAAAACACCGAGGACGATGACCCCCAGGTCTGGCGGCTGCTTTGCGAGCCCAAATGGGAGGCGGCGACCTTTGGTGCCCAGAGAAATCGGCCCTGGGGCGCGCTGGGCAAGGTGCGGCGTAAAAAGATACCCATCACTATTTTACGGGCTGAAACCGGCTCAGTGATGTCAGACAAGGTCGTGGAAAAAGTGATCCGGAAGGTCCCGTCCTTGATCCTGAAGCGCAAGCGTGGCTCCAGCCACTTCCTGCCGATGGAGGCGCCCTATGATGTGCGCGATGCGTTGTCGTCATATCTTTCGCGCTTGTTCGAGGGGTTCACGCCTGAGGATGAGGGGCCTGTACGGCGTAGTTTGAGGGCAGGGGCGCGGTATTAACCCAGGCCTGCCAACATGGCGTAGGCGTCTGCTTGTGTGCGCGGGGCGTAAACGCCTGCTTCAGCAATCCAGATCACGAGGTCCAACCGATCGTTGACCAGGCGCGCGCGCATGGCGCCTTGATAGGACAGCCCACGATCTGTCAGCGCCTCGAAATTGGTCATTGGCCCCCAGTTTCCAGGGCCTGGCGAAGGTGAAGACGACCAACTCACGCCCCCATACCCCAGCGCCCAGAGGCTGCCTTCTATGTGCTTCTGCAGAACCTCGCCCTGCCAAATGGGGCCGTCATGGGTCTCGGCGCTGGCTTCCACCAGGCGCTGGCCGGGCCGAAGACCTGAAACCACCCAGACCCGATCAAGCGCTAGCCCATGCCGGGTCAGGTGCTGTCCGCGTGTCGTTCGTCCGTCCAGGGCATCGGGAAAATGACTCCACGCACCTTGAACCGTGAAGGGCGGACGAAAGGTCGACTGAAGATACTGCGGCGCGAGCTCCACGTCCGGGACAGCACTGCAGCCTGAAAGACACAGCAGGAAAAAGCTCCAAAGCGATCTCATGGCGTTTGGCCCTGAAGCAGCGGGGCGAGCCGCGCGGCGAGGGCGGCGGCGTTTTCGGGCGTGCGCGCATCACCGCCGCTCAGCTGGGCGGTCCAGATTAGAGTGCCGGTATCGCCCTCAACCAGCGCCAGATACGTCACCGTGTCACCACGTTCCGGAAGGCGTGGGTTTGCAAAGCTCAGACCCAATCCAATTTGAGCGATCTGGTGTCCACCCGTCTTCAACTCAGTCTCGTGAACGGTCAGCAGAACGATCTGATCAGAAAGGGGAAGAGCGCCGACACTCCACTCGTCCGCACTATCAGCCGTGGGAAGTTCGCGGAAAGCGTTTGCTTGCGGCAGAACCATTTCAGCTCGCAACGACACTTCTTTGGGAACCGCCAACGAAGGCGCCGAAACGCCGATGCCTAGGGCCTTAAGCGCATCAATCAGCGCCGATGTCAGGTGGTCCTCAATCGCGCTTTCCCAATCTCCGCGCGGCGCATACTCGCCGGAAAGCTTGATTGAGCCAGCTTTCGCCTGAACGGGCAGAACAACAATGCTGGTCGAAATGGAAGGCGGCGCAACGGGCTGGGGTTGGCTCTGGCATGCCACCAGTCCGAATCCCGCTAAAACGAGAAAAATCCAACGCAAAACACAGTCCCCCAACAGGGGCAGTGCGCTTGGTCAGGAGCCTGAAGTCAAGGGCGCGTCGGAAAATCGTGCGAGGAGGCAGGGTTTACCATAAGTAGCGTTCAGTATATGTTCCATTTTTGTGCTTGGGAGGTCCCATGGAGCCTGTCGTAACCATCGGTCAGACTGCGTATGACGCGGTTCATGTGTGGCTCGCATTCATGCTCGCCGCCAGCCTCGGGGCGCTCCTCTGGCTTCGCTCCATTTACCAGGGCGAGGCGCAGGCACTTGCGGCAAAACTTCAGCAGGCTGAGGCCGATCACCAACGGTTGGGTGAGACACTTGAACTGGCGGAGGGCGACCAGGAGGTTTTGAAGACCCAGGTGATGGACGCAGAGAAGGCTCTGGCTGCAGCGGAAGCACGCCAGGAATCTGAACGCCGGGACTTTATCGCTATGGCGAACAAGGCCGTGGAAGCAGCCCATAAGAGTTTCCTCGACCGCGCCGACGAGACCTTCAAGCGCCATGATGCGGCCGCCAAGGGCAATCTCGCCAAGCTCATGGAGCCGATCGGCAAGAATTTTGAGGACTTCAAGGCACGGGTCGACGCCCTTGAGAAGGTGCGCACCCAGGACAAAACTGCGATTTTCGAACAAGTGAAGGCCATCAGCCAGCAATTGGAACAGACGCGGTCTGTCACGGGTAAATTAGTGACTGCGCTGTCTGCACCGAAGGGTGGCGGTCGCTGGGGGGAAGAGTCCCTCAAAAACGTTTTGGAGATGGCGGGGCTGTCGTCACACTCAGACTTTGTGGAACAGGTTCACGATGCCAGCGAAAGCGGCGCCAAACGTCCCGATGTGGTTGTGCGCCTGCCGGGTGGGCGTGAGATTGTCATTGATGCGAAGGTGAGCGTTGAAGACTTCCTGCGTGCGGGCGAGGAAGCCGATATGAGCCTGCGCCAGCAGCATCTGGCGGCCCATGCGCGAAAAATGCGCGATCATGTGAGACGCTTGTCCAGCAAGGAGTATTGGCGCAGCTTTGATGACCGGGTGGACTTCGTCGCCATGTATGTCCCTGGCGAGAATTTCTACGCCGGGGCGCTTGAAGTCGACCGGGATCTTTTTGATTTCGCGGCCCGAAACCGCGTCCTCATTGTAACCCCTTCGACGCTGATCGCCCTGGCCAAGGCTGTCGCTTATGGTTGGCGCCAGGAGGAAGCGGCTCGCAATGCTTTGGAAGCGGCCAAGCTCGGTCAGGAACTCTATGATGCCTTGCGCACCATGGGCCAGCATGTGGAGCGAACCGGGAAATCCCTGAACTCGGCCGTGGGAAGCTACAATTCCATGGTCGGGTCGCTCCAGCGCAATGTACTGCCCAAGGCGCGCAAGTTTGAAGACCTGCAGATCGCCGAGACCGGGCCAAAGGAACTGCCAGATCTTGCGCCCCTGGAAGAAACCTCGCGCCTGCCGGACCGCACAGGGGAATTGCAGTTCAACACCGATAAGGACGAAGCGGCGTGATCGCTGTGTTTTCATCAGCGTGCCATTGACGCCTGAAAGGCGGTTTCATACCTAATCCGAATGGCTATTTGCGAAATACTGACAGTTCCCGACCCGCGTCTCAAAGAGGTCTCGCGCCCCATTGAAGGCGGCGTGACCGATGAGCATCGCGCGCTCATGGATGATATGCTGGAGACCATGTACGCCGCGCCAGGGATCGGCCTCGCCGCGATTCAAGTTGGCGTTCCTCTGCGGATCATCGTCATGGACCTGGCCTCCGACAAGGAAGAACCCGCGCCACGCTACTTCGTGAATCCGGAAATTCTAGAAACGGTGGAGGAGGTCGCGCCCTATGAGGAAGGATGCCTCTCGGTTCCCGACGTTTTTGACGAGGTGGATCGACCAATCCGCTGCCGCCTGCGGTATCTCGATTATGATGGCAACGCTGTTGAAGAATGGGCGGAAGGGCTCTTTGCCGTATGCATTCAGCATGAAATGGATCACCTCGAAGGTACGCTCTTCATCGATTATCTATCGCGGCTGAAGCGCCAGCGCGCGGTCGAAAAAGTGCGAAAAGCCCAACGTCAGAAATCGCGTACGCAGGCCGCGTGACCGCTCTGCGCAGTTGGATCTTGGCCTGTTGCGGGGCTGCGTTGTTTCTGGGATGCGCCCTGACGGCCGTGTGGTGGCTAGACCACCAACGCGCCGATCGCTCACCGGCTCAATGTGCTGAGCGCGGCGGCGACTGGCGGGCAGTTTCTGGCGAATGTGAGTTTCCCCAATGACATCCCTGCGCCTCGCCTTCATGGGCAGTCCAGCCTTTTCCATCCCGACACTGGATGCGCTTTTGGCGGCAGGCCATGATATCGCCTGCGTCTACACGCAGCCGCCAAAACCTGCCGGTCGGGGCAAGAAACTACGCCAGACCGACGTCCATGCCCACGCCGAAGCGCTCGGGCTGGAGGTGCGTACACCAAAGTCCCTGAAGAGCGCCGACGCCCAGGCAGACTTCGCGGCGCTCGAACTCGACGCTGCCGTGGTCATCGCCTATGGGCTGATCCTGCCCCAGGCGATTCTGGATGCTCCGCGAATTGGGGCGATGAACCTCCATGGCTCGACCCTTCCTCGTTGGCGCGGCGCTGCGCCGATCCAGCGCGCCATCATGGCCGGTGATGACATGACCGGCGTTGATGCCATGGTGATGGAAGCCGGGCTCGACACAGGACCCGTGCTGGCCTCAGAAACGTGCCGCATCTTTCCGTTTGATACGGCGGGCGATCTGCATGACCGGCTGGCGGGACTAGCTGCTGAACTTGCCCCCCGCGCTCTGGCAGGCTGGGCGGAGGGGGCATTGGAGCCCGTTGCACAGCCTGAAAACGGGGTGACATATGCGGCGAAAATCACCGCGCAGGACCAGCGCATCGATTGGTCAAAACCGGCTGAGCAGGTGGATTGGCAGATCCGTGGGCTGTCGCCGTTTCCGGGGGCATGGTTTGAATGGACCCCGTCCGGCGAAGACGCGCCCTTGCGCGTAAAGGCCCTTATGAGCTGCCTTGCAGATGGCGAGGCCAATGCCGCACCGGGAGATGTGCTCGACGACAAACTGACAATCGCCTGCGGGTCCGGCGCCGTGCAAATCCAGCGCCTCCAACGCCCCGGCCGTGGGCCAATGGCGGCCACAGATTTCCTGCGTGGGTCCCCCATCTCCCGCGCCACGCGCCTTGCATAATGCGCTACCGCCTCGACATCGAATATGATGGGCGCCCATTCTTTGGATGGCAGCGGCAGGCCGACCAGCCTTCTGTCCAGGAAACGCTGGAGCGGGCGGCGGCGGCCCTGGATGGCGCCCCTGTTACCGTCTACGGCGCTGGGCGCACGGATACCGGCGTGCATGCGACGCAGCAAGTTGCCCATATCGACCTCGCCACACCGCGCGATGCGGACACCGTCGCTGACGCGCTGAACTATCACATGCGCCCGGACCCTGTGGCGGTCTTGCGGGCCAGTGCTGTTTCAGACGCGTTCCACGCCCGGTTTTCAGCCGTCGGGCGACACTATCGCTATGTCATTGCAAATCGACGCGCAGACCTCACCTTCGAGGCCGGACTGGCCTGGCGGGTGGCCCAGTTCCTGGACGCCGAAATGATGCACCGGGGCGCGCAACACCTTGTCGGGCGTCACGACTTCACGACCTTTCGCGATGCCCAGTGCCAAGCGGAAAGCCCAATACGCACATTGGACGCCATTGCGGTTACGCGGCGCGGCGACCGGATCGAAATCACATGCAGCGCCCGCGCCTTCTTGCACCGCCAAGTGCGCTCCATAGTCGGATCTCTGGTCGAAGTGGGCCGGGGCAAACGCGCGCCAGGCTGGATCGGAGACATCCTTGCAGCCGCCGATCGGAGCGCCTGCGGCCCCGTCGCGCCGCCAGACGGGCTCTATCTTTCGGGCGTCGATTATCCACCGGTGGACGGCCCGCAGGCCTAGCCCCGATCTTCGATTTCTGGATCTTCGATCTGGGGCACTTCTTCGCCGGCAGCATAGGCCCGACCCGCGCGTGAGCGGATGGCGATGTCTGTCCCATATTTTGCGCGATAGAGCAGGTCGTATCCCACATAGATCGCCGTGTCTTCTGGTGGGCGAGTCCCGATCTCCAGAATACGAGCAGGGGTGTCAGACCGGTTTTCGATCGTGTGGCCCATTCTGTCCCCCGCTTTCCAGCCAGCCGCGTCTCCAGTGACCAGTGTCGTGTCGGGCTGGCCTTCCTCCACAAGGACAACCTCACCTTCCAGAACGTAGATCATCTCATCGGCCCCATGATGGTAGTGCAGGAGGCCGGTAGCGCTTCCGGGCGCGAGAGTGACTTCACCGACCCCCATCTGGGTCAAGCCGACGGGATCGCCAAGGCGGGTTTTCCAGCAGCCATTGGTCCGGTTCACAAGTTTTCCGGGATAGGCCTGGCGTTCGGTGCGGGGGGCGGTGGCGCGGTCAACTTTAGGCATGGCGTGGCTCGTTGGGCATGTTGAGACTGACTGCACCGGACGTCAGCTGTCCCTTATTCACAATAACAAAGGCTCTGTTAGTCTTAGCAGATCGTCCAGGCGGGTGTGGGATAGGCGATTTTGCCGGAACAGATGATTGAATCGACGCTCGAGGCGTTGCTGGCCTCCACGCGACTGAAGTCAGCCTTTTATTTTTCCGTTGCGGCCGGGGCACCCTGGGCCACGTTGACCCCCCACATGCGCAATATTGGCACGCTCGTGATGCCAAACGCGCAGACGGTGTTGCCTTTCCATATCATGCTGGACGGAGAGGCCTGGTGCTGGCGTGCCGATGATCCAGACCAAAAGCGTTCCTTCCGAACGGGCGATATCCTGCTTCTGCCGCGTGGATGTGACCATATCATCGCGTCCGGGCGCGAGCCGGATGTCGTCCCGGAGCCTGACACGGACGTCTACAGGAAGGCGGAAGAAAGCCGCGCGCCTTGCACCTATGTGGACCTCGGAGGCGATGGGCCGAAAGCAAACTTCGTGTGTGGCTATTTCGGATTACCGCGCCAAAGCTTCCACCCGCTATTGGAGGCGCTTCCTGACCTCATGATCCTGTCGCCGTCGCCCGATAAGTGGGCGCTTCTCCGCCAATTGGTTGAGATCGCGACCCGCCAGCAATCGGACAGGGAGACGGGGGGCAAGCTCGTCGTCTCGCGCCTGGCGGAAACCATGTTTGTGGACGCCGTGCATCAACACGTTCTTGCCGATGAGTCGGGTCATGGAACGAACTGGCTGGCGGCTCTGCAGGATCGCCATGTCGGTGCGGCGCTTAAAGCCCTGCATGGTGCACCTCAGAAGGCCTGGACGGCGGAGCAGCTTGCCCGACAGTCCGGTTTGTCACGCAGCGCTTTTATGGAGCGGTTTGCCCGTTTGGTGGGACTTCCGCCGATGCAGTATCTTAAGAACTGGCGTCTCCAGCTGGAGGCGAACTTGCTGGCTGAGTCCGATCTGCCGATCAAACAGGTTGCGGACCATTGCGGCTATGGAGCTGAGACCTCATTCCATAGGGCCTTCAAGCAACAAACCGGAATGACGCCCGGTGCCTGGCGTCGCTTGCATCAGGATTAACTTGGGTCAGATGTCCAGATCGTCTGCGAATTTCGCATTGTCCTGGATGAACTGGTAGCGCAGCTCGGCCTTGCGTCCCATCAGTGTCTCGATGAGGTCAGCCGGGCGTTCTTCGATCAACTCATCCATCGAGTCGGGCAGGGTCACGCGCGCCAGAACGCGGCTGGCCGGATCCATCGTGGTTTCCTTGAGCTGGCCCGGGTTCATCTCGCCGAGGCCCTTGAACCGGCCGATTTCGACTTTTTCGCCCGCCTTGAACTCTGACACAATGAGCGCGTCTTTCTGCTCATCATCCATGGCGTAAACCGATTTGCCCTTCTTGTTGTAGAGCCGGTAGAGCGGCGGCATCGCCAGATAAAGGCGCCCGGCTTCGATCAGGCCCGGCGTCATCTTGTAAAAGAAGGTGATAAGCAACGCAGCGATATGGGCACCATCCACATCGGCATCGGTCATGATGATGATTTTCTCATAGCGAAGATCATCGAGGCTGAACCGTCGCCCGAGGGGAGAGCCAAGCGCAAGGGACAGGTCGCCCAGTTCGGCGTTCTTCATCAGCTTGTCATCACTGGCGGATGCAACGTTCAGAATCTTGCCACGCAGGGGCAAAATCGCCTGGGTTTTCCGGTCCCGCGCCTGTTTGGCGCTGCCGCCGGCCGAGTCGCCCTCAACGAGGAAAAGCTCGGTGTCTTCCGGCCCGCGATTGGCGCAATCGGCCAGTTTGCCCGGCAGACGCAGCTTTTTCGTCGCCGATTTGCGTTGGATCTCTTTCGCCTTGCGCCGTTTGGCACGCTCATCGGCGCGGTCCATCGCCCATTCGAGGAGGTTGTTCGACTCCTTCGGGCTTGCCGCGAGCCAGTGATCGAACCGGTCTCGCACGGCGTTCTCGACAAGGCGGAATGCTGCCGTCGTGGAAAGCTTGTCCTTGGTCTGGCCGACAAATTCCGGTCCGCGAATGAACACCGACAGCAGGATGCCGGCGTGGCTCATCACATCGTCGGCGGTGATCGCGGCGGCTTTTTTCTGGCCTGTCAGTTCGCCATAGTTTCGCAGGCCCTTGGTTATGGCGCTGCGCAAGCCGGCTTCGTGCGTGCCGCCATCTGGCGTGGGAACCGTGTTACAATAGCTGCGTGAGAACCCGTCGGATTCGCCGAACCCTGCGGCGGTCCAACTGATGGCCCATTCCACTTTGCCCTCACTGGTTTCGACCAGGCCGGTGAAAGCTTGTTCCGTCAGGGTCTGCTTGCCCTGGAACACTTCGGCCAATTGGTCCGCCAACCCATTTGGATAGGTGAGTACGGCCTCTGCGGGCACTTTTGCGCCTTCCGGCAAAAGCTCTGGGTCACAGGACCAGCGCACCTCGACCCCGCGATAGAGATAGGCCTTTGACCGGGCCATCTGGTACAGGCGGGCGGGCTTGAAGCGGAGTTTAGGGCCGAAGATTTCCGCATCGGGCTTGAAGCGCACTGCCGTTCCGCGCCGGTTGGGTGCGGCGCCGACCAGTTCCAAACCGCCACTCGGCAGGCCGCGTTCAAACACCTGGCGATAGAGTTTGCGGTCACGGGCCACTTCAACCTCGACGCGTTCCGACAGCGCGTTGACCACGGAAATACCCACACCGTGGAGGCCGCCCGCCGTCTCATAGGCCTTGTTCGAGAACTTTCCGCCCGCGTGGAGCGTGGTCATGATCACTTCCAGGGCAGATTTGTTAGGATACTTCGGATGGGGGTCCACCGGAATGCCGCGGCCATTGTCGATCACGGTGAGATATCCATCCGCGTCAAGCTTGACCTCGATCCATGAGGCGTGGCCCGCCACGGCCTCGTCCATGGAGTTATCAAGCACTTCGGCGAAGAGATGGTGGTAGGCGCGCTCATCGGTGCCGCCAATGTACATGCCAGGTCGCTTGCGAACGGGCTCCAGTCCCTCGAGTACTTCGATGTCTTTGGCGCTGTAGCCATCGGGGGTCTGGGGCGTTGCGGTCATGTCTTCAAACAGCTTGGCTTGGTTGGTGGCGGGCAAGAGCGACTCCCTAGCAGACGAATTCGCGGTGGGCGAATGATTGGGTGCGATAATCCCGCCGCGAGTCTTTCGGCGCGGTTAACGGAACGCCGCCTGACGTTAACCTGTTCTCGCATTCGCCTTGGAAATCCACCCGTCGACTTCATCGCGCGTGGGCTTGTCCGCGTCGTGGATGATGCGCTCGGCGGCGGGCGTGCGGGCAAACTGGGTTGCTGCCTCAAAAAGCGAGGTCGCTGAGGCTGTTTTAAGCGCGTCGAGATCCCGGATGCCAGAACCAACCAGGATTTGAACATCGTGAACGCGCAGGGATGGGAGCGCCATTTTCAAACGCGTCTGGTCTTGCCAATCCAGAACGGTCTGGCCCGTAATATGGCGCTGGTTGATGGTTTCCGCGACACTTGCGGGCTCAGCGGCCAATAGCTCGCCAATCGTGGTGATTTCAGCCCTGCGCAAATGGCGTGCGGTGCGTTTGCCAATCGACGGCGCATCGACCACGGGGCTGTCCAGATTGAGGCCTGACCGGGGCGTGGGCGTTTCTGGAGATTTGCGGTCGGGGCCCGAAGGTTTGGCCGTGGGCGTGTCCGCTGCCTCTGTGGGGGTGGTTTGTTCAACAGCGTTCGGCTCTTTTACTGGGACGGGGGGCACAGATTGTGAGCGCCGTTCCGGCGACAACTCCCTCAGAACACGGTCCAGTGTCGGCGTTCGGGCGCGTTCCCGGTTGGGGCGGTTGCGGGTCGAAAGGGCCGTGCGTTTCTTTCCGGCGGGCTCAGGTGCTTCAACCTGTTTGGCAGGCTGTTCTGGTTTTGCGAGCGCCAACGACATGCCATGCCGTAATCCGATTGGGGCAGGGGCTTCTGCGCCCAGTTCCTCCATAGAGATGTTGCGCACTTCGCGAGCATGGATGGCCCGGATGGCGGCGTCATCGTCTGAAAGCTCTTCAATCACTTTGCCCGTGCGTTTGTATTCGTCATAAGCCGCCTCAACGGCGCGTCGCGTGCCCGCATCCTCGATTTTCGAGAGGATTTTACGCAAGGGTTTGCCGATCTGAGCGACAACCACATCAAGGCTGAGCCGCACAGATTTTGGGGCCACCCGGGCCTCGGCAAAGGCGCGTTCATAAAGGTGAGCAACGCCGCCAACGGCGTGCTGGAGCAGACCTGCTGTTGCCTCCAACAGAGTGTCGTCCAGGCCTGCCTCGGGCGTTTTTTTGCCCGTATCGAGGTCATAGTGATCGATAAAGGTGGAATAGTGCATATGGGACGCACGCGCCCCAGCTCCGACCATCTCGGATACGAAATTGGTGTCATCGCTGCCCTGGATGGTCACATCCTTGCTTGCGGCCATGCGGGCCTTCAACGCTGGCCGTGATTTGAAGATGCTCCATTCCAAAGCGCGGTGAACGGCGCCCTCGGCCTCGGTCTGGCCGGTGTGGAAGGGTTGGATGGGGTCGGCATAGTAATGGCTCAGCACGCCAAGGGCATAGGCAGCGTCGCGCCACCGTTTGGCGCTGAGCGCAGCGACAGATCGATTGTACCATTCGGTTGCTGCGCCTCGCGCGCCGCCCCATTCGCGCTCACCGCCCACATGCAAAACATGGTTCTTGAAGTCCTTGAACTCTGCATCGGGCGCCTTGGCGCCTTTCAACAGCGCCTTATGCTCATGCAGCAGAAGGCGGCGCCAGCCCTCGGCGTTTGGCCCGCCGATCCGCTCCAGAGCGTCCATCACGATGAAATGGTGGGTCGAACGGCAATAGTGCGCTGTGATAACGGTGTGTAGATGGGCTTCCAACGGGCGCCTCCCAAGCTTGTCCCCAATCGTCTCGATTGCGGTTAAGAGGCCGTAAAAATTTGTCTCACCTGCGCCAATGATGGAGGGTGAAACGGGAGGATTTCACATGACTGACATCACTGCGCCGCTCACACTGCCGTCTGGCCTGACACTGCCAAATCGATTGGCCAAGGCTGCCATGACGGAGGGGCTGGCCGACGCCCACAACCGCGCCACACCGCGCCATGAGCGCCTGTATCGCCTTTGGGCGGACGGCGGGATCGGTTTGCAGATCACCGGCAATGTCCAGGTTGATCGTCACCATCTGGAAAAGGCGGCCAATGTGGTGATCGACCGCCCGCCCGGCGCGCAGGAGCTGGAGGCACTTTCGGCGTTTGCAGCAGCGGCGAAGTCGGGTGGTGCACCGGTCATCATGCAGATTTCCCATGCTGGTCGCCAAACGCCGATTGCAATCAATGAACGGCCCGCTGCACCCAGCGCGGTCGCACTGGACCTGCCGGGCAAGTTTTTCGGTCAGCCTCGTGCGATGGAGGACGCGGAAATAGCGCGTGTGATTGCGAACATGGGCACGGCGACCCGGGCTGCCCGGGACACTGGCTTTGATGGCGTTCAGGTCCACGCCGCCCTTGGTTACCTGATCAGCCAGTTTCTGAATCCGCTAGCGAACCAGCGCACGGATGAATGGGGCGGCCCGTTGGAAAACCGGGCACGGCTGTTGCGCGAATGCGTGGCGGCAGCTCGGCGCGAGGGAGGGGAAGGGTTTACCGTCTCGGTGAAGCTCAATTCGGCGGACTTCCAGAAAGGTGGCTTCAGCCACGACGACTGCCTGACCGTGGTTGATATGTTGAACGACCTCGGCGTGGATCTGCTGGAAATCTCAGGTGGTTCTTATGAACAGCCGAAAATGATGGACCAGGAAGGAATGAAGCCCGCCGAAGCGCCGAAGGTGCGCGAAAGCACGCGCAAACGTGAGGCGTATTTCCTGGAGTATGCGCGCAGCGTGAAGACCCGCGCACGCATGCCCGTCATGGTCACGGGCGGCTTTCGAACCCGCGAGGCTATGGATGAGGCGCTGGCTGCGGGTGAAGCAGACCTCATCGGAATTGGCCGTCCACTTTGCATCGAAACCGACCTGCCAAAGCGGCTTCTCAGCGGGGAGATCAACGCCTTACCCCGCTTTGAATACGAGCTTCGCCTGGGGCCAACGCCGCTTCTGGGGCCAAACTCTCCAATCGGCCTGATCAAGGCGCTGAACGGTTTCGGGAGCATGTCCTGGTACTATCAGAACCTCATTGCTCTTGGTGACGGCCGCCCGGCGGACCCAAAGCTGGGTGTGTTCACGGCCTTCCGGCGTGACCAGGCCGAGCAGGCCCAGTCTACCAAACTCTGGAAAGCCGCGCTTGACGGCAAGGTTGCCTAGAAGAAGGGGATCCAGTCGCGTTTCAGCCGGTCCTCGCACCGGGACAGCTGATTTCCGTAGCGCTCCGCCGTGGCGCCGACACGGCTTGCCTTGCGCACCAGCCAGTCTTTGCTGCGATAGGAACCCCGCCGATATCCGGTCCAGCCTTCATGGTAAGCCAGATAGTGGGCGCCGCCGTCCGCGAAAGCGAGGCCGGCTTGCTTGCGGGATTCGTTGGCGTACCAGGCAATGAAATCAACCGCGTCATCAAAATCATCGCGCTCAGCGCCATTGTTTCGGCTTGCCCGCTTATAGGTCTCCCAGGTTCCGTCGACGGCCTGGGCATAGCCGTAGGCTGAGCTTGGCCGGCTGCCGGGCAGGAGGCCAAAGAACATACGTCCACGGGGTGGACGGGCGTCGGCGTCGAAACTGCTTTCCGCCTGCATGATGGCCATTTGAAGAGCGATGGGCGTTCCCCAGGCGCGTTCTGCTTCGGCCGCGGCGCGGTACCAGTTCTTGCGGTCGTCAAAAATGTCGCAAAGGTTTGCCTGTTCCCGCGCCGTTGGCGGGGTCGATTGACAGGAAGCCAGAAACAGCGCGCCGCAGGCCAGGGACATGATCAAAGCGACGGCAAGGCGTTTCATGGGCTGGGCGAGACCTCCGGCAAGTGAAGTGTGAGTATATCAAGCCGGGGCGGTTGCAGGAACCTGAAGGGCAGCCCAACCATACCCGTGCCTGGAGTAACCCAAACCTGGCGGTCGACGCCGCCAGCATCGCGCCAGATGTGCAGGTCCTTGTCCCAGTCCCCCTCGCAAGGGATGGCGGACTTGTAGAGGAAGGGAAGGCGAATCTGGCCGCCATGGGTATGGCCCGCCACCATGAGGTCATAGTCAAAACTGGCCGGAACGACCATCGCCGTATCGGGATTGTGGGCCAGTGTGATGTGCGGCACGTCTGCCGGAATGTCGGCGGCAAAACGGGTGTCGACCTCCGGAGCATACCAGAGGTCCCGCACGCCTGAGATGACCAGCGCTTGCCCGTTTACTTCAACCTGCTCGACCTCATCTTCCAGAAGCGGGATGTCCATGGCTTCGAAGACGTCACGCACGGCGTTTCGGTGGTTTGGGCCGGGCCTGCCGACATCGTGATTGCCGAAAATCGCATATGTCGGGGCGCGCAGGCGTGAGAGCTCCCACAATTCTGAAGAGATTTGCTCGAGCTCGGTGCGATAGAGAAAGTCGCCCGCGACAAGGACAAGGTCGACCTCCTGGCGGTTGGTGGCGTCGACGATGCGCGCCATGGGCATCGCATTGCCAAATTTGCCGAAATGGGTGTCCGCGAACACAGCGACCCGAATGACTTGCGCATCGCGCGTGGCCCCATCCAGAATAATGTCGGTGTGTTTCACGTTCAGGATGGCGGGTTCGACAAATCTTGCCCAGGCCAACAGTGTGGAGGGGATCAGGACAAAGATAGAAAGCCAGCGTACCCAGCGTCGCCCGTTGATAATCGCCAGCATCGCTGCCGCGAGAAGTGGGAAATAGGCATACGCGCCGTAAAAAATGAGCTCTTGCACCATCTCTTCGTCGTGTCGTGGTGCGGCGGCGAAAACAAGGCCATCTCAGGCCAAAAACAACGGCCGAGGCAAAAAAGCCTCGGCCTTCGCCAGGATCCAGGTCAAGAGGAGAAACCTAGACCTTGTAGTACATGTCGAATTCCACCGGATGGGGGTGAAGTTCGAGTGTCATGACTTCTTCCATCTTCAGTTCGATGTAGGCGTCGATCTGGTCGTCGTCCATCACATTCCCCTTCTTGAGGAAATCCCGGTCGCCATCGAGCGCATCGAGGGCCTCGCGCAAGGAGCCGCACACCTGTGGGATCGCCTTGGCTTCTTCCGGTGGTAGATCGTAGAGATCCTTGTCCATGGCATCGCCTGGATGGATCTTGTTCTCGATGCCGTCGAGGCCGGCCATGAGCAGCGCGGTGAAGGCCAGATAGGGGTTGGCCGTCGGGTCCGGGAAGCGCGTTTCGATGCGCTTGCCTTTCGGGCTCGGGCTGTAGGGGATACGGATCGAAGCGGACCGGTTCCGGGCCGAATAGGCCAGCATGACAGGGGCTTCGAAGCCTGGGACCAGGCGCTTGTAGGAGTTCGTGGACGCGTTGGTCAGCGCATTCAGCGCGCGCGCGTGTTTGATGATGCCGCCGATATAGTAGAGGCACGTCTCAGACAGGTCGGCATACTGGTCGCCTGCAAACAGGGGCGTGTTGCCGTTCCAGATCGACTGGTGAACGTGCATGCCCGACCCATTGTCGTTGAAGTACGGCTTGGGCATAAAGGTTGCCGTTTTGCCGTAGGACGCCGCCACGTTGTGGATGACGTACTTATAGAGCTGCAAGCGATCAGCCATCGCAGTCAGCGTGGAGAACTTCATGCCAAGCTCGTGTTGGGCTGGCGCCACTTCGTGGTGGTGCTTTTCCGGCTCGAGGCCGATTTCGTCCATCACAGTGAGCATTTCAGAGCGCATGTCCTGCTCGGAATCGACCGGGGGAACAGGGAAATAACCCCCCTTCGGCCCTGGGCGGTGACCCATATTGCCGATGCCGTCATAGACCTTTCCGGTGTTTGCCGGCAGTTCGGTCGAGTCGAACTCATACCCAGTCTTGTGTGCTTCTGTGCTCCAGCGCACATCGTCGAACACGAAGAATTCCGCTTCCGGGCCGAAGAAAGCAGCCGTGCCGACACCGGTCGATTTCAGATAGGCTTCTGCTTTCTTGGCGGTTGTGCGCGGATCGCGGCCATAGGGCTGGCCGGTCATCGGGTCGAGGATGTCACAGAAGATCGCCATGGTCTTCTGCTGGTAGAATGGATCAATAATCGCTGTGTCGGTGTCCGGCATCAGCGTCATGTCGGACTCATTGATCGCCTTCCAACCCGAGATGGACGACCCGTCGAACATTTGGCCATCGGCGAAGAAGTCACCGTCCACCATCGATTTGTCGAAGGTGACGTGCTGCATCTTGCCCTTCGGATCGGTAAACCGCAGGTCGACAAATTCGACCTGATCGTCGGCGATTTGTTTTAGTAGGTCCTCAGACATGCTCAGCCCTCTCGATGTTGTGTCTGTTTTTGGGAGTTGAATTTCGATTGCGAAACAAACGCGTCACGCGAGTGCTCGTCAATGGCAAATGGTGGGTCGAGCGCGCAGTCTCGCCCACCGGGTTTTCATAGGGCCAGGTCGCCACGCTCGCCGGTTCGGATGCGCACAGCGTCGGCAACGTCGGAAACAAAAATCTTCCCATCGCCAATCTTGCCGGTCTTTGCGGCATTCGTGATGGCATCGATGGCCTTGTCGACATCGGCATCTGGAATGATGAGTTCGATCTTTAGCTTAGGCAGAAAATCGACGACGTACTCAGCGCCGCGGTAGAGTTCGGTATGGCCTCGTTGGCGACCAAACCCCTTGGCTTCGACGACGGTCATCCCCTGAAGGCCAATTCCATGTAGCGCCTCTTTCACGTCATCCAGTTTGAATGGTTTGACGATGGCTTCGATCTTTTTCACCCGGGCTCTCCCGCTTCTGACGTTTTAGATTGGCCTTGGCTTACCACTGGCCGCTCGGCATGCCAGCGAACAAGCCCGGTCGCGGGCCAGGAAGGCCGTGTGTGGTTAATGGCTAGGCTTCTGTGATCAACGATTGGGCAGATAAAGATGACGCCGGCGTCATTGTTTTTGGGCCTGTGTTTTGGTACACTGCTTATCTGGAGGCAGCCCATGGCCCAATCAATCTTCGTTCATCCAAACCGACAGCCATCGCGGCTGAAGCCTTTCACGGCCATGTCGCGAATGCGACGCCTGATTGAGGATAAGGAAGACACCGAGCAGGTTTTCCACATCATTGAGGCGCTAAACGGCGGCAACCTTCTGAAACTCCTGGAGCGGTTTGCGGCCTCTGAAAACGGTGCAAAGAGACTGGCGGAGCGCCGTTATTTGCCGCCGCTTTTGGATGATCATGGCTGGATTGAACAGCTTCCCCATGACTCTGTCGGCCAGGCCTATTTGCGGTTCATGCGCCGCGAGGGGCTTTCCGCCCAGGGGCTGGTTGAGGAGGCCGAGAAATTCCACGCAAATGACTATGATGACGACCTGAAATGGTTCGGCAATCGCCTGCGCGATACGCACGACCTTTTCCATGTTCTGTCAGGGTATGGTCGCGATGCCTTGGGCGAGGCGGCTCTGCTCGGATTTACCTGGGGCCAGCATGGCGGAAACGGCGTGATCTTCATTTCGTATATGGGCGCGCGGCAGATCCGGAAGGCCCTTCCACGCCATATCGACATCATGGCTTGCCAGCGTGAGGGCACGCGTCATGGGCGCGCTGCTCACCAGATCATTGAAGAAGACATCATTGAATTGATGCATGAACCACTTGCCGAGGCTCGCCAGAGACTGAACATCGCGAAGCCGGTCGCCTATCGCAAAGCGCTGGCTCAGATCTCAGAACTTGGCAATGCGAAAGACCTACTCGCCGCTGCGTGATTGATTGCAGCGCGGTAACCCATTAGGGCGAAAGGTATGGATCGCCCCGTCATCACGCCCGCTGCAATGCGCGCAGCAGAAGCCAGGATCGTGTCCGAGGGCACGCCCGGCTATGTGCTTATGCGCCGGGCGGGCGAAGCGGTGGCTGCCCATCTCCAATCCTGGTTTCCGGACGGGCCGGTGCGCGTCTTGTGCGGGCCCGGTGGAAACGGGGGAGACGGCTTTGTGGCCGCCCGTGCGCTTTCGGTGCTGGGACGGGAAGTCGACGTGTTTTGCAGCGTGGACCGCGCGGCGCTAACGGGCGACGCGGCCCTGGCTGCAGCCGATTGGAGCGGCGAAGTCCACCCCTTGGAAGCGGCGGTGTCAGCGCCGCGGGAGATTACCCTGGACGCCCTGTTTGGAGGCGGGTTATCGCGCCGGCTGTCAGGCGCGGCCGCCGAACTCGCCAGCCAGAATGGGCCAGTGGTGAGCGTAGATGTGCCCTCGGGGCTCGATGGATTGACAGGGCAAGCCCGCGGGCCGGTCTTCCAAGCCAATTTCACTGTGACCTTCGCCGGACTGCGGCCGGCCCATGTGCTCGTGCCAGGCCGCGCGCTGTGTGGTCAGGTCGCCATCGCAGACATTGATGTGCCGATAGATGAGACCGTCGGTGAGAATGTTCCTGCCGACTGGCTCGCGGACCTCCCCTGGCCGGGCGATGGAACGCATAAACACGCGCGGGGGCGCCTTGTGGTCGTCACGGGCGGCTTGGCGAACACGGGCGCCGCCCGGCTTGCGGCCCGCGCGGGGCTCCGGTCCGGGGCAGGGCTCGTCACTCTGCTGTGTCCTCCGTCTGCAACGCTTGCGGTGGCAAACCAGATTACGGCCGAGATGGTACAGAGCTTTTCGGCGCCGGAAGATCTTCGCATGGAAGCCGAGGATGCCGATACGATCATCATTGGTCCGGCTGCGGGAATCACCAAGGAGACCCGCAAGAACGTGCTCGCCGCGCTTGGGTCACCTGCGCGGTGCGTTCTGGATGCCGATGCCTTAACCGTATTCCAGGAGTCGCCGGGCGCCTTGTTCGACAGTCTTCGCGAAACCGATGTGATGACACCCCATCCCGGTGAATTCCGCCGTCTGTTTGGCAAGCTCGAAGCCGACAGCGAAAACCGGATTGAAGCGGCTCGCACGGCTGCGGTGCGTGCCGGATGCATCGTCCTGCTCAAGGGAGCTGATACGGTAATCGCCAGTCCGGATGGCCGCGCCCGGATCAACACCCATGCGACGCCCTGGCTGGCGACGGCAGGCAGCGGGGATGTTCTGGCCGGCGTCATCGGCGGTCTTCTGGCCCAGGGGATGGACAGTTTCGATGCCGCCTGCGCGGCGGCCTGGATGCATGGCGACGCCGGGTGCCGGTTTGGTCCCGGACTGATTGCCACGGATTTGGAAGCCCAGTTGCCCGGGGTTCTGGCAGATCTGATGGCTTTGGAGCCTTGATCTTGGCGCCGCAGCGCCGTAACAGCCCGCTTCTACCGGAATGCGGGTATGGCGGAATTGGTAGACGCACTGGTTTTAGGTACCAGCGCCGCGAGGCGTGGGGGTTCGAGTCCCTCTACCCGCACCATTCAAAACCGGTCAGCGCGAAGCGATGGAAAATCGATCCGGGGGATCGATTTTAGGTTTTGAATGCCCCGGCAGGGGCCAAAAGCCACATAATACCGTGTTTCGGTTTTGATTGGATTCATCCCCTGCGCGCTCTGCTTGCTGCTCGGTGCTGTCCTCGCCGGTCGGCGAGGCACCTGCGCCTTCGCCTTGCTCGTATGGCCAAGTCAAAATGAAACTGGTCCCGGTCTTGGCTACGCTTTCCTTGTTCGTCCCCGTGCCGCTACGCTTTGCGATGGACTGCGCTCCAGGCTGTTGATCCCCAATGGGGGTGGCCTCGTCGCAAACTGTCTCTCCTTTGCTGACAGGCAATAGACATAGGCGCAGCGCTATGACATAGACCGCGCTTTGTTTCACAGCCCATGGTCAAAGCACCACGGCGCGGTGGCCCGATGGCTCCCGCGCCCGCCAAGGATAACACAGTATGGAAGTCACCGAGACCAAGGTCGAAGGCCTCAGCCGTTCTTACCAGATCCGGGTCACTGCCGCAGAACTGCAGCAAAAGCTGGATGCGCGCATCAAGGAAATCCAACCTCAGATGCGCCTCAAGGGCTTCCGCCCGGGCAAGGTTCCCCCAGCACACATCAAGAAGATGTTTGGCAAGGACCTGATGGGCGAGATGATCCAGAAGCTTGTCCAGGAAACCAACGAGAAAGCCATCGAGGACGCAGATGTGCGCCCGGCCAGCCAGCCCGACGTAAAGCTGGAAGGCGAGATGGAAGACGTTCTCGAGGGCAAGGCTGACCTGGCCTATGAAATGAACCTCGACGTCATGCCTGACTTCACGCTGGCTGACCCCAAAGAGTTGAAGATCGAGCGACCTGTCGCCGAAATCCCCGAAGAGGATATCGACGAGGCGATCGGCCGTCTTGCAGAACAGAACATGCAATATGAGCCGCGCGGCAAAACTGCAAAGGCGCGCGACGGTGATGCGGTTGTGCTCGATTTTGTCGGCAAGATCGATGGCGAAGAATTCGAAGGTGGATCTGCCGAAGGCGCAACCGTCGTCATCGGCCAGGGCCGCTTCATTCCAGGATTTGAAGAGCAACTGGTCGGCGTGAAAGCCGGACAAGAAAAAGAGCTGAACGTCACCTTCCCTGAAGACTACAACGCTGAAAATCTGGCGGGCAAAGACGCTGTGTTTGAGGTGAAGGTCGAGGAAATCCGCGCCCCGAAAGAGGCTGAGATTGATGACGAGTTCGCCAAGGGGCTTGGCCTTGAGAGCCTCGAACAACTTCGCGAACTGGTGACCAACCAGATCCAGGGTGAATTCTCAGGCGCTTCACGCGCCAAAGCCAAGCGCGCCTTGCTGGATATTCTCGACAAGGATCACGATTTCGATCTGCCAGCGGGCATGGTGGACCAGGAGTTCAACCAGATCTGGGCCCAGCTCCAGCAAGAGAAAGAGGCCGGTCGCCTCGACGAGGAAGAGGCAGCCAAGCCCGAAGACGAGTTGAAAGCGGACTACCGTAAAATCGCCGAGCGCCGGGTGCGTCTGGGTCTTGTGCTGGCCGAAATGGGCCGGGCTGCCGACGTTCAGATCACTGAACAGGAAGTCCAGCAGGCACTGATCGCTGAAGCCCGCAAGTTCCCTGGCCAGGAGCGCCAGGTGATCGAATTCTTCCAGAAGAACCCGAATGCCATGGCGCAGCTGCGTGCGCCCATCTACGAAGACAAGGTCGTCGACCACATCCTCGAAGTTGCCGAAGTCACCGAAACGACTGTCTCCAAGGATGACCTTTTCGCTGAGGACGAGGCGCCAGACTTCGTCTAGGCGCTGAGATCGGCGTTCGACTTCCCCATGGCGGGCCCTTACATGCCCGCCATGGTTTACTCCACACTTGATGATCTCCTGACCCGTGCCAGCACGCGTCTTGACCCCGTCGACGGAGCAACACGTTTGCCCGAAGGCGGGGATCTGGACTTCCTGACGGCAGAGCAGATCGCCGCGATCCGCCCCGCAGCCGTCCTTGTCGGCCTGATCCCGCGCGTGGGCGGGGCCACGGCGCTGCTGACCCAGCGCCCGGACACGATGGAAAAACACCCGGGTCAGGTGGCGTTCCCGGGCGGCAAAGTGGACCCGGAGGACGCCAATGAGGTCGACGCCGCCTTGCGAGAAGCTGAAGAAGAGGTGGGCGTAGACCCCGCGACCGTCAACCTTGTGGCCAGGGGCGCGCCATACCTCACCGGAACGGGCTTTCGCATTGTCCCCGTGGTGGGCGTGCTGCCTGCGGACTTCGAGGCCCGCCCTTGCGAGACCGAAGTGGCCCACGTCTTCGAAACCCCGCTCGATTTCCTGTTCGACCCGGCAAACCATGACCGGCAATCGGGCACATGGCGGGGCCAGGAGCGCCATTATTATCAGATGCCCCATGGCGGGTTCCGCATCTGGGGCGTAACGGCCGGGATCATTCGCGCACTATATTTAGAACTGTATGGCGGCTAAGTCTGCTTGAAACACTGTTCTGAAGGAGGCCTGCCGCCGTGGCACGCACCATCGTCATCCAATTGGTACTCTTCCTGCTGCCCTTCCTTGGGTATGCTTTTTATCGGCTTTTGCTGTCCGATGCTCAGGCGGACGGGCGCAAGACCTGGCCAATTCGAGTGCTGTTTGGCGCAGGTGCAGCTTTGGCAGTGACGGGCTTTTTATACCTCGCGCTCACAGAGGAGCGCTCCCCCAACATGTGCCATGAACCAGCGCGGTATGAGAATGGCGAATTGATCCCGGCCCGCAGCTTCCCGTGCGAGCGGGATTTGACGACAGTGGGCGCGCCAGTTGGTGATACGTCAGGTCCTGCCGAAAGCGCGTCGGAAGCAGATCCAGAGCCGGCCCAGACACCGGACGCGGCTGAGAATGGCGAAAACTAGCCTTCAGGACGCCGACTGGCTGACCAGTGCACCCACTCTGACGGTCATGTCCGCATTGGAATCGGCCCGGCCTGGCGGGGCGCGGTTTGTTGGCGGATGCGTACGCAATACGCTTATGGGACGGCCCGTCGATGATATCGACATCGCCACGCAGCTGGCCCCGCAGCAGGTGGTCGAAGCGATCGAAGCCGCAGGGCTGCGCGCCATTCCGACGGGGATTGAGCACGGCACGATCACCGCTATCGCATACCATCAGCCTTACGAAATCACGACCTTGCGCCGGGATGTGGAAACCGATGGCAGACGCGCGGTCGTCGCGTTTACGGAGGACTGGGCTGAAGACGCGGCGCGGCGCGATTTCCGGCTGAACGCACTTTATGCCGAACCCGACGGCACGGTGCATGACCCGGTCGATGGCGGGCTTGAGGATGCCGCGGCAGGGCGAGTGATTTTCATTGGCGAGGCAGATGAGCGGTTGCGCGAGGACTACCTCCGCATCCTGCGCTTCTATCGCTTTAACGCGTGGTATGGCGCTGGAATTGATGCCGATGGGCAGGCGGCCTGCGCCCGGCAGAAACAGGGGTTGGCCAAGATCGCGGCAGAGCGGATCTGGAAGGAACTTGAAAAACTGTTGCGCGCGCCGGGTCCAACCGACGCCTTGCTGGCGATGGAAGAAAGCGGCGTGCTGGTGCAGATCCTGCCCGGCGCGAGCGCTGCGCGGTTCAGGGCGTTTCTGAAGGGTGTGAACTCGCCCTGGGACCCAATGCGACGCCTGCTGGCCCTTTTGCCTCGCGATGAGGTGACGGCGGCGCGGGTGGCGAAGGCGTTGCGCCTATCTAATGCCGAGCGCGACCGCCTGATGGCCTGGGCGGCGTCAGATGTCACGCTTTTGCCCGGAATAACCTCGGCTCAGGCCCGCGCAGCGGCCTACCGGCTTGAGCACCGCACCTTCTTCGACCGCGTCTATACCGCCATGGCGGAGGATGGGCGCGAGGTCTGGAAAGCGGTCCATGATGCGGTCGATGGCTGGGGCCGTCCGAGCTTTCCGGTGCGGGGGCAGGACCTTGTTGAGCAAGGAATGAGCGGGCCTGAGATCGGCGAAACGCTGCGCGCCCTGGAGGACTGGTGGATCGAGCAGGATTTTGGGCCGGGGCGGGGCGAACTACTATCGCGCGCTAGTTCGCCACCACCACATAGCCGTTGAGATACGCTGCAAAGCTCACCCAAGCGAAGTAGGGGAGTTGGAGATAGGCCGCAAGGCGCGACCAGCGCCAGAAGTTGGCGATCATGGCGATGATCATCAGCCAGAGCGTGCCAAGAATGATGAGGGCGAGGGCAGGTTGCTGGAAGCCGAAGAACGCATACGACCAGCCCATATTCGGGATAAGTTGCGCAAAGAAGAGCCCCAGCGCCCCGCTCGCGGCCTGAAAACTGCCCGCACCGCGCCGCACCAGAATTGCGCCCACCGCCAAGAGCAAAAACAGAACCGGCCAGACGATGGCGAAGGCAATGTCCGGCGGATTTAGCGGCGCTTTGTTGAGCATGGAATACCATGCATCCTCGGACCCGGTGGAGATTTGCCCCGCCAGATACGCCACGCCCAGAACAGAGCCAATGATCGCCCCATAAGTCAGCCAGGAAGGCCGCGCTGCCGTCGCCGTGGTCATCGACTGTCCCTAGCATTCGCTGCGATTGGCGTCGATATAGCTGCGAAATGAGGGCTGATCAGTTCGAAGATTGGCTCCGGGAGTTCACTGCCCCAGTCTGATCGATGTCAATTCAAATGGTAGCCGCATCTCCGGCAATCTCGGTGTGCGAGAAAACCATTCTTCAAGTAGTACTTTGCGACAGTTGATCCACATTTGGGGCAGCGAACGGAATAAATGACAGGCATTGACGCCAATCTCAGGACAACTGATGCGCCCAATACGATCACCAAAACCAGGCTGGGTTGGTTGGCGCTTGTAATCATAGGGAAAAAGCCGAAAGGCATCAGCGAGGCCGCGCGATCTAGCAGAATTCGCCGCCTTGTCCTGTCAAACGGCGTCTGTCTCAGGGCCATTTCACCACGGGGGGCATGCTGGAGAGGATGCTCGCCACATTCCCGCCGGTCTTCAGTCCAAAGGTCGTGCCGCGGTCATAGAGCAGGTTGAACTCCACGTAGCGCCCGCGCCGGATAAGCTGTTCTTCGCGCTCGGCCTCGCTCCAGGATTCATTCATCCGACCTGCCGCGATCTTCGGGTAAACCTCCGCAAACGCACGGCCCACATCCTGGGTGAAGGCGAAATCGGCGTCCCAATCGCCCGTATCGTGGCGATCATAGAATATGCCGCCAATGCCGCGGGGCTCATCGCGGTGCGCCAGGTGGAAATACTCATCGCACCAGTCCTTGAAGCGAGGATAGTCCGCGCCGGGATGGCCTTTACACGCGCGCTCCATGGCGGCGTAGAAATCCACGGCATCGGGAAAGTCCTGCTGGCGTTGATAGTCGAGCAGGGGGGTGAGGTCTGCGCCGCCGCCAAACCAGGATTTCGACGTACAGATCATCCGCGTGTTCATGTGCACCGCCGGGACGCGCGGATTTTGCAGATGGGCGATCAGAGAAATTCCGGACGCCCAGAATTTTCCGTCATTTTCTTCAGCACCGGGAATTTGGGCGCGAAACTCATCGGAAAACGTCCCGTACACCGTCGAGACATGGACGCCGACCTTTTCGAAGAAGCGGCCCTTCATGATGGCCATCGTTCCGCCGCCGAGGTCTTCGCTGCCGTCGCCTCGCTTCCAGGGCGTTTTTTCGAACCGGCCGGCCTCACCAGGGTAAAGGGGGCGGGCGGCATCGTCTTCCAGTGCTTCGAACCGGGCGATGATGTCGCCCTGGAGGGATTCAAACCAGGCACGCGCCGTGGTTTTGCGGGTTTCGAGGTCGGCGGCAGGGGCGGTCAGAGTGGTCATGTTGATCCTGGTAAACGATGTGTTAGGTGGCGCACCATAGGAGCCGGGACGATTAGGCGCATACGTAGTTTCCACTTTGCGTCGTTGCGCCGCAAGGATTGTCGCATGACTTCGTGTAAGTCAGCGCTAATTCTTGTCTCCCAAAGGATGGAAGACCCGTGACAGACACAACATTGAATGAAAACGAGTCCGTCGACGAAGAGCGCCGCGACTTTATTCACATCGCAGCAACCGTTGCTACCGTGGGCGGCGTCGGTGCCGTGGCCTGGCCCTTCATCGACCAGATGAACCCGGCGGGCGACACCAAGGCCGCCTCGAGCCTTGAAGTCGACATCTCCAAGGTCCCCGTTGGCGGCGAAATCCGCGTCCTCATCGGCGGCCAGCCGTTTTTCGTGCGCCACCGCACCCAGGCGGAGATCAACGCCGCGCGCAACGCTACGGTCGACTCGCTGCCAGATCCGGAAAGCGACGATGACCGTCTGGCGCCTCTGCCAAGCGGTGAACTCAATCCCGCCATTTTGGTGACATCAGGTGCCTGCACCCACCTGGGCTGCGTCCCCGTTGGTCCGGCCCAGGGCAATGTGGGCGATTTCGGCGGCTGGTACTGCCCCTGCCACGGCTCGCACTACGACACGTCCGGGCGCATCCGCAAAGGTCCTGCGCCAACCAATCTCCCCGTGCCGGACTATCGTTACGTGTCCGACACCGTCATCAACATCTCGCTCTAGGAAAGGAATGCCCGCATGAGTGGACACCAGTCTACCTATGAGCCCAAGACCGGCATTGAGAAGTGGATTGATACCCGCCTCCCGCTGCCGCGGCTCGTTTACGATAGCTTTGTTGATTTCCCGACGCCGAAGAACCTGAACTACTGGTACACGTTCGGCGGCATCCTCGCCATTTTCCTCGTGATCCAGATCGCGACCGGGATTGTGCTGGCCATGCACTACACGGCCACGGTAGATGATGCGTTCGCTTCGGTCGAGCGCATCATGCGCGACGTGCCCTATGGCTGGCTTCTGCGATACCTGCATGCGAATGGCGCATCGTTCTTCTTCCTGGCGGTGTACCTGCACATGTTCCGGGGCCTCTATTACGGCTCCTACAAGGCCCCGCGTGAAGTCCTCTGGATCCTTGGCTGCATCATCTTCTTCCTGATGATTGCTACGGCGTTCCTTGGCTATATGCTTCCATGGGGGCAGATGTCGCTGCACGGCGCAAACGTGATTGTGTCGCTGTTCGGCGCCATTCCGATTGTCGGCGACGGCATCAAAACATGGCTGCTCGGCGGGCCGTCCATTGGTAACCAGACGCTGCAGCGCTTCTTCTCCCTTCACTACCTGCTGCCATTTGTGATCGCGGGCACCGTGATCCTGCACATCTGGGCGCTGCACGTGCCGGGAAATAACAACCCGACCGGCGTTGAAGTGAAGGACGTCAAGAAAGACACCGTTCCGTTCCACCCGTACTACACGGTCAAGGATGGTTTCGCGATTGTCGTCTTCCTGCTCGTCTACTGTGCGTTCGCCTTCTTCCTGCCGAACGTGCTCGGCCATGCGGACAATTACATCGAAGCCAACCCGCTGGTAACGCCGGCCCACATCGTGCCGGAATGGTATCTGTTGCCGTTCTACGCGATCCTGCGGGCCATCACTTTCGATATCGGCCCAATTGACGCGAAGCTGCTGGGCGTGATCGCCATGTTTGCATCGATCGCTGTGCTGTTTGTCGTGCCATGGCTCGACACCAGCCGGGTGAAGTCGATGCGGTATCGCCCCGTGGCGCGTCAGTTCTTCTACGGCTTTGTGGTCGCAACCCTCCTGCTGGGATGGTGTGGCGCGTCCAATCCGGATGATCCGCTGATCCCTCTCGGTGAAGACCAGCTGATCGTGGATTATACTGACGAAGCTGGCCTGGCTGCTTCGCGTACGTTCGCTGAATACACCGAAGCGGCAGCGTTCCGCGATGGACTGAGCGAAGCTGCCGGAGCGTCGATGGGTATCCAGAAAGGCCCTGCGATCCGCTTCATTCACCTGGCGCAGTTCCTGACGGTCTACTACTTCGCCTACTTCCTCATCATCCTGCCCTATCTCGGCCTGCGCGAGCGTCCGAAGAATGAGCCGGAGTCCATCCACAAGTCGGTGCTGGGTTCGTCCCACAAGTCCGCCGACGCTGGCTCGCCGATCCCGGCGCCAGCTGAATAGGAGCCCGTGACCATGAAACGTCTCCTCAAAATCGCGGGGGCTGCTGCGGCAGCCCTCACCCTGGCAACCTCTGCCCATGCGGCCGGCGGTGCAAAACATGCCCATGGCCCCGAGGGCGGTTTCCCGTTTGAAGGTGTTTTCGGCAAATTCGAAATGGATAGCGTTCAGCGCGGCTATCAGGTCTACCGCGAGGTTTGCGCAGCATGCCATGGCATGAAGCTTCTGTCTTACCGGAACCTCGGTGAGCCCGGTGGTCCGTTCTACGATCCAGACTATCCAAATGCGAACGATAACCCGCTGGTCAAAGCGTTTGCGGCGCAGGATACGGTCATCGATGCCACGCCGGACGAGTTCGGCGATCCCGTCTCGCGCCCGGCACGTCCGTCCGATCGCTTCAAGAGCCCCTACGCAAACGAGCAAATGGCTCGCGCGGCCAATGGTGGCGCTTACCCACCAGATCTTTCGGTTATCACCAAGGCGCGCCATGGCGGCGCCAACTACATCTACAATCTCATCAAGGCCTATCCGAGCTGGGATGTGATGGGTGATGGTGAGATTGGCTTCGGCACAGAATTCGAACTCGGCGAGGGTTACGAATATACGGGCCTTCTGGAGCAGCCCAGCGGCCAGTACTACAATCCATACATGGCGGGCGATGTGACCCCCCAATGGGACGGTGACCCGCGCAAGGTGCCCCCTGGCGGCTTCCTCGCCATGCCACCGCAGCTTAGCGATGGCCGCGTGGAATATCTCGACGGCACCGAAGCGACTGTGTCTCAGATGTCTTACGATGTCGCGCAGTTCCTGGCCTGGGCGGGCGAGCCCAAGCAGACCAATCGCAAGGAACTTGGCGTCGCTGTGATGATCTATCTCACGCTGTTGGCCGGGCTCCTATGGCTCTCCTACAAGCGCATCTGGCGCAATGTAGAGCACTAGGCTGCGCCGCAGAAATGCCTTGGAAAGGCCGCTCGATTGGGCGGCCTTTTCTATTTAGATGGTCCGGTATGGAGGCCCAAAATGGCTTTGAAACTCACTATTGCAGCGGCGCTCGCCGCCATGGCACTCACCGCCTGTGCGCGGGCAGAACCGCCAGTTTCAGACGAGCCTGCCTATCTGCCAGAGCAGGTGCGACAGGCCCGTGCCCAAGCCGCAGAGCAGGCTGAGAAGCTCGCCGAAATCACCGCTGGCAGCGCCTGGACGATTGTCGACATTTCCGGCAAACCCATGCTGGCTGAAGCACCGGCCTCTATCGCATTTTTGCCGGAGACGACGGTGTCGGGCTCTGCCGGGTGCAACAGCTTCAATGGCGCATTCACACTGGACGGCGCGCAGATCCGCTTTGGCCCGTTGGCAACCACGCGCAAGCTCTGTCCTGAGCCTGTCATGGAGCAGGAACGCTTTGTGCTGGACACGCTGGGAGAGGTGATCAGCGCCGGGGTAAATGAAGACGAGGTCTTGTTCCTCAGCACGTTGAACGGCGATGTAATGCGCCTGGCGGTCGCTGGGGACTAGCCAACCGGCCCGTCCAGATGCACCTCGCCGGACAAGTCATCGAGCTTGCCTTGCAGGTGCGCGCGGACGTCTTCGACCGCCTGATTGTAGACCATGGGCGCAAGCGTCTGGAGCATCGTGTCGACAATCTCGTCGGCCCGAAAGGCGCTGAGGTCTTCGTCAAACTGGTCTGAAAAGAGGGTCTGAAGATGACCTATCAGGGCACTGCGTCGGTCGTCTGACAGTGTAATGGCCATGGCGCTACTCCAGCACGAAGCGGTCTTGTGAGTTTTCAGGCGGAAGGTAGCAGCGCTCCAGCTTGCCAAACAGCGCATAGCGATTGTTGGCAATGCGCGCATAGACCCAGTCTCGAAGCGGGCGCGGGACGAAACGAAGAAATCGGAACCAAGGGGCAGGACCGCTCAGGTGCTTTGCGATCGCAATGACGGCGTCTGACGAGCCGTACAGCTGACCGCTATCGACAAACAGAAATGTACTCGGATCATCGGGGTCGACGCCCGCCCGCGCCGCAATCTCGCGTCCCTCGGCCGATTTGATCGCCACAAACCGGATTGGCGGATCGCTGCGGTCATGTTTCAGGACGTACTGAACGGCGCGGGAGCACAGCACGCATTCGCCGTCATAGACATAGGTGGGTGGCAGCATTGCTTTGGCCTCCTCACCCGATGAAGTGGCCCCGCTGCCCCTGGGCTCCAAGGGCAGCGGGAACCGGCCTATTGCCGCAGTTTCGCTTCCAGCGCGGCGATGCGCTTGTCCTGCTCGATCGTGTGGAGTGTCAGCTCCTCGATTTTTTCAAGCAGCGTGCCCATCATGGCATTCATGTCGACGCCATCGCGCTGCATCTCGGTCGCGCTCTGAACGCCGGGCAGGTGGCCCTTTGTTGCAATGAAGGCTTCCACATCTGCCAGCGGTTTCAGGTCGTAACCAGCCGCAAACACATGGTCAGCGGTCGACACATGCTTGCCTTTGATGCGGATAACGCCATCGCCCGCGTCGAGGTGAATCACCGTCTCGCCGCCATCATCCTTCAGGGCGATATCACCGGCTGCGCCTTCGCCGCCCGCATAGATGTTGGCCCGGCCGCCATCGATATGCATGCGCATCTTCCCGTCATCAGAGAAGAGGGCGACATCACCATTGGAACCACCGCCGCCAACGCGGATATTGCCGTCGCCACCGTCAAAGAACAGCGTTTGAGCGTCTTCGCCATTCTGCAGGGCGATGTCGCCGGAAGCGCCGCCGCCACCCATTGTCAGGTTCGCCGTGCCACCATCCAGGTGAACGGTCTTCACGCCGTCCGTATTCATCAGGGTGAGATCGCCGCCTGCGCCTTCGCCCCCGGCTGTGATGTTGCCATTGCCACCATCCAGGTGCATCCGCGTCTTGCCGCCATCCTCGCAGAGGATCACGTCGGCGTTCGCGCCATGGCCGCCGAGCCGGATATTGCCATCTCCGCCATCGATATGGATGACGTCATCGCCTGAGCCATTGCGCAGTATGATGTCGCCTTCCGCCCCGTGCCCACCCAGAGCCAGGTTTGCCGTATCGCCATTGATGACGCCGGTTTCCTTTTCGGCATCATTGCGAATGTCCATCTTGTTGATGTGGTCGGTCATGGCGCAGTCCTCCTCGTTTTGCCAATGCAAACAGGAGCCTAGGCGCTTAACTATGATTTGTCTTCACCCCGGCCCATGAAGATTTGGCGACGGCGGGCTTAGTGCCCCTCGAAGGCCATCAGGGCATGGACATCAACGCCGTGGCCGCGCAGGCGGTCTGCGCCGCCTAGTTCCGGCAGGTCGACCAGGAATGTGGCGGCCACAATCTCGGCTCCGCCGCGCCGCAGGAGCTTCAGGCCGGCTTCCGCCGTGCCCCCGGTGGCGATGAGGTCATCGACCAGAAGCACGCGCTCGCCTTCATGCACACCGTCCACATGCATGTGCAGCGCGTCTGAGCCATACTCCAGGTCGTAGGTCTCCGAATGGGTATCGAAGGGCAGCTTGCCCGGCTTGCGAAGGGGCAGGAAGCCCGCCTTCAGGTGCACGGCCATCGCGCCCCCAAGGATAAATCCGCGCGCGTCGATCCCCGCCACTTTCGCGATGCCGGCGCTTTCAAACGGAGCGGACATGGCGCGCACAGCCTCCGCAAAAGCGGCCGCGTCACCAAACAAGGTGGAGACGTCGCGGAACATGATGCCCGGCTTTGGGTAATCCGGGATCGTCCTGATCGTTGATTTCAGATCCATGTCGCGCGTTAGCCTACAACGACCTGTTCGCCATCCCGGATGGGGCGGCCGACATCTTCAGCAATCTCGACCGGTTCGGGCTTTGGCTGTTTGCGTTTCCACATGGGCGCGCGCGGATCGGCTTTCCGATCATACTTCATGGAATAGTATTCGTGGGCCGTATGGGTCAGCGGGCGCGGTGTCAGCGTCATGCCATAGGCCCGCAGGCGAGCGACCACGGCATCGCGCAAATGCATGTTCGGGAACGTATCCCACGCCAGGCCGTGATCCTTCATCCACTGACGTACGCGCCAGGAGCGCGTGGCCTGCGCATCGGCTGGCCGGGCTCCGCCATGTTCTTCCCACAGATACAGGGTCACTACGGCATCGATCACTGCATCTATCGCGGCGGGTGTGGCGGCGTTCAGATCCTGGCCCTGCTGGGCGGCATTCAGAATGTCATTCTTGCGCGACTGGAGATTTTGATACGTGGCACCAATCACTGAAAGCGTATTCCGGTTTGCCGGCACATTCTGCGCGTAGACCGCATCTAGCTGGGGATGGCGGATCACCATCAGCTCGCCGCCCGCCACAGGTTCATCGCGTGTGATGGCGGCAAGCTCTGCCATGAAACGCTGAATGATCAGGCGTAATTCGTGGCCCACCCCCTCCAGCACCTGGCCTTCAACTTCCTTTCGGTCGTTGCGATCGCGCCAGTTGATATAGGCGATGGTCAGCCCTGCTATCATGAGCAGGAGCAAGGCGCCGGTTTGGAACTCTACAGAAAACATGGCCGTCCCTCCTGAGGATGGCGCATCTCTAGCAAAGACCGCGCCGGACGTCGATTACTACTGGCTTTTCAGTACACGACCGGCCACCGCGTCAAGCTTTGCGAGCAGTGCCGGGTCGCGCGCATCGGGGGCCGTTATCAGCGCGTGGTCGAGGCAGGTCTCAATTCCGAGAGGGGAGGGCGTGCGCGCCGTGCCTGACAGGGTTTCGCAAAGCGCGGCGATGGCCGCGCGGGCCGCCGCTGCATTTGCCTGCATGATCTCCAGCACGTTGGTGACGGAGACGTTTTCTTCTTCCTCGTGCCAGCAGTCATAGTCCGTCACCATGGCGAAGGTTGCGTAGGGCAGCTCGGCTTCCCGGGAGAGCTTGGCCTCGGGCATGTTTGTCATGCCGATCACGTCGCAGCCCCATTGGCGATAGAGCTGGCTTTCGGCCAGCGTCGAGAATTGCGGGCCTTCCATCGTCAGATAGGTGCCGCCGCGATGCACCCGTGCGCCCGTGGCGTCCAGGGCATCGGCGCCGAGCCCAGACAGGCGTTCGCAGACCGGGTGCGCCATGGAGACGTGGGCCACCATGCCGGCGCCGAAAAAGGTTTTCTCGCGGGCGAAGGTGCGGTCGATAAACTGATCCACGGCCACGAACTGGCCCGGCGCATACTGCTCTTGCAGTGATCCACAAGCGGAGAAGGACAGGATATCCGTCACGCCGGCGCGCTTCAGGGCATCGATATTGGCACGGTAAGGAACGGTGCTTGGCGTCAGCCGGTGGCCCTTTCCGTGGCGCGGCAGGAACACAAGCTCAACATCGCCGAGACGGCCGCGTCGCAGAACATCGGACGGCGCGCCCCAAGGGGTGTCGATGGCGACCTCACGTGCACTTTCCAGACCTGGAATGTCGTAAAGTCCCGATCCGCCGATAATGCCGAGGGTCCACTCTGCCATGGAAAGTCTCCTGATGCGCTTGCTGGGCGCCGAATGGGGCAGTTTCCGAGCAGGATCAAGCGGCTCTCGCGCCAATGACGGAGGTGTGAGTTGGCCTCTGGCGCAACGCTGGCTAAATGGGCGCCATGACACATGCACCCTTTTCCATGCCCTCTCGCAGGGGCTTTCTAGCGCTTTCGGGCGCTGGCCTCCTGGCCGCATGCGGCGCGAGTCCGCAGGCTGAGACCACGCAAGCGGCAACGGTCGTTTCCGCGAGCGATATCGATGACTGGACATCGTTGACCGAAGCGGACTGGCGCGCCCGCCTGGACGACATGCAGTACTATGTCCTGCGAGAGGAGGGCACTGAACGGTCCTTCACCTCGCCGCTAAACGACGAAAAACGCGCTGGCGTGTACCATTGCGCGGGATGCGACCTGGCGCTGTTCGATGCCTCCACCAAATATGACAGTCGCACGGGTTGGCCTAGCTTTTGGGATCATATTCCCGGCACCATCGGAACAAAGCCTGACAACAAGCTCTGGATGCAGCGCACGGAGTATCATTGCATCCGTTGCAAGGGCCATCAGGGCCACGTTTTTGGCGATGGACCGCGCCCCACGGGCCTGCGCTATTGCAACAATGGCGTCGCGCTGACGTTCAGGCCGAGCGAAGCGTAAACCACCTCACCAATGGGCCGGGTCGTCGAAGGCCGGGACACATTTGGATGGTCCCCGGAGCGCCGAGAGCGGTTCGTCTGTCAGGGATTGGCCCAGCCAGCCATGGGGCTGTGACAGCTTGAAAGGCGGCTGTGCTATCTCCGGTGAAATCTGTCTAAAGCCGACCTTGGCGTAGTATGCTGGGTTGCCGTAGGTGAGCGCAACATCGATGCCTTGGGCCGTGAGGTACTCGAGCCCGAAGCGCAAAAGCGCCTCGCCGATGCCTCTACCCTGGCGATCTGTGCGGATGGCGACCGGGAAGAGCAGAAAGATCGTTTTGTCGTCCTCGAAATACGTTATGCGCGTAAACATGATCCCGCCGACGATCGCCTCATCCTCAAGCGCGGTAAAGGTAAAGATGTCGTCGCTGGGCGTTGTGTCCAGAAGGTCCCGGCAGAGTGTTTCAATCACGCGGCCTTCGTCTTCGCCTTCGGAATCGGCAAAGCTGGCCTGGAACACCTTGATGAATGCCTCCGGGTCGCTCCCGAAGCCGACTATATGCTCGGTCAATTTCCTGCCTCACGAGCGAGTTGAACCAAATCGGATGCTTAACCGGCGAAGGCGGCCTGGAGGGTGGCAATGTCGATCTTCGTCATCTGATACATTGCTTGCCGCGCGCGTTCGGCGGCCACCTGGTCGGCGTTGGTTTGCATGGTGATGAGCGCCTCAGGAACGATCTGCCATGAGACGCCCCAGCGATCCGTCAGCCAGCCGCACTGGCTTTCGCTTCCTCCGTCTGCCGTCAGCGCAGTCCAGAGGTGGTCCGTCTCAGCTTGGTCCTGCGTCACCACGCTGATCGAAGCGGCGGGTGTCAGCTTGAAATGCGGGCCACCATTCAGGATCTGATATGGCGTCCCGGCGAGGGTGAAATTGACGATGATGGGTTCGCTGTCACCCGGCCAATCGACCGCCTCGACGCTGCTGTTCGGCAAGAGCGTTGTGTAGAATTGGGCAGCCCCAAGCCCGCCCTTTTCAAACCAGAGACATATTCGCGTTTTGAATGTCATTTTGGCGCCTCGGAGTGGATTCCTTAGAAAGTACCCGAAATTTTAGAGCGGATCAGCCCCCAAACGTGGTGCCATCGCCTTCTTCGTCGGTGATGACGGCGCCGCCCTCCGTGTGTTCATAGCCGCGTCCATCAGGGCGGGCGAACAGATCCATCTGGCGAGGGTCCACATGACGTTTGCGTCCCCGGCGCTTGGTGCGTTTCGCTCGAAAATAAAGATCGTCGGTGTGGTCCTCTGCCGGCGCTGGGGCGGGTTTCGTTGAACTTGTCGCCCGTTCGGACGCGGGCTCATTCGGCGGGTCAGACTTGGCTGGAGTGTCAGTTGGTGCGTCGCCTATGGTGTCCGCCAGCTGCCAGTAGGTCACGGCATAGACCGGGTTGCCCGCTTCATCTTCATAAACCTGAATGAAACCGTTGCTCAGGCCGGCATTGGCCTGGACATCGCTGAGGCTCGCACCCCCTTCGGTTTCAGAAATCCACTCGGTTGCGAGCTTCAGGATCTGGGTTCCATGGGCCAGGCGTTCGGCCTCGTAACGCGTGCGCGCAGCGGGGCGGTCACTCTCCAACGCTTCAGCGGCAGAACGGGCAAGGGGGTAGAGGTGGCTCATCTCACACTTGATGTAGGGAGCCGGGCCCGCTCTCCAACACGACGCCGTGGCAGGCGGCGGCCCGCAGCGCCGCCAGCCGGGCGAACCGTAGGGTCACGGCCTTGCGCCGGGCCGCTGACAACCGGTGCGTTTCTGGCGTGCGCACCACCGCGCCGCCAAATCCGTCTGCGATGATCAGGCCGCAGGTCTCCGGGATCAGCTCGGCTGGAAACGCGCTGGATACGGCGAAGTAGAACCGGTCGCAAAAGGGCGCGTATTCATGCCATTTCTGATCCGAACGAAAGTCTGCCACGCTAGACTTGATCTCGATGATGTCGATCTCGCCCTTTTGGCTCAACGCGGCCACATCGGCCCGGCGCCCATTGGCGAGGGTCAGTTCCGTCACGGGCGCGATGCCAAGCTGCACACAGAGGCGCACAACGCCCCGTGTTAGGTCGCAGGTGGGAACGTGTAATTCTGTGTCGCCGTCCGCCATGGCGGCCCCCGGTGTTCGTAATTCGTTCGCATTAGAACACTCTGACAAAGGCTCGCGTCAAGCCTGAGAGCCGACCAATTCGTCCACCCATGCGTTGACCACTTCGCTGGCCGGACCATAGCGTGCTTCGTTGAACACATGGGCGTTTTCTGAGGGCTCGAGGTTCAGCTCCACGGTTCTCGCCCCGGCATAGAGCGCCTCCTGCACGAAGCCGGCGGCCGGATATACCGCTCCGCTCGTGCCGATGGAGACAAAGAGGTCACAGGCCGACAGGGTGCGGCTGATCCGGTCCATCTCCAATGGCATCTCGCCAAACCATACCACATGGGGCCGCAGATATCCGGCTTTGCCGCAGGCCGGGCAGGGCACATCGCTGCCAATGTTCTCATGCCATTCCACCACGCTATGGCAGTCCATGCATCTGATTCTCGCCAGTTCCCCATGCATGTGCACCACGTCCGTGCTGCCAGCCTGCTCATGCAGATTGTCCACATTCTGGGTCACCAGCAGAAAGTCGCGCCCAGCCGCCTCGCAATGGGTTTGAAGACGGGCCAGCGCTTCGTGTCCTGCATGGGCTTTGGCGGTTTTCAGCTGCCTGCGCCGATCATTGTAAAAGCCCTGTACGAAGTCCGGATTGCGGGCGAAGCCCTCCGGCGTGGCCAGATCTTCCAAGGGATACTTGGTCCATATCCCATCCTTGTCGCGAAACGTGCCGAGCCCGCTTTCGGCAGAAATGCCGGCGCCTGTGAGGATGACGATGGAATTGGGGAGCGCCATGGGCGAGGTGTCCTCTACAAATTCAATTGAAGTGTGGGTGCTGGCGGGCGTCACATTACTAACATATGGTGTCGTTAACACACCACGGGTTGGCGCGCAGTCATCGCGGAACCGTAGGCGTCGGCATAAGTTTGAGGGTCAGTGGATGGTGAAGTATTCTTCCTGGAAAGCGTGGACCATGGCAGCGGGCGCCTGTGCCTTGGTGCTTGCGGCTTGCGATCGAACAGATGAGCGGATTGAACGTGCTGGCAGCGTCGTTGAAGCGGCCATTGGCCAGGCGACCGGCGCAGACGGCGCCGCCCCGGCCGGAACCGAAATGGCCAGTGTCCCCGTCGATGCGCGCGCCTTTGCCGGCGGCGAAATGGTCCAGGTCGAAGCGCTTGTCGAGGAACGCCCCCAGGCGCTTTTTGCCATCGGCTCCATCATCGCAAAGCCGCGCGACTTGCCGCCGCTTCCGTCGCCAACGGAAGCGCTGATCATGCAGTCGCCGGAACTGGCCGGTGAAATCGAAGCCTTGAGCGTGGAAGAGGCTCCGCCAGCCATTGTTGAGCCCGCGCCCATCCCTGAGCCGACTGGCGAGGCGAACGAAGGCGCCGTAGAAGGCCGGCCCGTTCCACCGGCGGCGCGGCGCGCCTATCGTGAGGCCTTGAACCAGCGGGTTCTCCTGCCCAAAAACCTTCCGCTCGATCAGGAGCGTATGGCCCGGCGTGCCATCCCCACGCCCCGGGCCATTCAGGTTCAAACCGATGCCCGCGGGGTCATGCTGGAAAAGATGAGCCAGTTCGGCCTCGCCGGGCAGGTGGAACTTAACCGCACGGGCCAAATGGTGATCCAGATTGGGGGAGATGGCGCCGATCCGACCCAGCTATCCCTGCCGCCCCGCCCGGAACGCCCTCGTCCCATTGAGAACCTGTTTTCGATTGAAGGTGCGCGCCTGCCGAATTTGCCGCGCATGGCATTGAACGCAGACTGGCAATGCCCGACGGACATCGACCCGGAATATATGCGGGCCAACCCCGTGCTCGCCACGGATTGCCTGGTGAAAGAGCTGCGCGATACAGGCCAGTTCGAATATGTCGAGAAGGACTTCATCTTCGAGCACCAGTTCATCCGCCGTCCCCGAAATGAACCGCCAGTCCGCATCGCGGTGGAGCCGAATGATCCGCTCTGGTCGCTGCAATGGCACTTCTTCAACAATGGCGACGGGGAAGGGCAGTCTCCCGGTGGTGCAGGCTTTGTGGACTTCTGGACCGACAAGGACACAACGGGCTCGCGCGATGTCGTCGTGGCCGTCGTGGATACGGGGCTCGATATGGATCATCCCGACATCGTCTCGTCCCTGAATGTCGCGCCGGGCTGGGACATGGTCTCGGACCCTCGTATGGGCAATGATGGCGATGGTCGCGATTCCGATGCCGATGATCCAGGTGATCTGTGCGATCCATCCTCACCCTTTGCGGAAGACAGCTATCACGGCACGCACGTTGCCGGAACGGTGGGGGCCGGGCTCAGCAATAATGGTGCGGGCGTTGCGGGCGGCGCGTGGAACGTGAAAATCGTGCCCGTGCGCGCCCTCGGGAAATGCGGCGGGCGCCTCACGGATATAAATGATGGAATTCGCTGGGCCGGTGGCTTGGTCCCGGCGTTCGACGCTGAAGGGAACGAGGTCTGGAATGAGAACCCCGCCGACATCATCAACCTTTCCATTGGCCTCTTTGAGTTCTGCCCGGCCTCGTTGCAGGAGGCGATTAACGCGGTCACCGAACGCGGCGCCGTCGTTGTTTCCGCTGCGGGCAATGCCCGGGTGGATACACGCTTCTACAGCCCAGGCGGCTGCCAGAATGTCATTTCCGTCGCCGCCGGAGATGCGCGCGGGCAAATCACACCGTATTCGAATTATGGTGACGAGGTTGATGTCCTTGCCCCAGGCGGAGACCTTGGGCGCGACGACAATGGCGATGGCCGCCCCGATGGCGTGCTCTCCACGCGCCTGGCGACGAACTGCTTTGATCCGGTCACTGGAGATCCCGTGGAAACATGCTTCTACGCATTTGAGCAGGGCACCAGCATGGCCGCGCCACACGTTTCCGCGGCCCTCGCCCTCATCAAATCGCGCGATCCACAGCTGGTCGGCGGCGCCCTGGCCGATACGTTGTTGCAGGCGCTCGCCCCCCGGGAGGTGGAACAATGCGCCGGGCCGTGCGATGAATATCCGGGCGCAGAGCCAAGCCCGGATGATCCGGCGCTTTGCTTGCGTCCTTGCGGCGGCGGATTGCTCGATTTGAGCCGCGTGGAACTCGGCGAGTAGGAGGTTCCGGGCCATGGCACTGCTGATGTCTTCAGGAATGCACTTTGGCGGTGTACTGGGGGGCGGTGGCCTGGCCATCGTGGCTGCGGGCTGTGCGTTTCTGCAGACCCAGCAAGCCAGCGTGGTCTGGTCCATGCCTGCATCGGCGACGAACGGCCTGGCAGTTGAGCCGGAAATTGTGCAAGGCGTGACAGACGCGCCTGTGCCCCTGACCACCACGCTTACGCCGCGCGCGGACACGTCCTTCGCTGCTGAGCCAGACATTCTTCCAGCAAGCGGGCCGCCCACCCTGGCGCCCGCCCCGTCTCCCCAACCGGAACGGCCTAGGCCAAAGGCTGAAACCAGCGGCCCCGTGCAACCTGCGACTTTCATCGTGAAATTCCGCGAGAACGCCGCCATCGACACTGTCGTTGCAAATTGGCGCAGCGACCGCGAAGCCGCCAAGGCGGCGTTCACAGATTGGGCAGAGGGCGACCCGATCTTCGCGCAAATGAACGTTGTGGGCTGTTCCTACAGCGGCGAACTGGTGCTTGAAGCGCCCGTGCCTGTGAGCCCGGCATCTGCGCGCAGCCGTGTCAGGGAAATGGTAGAACAAATTCGGGGGCATTCCGCCGTGGCGTATGCCGATCCCGACTTCACGGCCCAGCCGGGCCTTGCGGAGAACAGGTAGAATGATGTTGCGATTGATTTTTATGGCGTCGTGGCTCGCTTTCGTGGCGGCCTGTTCTGAGCATATCGGTGAGGATAGCCAGGGCGATTCTGCATCACCAGCGCAAACCCAGGCCCCGGAACCAGCCCCGTTTGAACCTCCGGCCCGGCCAAGTGCGACGCCGAGCCAGGCGCGTATCGATTGGCAGGCCGCCCGCACGGATCTCGCCTCCACGCCGGGCACAGTCGCTCCGGAGAGCTTCCAGATCCAGTCCGGAGAGCAAGCCCCGCCTGTTCCGGTTCTGCTGCCCACCGGCATTGTCAGCACCGCGAGTGCAGGTGGCGCGCCCCGTTTCGTTCAGTTGCCCGACGGATACCTGGCGACATATCCGGGCGCTGATTATGACATCACCGTTTCGGGCACAAATGAGGTGTTCGATGCAGCCCCCGGGATTGGCGAAGGCGTCGCAGACCTCTCCTTCGCCGCGACCGTGGACGGCGCCATGGTGAGCTTTACGCGCTACGGCGCCGGCTACATGGTGGAGTTTGTCTGCAAGGGGATCGAGGGCGGAGATGGAAGTGCTTGCGTCGAGGAAGCTGAAGCTCTTGATGTGGCGCAGGCACTGGTGATTGCGGGATCGCGCTGATGACCCTGAAGACTGTTTTGGTGGCCCTCGCGGGCTGCATTCTCCTGTCGGCATGCGACGCCGTGCGGTATCCCGGTGATGGCGGCGAACCACCGCGCACGCCTGAGACGCGCGATCCCGATGCGCCGCCACCGCCACCACCCACCGAACCGGTGACGGACCCCTACGGCACCGGCGAAGACCCATCGTCCGCACCCGGCAGTGAAGACATTGACCCCACGCCGATCAGCGACCCGGTCACCGATATGCCGGGCTCAACGATTGATCCACAGCCCGCGGAACCCGCCCCGGAACCAGAGCCGGCTGAGTATGCATTTTCGTATTTTGCCCCCGGTGCTTTGACCCCGGGATCGGGCACGGGCGCTCCAAATCAGCTGGTGCACGCGCCAGGAATTACGTTTCCGATCCGAACGGCACCTACCTATCTCCAAACGCAAGTCTGGGCGCTTGGTGGCCGGATTTTGGGAGGCGACGAGTGCGACCCCAGCAATTACACCTATCCATGGCGTGACAATTTCTGCGAAACGCGCACGTCCAATCGGAATACGCCTTTCTGTCCATTGGGAAAGGTCCATTTGGGTCAAGATCTCCGAGTGGGCACGCCGAGCGAGTGTGAGGTTCTGCGCCGTACACCGGAGGAAGACAGGACATTGCACGAAGTGGTCGCCGTGGAGGACGGGGTTGTTTATGAAATCGCCACTTTCACTGTGAAGCTACGCTCTGGTGGGCGCATTTACCGTTACATGCATTTGAACATGGAGGCGCTTCAGGTCGATGCTGGCGACACTGTGCAGGCAGGTGATGTGCTCGGATACGTCTCCAAGGATTTTGGCGGGGCACCGACGACATTCCACCTCCATTTCGAGATCATCCAGAATACGGAGGAGCATGGCTGGGTCCATGTCCCACCATATCTATCCCTCGTGGAGGCCTATGAGCGGCGCGAAGGCGGGCCAGGTGAATTGATCGACACGGCGGTCGCCACTGCCTCTGCCCCGGTATTTCCGCCCGAAGGCATGGAAATCATCGAATAGGCTGAACGCAGATAAGCCAAGAAAAGCCGGAAGGCGATGCGCCTCCTGGCTTTCCCGGATTTGTGTTCAATCAAGCAGACTGAGCCTGTGACGACCCCTGATCAGGCGGGGCGGGCCACTGGCGGATGTCGATCAGTTTTCGTCCTCGGTCAGTTTGATCTGATTGATGATCTCACCATAAATGTGGCTGAGGCCATTTCGGTTCGAACTCTCGGTGACCGTTGCGGTATTGCCCGGCGTGTATTCGTGGCAGGTAAAGCAATTGGTGGCACCGGACTGGTTCCCCATCACAGCGGCGAGGACGCCATGTTCCACGAAAGGCATTTCACTCTGGAACGTTGTCTCCATCACCGGGTTTTCCAGCACCAGCGAGCCGCGCTGGTTTGAAGCTTGGCCAAGCGTTGGATTGCTGCCGATACTCGGATCTTTGAGCCATTGGGCACCCAGCATACGGTAGTTTGCCAGAACAGCCTTTGGAGAGGCTTCAACGACCGACTTCGCCACGAGTCCGTCTGTGCCCGTCAGTTGAGCGTTCAGTGTGTTGATCACATTGATATTGGTCTCAGCCATATGGTCTTCAGGCGCCGTGCCCGTTGGGTAAAGGCGGCAAATTTCCGTGGGCTTTCCAGTGATCGCCGTTGCGTTGTTTGGCGCCGTGTTGAAGGCACACGTGTCTCTGACACAGGTGTCTGTGGGGGTCGCAAGGCATGCCGCGCAGGACGGCGATGTGAAGCTCCATGCAGTTGCCGTTGGATTGTCTGGCAAGGTGCAATTGGGGGCGTTGCGGTGATGCTCGAAGCTCGCCCAGATCATTTCCGGGTGGTTAGGCGTGCTCAGTGCAATATGAAATCCCACGAGCCCAAGCTTGTACGTGCTGGGGTTTGCCGCGCCCGGTTCGAAGATCGTGGCGTCGATTGTAACGAATTCAGAGACTTCCACCGGATTCAGCACACGCCAGGCAAATTTCAGCTCGATGGCGTTTTCAGGCAGGTTTCCCTGTTGCGGTGTGGCGGAGGCGGCTTTGGTGCACAAGTCGCGGCTGAATGACATGCTGTAGTAAACGACATGGCCATTTTGATCGTAGATGGTCGATCCTGCGCCGGCCTGATTGATGGCCTGGGGCAGGGTGAAGTCCGGCGTATTGTCGTTTTGCTTTGTGGTCCGGACGTAAACAGTGTGCTTGCCCAGCGATGTGGGCGCACATGAGTCCTGATCGGCCAGAACGGGGAAGCGACTTGTGTCTTCAAAATTGCGGATGGAAGGATCGGCTGCCTAAGGCGACATGAGATAGTAAAAGGCCTTCCAACTGAATTGGTAGAAGTCGCAGAACGAGTCTCCACCCACTTCGGCGGGCAATGTGGGATCAGAGATCCAGGCTGCGTCAGCGGGACAAAGCGCCAAAACAGGGGTCGGTTGACTGCCAGTTTCATTCGAACGGTGCTGTCGATCTGGCGCTGCCGACGCATAGAATGCCGTGAGCATGATGCTCGCAAACACGACGGCTCCCAGCATTTTGAGTTTGGATAAAGTCATGGTTCTCCCCATTGCCCGAAGCCAGAAAGGCTTCACAAAATTCCCTCATTGCGCGAGTCGTACCTAAAAAATACTCGCATTGAGCGAGATACGACAACTAATGAGGGAAAATGGTCCGGGGCACGTCGCTTATTGGTTGAACCATGGGGGGTACTTGTGCCAGTCGCCCCGATGGCGAATTCCATTTATCCGACCGGGATAGGCGCTGTGCCAGCCTTTGGGCCATGGACACCCGCTCCCAAATCTTGCGCTGGCGCAAAATCGTGCATCCGTTCTTCTGGCCGGTGTTCTTCTGGAACCTGCGCCGGTTCGCGGCGATGCTATCGCGCCGACTGGAACAGAATGATGGCCAGGGCTTTATTTCGTACGAGATCACCTGGTGGGGCGGCATCCGTGTCTGGCGGATGGTGGATCCAGATGCTCCGGCATGGAACGCGGGGCTGGAGCGCTGTGCTCGGCGTGTGCATCTCGCAATGTTGGATGTGGGTAATCCTCACCTCTCATCGTTCGCCCTTAAGGGAGACAATGCTAATGCCCTGTCCTCGTTTATAGCGCTCGTGATCTCAACACCATGCGCCTTCCGTCTCCCTCGCGCCGGGAAAAGGCTGCGCTTTGGACTGGCATTGGGCTGTTTTGCCGAGCCGGCGCACCTCAATACGAGCTAAAGTGGCGGGCTGTTGGCCCAATCCAACAATTCGCTCAAACCGCCGCGCCCCACCGGGTCTGCGGACGCACGTGCAGGGGCGCCCGCCGACCCGATAACGAGCTGCGCGCGCACAAACGCCTTTAGCTGGTGCCTTCTGCCACGCGGGCGAAGAGGTTCTGGCCATGGCCTGAGCCCGCCGGGAACGGCGTTTGGGTGGTCGTGTCGGTGATCTCGGCCCACTTCTCGGCAACCGCCTCGGCTGTCAGGGCATCGCCCACGCCCACATAGGCGCCCTTGGTCTCGACGATTTGCGACATGGAGAACGCGCCCGCCGCTGCAGACAGGATCATGCCCGTGGGCGCGTCTTCCTTGACCAGATTCATGACGCCCGGCGTGATGTATTCCGGCTTCAACTGGGCCAGCACCTGCTCCGGCATCAGGCCTTCCGTCATCCGCGTGGCCGCCACCGGGCAAACCGCATTGATCTTGATGTCGTATTTCGCGCCTTCCTGCTTCAGGGAGTTCATCAGGCCGACAAGGCCCAGTTTGGCGGCGCCGTAATTGGCCTGGCCGAAATTGCCGTAGAGGCCGGTTGAGGAGGTGGTCACGACGAGGCGGCCATAGCCCGCTTCTTTCATGATGTCCCAGGCAGCCTTGAACGGTTTCACGCTGCCCATGAGGTGGACATCCAGCACGAGCTGGAAGTCGTCCAGCGTCATCTTGGAGAAGGACTTGTCGCGAAGAATACCCGCATTGGCGATGATGATGTCGATCCGGCCAAAGGCGCTCATCGTGTCGTCAATCATCTTCTGGACGCCAGCATCGTCGGTCACGGACGAGCCATTGGCCACCGCTTCACCGCCAAAGGCCTTGATCTCTGCAACCACCGCTTCGGCGGCTTCGGAATTGCCACCCGTGCCATCTACCGATCCGCCAAGATCGTTCACGACGACCTTTGCGCCGCGGCGCGCCAATTCCAGTGCATGGGCGCGGCCAACGCCGCCGCCGGCGCCGGTAACAATGGCGACGCGATCGTCAAAACGAATATTGGTCATGGGGAATCCTCCGGGAGCTTTGAATTTCAGCCCATGAAGCCTCCGCTAACGTCAACGTCAAGAAGAAGCGCTTGGCGCAGGCGCCTGAGTGGTGCACGTTCGCTCCCAGCGACACGAAAAAACGGGAGGTCCCCATGCTCGCCTATGTCACCCTGGGTTCGAACGACACAGCCAAGGCGCTTGAATTCTATGATGCGCTGATGCCCACGCTGGGCGTGAAACGGGTCTTCGACAATGAGCGGCTGTATTTCTATAGCGCAGGCCAGGGCCAGCCCATGCTCGCCATTGGCGGCCCTTATGATGAAAAGGAAGCGACCTGCGGAAATGGCGTTATGGCCGCCCTGGGAGCGCCTGACCGGGAAACGGTCGACAAGGTCTATGCCAGGGCTATCGAACTGGGCGCCACCGATGATGGCCCACCCGGAGAGCGCGTGCCGAATTTCTTCTATGGCGCCTATTTCCGAGACCCCGACGGTCACAAGATCTGCGTCTGCAAGATGGGCGCATAGCGTCCGCTGACTGTTGTTGAGTGAAATCAGGACTGGCCCGGACCTTTGGTGCGGGCTAGTCCGTTTTCTTGAGGTGAGCCAGAAAGCGGAGTGGCCTATGGAATGGGGTTGGGACAATGCGCGGGCCCTGATTGGGATGGCCGTGATCTTTGCGATTGCCTGGGGCCTGTCTGAAAACCGCCGCGCCTTTCCCTGGAAGATTGTCCTTGGCGCCGTGGCTCTGCAATTTGCCTTTGCGCTGCTCCTGTTTGCCGTGCCGCCCGTCCGCGACACGCTTTTCAAGGCGAATATTATTGTCGATGCGTTGGAAAACGCCACCCGCGCAGGCACGGGCTTTGTCTTCGGTTATGTGGGCGACAACACTGTGTTCGCCCAGAACCCAACAGTCGTGCCCGGTGAGACGCCGCCGCCAGCCTTTTTCTTCCAGATCCTGCCCATCGTCATCGTCGTGGCTGCCCTCAGCGCCATGCTGTGGCACTGGCGGATTCTCCGCTGGGTCACCAAAGGGTTTGCCGTGATTTTCCGGCGCGGCATGGGCATTGGCGGGGCGACCTCGCTGGCGGTCTCGGCCAATGTTTTCATGGGCATGACCGAAGCACCGGTTCTGGTGAAACCTTACATCAAGGGCATGACCCGCTCAGAACTCTTCATCCTGATGACGACCGGGTTCGCGACCATCGCCGGCAGTGTGCTGATCATTTACGTGACCTTCCTCGAAGGCGTCATGACCAATCCCCTGGCGCAACTGCTGACCGCTTCAATCATTGCGGCGCCTGCTGCGGTCGCTCTGGCGCTGACAATCATTCCGGAAGAGACCGATAAGGCCGAGCGCACCCACGAGCCGGATTTCGAATACGAATCCACCATGGATGCGTTCGCCACCGGAGCGTCTGACGGCCTCAAGATTGTGCTGAACATTGCCACCATGCTGATCGCGGCGCTGGCTTTGCTCTATCTCTTGAATGCGATTTTTACGGCGTTGCCATTCCGGATTGATGTGAACGGTGAAGCCACACCGCTCTCCATACAGATGGTGCTCGGCTGGATCTTTGCGCCGCTGATGTACATGATCGGCGTGCCTTGGGAAGAAGCCGCTCGGTCCGGATCCCTGATGGGGATCAAGACCGTGCTCACTGAGTTTGTCGCCTTCCTCGAACTTGCGCAGGTACCCGACAGCGAGATGAGCGCGCGCACCCGCATCATCACAGCCCACGCCATTTGCGGCTTTGCCAATTTCGGCTCCATGGGCATCCTGATTGGCGGCTTAACGATTATTCAACCTGACCGGCGTGAAACTTTCCTCCAACTGGCCTGGAAGACATTGATTGCGGGAACCCTCGCCACATGTCTCTCGGGCGCCGTCGTCGGCGCATTGCCGGTGAACCTGTTTGTTGGAGGATAATTCCTTGAAGTCTTGGACATCGGTTGGTGCCGTTCTGTGTGCGGCATCCGGAACAGCTTTCGCACAAGTCGATGCGCAATCGGAAGACAGTCGATCTCGCGCAGGTCTGCAGGCCTGCATGGAGCAGAACGGCCAGACCTATGTCGACGAGAATGGCGTCGAACAAACGATTATCGTGTTGTGCCACTCCGGCAGACTTGATCTCAGCGTCGTGGAAGTGGTTGGGGATCGATACATTGGGGACCCCGGATCTGTTTCGATACTTGGCGAAGAAACTGTCACATCGACCCGCGCCGACCACCCCGCCGAAATCCTCAACACGCTGCCCGGCGTGAATATCCACACCAATTCCGGCCAGGAGCATCTCATCGCGATCCGTTCGCCCGTGCTCACGGGCGGCGCAGGGCAGGGGAGCTTCCTGATCCTCGAAAATGGCGTGCCGGTCCGCTCGCCAGCGTTCGGCAATGTGAATGGCCTGTTCGAACTGCACCACGAAACCGCCGGCGCCATCGAAGTTGTGCGTGGGCCGGGCAGCGCGCGCTATGGCTCAAACGCGGTGCATGGCCTGATCAATGTCATCCAGGCCGAGCCGGAAGGCGAGCGTGCTCTGGATGTCACGGCATCCTATTCGAGCCTGAACCGTTATCGCGGCGATTTCGTTGCAAACACTGAGGGTGGCCTTCGCGCTGCGCTGAGCCTGCAGGATGAGGTGGGCTGGCGTGACAATACCGGCTTGCAGCAGCAGAAGCTGACATTGAACGGTTTTCATGACCTGGGAAACTGGACCGTCGAGCCGTTCCTTTCGGTCTCCAACCTCAATCAGGAAACGGCAGGCTTCCTCCAGGGCAACGATGCCTATGAGGACAGAGACTTCGCCACGACAAATGCCAATCCCGAAGCGTTTCGCGATGCCTTCAGCGCGCGCGCGCATCTGCGCATTACCGGCGAGCTTGGCAATGGCGAACTGACGATAATCCCCTTTGCCCGCACCCAGGAGATGGAGTTCAACCTCCACTTCCTGCCCTATCCCGGGATCGAGGAGAATGGACATGACGCGGTTGGCGCGATGCTCCGATATGCTCCCTATACCGATGGCGCCGTGGGTGTTCGCTTTGGCCTCGATACGGATTTCGCCTCAGGATATCTGATCGAAACCCAAACGGGCCCGTTCGGCTTCTTCCCCGGCGACGCCCGGTTTCCCGAAGGCGCGCATTACGATTATGACGTCGACACGCGCGTGGCAGCCCTTTGGGGCGAAGTGGAATGGGCGCTGACTGACACCATCACCACCTTGTTCGGCCTGCGTGCGGAGACGCACCACTACGATTACACGACCAACATTCCCGCGGGCACATTTGGCCGTTTTCAGGTCTCTCCGGACCGTACGGACAGTTTCGACCTGCTGACGCCGAAGGCCGGCATCATCTGGGATGCGGGCGATGTCAGTTATTACGCCAATTATGCGCGCGGCGAGCGTGCACCCCAGGCCAGCGATTTGTACCGCCTGCAAAGCCTGCAAGTTCCCGGAGAAGTCGAGGTGGAAACCCTCGATTCCATCGAGATCGGCGCGCGCGGCAGCGTGTTTGAAAATCGCCTTGTTTTTGATGTCGCCGCCTATTGGCAGGAGAAAGACAATTTCTTCTTCCGCGACAGCGATGGCCTGAACGTTCCGTTCGGCGCGACGGAGCACGCCGGCATCGAAGCGGCCTTCGCATGGGGGCTCTCTGAAACACTGGATGTTACAGGACAGCTCAGCTGGTCAGACCAGGACTACGCCTTTGACCGGATCACGGGCAGCGCCTCGAACACAATCCGCAGCGGATCACCGATCGACACGGCGCCGGAGTGGCTCGCCGACGCGACACTAAGCTGGGCACCGACAGACAAACTGTCGGCCAGCCTCACGGCAGAGTATATCGGCGAGTACGTTACCAACCCGGCCGGCACACGGGACTATCCGGGGCATACCGTGCTGCACGCGCGCGCGGCGTATGAACTGACGGACGCGTTGGAGGCTTTTCTCATCGTGCGAAACCTCACCGATGAGCGCTATGCGGACCGGGCTGATTTCGCGTTTGGCAATGAGCGCTACTTCCCCGGTGAGCCTTTGAATGCAACAGTCGGCATAAGGGCGCGCTTCGAATAAGCGCCCAGCCAAACCGGGAGCACGCACCATGAAACTCTATCAATCGCCGAAGGCGCCAAATCCTGACCGCGTCGTCTATTTCCTGCGCGCCAAAGGCAAGCTGGATGCTGTTGAACTCGAAACGGTCGATATCATGGCCCAACAGCATAAAGCGCCGGAATACCGCGCGATAAGCCCGTTTGCGAAAGTGCCCGCCCTGGTTCTGGATGATGGGACAACCCTGACCGAGAGCCGTGCCATCTGCACCTATTTCGAAGCGCTATGGCCCGAGCCAAACCTGATGGGAGAAACGCCGCTGGAGAAAGCCCAAATCGAGATGTGGGACCGCCAGGTCGAGCTTATGTTCTTCGTCCAATTCGCAGGCTGGTTCCGGAATGCCCATCCCGCCATGGCGCCGCTGGAAAACCCCCAATCAGCGGAAACGGCCCAGAAGAGCGAGCGTAATGCGAAGAAGTTCGTTGAGCGGCTTGATGCTCACTTGGCAGAGAACGAGTTCGTCGCGGCGGGTCGATTCTCGATCGCAGACATTACGACCTTCATCACCTGCGGTTTCTGCCGCGTGATGCAGTGGGCACCCCATAAGGAGCATGAGCACCTTGGCGCCTGGTATGCGCGTATGAAGGAAATGGGTTTCTCGGGCTAAAGACGGCGCCGGTCTAAATGGCGCGGATGCTCTCTTGGACACCCATGGCATCTGCGATCATCGTGTAAGACGCGATCCGCGCTGATATGTTTTCTGCAATGGTCAGCACGAAGGCTTCCTCGGCTTGCGCGGCTTGGCATCGCTCCTGGATTTCTCCGGCCACCCTGCCGGGCGTTCCAACGATTGCCCGGCTGCGCGCTGCCGTCACTGCGCTGGTCTCCATGCGATTTAGGATGGCATCGGCCAGAATTTTTCCCGGAAACGGTGCAAAGCGGCCGGCAGATCGCAGGATGTTCCACGCTGCCGCAGGTGATGCTTCGCGGTGAGCCTGGTCTTCGGTTGATGCTGCCAGTCCAACAAAGGCGATGGCGGCGTAGGGTGTCTCAGCAAATTGCGATGGCGAAAACGCCTGGCGGTAAGCTGCGATGGCCAAAGGAGCCCCGCCCGGTGCCAAAAAGTCTGCAAAGGCGATGCGCAAACCCATCGCGCCTGCAAATGCAGCCGCCTCTGGCGACGAAACCAGCGCCCACAGGGGCACTTTCGGGGCCGACGGACGCGCATGTATTCCATGGGCGCGATGGTCTTCACCAAGAGGTGCTTCGCCAGAGGAATCCAACAGCCAGTCCATCAGCAGGCGCAGCATTCTAGGAAAGCTGTCTGCGCCCGGGCCCAACAAGGCGGCCGAAGCGCGTGGATCTGCTCCGGTGGCCCGTCCGACGCCGAGTTCGATCCGTCCGGGGTGAAGCGCTGAGAGCGTTGAGAATTGCTCGGCGATTTTGAGAGGTGAGTAGTTCGGCAGCATCACACCGCCGGCACCAAGTGTGATGCGTTTGGTTCGCGCGGCCAGATCAGCGATCAGAATCTCGGGCGCAACGGATGCAAAACAGGGCGTGTTGTGGTGTTCCTGAACCCAATAGCTGGAATACCCCAGGGCATCGCAGGCGATGGCCAATTCCCGCGTTTCCTCCAGCGCGGCAGCTGCTGTCCGCCCTTCAAAGATCGGTGACGGATCGAGCACCGACAAGATCGGCTTCACGGAGTTCATCCCTCGCCGAGCAGCGTTCGGACATGGTCATCCAGGTGTCTCTGGCGCAGGCGTTTCATGCGCTCTGTCAACAGAATGCGGCGCAGGACAGCGTAGGCGGAATCGAAGTCATCGTTCACGATACAATAGTCATACCGGCGCCAATGGCGGATTTCCTTCTCGGCATCGGCCATGCGGCGGGCCACGGTTTCGGGCGTTGATCCCTCACGTTTGGCCAAACGTTTTTGGAGCGCGTCTATCGATGGCGGCAGGACAAAAACCGAAACCACATCGTTTGGCATCTGGTCGTGGAGTGCGTCTGCGCCTTGCCAATCGACATCAAAGATCACGTCTTTGCCGTCATCCAGTTTGGCTTCTGTGTTCGCGCGCGGTGTGCCGTAATACTTGTCGAAGACGTGCGCCCACTCGAGGAATTCGCCCTTGGCGATCATGTCCTGAAATGCGCTGCGGGATTTGAAGAAATAGTCGACGCCGTCGACTTCATTGGGGCGCGGATCCCGGGTCGTTGCCGAAACAGATAGGACGACCTCTTTGAACTCCTCCATGAGCGCGCGCGAGAGCGAGGTCTTGCCGGCGCCCGACGGCGACGAGATAACCAGCATCAAGCCGCGTCTCTGGGAGTTCCTATTCGACATTCGCAGCCTGCTCCTTGAACTGATCATTCAGGGCTTTGAGCGTCAGGCCTGCATTCGTCAATTCGATGGATGCTGATTTCGAACACAGCGTATTGGCTTCCCGGCCAATTTCCTGGCTGAGAAATTCCAGTTGCCGGCCAATGGGGACGCCGGAGTCCAACATGGTCTGGGCGGAATCAAAATGTGCGCTGAGCCTGTCCAACTCTTCGCGCACGTCTGCCTTTGCCGCGCTCAGCGCTATCTCTGCCGCGAGCCTTTCGGCGTCGACTTTGTCGATTGCGTCCAATTCTGCGAGCTGGGTTTCCAGCCGTGTCTTGAGGAGGCCGGGCTGGGCCAAAGCGGCAGATTTGCAGATGTCGAGCGTTCGACGGAAGTCCGAGAGCAAGTCTGAGAAGAGCGTCGTCTGGGCCTGGCCCTCGCTTCGGCGGGATTGGGCAAGGGCCTCAAGGGCATCGACCACGCCGCGTTTGAGCGCTTCAACCACGCCTTCTTCGCCCGCCAGCGCGCGAAGGTCTACCGAAGACACTTCAACGACGCCGCGCACATTCAGGAGCGCCGCCATGGATTCATGCCCCAGCCGCCCCATTGGGCCTTCCTTGTGCGACTTTGCGATACTGATCAGCTGGTCCAGCAGCGCTTCATTCACCTGCGCGCTTGACTGGCCTTCGGACGGCTCAATCCGGACCGCCACCTGAATATTGCCCCGTTTGAAGCGTTTGGCTGCCTCGGACTTGGCGTGCCTCTCAAGTGCATCGAATCCGGGCGGCGTATTCACTCGCACATCGAGGCTTTTGCCGTTGACGGATTTTACCTCGACGCTCCAGCTTCCCCAGTCCGCATCGCCGCGGCCTGCGCCAAACCCTGTCATGGACATCAAGGGGGCTGCCATCAGTTCGCGCGCTCCCGGGCGATTTCAGCGCGTTCAAAGGCCCGATAGTCTTCTACGGCACGTTGATGGTCCCGGTAGTTTGTCGTGAACACTGATCCGCCCTGTCCGCTGGCGACAAAGAAAATATAGTCGGTCTCGGGCGGGTTCAGCACAGCGCGGATCGCGCCCGCTCCGGCATTGGCGATCGGGGTCGGCGGCAAGCCTTCGCGCGTATAGGTGTTGTAAGGCGTATCACGGTCGAGTTCGGAGCGATAAAGCGTGCGTCGCTGGCCCCGGGAATTGAAAAGCGGTTCTCCGCCATTCACGCCGTAATGGACCGAAACATCGGTTTCCAGGCGCATGCCCCGTTCAAGCCGATTGATGAAAACGCTGGCGACATTGCCGTATTCGTCCTGCCCAGCCGACTCCTTCTGGACAATGCTTGCGAGGATGAGTGCCTCCTCCGGCGTGGCCAGTGGTAGTCCGTCGGTGCGGGTTGGCCAAAGATCCTCCACGAGGCGAGTCTGGGCAGTCGCCATCCGGTTGATGAGGACTGATTTGCTGGTTCTGGACGTGAACGAATAGGTTTCTGGCAGCAGCGTGCCTTCGCCAGGCAAAGGGTCCGGCATATCGCCGGTCAGGCGTTCATCGGATGCGATCCGTTCTGCAATCTGGGCCGTGGTGAGGCCTTCGGGCAGGGTTATGGTGTATTGGATCACGTCGCCTTCGACGAGGATGTCCAGAAATTCGGCGAGGGACGCGCCTGCCGGAACGGGAAATTCGCCGGTTTTGATGGCTGTTTCCTGGCTGTTGAGGCGGGCATGCACCCTGAGGAGCATGTCGTCTGAGATAATCCCATCCGCCTCGGCCCGGGCCGCAACACCGATCAGGGTTTCGCCCGGAGAGACTTCAAACACAGCATCTTCTGTAAGCGGCCCGGGCTGATCGACTTTGCCCTGAAACCACAGATACCCCGCCACGGCGCCAGCGACAGCCAGCAGCAGAACTACAGTAAAGAGGGATCCCAAGGCCTTCAGCATGGACGACTCCTGTACTGTCCCCCACCCCAGCCGAGAGCTTAATCGACAGCCTTCATGACCAGCGAGGCGTTTGTGCCGCCAAATCCGAAGGAATTCGACACCACACCGCGCACCTGAGCCTTTTTGGCAGTGTTCGGGATCAGATCAATCTCTGTTTCAACACTCGGATTATCGAGATTGAGGGTGGGCGGCATGACTTGGTCGCGGATCGCCAGGGCACAGAACGCGGCTTCGGCAGCTCCTGCCGCGCCCAGCAAATGCCCGATCGCAGACTTGGTGGAGGACAGGGAAAGGTTCTTCGAATGGTCACCGAACAGGCGTTCAACGGCGGCCACTTCGCCTTCGTCACCTTTTGGCGTCGACGTCCCGTGCGCGTTTACGTAATCGATGTCTTCCGGGGCGAGGCCTGAATGCCCCATGGCCATTTTCATGGCGCGGTAGCCACCTTCGCTGCCCTCGGCTGGCGCGGTGATGTGATAGGCATCGCCTGTCAGGCCATAACCTGCGACTTCGCAGTAGATCTGAGCGCCGCGCGCTTTGGCGTGCTCATACTCTTCCAGCACCAGAACGCCTGCGCCCTCGCCCATGACAAAGCCATCACGGTCCTTGTCGTAGGGGCGGGAGGCCTTTTCCGGCGCGTCGTTGAAGTTGGTCGACATGGCTTTTGCGGCGCAGAAGCCAGCAATGCCGAGCTCGCATATCACGGCTTCGGCGCCGCCTGCAAGCATGACATCCGCATCCCCGGCCTGAATAAGGCGAGCTGAGTCCCCGATCGCATGGGCGCCAGTGGCGCAAGCTGTCACCACGGCGTGGTTCGGACCCTTGAACCCGTGGCGGATTGAGACCTGGCCAGAAGCAAGGTTGATCAGTGCCGATGGAATAAAGAAGGGGCTGACACGCCGGGCGCCTTGCTCGTGCAGGGTGATCGACGTGTCATAGATGGATTGGAGGCCGCCAATGCCGGACCCGATCATCACACCCGTCCGCTCGCGCGCTTCGGTGTCTTCCGGGGCCCATCCTGAATCTGCGACGGCCTCATCGGCGGCCGCCATGGCATAGAGGATGAACTCGTCTATCCGGCGGCGTTCCTTGGCGCTGGCAACTGCGTCGGGATCAAAGGCTTGGGGATCGCCTTCGCCGCCGCCGCGACCGCTGACCCAAGGGACCTGGAATGCGATCTTGCAGGGCACATTAGAGGTATCAAATTGATCGATCGGACCGGCGCCCGAGCGCCCCTCAATCAGGCGTGACCACGTGGCCTCGCGCCCATTGGCCAGGGGTGTGACCAATCCAATTCCCGTAACGACAACGCGCCGCATACCGCCTCCCAGGTCTGGTTTCTTATTCTTAGGATACGTGCTCGTTGATGTGTTTTACAGCATCGCCGACCGTACGGATGTTCTCCTGTACTTCGTCCGGGATCTCGATGTTGAACTCTTCTTCGAAAGCCATGACCAATTCAACAAGGTCGAGGCTGTCGGCGCCAAGGTCGTCGATGAAGCTGGCAGACTCGGCCACTTTGTCGGCTTCAACGTCAAGATTATCGACAACGATCTTTTTTACACGCTCGAAAACGTCAGACATGGTGCACCTCTTGTTCTGATGTCTGATTAGGGCCTGTGTTCAGGCCTTGGTGTTGCGGTTAGCACACAGTTCTCCGATGCGACAAGCTATGAAACCTGCAGCACTGTGCTTGCCCACCTCCCATTAGATCATGGCCATGCCGCCATTCACATGCAGGGTCTGGCCCGTGACGTAGCTCGCTGCGTCGCTGGCGAGATAGAGACAGGCCGCCGCAATATCGCTTCCCTGGCCCAAGCGCCCGGTTGGGATCTGGCCGAGAAGGGCTTCTTTCTGCGCGTCTGGCAGAACGTCGGTCATGGGCGATTCGATAAATCCTGGGGCCACGCAATTGGCGGTGATTCCCCGACTGGCGATTTCCTGGGCGAGTGATTTCGTGAAGCCAATCATTCCGGCTTTCGAGGCGCAGTAATTGGCCTGACCAGGATTTCCCGTCACGCCAACGATCGACGTGATTCCAATGATCCGACCGTGCCGGCGCTTCATCATACCCTTGATCGCTGTTTTGCTGAGGCGGAAATAGGAGGCGAGGTTCACGGCGATCACATCGTCGAAATCCTTGTCCTTCATCCGCAGAAGCAGCCCGTCCCGGGTAATCCCAGCATTTGCCACGAGGATGTCGAGGGGGCCGAAGGCCTCTTCTGTCTTGCCGACGAGCTCATTCACACTGTCGCCGTCATAGAGGTTGCACGTCACCACGGCGCCCTCACCGGGCAGGGCATCCTTCACCTCGTTGAGAACGGACTCGCGCGTGCCGGACAGGGCAACTTTTGCGCCAGCCGCCGAGAGTGTCATGGCGATTTCGCGTCCAATGCCGCCAGAGGCGCCTGTGACGAGCGCGGTTTTTCCTTCGAGTGAGAACATGGACGCTATCCTTTAAGGGTTGAGGCGAATGCCTGGAGGTCTTCGGGCGTTCCGAGGGTTTGCCCGTTAAGTGATTTCTCGATCCGGCGTTGCATCACTGAGAGTACTTTTCCCGCGCCCGCTTCCCCGGTGGTCGAAACGCCTTCAGCGACCATGAACTGGACGCTTTCGGTCCAGCGCACACGGCCGGTCACCTGATCGATGAGATGTTGGCGGATTTCTGAAGGATCCGTGGTGGGCTTTGTCGTCACATTCGCGACGATGGGCACGGACGGCGCAGAGATCGACACATCCGCCAGGGCGTCCGCCATGGCCTCTGCGGCAGGCTGCATGAGAGAACAATGGAATGGCGCTGACACGGCAAGCGGAACCGCTTTCTTCACGCCATTGTCCTTTGCGTGGACGCAAGCCGCGTCGATTGCAGCCTTGGAGCCTGAGAGCACCAGCTGGCCGGGGGCGTTATCATTGGCAATCTCGCAAACGCCGCCGGTTTCGCGTCCAGCGGCGCAGGCGGCTTCAGCTTGCTCTATGCTGGCGCCAAGAAGGGCGGCCATGGCGCCCTCACCGGCTGGAACAGCATCCTGCATCGCGTTGCCCCGAATACGCAGGAGGCGCGCGGTATCGGCAATCGAAAGGGCACCGGAGGCCGCCAGCGCGCTGTACTCACCAAGGGAATGACCCGCCACAAAGGCGGCCGTTGTGACGGGTACGTCGAATGCGGCCTCGAGTGCGCGCACGGCTGCAACCGAATGGGCCATCAGCGCGGGCTGCGTATTCGCCGTCAGGGTCAGCGCCTCAAGCTCACCGCCCCACATCAGGCCAGAAAGGTCCTGATCCAGCGTGTCATCTACTTCGTCGAAAACAGCCTTTGCGGCGTGGTATGCTTCGGCCAGGTCCCGCCCCATTCCAATGAATTGGCTGCCCTGTCCGGGGAATATGAAGGCCAGTTTTGTCACCGGTGACTCCCTTTCATGATTGAGGCGGGGCTATCGCCTGCATGGCAAAAGCGCAAGGCAGTTGATTTTCAGGTGGCTTTGCGCTTTATGCCGCGTCTTGCACTGGAATGCGGTCCTGCCCGGAGAATGAGCTCCCATGGCAGGAGCCATCGTTGTGGAGGTTTCCCGCCTCTGTGGCGCCGCGTTCCGCGATTGGGAAAGAGAGAATGCCGTATTACGAACACGTCGTCATTGCGCGACCTGATATCTCGCCAGCACAGGCTGAGACCCTCACCGAAGAACTCGCTGAATTTCTCCGCGACAAGGGCGCAAAAGTGTCCAAGACGGAATATTGGGGACTTCGCAATCTGTCCTATCCGATCAACAAGCAGCGCAAGGGCCATTACAGCCTGCTGAATGTCGACGGACCGGCCAATGCGATCCACGAGATTGAGCGCCGTCACCGGATTTCCGATGATGTCATGCGCTATCTGACCATTCGCGTCGATGAACTCGACGAAGAGCCATCGCCGATCGTGTCCCGCAAGGACCGCGGTGATCGCGGCGACCGGCGCTAGGGGAGACTGACATCATGGCTACGAAAAACACCTCGGGCATGAATATCACCAATCTGCCAGCGCGCCGTCCCTTTGGCCGTCGTCGGAAAGTCGATCCGTTTTCCGGCGCAAAAGCTCCGAAGATCGACTATAAAGATGTAAAGCTGCTCCAGCGGTACATCTCCGAGAAGGGCAAGATCGTCCCGTCGCGGATCACTGCGGTGAACATCAAGAACCAGCGTAAGCTTGCCCGCGCGATCAAGCGCGCCCGCATCCTGGCGCTTCTTCCCTTTGCTGTGAAATAGGAGGCAGACCGATGCAAGTGATCCTCCTTGAGCGCGTTGAGAAACTCGGCACCATTGGCGATGAAGTGTCCGTCAAGAACGGGTACGCCCGCAACTTCCTGATCCCCCAGGGCAAGGCTCTGCTGGCAACGGAAAAAAACCGCCGCCGATTCGAAGCTGAGCGCGAAGTGATTGAGCAACGCAACGCTGATGCCCGGACGGCTGCTGAGGCCGAAGCCAATTCGCTTGAAGGCGAAACCTTCGTCCTCATCCGCCAATCTGGTGAGACCGGCCAACTCTACGGTTCTGTCAGCGCCCGCGACATTTCCGAAGCGGCAGCGGAAACCGGTCACAAGATTGGCCGTTCCGCAGTGCGTCTCGATCAGCCAATCAAATCGATCGGTGTCTATGAGGTCGATATCCGCCTCCATCCGGAAGTGGCTGTGACGGTGAAGGTCAATGTGGCCCGCTCGCCAGACGAAGCCGAACGCCAGGCCGCCGGTGAGAATGTTCTGGAGACCCTCCAGGCCGAGCAGCGCGCGATTGATGAAGAGCAAGCTGGTGAAATGGCAGAAGCCCAGGCTGAGATGGCCGATACGCTGGCTGGTGGGGAAGAAGACTAGTCAGGCTCTGCACCGCAAAAAAACTTTGATCAGGCCGTGGGATCCTCCCGCGGCCTTTTCTTTTGCCGATACGATTTTCAGTCTGTCAGAGAGACTGTGTGGAGTGTGGGAACCCTCTGAGAACGGATGAAAGTCAAGTCGCGAAATGCCGTTCAAACACGGTTAGGACGGGGCATGGCTAAAGATCATGAAACTCCGTCCGTAGACGTTCCCAATAATCTGGCTGCAGAAGCGGCTGTGCTTGGGGCAATCCTATTCGACAACAACGCGTACCAGCGCGTCACCGAGTTGATTCGTCCGGAAGACTTTTACGCACCAGCGCACCAGGAAATTTATTCCACGGCTGCCGGCCTGATTGAGCAAGGGCGTGTGGCCGACGGAGTGACGCTTCGCGAGCATTTTGAACGGACCGACCAACTCACGGCAATTGGCGGCGCGACTTACCTTGCGGACCTTCTTGAGAGCGCGGCCTTCGGGCCCGAAGTAACGGATTATGCCCGGATCATTCGTGATCTGGCCGTGCGCCGTGCGCTTTTGAATATCGGGTCGGGCGTCACCGGGAGGGCCTTGCAGCCCGAACCCGGGCAAGGCGGAAGTGAACAGATCGAGGTTGCTGAGCGCGAACTTTTTGCGCTGGCTGAACGTGGCTCTTCCAATCGTGGCTTCACCGAGTTTGGGACCGCGGTGCGACAGTCTCTCGAGATGGCCGAAGCGGCGTTCAAACGGGACGGCAAGATCGCGGGGATCGCAACCCATCTTGATGACCTCGATCACAAGCTGGGCGGCTTGCACAAATCTGACTTGCTCATCCTGGCCGGACGCCCCTCCATGGGGAAAACATCGCTTGCGACCAATATTGCCTACAATGCTGCAGCGGCCTGCCGCCGGGTAATTCAGGAAGACGGCTCAAAGAAAACCGTTGATGGCGCCGTGGTGGCCTTCTTCTCCCTGGAGATGTCGGCAGAACAGCTTGCAACGCGGATTATAGCCGAACGCACGGGGATCAGCGGCCACAAATTCCGGTCCGGCGAACTCGAAGCCCAGGATTTCGACAAGATCCGGGACGCCGTGGCCGAGCTTCAAAACTTGCCGCTGCATATCGACGATACGGGCGGTCTCTCGATCAGCCAGCTTGCCGCCCGCGCCCGGCGCCTTCACCGGACCGTGGGACTCGACCTGATCATCATTGACTATCTGCAACTGATCACCAGTGCGAGCGGCAAGGGCAGCGACAATCGCGTCCAGGAAATCACCCAGATATCCATGGCGTTGAAGGCCCTGGCGAAAGATCTGGACGTGCCGGTCATCGCCTTGTCCCAGCTTTCGCGGCAGGTGGAGCAGCGTGACGATAAACGGCCCCAACTCTCTGACCTGCGCGAATCGGGTTCGATCGAGCAGGATGCTGACGTCGTGCTGTTTGTGTTTCGAGAGAGCTATTACCTCGAGCGGACGGAGCCACAGGCGGACCCCGGCGATCCGAACTCAAGTGAGAAGTGGGCGCGCTGGCGTGAGCGGATGGATCAGGTTTACGGCACCGCTGAAGTCATCGTTGGCAAGCAGCGCCACGGCCCCATTGGCAAAGTGACGCTGGCGTTCGACGCCAATGTCACTCGCTTTGGCAACCTGGACCGCGGCGGTCTTGATGACGAGTTCTAGGCATCCGGGTCGCCCGTAACCGTGAAGCGCTCCAACTGGCGAAGCGGCAAGGGCCAGTCTGGTTTCAACTCACTTGCCGTGATGAAGTCGTAGTATGCGCCAGTTACGTCGCCTGTCCGCTCGCGGGCAATGGCGCGATTATAGTGCGCCGCATGCAGATCGTTTGTTTCCAGCGCAATCGCCCAGTCGAGGGACGTCCTTGCCGCCGCGAAGTCGCCCTTCAGGATGAAGGCTGCGCCACGATTGAGGTAAGCCGCGCCGAGCTCTTCTTCCATATTGATTGCTCGATCATAGTCTGTGAGGGCCGAATCGTAATTGCCGGCGCGCATCCGTATGATGCCGCGATTGACATAGGTGGCCGCGCGGTTTGACCGGGTCATGGTTTCGGATTCGAGCGCGCGCGTGCAAGTACGCTCAACTTCGATGAAACGCGACGACTGCGCCTGAACCTTCATGAAGCAGTCTTTGGCGAGTCCACCGCCGATGATCACAGCTTGTCCGGATGCGGGCAGGGCCATGGCCAGTGCGGAAACGGCACCCAAGGTCAGAAATCTCAGCATAACAGTCCTCCGTCTTTTGGTCTTTCTTAACACACATCGGGCCGATCGCCTTGTTGTGCGACAATAATGTGCGGGTTTTGCGCTCGCCACGTATCGACAGCCACTGTACATCGAATGGCATCAACAGGAGCCATAAACACATGCCTCTGCGCGGAATTCTTACAGGTCTCGCGGCGATGACGACCGCCGCATCGGCCCATGCCATGGTTGGTGCCCCCACGCCGGGCGCCTTGTCGTTGCAAGAGCCGGCAACTCGCATTGCCGAGCGTCTTCAGTTCTTTGACAGCTTCCTTCTCTGGATCATTACAGCGATCGTGATCTTCGTCACGGCGCTCCTCATCTATGTGATGGCGCGCTACAACAAGCGCGCAAATCCGGAAGCACGCAAATTCAGCCACAACACGCTGGTCGAGGTCGTCTGGACCGCTGTGCCGGTGTTGATCCTGGTCGTGATTGCGCTGCCGTCTTTCACAAACCTTTTCTACATTGAGCAAGAGCCCGATCTGGAGGCTATCGCCCTGTCCGGCGATATGGATGATCCCAATGTCTATCCAGCAGCTGCCGAGCAAGGCTGGATCACGATCAAGGCCCAGGGCAACCAATGGAACTGGACCTACGAGTACATGGATGAGCTGGATGAAGAGGGGTATCCGCTCTCATTCGTGTCCAACCCTGTACACAAGGGCCTGTCCACCGACGAAGAGGACTATGTCCGCAACACGGGCCGGTCGGACTACGCAACGAAGCCGGTGAATCTCGCCACGGACTATCCGATGGTGATCCCCGTCAACCGTTATATCCGCTACCAGACCACTGCTGCTGATGTGATCCACTCCTGGACGGTCCCCGCTTTCGGCGTGAAGACAGATGCCGTGCCCGGCAAGCTCAATCAGGGCTGGTTCCTGGTGGAGCAAGAGGGCGTGTTCTACGGCCAGTGTTCCGAGCTGTGCGGTGTGAACCACGCCTACATGCCGATTGAGGTGCGTGTGGTGCCGCAAGACGTCTATGACCGGTGGGTCGAGTTAAAACGTGAAGGCGACTTCGAAGGCGCGGTCGCCCTCGTTGATGCCGTTCTGCCCGCAGCCGCCACGCAGGTTGCTGCCAACATGAATTCTGAGGAGCGCTAAGCCATGCCTATGGATGAGATTGCTCTGGACCCGTCCAAGGCGGGCCATGACGACAAGCCGGGTTTCTTTGTCCGCTGGTTCTATTCCACGAACCACAAGGATATCGGGATCCTTTATTTGGTATTCGCCCTGATTTTCGGTGTCATTGGCTATGGCATGTCCGGCCTGATCCGCTGGGAATTGATGAACCCGGAAATCGGACCGCTCCTGAACTTTGTAGCCGGTGAAGGCGACCAGGCGATTGAAAACGCCAAGCATTTCTACAACACGCTGATCACCTATCACGGCCTGATCATGATCTTCTTCATGGTGATGCCGGCGCTGATCGGCGGCTTCGGCAACTATTTTGTGCCGTTGATGATCGGCGCGCCGGACATGGCGTTTCCCCGCATGAACAACATCTCCCTGTGGCTGACCACGGTGGCCTTCATCCTCCTGATGATTTCGATGTTCGTGCCGGGCGGGTCGTCGGGCAACGGTTTTGGTGGCGGTTGGGTGCTTTATCCGCCGCTCTCCGGTCTCAAGGGACATCCCGGGCCAGCTATGGATCTCGTCATCCTGTCGCTGCACACAGCGGGCATTGCCTCGATCCTGGGTGCGATCAACTACATCGTGACGATCCTGAACATGCGCGCACCGGGCATGACCATGCACAAGATGCCGCTGTTCGCCTGGGCCATCCTGATCACGGCTGTGCTGCTGCTCTTGTCTCTGCCAGTGCTGGCAGGCGCGCTGACCATGCTGCTGACTGACCGGAACTTCGGCTCGCAATTCTTCGTGCCGGAAGGCGGCGGCGACCCGGTTATGTTCCAGCACTTGTTCTGGTTCTTCGGTCACCCGGAAGTGTACATCATGATCCTGCCGGCCTTCGGCATTATCAGCCACATCGTGTCGACCTTTTCCAAGAAGCCGATCTTCGGCTATCTCGGCATGGCTTACGCCATGGTCTCGATCGGCGTGATCGGCTTCATCGTGTGGGCGCACCACATGTATACGGTGGGCATGAGTCTGGATCTGAAAACCTACTTCGTGGCCGCGACGATGATCATTGCCGTACCCACGGGCATCAAGATCTTCTCCTGGATCGCGACCATGTGGGGTGGCTCCATCGACTTCAAAGTGCCCATGCTCTGGGCGATTGGCTTCATCTTCCTGTTCACCGTCGGCGGTGTGACGGGTGTGGTGCTCGCCAATGCCGGCATCGACCATGTCCTGCATGACACGTACTATGTCGTGGCGCACTTCCACTACGTGCTGTCGCTCGGCGCCGTGTTCGGTCTGTTTGCAGGCTGGTACTATTGGTACGAGAAGATGTTCGGCGTGAAGTACAATCGCGCGCTGGCGCAAGTTCACTTCTGGCTGATGTTCATTGGCTCGAACGTGATCTTCTTCCCGCAGCACTTCTTGGGCCTGAACGGTATGCCGCGCCGCTACGTGGACTACGCTGAGGCGTTCCATCAGTGGCACTATGTGTCGACCATCGGCTATATCATTACGATGGCTGCAACCGGGGTCTTCTTCTTACTGCTGATCGAATCCATGCTGCGTCGTCGCAAGGCCGATGCAAACCCATGGGGCGAGGGCGCCACGACGCTGGAGTGGACCCTGTCGTCACCCCCGCCATACCACCAGTATTCAACCCTGCCTGTGGTGAAGGCGGAAGCTGGTCACTAGGCTGGTGTTTGAGTTGAAATTATTGGAGCAGGCCCGCTAAAAGCGGGCCTGCTTTGTATTCGGGGGCAATGGTATGGGCCGAACAGCAATGTGGATTTTCGGGAGCCTGATCGCGGTGTTTGCAGCGGTGCTCATCGCAGGCGGGTTTGTCCTGGGGACGCTGGTGACAGATCGAAACTTCGGCACCACGTTTTTCGACCCATCCGGCGGTGGAGACCCTGTCCTCCTGCAACACATCTTCTGGTACTTCGGCGCCCCGGAAGTCTGGCTCAGCATCGCCATGCTTGCCGTGATCTCGCTGGGCGCCGGGCTAGGCTTTTTGGTGTTGGTTCGCGCCAGACTCTGGGGTGGTCTGGCCGTGTCTATTTGCGCACTCGCCGGGGCAGGATTGTCTATCGCGAGTGTGTTCAGTGGACGAAACCGCCAGTTCGCAAGTGGGCAGGGACCTGGCGACGGGTGGGTCTTGTACCCCCCGCTGTCCGAGGCCAGCGAGCCAGGCTTGGTCGATTGGCTTATGTTGCTGGCGCGTCATCCCCTTTGGCTCATTGGGATCGCCACGATTTTCTTCGGTCTTTCTGCCTATGCCGCAGTGCGTCTCTGGAAGCTGGATAAAGTCGGCTACCAGGCTTCGGCGCTCGCGATCGTGTCCAGCGCTGTGACAGTTGCGCTACTCACCATTGGTGGTGTGGCGCTCGCAAATGCTTCCATCGATACAGCGCTACATGACACCTATTATGTGGTTGCCCATGCCCACCATACGGTTCTTATTGGCTTATGGTTCCTGTTCCTGGCCTCGGCCTATGCGTGTCTCACCGCTGCGTTCGGTCTGCCCTTCAGGCGCTGGCTCGCCTTTTTTCAGGTGGGTCTGTTTTCGCTGGGGATCTGGATCGCAACGCTTCCGCAGCAGTTTCTCAGTTTGCAGGGCATGCCGCGCCGCTATCTGGAGGTGCAGGACACACTTCAAACCTATGAACTCATCGCAGAGATTGGCTACTTTGCCACGCTGACATCGCTGGTCATCTTTGTCATTTGCACCGCAGATGCGGCCGTGCGCCGCCGGAAAACGTAAAAAGAGAGCCGGCCAGACCCATGACCGACCAGACAGCCGCGCCCGTCACCGTCCCGGTGGCCAGTGCCAAGGATTATATCAACCTCCTCAAGCCGCGCATCATGATGCTGGTGGTGTTCACGGGCTTTGTAGGCATTGTCGCTGCGCAAGGTGTAACGGGGCAGTCGGTGCATCCGGTCATGGCCGCCATCGCCACCCTCGCCGTGGCCATGGGCTCAGGCGCGGCGGGCGCCATCAATATGTGGTATGACGCGGACATCGATGCTGTGATGACGCGGACATCGACCCGGCCCATTCCATCCGGCGCCGTGCCTGCTGAGGAAGCCCTGACGCTCGGCCTCGTCCTGTCGGGCGTGTCTGTGTTGCTGATGTGGATGGCGAGCAATTGGCTGGCGGCGGCGCTGCTGGCTTTCTCGATCTTCTATTATGGTGGCATCTATACGATGTGGCTGAAACGGGCCACGCCCCAGAACATCGTGATCGGTGGCGGGGCAGGGGCCTTTCCTCCGGTAATCGGCTGGGCTGTGGTGACAGGCAGCGCGCCACTCGACGCATGGATCCTCTTCGCCATCATCTTCTTCTGGACGCCACCTCACTTCTGGGCCCTGTCCCTGCTCGCGCATAAGGAATACGCCAAGGCTGGCGTTCCGATGTTGCCGGTGACCCATGGTGCGCGTGCAACCCGTCACCAGATCGTTGTTTATACCTTGGTCCTTCTCGCGGTCTCACTGCTGCCAGCAGTGACAGGGCTTGGCGGTTGGGTTTACGGTCTCGCCGCTGCCGGTCTCGGGGGCGCGTTCCTGTACCTGTCTGTCAAGGTTGCGCGCACGGCCGCGGGCGATGCCGAAGCCGGCAAGGCGGACCATAAGGCCGCAGCGGGTTTGTTCGCCTACTCAATCGTCTATCTCTTTGCTGTGTTCGCTGTCTTGATGGGCGAGCACCTGCTGGGCGTGCACATGCCCGTAACGGAGTTGCTGTCATGACGGAAGACAACGAGTTCAAAGTACGCCCACTGACGGAGGAAGAAGCCAATGCGCGCGGCAAGCGCAATTTCTGGCTGGCGCTGGCTCTGGTCGCGTTCGTTGCCATGGTGTTGGCTATCACGATCATACGTCTGAGCCAGGGCACCGGTATGGCCGATGGGGGCTTTTAGGGCGATGAACGCCAATTTGCGCACGGCCCTGTTATTCGTCGGATTGCCCTTGTTCATGCTTGGGCTCTCATTCGCCTCGAAGCCGCTCTACGACACGTTCTGCCGCGTCACCGGGTTTGGTGGCACGACACGTGTGGCGACCGAGGCGCCTGACGCCGTGCTCGATCGCACCGTCGATATTCGGTTCGATGCCAATGTGAGCGGCGCGCCGCTGAAATTCCGCCCGCTTGAGCCCAACCATGAGATTCGCCTCGGCGAGCATGGATTGGCTTTTTACGAAGTGACCAACACTTCGACCGAGCCGGTGTCCGTTATCGCGAGCTACAATGTGACCCCGCATAAGGCGGGACCCTATTTTTCCAAGTTGGAGTGCTTCTGCTTCGAGGAGCGTGTGATCCAGGCTGGTGAGACAAAGTCACTCCCCGTGGTCTTTTTCATCGATCCGGCGATGGATGAAAAACGCCTTATGGAAGACGTTCGGACCATTACCCTCTCCTATACCTTCTTCCCCGCGAGCGAATGGGCGGGTGCGTCCAATGATACCAACCTCGATTAGCCGGTTGGCAACCGCTCCCAGCGCAGTCTAAACAGGCGCAAATCAGCAAATATACCTATGGCGGAGCGTCTCTCCATGGCCCACGGCGAAGTCAATCACGACTACCATCTTGTAAATCCATCTCCCTGGCCTTTGGTCGGCTCTGTCGGTGTGCTCACACTCGCGATTGGCGCCGTCATCTACATGAAGGGTATTTTCGGCCTTGAAGCGGGCACGCTTTGGCCGATGCTCGTGGGCTTTGCGATCGTCATCTACACCATGATCGGGTGGTGGATGGACGTGGTGAAGGAAAGCCGCGGCGGTGATCACACGCCTGTGGTCCAGATTGGCCTGCGCTATGGCATGATCTTGTTTATCGCCTCGGAAGTCATGTTCTTCGTGGCGTGGTTCTGGGGCTTTTTCGAGTTCGCGATTTTCCATGATGCGCGCGTGGGTGACACTTGGGATGCGACCAACCCCATTTACGCAGACGGTCTAAGCCGGTTTGCAGACTGGCCGCCTGTGGGTGTGGAGACGTTTGATCCGTTCCATTTGCCGCTCATCAACACGCTGGTTCTGCTCCTGTCTGGCACCACGATCACCTGGTCGCACCACGCCCTGCAGCATGGTGACCGGGGCAGTGCACGCACCGGCCTGATCCTGACGATCCTGCTCGGTGCGTTCTTCACCTACCTGCAGGTGGTCGAGTACAGCCATGCCGAGTTCACCTATGACGGTACGCTCTATGGCTCTGCGTTCTTCATGGCGACCGGGTTCCATGGCGCTCACGTGTTGATCGGTACGATCTTCCTCTGCGTTTGCCTGCTGCGCCTGATGATGGGCGGTTTCACGCCGGAGAAGCATTTCGGCTTCGAAGCGGCAGCCTGGTACTGGCACTTTGTGGACGTCGTCTGGCTGTTCCTCTTCGCCTTTGTGTACGTGGTGCCGTTCCTGGTCTTGGGGGCGTAGCGGTCGCCGCTCCCCAACCGCCTTAGATGCAATTCAAACCCCTTCCCGTGATGACGGTGCTGACGCTGGTCAGCCTCGTCATCCTCATAATGCTCGGAAACTGGCAGTATGAGCGCTATGCCGACAAGCGTGGTGCGGCGCCGGAAGACCTTCCGGAAGTCGTAACTCTACAGATGGAAGTTTTGGATCTGGGCGATGCACCGATCCAACATGTTTATGGCATTGCAGACAGCGAGCCGATTTGGCGCCGCTATGTGCCCGTGAACGTCGTATCGACCGGACGCGGCGAAACGCTCCTTTTTATGTTGGATGCCACCGGTGGACCACGCCCGGTCCAAGCCGCTGTGCCCGCTGGGGTCACGTTTGAAGCTGAAGTCCGGATGTTTGCCCGCGAGACTCGGGCGTCTGCGCGTAACCAACCCGATGAGAACAGCTGGTACACCTTCGACCTTCCGGGCATTCTAGAGCGGTACGACTTGAGCGACATTCAGCGCGTCGCGGAGCCGATAGATATCGTCATCCGCAACGCCGACGACCTGACGCGCACACGAACGACCACTAATCCCTACGGCGCGCCGAAGCCGATCGATGATCTGCCGCCGGAACGGCACTTTGGCTATGCGATCACATGGTGGGGGCTCGCAGCCGCACTGTTTGTGATGTACTTCGTGTTTCACGCCTCACAGGGGCGATTCAGCCTTCGAGGCAGGTGATGAAGTATATTTCGACCCGTGGCGGCGCAGAGCCCGTCGATTTCCTGACTGCATGCCTTGCTGGTCTGGCTCCCGATGGCGGTCTTTATGTTCCAGAAGCGTATCCGCAGATCGCCCGGCCGGGTTTTGATGAAACCTATGCGGAAGTTGCAACTCGCATCCTGAAGGCGTTTGCAGGAGACGCGGTCTCCAATGACGAGATGGCCCAGCTTTGCGAGCAGGCCTATGAGGGCTTCGCGCACGCATCTGTCGCGCCGCTTGCCCAGATTGGCCCCAAACGCTTCCTAATGGAGTTGCATCATGGTCCGACGCTGGCGTTTAAAGATGTAGCGATGCAGTTCATCGCCCGGCTCTATGACTGGGCCCTGGAGCGTGCTGGGAAGCGCATGACGATTGTCTGTGCGACAAGCGGTGATACCGGCGGCGCGGCTGCGGCGGCTTTTGCCGGTTCCAAGCATGTTTCGCTCGTCATTCTGCATCCAAATGATCGGATATCGCGCGTCCAACGATTGTTCATGACCACCACGGGCGCTGACAACATTCTGAACCTGGCGGTCGATGGCGACTTTGACGATTGCCAGAAGATCGTGAAATCCCTGTTTGGTGACAGCAGCTTTGTCGACGAGGTGGCGCTTTCGGGCGTGAACTCGATTAATTGGGCGCGCATTGCGGCCCAATCGGTTTACTACGCAACGGCCCAGGCGAGCTTCGGCAAGGACACCCCCGTCCGTTTTACGGTGCCCAGTGGGAATATGGGCGACGCGCTTGCAGGCTATGTGGCCGCGCGCTGCGGACTGCTTCCAGGTTTTGAAGCGCTGTGTGCCGTGAACGAAAATGATGCGCTTCGGATGGTCTTCGAAACAGGCCGCATGGCGCGCAGCGAGACGCGGCCAACCCCAAGCCCGGCCATGGACATCACGGTGCCAAGCAATCTGGAGCGGGTATTGTTTGAAGCCAGCGGGCGCGATGATGCGGCGATTGCTGCCCTCTATGGCGCTTTTGCGCAACGCGGTGAGGTTGACCTCCCCAAAACCATTTCAGGCCCGCTGGGGTGTATGGGATTTGCCGCCAAGACTGTGACGAATGATGAAACTCTCAGTGAGATTGCGCTAGTCAAGGCGGAAACCGACTGGCTCATCTGCCCACATACGGCCGTTGGCACGGTTGCCGCTGATACGCTCGCCGAGAGCGAGGCGGTCGATGTCGTCCTGGCCACAGCGCATGCGGCGAAGTTTCCTGAGACTGTTGCGAGCGCCACAGGGGAAGACGTGCCTCTGCCGAAGAGGTGTGAAGGTGCCTTGTCGGGAGCTGAAGTGTTTGAGACCATCCCGGCAGAGCTGAGCGCCGTGCGCGATCGAATTCGAGAGATGGCCGCCACCAGATGATGCCATTACCCGCCCGTGAAACTGTTCTGACCACCCAAAGACTGGTCATACGAGTACCTGAGCGGGGCGATTATACGGATTGGGCCATAGGACGCCGCATCAGTCGCCACCACCTGGAACCGTGGGAACCACGTTGGCCGAGTGATGCTCTCTCGCGCGATGACTGGGCACGCCGACTGAAGGCCTGGCGCACCGGGTGGCGCAATGATCGCGCCTATGTCTACCTGATATTTGATCGGGAAAGCGATGCGCTGTTGGGCGGTATCTCGGTCACGAACGTTCGACGAGGACCAGCCCAGTCAGCGTCTATCGGATACTGGCTTCTAGCCGAGGCAACCGGCGCGGGCATGATGGTCGAAGCACTGGAGCGTGTGTGTCGGTGGTGTTTTGAAACGCTAGGCCTGTCCCGGGTCGATGCTGGGACCCTCCCGGAAAACGTAAAATCTCGGAACGTGCTGACACGGTGTGGCTTCACCGAGGAGGGCCTTGCGCGGCAATACCTGGAAATTGGCGGACGTCGACGCGATCATGTTCTTTATGGGCGGCTGAAGGACGACCCATCCACATGACTTCGCCAGATCACAGACAGGAGTATGAGGGCAGTTGGCGTTGGGATGCGCGGGCGCGCCGGCTGGAGTTTGATGTTCCGCCACGATCAGACTTTGGGGCCTTGCGGGGGACGTGGTCGACGGATGGTATCGCGCCGCTTCTGGACGGGTTTAGTCGCCGCCGCCTGCTTTTGGGTCTCGAAGGCGATGGGGTGAACGTCAACTGTGCCATCGGCTTGGCCGATGGCCGGCAGATCCAACTTGTCGGGGCATTTCTCCATGACGATGAAGCCAAGGGTATGGTGCTGTCTGGTCCCGCCCGCTCGATCGATGCGGACCTCGCCGACACGCCTGGCCCTGCGCTCGAGCCGGTTTTTCAACCCATTATCTCAATTGCCAATGGCAAGACGGTTGGGTTTGAGGCGTTGGCCCGATGGGACGCAAACCTGACGACCATAACTGCGGCCCAACGCTTCGAAGATGATGGGCTTGCCTCGAATATGCTGATCCGCGCGGCGGAGGCCTTGTCGAACTGGAAATCGGCCAGCCAACGGGAAGACTTGTTTGTCCATGTCAACTTGACCGGCCGAGACCTCGAACATGCGGGGCTGGTGGGCTTGGTCGAGGCATTGGTGGAAGGCCATGGGCTGGCGCCCTGCACCTTGCGTATTGAACTCACTGAGCAGGCCGCCCTGCGTGATGCGACGGAAGCCTTGAAGACTGCGCAGGCGCTCAAAGCCTGCGGGGCCGGTCTTGTCCTGGACGATTTCGGGTCCGGCCACTCTTCATTTAGCTGGCTGGCAGACCTTCCTGCGGACGGGTTGAAAATTGATCCTGATCTGGTGCGCCGCCTTGGCGAGCCGCGAACCGATGCAATTCTGAAGGCGGTCACAACGCTCTGCCATGATTTGGGAATGACCGTGACCGGCGAAGGCGTGGAAGCGTTCTGGCAGATGGATCAGCTCAAGGCATTCGGGTTTGACTACGCCCAGGGTTTTGCCTTGGGTCGCCCCTTGACACAGGCCGCGGCTTTGGATCGGTTCAGCGCAGAAGACTAGCGATATCAGGCTCTGCCGGGCGCCGATTGAAGCCTTCCTGAGGGCACACCTATCAGGTCCAGGGCGTGGGTCCATTTCGTATCATGGTCCTCACCGAAAAGAATGTTCGGGTCGGGGCGCCCGATCAACCACGCATTCTCCTGCAATTCCATTTCGAGTTGGCCAGGCCCCCACCCGGAATACCCTAACGCCAGCGTTGACGCGCGCGGCGCGTCTTCCGATGCGATGGCGTGGAGTACATCGCGCGTTGCCGTCAGGCAGACATCATCACCGACATCAAGGGTTGCTCCATCGCACTGGTAGTCCCCGCTGTGGAGAACAAAGCCACGGTCATTGCCCACCGGCCCCCCGTCAAGCACGGCCCGCTGAGGCAGTTCGATGCTTGACTCAATATCGAGTTGGTCGAGCAAATCCGGCAAGATCAGGCCATCCATGGGCTTGTTCAGCACCAGACCCATGGCGTATTCATCGCTATGGGCACACACGAGGATTACCGATCGTTTGAACCGGGAATCGCCAATGCTTGGCATTGCGATCAAGAGTCTTCCGGTCAGGTTCTCTGCCATGGCGGTCGCACCTCCCACCCCACCACGCTGTTCGAAAGCAGGGCGCAATGCAAGCCTGTTTGAACAAATCGGTTGATCGCATCGGGGCACGCCCCATTTGCGAGGCAATAGACCCAACTCCAATGCAAGCAAGGAGATTCCACATGTCCATCAAAGTCGGCGATGCTCTGCCCGAAGCAACATTCATGGAAATGACCGCGGACGGGCCGCAGCCGAGGACAACGGCCGAAGTGTTTGCGGGTAAAACCGTGGCGCTGTTTGCCGTACCCGGCGCGTTCACGCCAACCTGTTCGGCAAAGCATCTTCCCGGCTTTGTTGAGCAAGCCAGCGCTCTGGTTGGAAAGGGCGTTGATGAGATTGTCTGCACATCCGTGAACGATGTTTTCGTCATGGGCGCTTGGGGCGAGAGCGCCGGGGCAAGCGGAAAGGTGCGGATGCTTGCCGATTGGAATGGTGCGTTTGCTGAAGCGCTCGGACTCGGTATGGATGCGAGCGGCTTTGGAATGGGCCAGCGGTCCCGGCGCTATTCCATGGTCGTCAAAGACGGCAAAGTTGACGCGTTGAACGTGGAAGCGGGTCCAGGCTTTGAGGTTTCAAGCGCTGATTACATGTTGGCACAGCTCTAAGTCTCTCAAACTTTTCAGGAATACGAATACGGCCCTGCCAGGCGCGGCGGGCCGTTTTTATTGATAAGCGAGAAGACTCTCCCCATCTGAGAGGAAACAGTTTTGACTTGGGAGGGTCAGCTTTGGATCCGGTTATCGTATTTATCGTCCTGTTGGTTGTTGCCATTGTTGCACTGGTGAACGCTTTCAAGTTCGTCCCACAGGGCTTCAACTACACGGTTGAGCGGTTTGGCCGCTATACGCGCACGCTCCAGCCAGGCATGCACACAATCATTCCCATCATGGACCGTGTGGGTCGCAAGATGAACATGATGGAGTCGGTGCTGGATGTTCCCACCCAGGAAGTGATTACCCGGGACAATGCGATGGTGTCTTGCGACGCGGTTGTGTTTACGCAGGTCATCGATCCCGTGGCTGCCTCTTACGAGGTGAACGACATCGGCAACGCGATCACCAATCTCGCCCTGACGAATATTCGAACGGTGGTTGGTTCGATGGACCTGGACCAGGTGCTCTCCAACAGGGACGAGATCAATGCGCGCCTGCTGTCGGTTGTGGATGCTGCCACGAACCCCTGGGGCGTAAAAGTCACACGTATTGAAATCGCTGACCTGACGCCGCCGGCCGACATTACAGAGGCCATGGCGCGCCAAATGAAAGCGGAGCGTTTGAAGCGCGCGGAAATCCTGACAGCGGAGGGAGAGAAGCAGTCCGCCATCCTCAAGGCCGAAGGACAGAAACAGGCACAGATCCTTGAAGCCGAGGGGCGCCGGGAAGCCGCCTTCCGGGATGCTGAAGCGCGCGAGCGGGAAGCTGAAGCCGAAGCGAAAGCCACCGCCATGGTCAGTCAGGCTATTGCGAAGGGCGATGTCAACGCGATCAATTACTTCCTGGGTCAGGCCTATGTCAGCGCCTTCGCCAAGCTCGCGGAGTCCCCGCAGCAAAAGACCGTCATCGTTCCTGCTGAGTTTTCGTCATTGGTCGGGGCGATTGAAGGCGTTCGCAGCTTGACCGACGCGGCCGCGGCCAAACAGGCGGACGCGCCGCCTCGCACGCCGTCCACACCGGGCGGCAGCTAAGGGGGGCAGCAAATGGAACAGGCGCTCTACGACTTCCTCTGGCCGGTCACGATCTGGCATTGGCTGGCGATCGCAGCCATCCTCTTCGGTATTGAAATGATGCTCGGCACATTTGATCTGTTGCTCATCGCGGTTGCAGCTCTGGTGACAGCGACATGGACCGCGTTCGCTCCGGGTATGCTCGGTGGCTGGACTGCCCAGCTTGCGGTGTTCTTCCTGACATCGATTGTGCTGATCGTGCTCGGGCGTACGGTACTGAAGGGATTGCGAACCGGCGGGCCCGGCGAGCCTGCGTTGAACAAGCGTATGGAGCGCATGCTAGGGGCGCGCGGCACTGCGGTGGCGGATTTTGTGGCGGGCCGTGGACGCGTTCGCATTGGCGACACCGAATGGTCTGCTGAAAGCGCAGACGGCAGCGATATCAGCAATGGTCAATCGATCGCTGTCGATGGGTCACGCTCTACGGTCGTGATTGTCAAACCCGTTTAGACCGAGCCGCGCTTAGAACAGGTTGCCCTGATCTTCCGGTTCCGCCTTTTTGGGTGCTGCTTTACCAGCTGGTTTTTTTCGCACTGGCTTCTTGGCAGGTTTGGTGGTCGTTCCAGACGGTGATGCTGCAACACTTCCATCCGCAAAGGTCAGTTCGAGCCGTTCAGCCTGGCTCGCGCGTTCTGCAGATCGCACGACTGAACCGTCCGCCGCGCGGACGAGCGCAAAGCCACGTTCCAGCACGGATTGGTAGGAAAGCGCATCCAACAGCTTCGCGCTGGCCGCGAGGCGTGCCGTTCTCGCCTCCAGGCTCCGGGCAAGCGCGGGCCTTGCGCGGCTTGCCACGTCGATGAGCGCTTTTCGGGCCCGGCTCGTCTCACGCTGCAAAGGTGTCGGTCGAAGTCCGCCTGACGCTTGGGACAAAGCCAGCCGCTTCACCTGTGTGGTACGTCTCAACCCGTTCGCAAGAGCAGAACTGGTCAGGGCCAGCCGCTGCTTCGAAGCCTGAACCAGCGCCATGGGGGAGGGCAGCGCCAGGCCCGCGCGATCGAGCCGTCCGCGCAAACGGTCCAGCAAGGTGGCCGTGGCACGGTGCAAACTTGCGCTGGCATAATCGAGCCGTTGGCGTGGGCGCTCGACCAGCGTTTCAAGCCGCGGCAACCTAGAGCCGCGCAGGCGTTCGCGCCTTTGCCGGACCCTTTGGGCCAAAGCGCGCTTTAGCCGGCTGCCGAATTCCTCATTCTGCAGCAAGAGTTCAGAGCGTACCGGGACGGCGATTTCAGCTGCGCCCGTTGGGGTTGGCGCGCGGGCATCGGACACAAAGTCGATCAGCGTCGTGTCTGTCTCGTGGCCAACGGCGGATATAAGCGGGATCGCGCTCTCAAAGGCTGCCCGAACGACGGCTTCCTCGTTGAACGGCCAGAGGTCTTCGATCGAACCGCCGCCACGTCCGACGATCAGCACATCGGGTCGGGCCTCGCCCGTCATGGCGTTGAAGCCTCTGATTCCCGCCTCGATCTGGCTTGCTGCCAGGTCCCCCTGAACCAGCGCTGGCCAGAGAATCACGCGCGCGGGAAATCGCTCCCGAATGCGATGGAGAATGTCTCGGATCACTGCGCCTGTAGGGGATGTGACTACGCCAATGGTCTTGGGCAGTCTCGGCAGGGGTTTCTTGTGGGCTGGATCGAACAGGCCTTCCGCCGCCAACTTTTTCTTGCGTTCTTCCAACAGCGCCATGAGAGCCCCGGCCCCAGCAGGACGCATGGAAGAGGCAATGAGCTGGTAGTTGGAACGGCCCGCATAAATCGACAATTTGCCTTCCGCGACGACCTCGAGGCCTTCCTCTGGTCGAAAGGGCAGGGCGTTGACCTGGCCCTTCCACATCACTGTATTCAGAACGGCCTTCTCATCCTTGATGTCGGCATAGAGGTGGCCCGAACGGGCTATGGTCACGCGGCCCAGTTCGCCGCGAACCCGCACCCGGTCAAAACTCGTTTCAATGGTTCGCTTCAGGTTTGAAGCTAACTCCGACACCGTCAGTTCGGGCGCGTTTGTGGTCGCTGAATCAGCCATGGCCACAGTATAGGGCGCGATTGCCCCGCGCGCATCCATCACGGTGCGCAAACCGTACGTTCGACAATCGCGACGGGCGACGTTAACACGACAGCTCGCCACCAAGAGTTCCAGGTCCCATGCCCGTTCTGAAAAGCCAACTTGATCTCGCATCCTCCAAATTCGCTGCAAATGCGGCGGCAATGGACGGGCTCGTTGCAGATTTGGAGGCGAGGACGGCTGATATTGCCTTGGGCGGGCCCGAGCGGTCTCGAGAGCGCCACACTGCGCGTGGGAAACTTCTGCCGCGTGAGCGCGTGGAGCGATTGCTGGACCCCGGCACTGCGTTTCTGGAGATCGGCGCGCTGGCTGCCAACGGCATGTATAACGACGAAGCGCCTGGCGCAGGCATCATTACCGGTGTGGGCACAGTTGAGGGGCGTGAATGCGTGATCGTCTGCAATGATGCGACGGTCAAGGGCGGGACCTATTACCCGGTCACCGTAAAAAAGCACCTGCGCGCCCAGGAGATTGCTGAACAGAACCATCTGCCGTGCATCTATCTGGTCGATAGCGGCGGCGCGAACCTGCCGCTCCAGTCCGACATTTTCCCGGACCGGGAGCATTTCGGGCGCATCTTCTACAATCAGGCCAATATGAGCGCGAAGGGCATCCCCCAGATCGCAGCCGTCATGGGCTCTTGCACGGCAGGCGGGGCATATGTGCCGGCGATGAGCGATGAGACCGTGATCGTGCGCAAACAGGGCACGATCTTTCTCGGCGGCCCACCACTGGTGAAGGCGGCGACGGGGGAGGTGATTTCAGCCGAAGACCTGGGCGGGGCCGATGTCCACGCCCGCCAGTCCGGCGTGGCTGACCACTATGCCGTCTCCGATGACCATGCGCTGGCGATTGTCCGCTCCATCGTGGCGACGCTCAACCAGCCTAAGCCAAGTACGGTCGGCCTCGCCGAGCCGCTGGAGCCGCTCTATAGCCCGGACGAGCTGCACGGCTTGGTTCCTCAGGATGTGCGCGAGCCCTACGATGCGCGCGAAGTGATCGCTCGGATTGTGGACGGCTCGGATTTCCACGAATTCAAGAAGCTCTATGGCGACACGCTGGTCTGCGGCTTTGCCCATCTTTATGGCATGCCCATCGCGATCCTCGCCAATAATGGCATCCTGTTCAGCGAGAGCGCCCAGAAAGCCGCACATTTCATCGAGCTGGCCGACCAGCGCCGCATTCCGCTGCTGTTCCTGCAGAACATCACCGGCTTCATGGTTGGTTCGAAATACGAAGCGGGCGGCATCGCCAAGGACGGGGCGAAGATGGTGACAGCGGTCGCCACGGCGTCGGTGCCGAAGCTCACGCTGGTCACCGGTGGTAGTTTCGGGGCCGGTAATTACGGCATGTGCGGGCGGGCCTATTCCCCGCGCTTCCTCTTCCTCTGGCCGAATGCGCGCACTTCCGTCATGGGTGGCGAGCAGGCCGCGTCTGTTCTGGCCACGGTCAAGCGTGACGGCATGGAGCGGCGCGGAGAGGACTGGAGCGTTGAAGACGAGGAAGCCTTCAAGGACCCGATCCGGGCGTCCTATGAGGCGGAAGGCAACCCGTACTACTCCACGGCACGCATGTGGGATGACGGCATCATCGCCCCGCGCGACACCCGCCGCGTCCTCGGTCTTGCCCTTTCCGCGACGCTGAACGCCCCGCTGGGGGAGCGCGGTTTTGGGGTGTTTCGTATGTAATCCTACGCATAGGCGCGGCGCCCAGAGTTTCCCACTTTTGGAGCTATCAGTTTCAGAAGGAGAAGCCCTACGTCCAAGACCGTCTGTATTATCAACGCCCATCCCGACCCTTCACCAGATCGGCTTATCCACGCCATTTGTGATGCCGCTGAGGCAGGCGCGCGCGGCGCGGGCCACACGGTGAGCCGCATCAATATCGGCGCCTTGGACTTCCCGCTGCTCACGACCGCTGAAGAATTTGCTGAGCCGCCGGTCGAGCCCATTCTTTCGGAGCGGGCGAAGATCGCCGACGCCGACCATGTTTTTATTGCTTTTCCACTGTGGATCGGGGCGATGCCGGCGAAAGCAAGGGCATTCTTTGAACAAGCCGCGCGGGCGGACTTTTTCATCGTGCAGGAGGGTGATGAAGTCGGTTGGCCGGTCCAGCTCATGAAAGGGAAATCTGCCCATATTGTCGTGACGATGGGCATGCCCAGTCTGGTCTACCGCTTTGGAATGGATGCAGGGGCTGTCAAGGCGCTCGAGCGGGCATTGCTCGGTTTGTCTGGCTTCAGCCCTGTGAATCACACGATCATCGGTGGAATTGGTTCGAAGACCGACGATGATCGTGCCAAAATCCTCAAACAGATGGCCGACCTTGGGGCAAAAGCTCACTAATCGCAGGTGACATGAAGGGACTGTAATCTCATCGCTTATCCCTAGGCGCTACGCAGCTTTCGCGTTAACGCTAACTGTCTGGGATTAGAGGGTTGCGCCATGGCCGATATCTTCATCTCCTACTCGCAGAAGGACCGCGACCGGGTTCGCCTGATTGCCGAAGCCCTTGAGGGCCGGGGCATGGATGTGTTCTGGGACCCTGAGATTCCACCAGGCGAAACCTGGGACAGCATCATCGCGCGGGAGCTGAAGTCGGCACGCTGCGTGATCGTGGCCTGGTCGGAAAGTTCGGCCGAGAGCGACTGGGTGAAGGAAGAAGCCGAATTTGGGAAACGGATGAAGGCGTTGGTGCCGGTGCAGTTGGATGCGTCAGGCCCGCCTCTTGGGTTCTCGCGGCTTCAGACGGCGGACCTGTCGACGTGGAATGGTGACCCAAACGATGCGGAATGGCTGAAAGTGCTTGGGCGCGTGCGCCATCATGGCGTCGATACGGCTGTTGCCGAGCCCGCGCCTACAGGCGACACGCGAGAAGCACAGGACCTGCGCAAGGCGCTTTATGAATCGCCCCAGCAAGCCGCGCCATCCATGCAACAGTCCTCCACAGCGAGCAGTTTTAACCAGTCGAATGCCCAGCAGTCTGCGCAGCCTGCAGCGGGTCCGTCGGGAAACAGTAAACCAGCGTCCGAGGGCTTTGACTTCGCGAATGTGATGTTCGTACCCACGGGGCGAATCGGCCAGAAGTCATTCTGGATTGGATTCGCGATCCTTTTTGGCATTGCTTTCGTTGGGGGGCTGGCCACAGCAACTGTTCCCGCCGTGGCCTTTGTCATCGAAATGGTGCTGCTTTATCCAAGTATCTGCCTGTATGGAAAGCGTCTGCACGATTTTGGCATGAGCGCCTGGATTTATGGTGGATTCAGGATCGCCATGATTGTGGTTGGCGCTGTGATCGGCGGCATGATGGGCGCGTCGGGCGCCTATGTCGAAGACATCGTCATTGTCACGGGGGTATTGTCCTTCCTGGCCACGATTGCCATCACGCTCTGGATCGGCTTGATGAAGTCGCAACCGACGGCCAACAAGCACGGCCCGCCTCCCGGCGGCTCCGTTCCTCAGGCCGACGTTTTTGCTTGATGGTGCCCTTTTCGCGCGCCTGAAAAGACGAGGAGCGCGCCATGGGCGAGTATGAGACGATCACACTGAACGCAACGCAGGCTGGCGTGGCGATTGTCACCCTGAACCGGCCTGAGAAGCATAATGCTTTCAATGCGCAGGTGGTCGCTGAACTGGCGGATGCTTTCGACAATTTGCGGGCGGAAACCCAGCTGCGGATGGTCATTCTGCGGGGGAACGGCAAGTCCTTCTCGGCGGGGGCGGACCTGCAATGGATGAAAGCGGCCGCAGATTACACTCGCGCGGAAAATGAGGAAGACGCGTTCGCGCTCGCAGAGATGCTTCGCGCGCTTTACGAGCTGCCTCAGATGACGCTGGCCTTGGTGCAGGGCGCCTGTATGGGCGGCGGGGCAGGGCTCGTTGCGGCGTGCGATGTGGCCGTGGCGATGAAGTCGGCGAAGTTCCGATTCAGTGAAGTGCGGCTGGGCCTTACGCCGGCAACGATTTCCCCTTTCGTGATCCAGGCCATCGGGCCGCGCTGGGCGAAAGCCCTGTTTGTGGCCGGTGAAGCCTTTGATGCGCCCTACGCCGAGAAAATGGGACTGGTCCAGTATGTCGTTGAGGATGAAGCCGAGATGGCGAGTATGGAGGAGTATCTCTCCAAACTCATGTTTGATACCGCGCCGGGCGCCGTCGCCGATGCCAAGAAACTGGTCCACGATGTTGTGGGCGAGCCGATCGACAAGACCTTGTCCCACGACACGGCAAAGCGGATTGCTGCGCGCCGCACCAGCGATGAGGGCCGCGAAGGCCTCGCTGCCTTCCTTGAGAAACGAAAGCCGGGTTGGGTGGACTAAGCCGTCATGAAAATCACAAGACTCCTTATCGCCAATCGCGGCGAGATTGCCTGCCGTATCATGCGCACCTGCGCGCGGTTGGGCATCGACACAGTGGCCGTTTATTCCGACGCTGATGCCTTCGCCCTCAATGTGCGCGAGGCCGACGAGGCTGTGCATATTGGCGCTGCGCCAGCCGCTGACAGCTATCTGAATTTCGACGCTGTGATCAACGCGGCCAAGGCCACGGGCGCCGATGCGATCCATCCCGGCTACGGCTTCCTTTCTGAGAATGCCGACTTTGCCGAAGCGGTCATCGCGGCAGGGCTGATCTGGGTGGGTCCAAAGCCAGAGACTATCCGCGCCATGGGCCTGAAGGATGAGGCGAAGGCGATTGGTGAAGCCGCCGGCGTGCCTGTGCTACCCGGCTATCGAGGCGAAGCGCAGGACGCGGTCACCCTGGCCGATGAGGCCGGGCGGATTGGGTATCCCATCCTGATCAAGGCTGTGGCTGGCGGCGGAGGGCGGGGCATTCGCCTCGTCCACAAAAAGTCAGAGCTAAAAGCCGCTCTGGAAAGTGCCGTGCGCGAGGCCGAGTCTGCCTTTGGCGATGGGCGGGTGATGCTGGAAAAACTGGTCGAGCGCCCGCGCCATATCGAGGTGCAGGTTTTCGGCGATGCCCATGGCAATGTGATCCATGCCTTCGAGCGGGACTGCTCCCTCCAGCGTCGCCGCCAGAAAGTGGTCGAGGAAGCTCCTGCGCCTGGCATGTCAGACGCCGCGCGGGACGCCATGACGAATGCGGCGGTCGATCTGGCAAAATCCGTGAAGTATGAGGGCGCCGGCACGGTCGAACTCATTGTCGACGGCGATGGCCCGGTGACGCCGGACAATTTCTTCTTCCTCGAAATGAACACGCGCCTGCAGGTGGAGCATCCCGTCAGCGAGATGATCACCGGGCTGGACTTTGTTGAACTGCAGCTGCGCATCGCTAGTGGCGAGCCCATCGGGATGGCGCAGGACGAAGTCAAAATGCGGGGCCATGCCATAGAGGCGCGGATTTGCGCGGAAGACCCGGCAGAAGACTTTCGGCCGGGGGCAGGGCGGCTTGCTGCATTTGGCCCGCTCGATCTTGATGAGGATATGCGCTGGGAAGCCGGTTTCGAGACCGGGGATGTCGTGCCGCCGACCTATGATTCCATGATCGCGAAACTCGTTGTCTGGGGCGAGGACCGCGATGCCGCCATCGACCGCACGGCGGGCGCGCTGTCGCACACGCAAATGGCTGGCCTGGCGGGCAATGTCGGCTTTCTGGGCCGCTGCATCGTGTCAGAGGCGTTCGGCGAAGCAAGCCACCATGTGAACTGGATCGCGGAGCAGGGCGAGGCCCTGGCAAGCGTGCCGGTCGAGAACCGCAAGGCTGCGCTGGCGGCTGTGGCCGATATACTGCTGGAAGAAACCGGCGACCCAAGCCCCTGGGCCATCAAGGATGGCTGGCGCCTCAACGCGCCGCCGCGTGCCGCTGTGCGGTTGCAGATCGGGGGCGAGGTTGAAGACGTAGATCTGGGCGCTGCTCTGCCGCAAGACGCGCCGATCCCTCTGGTCACCGACCTCTCCGATCGCCGCTTTGCCGTGACAGCGGCGGGCGACAGTTTTCTGATCGAGATCGCCGACTATGCCGCTGAAGCCGACGCGCTTGCGGGCGGCGATGCCGTGCTTGCGCCGATGCCCGGCAAGATCATCGAATTGCGCGCGGAAACAGGCGCTAGCGTGAAGCGCGGCGATGTTCTTGCGGTGATGGAAGCCATGAAGATGGAACACGCCCTGGAAGCGCCACGGGATGGTGTTGTGGACTCCATTAACGCCGTTGTGGGAGAACAGGCCAGCGAGGGTGCCGTACTGGTCGCACTCGTGCCTGAGTAAAGGACACCAAAGTGCGCACACTCGTCCGTATTCTGATTGGGCTGCTTATGCCCGTAGTCTTGATCGCTGGCGGCGGTGGCGTAATGGGCGTCGCTATGGAATATGAGTGGATGATCCTCTTTTGGGTCGGGCTCGCCATGGTGGGCGCTGGCCTTGTCTGGGGCCTTTTCATTTTCTTCGTGGCTGAGGCTGGCTCGCCTTTCGACTAGTTGGGCCGCCGCGCTTCCCCAAGCGGGCACATTGCACTAACACGGGCGCCGAAACACGGAGCCCGACATGTTTGACCTGAAAGCCCTGCGCGATGACCCGGATGCCTTTCGAGAGGCCTGGAACCGGAAGTCTGCGGGCTTGGGCAGCGTCGTCGACGAGATCCTCGCCCATGATGGCGCCCTGCGCAAAGCGCTGACGGACAAGCAGGAAGCCGAGGCCGCGCGCAACGCCAAGTCCAAGCAGATTGGAAAGGCCAAGGCGAGCGGCGATGACGCGCTGTTCGAACAGCTGCGCACGGAGGTGGCTGAAGCGAAAGACACGATCGAGGCGGCGGGCGAGCAGGAAGACGCCGCGCGAGGCCTGCTGAACGATCTGCTCATGGGCACGCCGAACCTGCCCTTGCCGGATGTTCCGGTAGGCGAGGATGAAGACGCCAATGTGGAGCAGAAACGCGTGAGTGAGCCGCGCGCGTTTGGGTTTGCGCCGAAGGACCATGTTGATCTGGGCGAAGGCCTGGGCGGCATGGATTTCGAAACGGCGGCGAAAATGTCCGGCGCTCGCTTTGTGCTGCTGTCAGGACAGCTGGCGCGTCTGGAGCGGGCGCTCGCGGCCTTCATGCTGGACATCCAGACGGGTGAGCATGGCTACACCGAGGTGAGCCCGCCACTGCTCGTACGGGACAACGCGCTGGAGGGGACGGGGCAGCTGCCGAAGTTTGGGGAGGATTTGTTCCACGCCACATCCCTTACGGAGAAGGACTTTATTGCTTATGCGGAGAGTTCAGCAGAAGTGCTGAGAAGACAAAAGCGAATTGAACTTGCCAATGAGGTAGGGGATGCCGGTGGAGATATACGATCTGCACTCGAAGAATATGACAGCAATATAGACGCGGAAATAAAGCGGTCGGTGGTCGATCATATTGAGCGCTTGAAAGAAATGTATTCGGTCAGTCACTCCCTCATCCCCACCGCTGAAGTGCCTCTGACCAATATCGTCCGTGAGAGCATTATCGAGGCGGATGATCTCCCGCGCCGCTATACCGCCCATACGCCCTGCTTTCGCAGTGAGGCGGGCAGCGCCGGGCGCGACACGCGCGGCATGATCCGCCTGCACCAGTTCAACAAGGTCGAACTGGTGTCGGTGGTGCGCAATCAGGAAGAGGGCCTGGAAGAGCTGGAGCGGATGACAGGATGCGCGGAGACCGTTCTGGAGCGCCTGGATCTGCCCTATCGCCGCATGCTGCTTTGTACTGGTGACATGGGCTTCGGCGCGCGCAAGACCTATGACCTCGAAGTCTGGCTGCCGGCGCAGGACCAGTACCGCGAAATCAGCTCCTGCTCCTATTGCGGGGACTTCCAAGCCCGGCGGATGAACGCGCGCTGGCGCCCCGCCACCACGGAGGACAACCCCAAGCCGAAGCCGGAATTCGTGCACACGCTGAATGGCTCCGGACTTGCCGTGGGGCGCACACTGGTCGCCGTGCTGGAGAACTACCAGAATGAAGACGGCTCCATCACCGTGCCCGAAGCCTTGCGCGGCTATATGGGCGGGCTGGAGGTGCTGAAGCCATGACCCGTATTCTCCTGACCAATGATGACGGCATCAATGCGCCGGGCCTGAAGGTGCTAGAGACCATCGCCCGCACAATCAGCGATGACATCACCATCGTCGCGCCACTCGTAGAGCAGTCTGGACAGTCCCGCGCCGTGACGCTGACCGAGCCTGTGCGTGTGCGTGAGATCGAGCCGAAAGCGTTTTCCGTTTCCGGAACGCCGAGCGACTGCGTGCTGCTGGCCCTGCGCGATTTGATGGACGAGCCGCCTGAGCTGATCCTGTCCGGTGTCAACAAGGGCCAGAACATTGCCGAGGACACATCCTATTCCGGCACCATCGCGGCGGCCATGTTCGGCATGCAGCACAGCATTCCGTCTATCGCGCTGAGCCAGAGCCAGAATTTTCGCGGTCGGGGCTCGTGCCCGTGGGAAACCGCGGAAGCGTGGGGACCGCGCGCCCTTAAGCCCGTGCTGGAGCAGGGCTGGCCCGATGATGTGGTGATCAATATCAACTTCCCGGACCGGGACCCGGACGATGTGGCTGGCATCCAGTACACTCGGCAGGGCTTTCGCGACGAGCAGATCATTCGCACGGAAAAGCGCGAGGATTTGCGCGGGAACAATTACTTCTGGATCGGCTATCGCGGGACGCTGTCCAATCCGGATGAGGGAACAGACCTCAAGGCGATCTATGAGGGCTATGTCTCGGTTTCGCCGCTGCATGTGGATCTGACCCACAACCGGTTTCTGGAAAAGATGCGGGCATGGCAGAGCTGATCGCCGACCCCTTTCGAGCGGCACGTTTGATTCTCGCCCTGCGCCAAAGCGGCATTACGAATCCCGCTGTGCTAAAGGCTATGGAAACGATAGACCGCGCCAGCTTCGCCCCGGGAGAAGCGCGCGAGCTTGCCTTTGAAGACGTCCATCTGCCCTTACCTGCAGGGCAAACGATAGCCCCTCCCGTAGTGACCGCGCAGATACTGGCTGCGGCGAAGTTTGCCGAACGACCCGTTGGGCGTGCGCTGTTGATTGGCGCCGGAAGCGGGTATTCCTCAGCGCTTCTGGCGGGACTGGTTGAGGAAGTTGTTGCAGTGGAGCGCAGCGCACGGCTTGCAACCATGGCTGATGGTCGGCTGCGGGACTTGGGCGTTGCCAACGTCTCCGTGCTGCATGCGGATGGCCTGACGGGGTGTCCGGTCCATGGACCGTTTGACTATATTTTTGCGATGGGCACGATCACCGAGGTATCGGACCCGTTGCTGGGCGCGTTGACTCGGCAGGGCATGCTGGTTGCCCCCGTTGGCGCCTTCGAAGCAGCAGACCTCCAGGTCTGGCGCCAGGCAGTGTGCCAGGTGTCCGTTCCTATGCTGACGCCGCTGTTGCCGTTGAGAGACGGTGTCTCCAAAGCGCTCTGAGCGCTGCAAATGTGTCACCCATGGGGTTGTTTGCCTCTTGGTGCACACACAGCTATACGGGCGCCTTGATCTTTCGACGGACAGGGACTTGAGGGAGCGCCGCGCGCCATGAAACTCGTGAATTTTGCCGCCGCTGCAGCGTTATCTGCGGCTATCGCACTTCCGGCTTCGGCCGCCGCGCCAGCCGCCGGCGGAAACCCGATCATCGGACAGCTGCTTTTCTTCATCCCGCTGATTCTGATCTTCTATTTCCTGTTGATCCGACCGCAGCAGCAGCAGCGCAAGCGCCATCAGGAGATGATCGCGGCTGTTAAGCGCGGCGATATGGTCGTCACGTCTGGCGGTCTGATCGGAAAGGTCACCAAGGCGAGCGATGATGAGCTGACAGTTGAGCTTGCCGATAGCGTTCGCGTGCGTGTACGCCGCGCCTACATTTCGGATGTGCCGGAGAAGTCAGCGCCAGTGGCTGCAAACGACTAGGCTCCTCGCCGGCAACCAAAGGACTTTCCCAGATGCTTCAGTTTCCCCCTTGGAAAGTTGCGCTTATCAGCCTGACCCTTCTGGTCGGCGCACTGATGGCGCTGCCCAACGGTTTTTCAAATGCCTTTCTGGGGATTGAACCTGACCGGCCAGCAAACCCGACGGCGGAAGAACTGGCGGCTTTTAACGCCGAGCGCGATGCCGCAGAGCAGAGCTGGTGGCCGGGGTTCCTGCCCTCCGGCAAGGTGAATTTGGGCTTGGACCTGCGCGGCGGCGTCTACTTGCTGATGGAGATTGATCCCGAAACGGTGGTCACAAACCGTCTGACGGTGTTCTCCGCTGATGTGGAGCAAGCCCTGCGGACCCCCTCCACGGACCGGGTCTACGCTGCGAGCGAAGTTGAAGACAACACGCTGGTTGTTAGCCTGACCCGCAATCGGCTCGAAGCCGATTCGATGGAAAAAGCGCTGGACCGAATGCAGGAGCTGAACACCCCGGTGGAAGGTGCTTTGGGCGGCGCGCGCACCCATTCCATCCGGCAGATAACCGATACGCGCATCGAGATCAATCTCACCGACGCGGCGCGCTCTTACTATGTGAAGGACGCCCAGGGAAAGACACTCCAGATTGTCCGTCGCCGGATCGATCCGGAAGGCGTGCGCGACATCAATCCGACCCCTCAGGGTGACAACCGGATTATCCTGGAAGTGCCCGGTGAGCCCGACCCCACCCGCATCAAGGATGTTCTCAGCCAAGCGGGAAACCTGACCTTTGCGCTGGTGGATGACACGCCTTCTAACGTAGAACAGGCCATTACCCTTGGTCGGTCTCCCATCACAGGATTCCGGCTTCTCCGGGATGTAGAGTCGGGCGAACCTCTGTTGGTCAGCAGGGTACCCGTGGTGACCGGGGCCGATGTGGCCACCGCGAGCCAGGGCTTCGATCCTGATGACAACTCCCCGGCCGTAAACTTTCGCTTGAACGGTGTCGGCCAGAAACGCTTCTCAGAGGTGACCCAGCAGAATATCGACCGTCGCTTTGCCATTGTTCTCGATGAGCAGGTTATGAGCGCGCCGGTCATCCGCGAGCCAATCTACGGTGGCCAAGTTCAGATTTCTGGTGGGTTCCCGTCCAACCAGGCCGGTATGGACGAGGCGCGCGATCTTGCCGCGATCATTGAGGCGGGCGAGCTTCCCGCCCAGCTGAACTTCATCGAAGAGCGAACCGTTGGTGCTGGACTTGGAGCGGACTCTATTCGCGCGGGCACGACGGCCTCGATCATCGGTCTGTTGCTCGTGGCCGTCTTCATGATCCTGACCTATGGACGGATCGGCGCTTTCGCGGTCGCCAGTCTGTTTGCGAACATTGTCCTGATCCTTGGAGCTTTGTCCGGCCTTGGCGCGACGCTGACCCTTCCCGGTATCGCGGGCATTATTCTCACGATCGGTATGGCGGTGGACGCCAATGTGCTTGTGTTTGAGCGGATACGTGAGGAGAAGGCGGCTGGCCGAACGCCGATTACGGCGGTGCAGGCTGGCTATGAGCGCGCTCTGTCTACCATTCTTGATGCAAACATTACGACGTTTATCGCCGCGGCGGTTTTGTATCTGCTGGGCTCGGGTCCAGTGAAGGGCTTTGCCGTTACCCTGGCCATCGGGATCGTCACATCGGTCTTCACGGCTTTTGTGGTCACGCGGTGGATGACGGCAAGCTGGCTGCGCTGGGCGCGCCCTAAAACCCTGGCAATCTAGGCGGAGACGACACCATGCTTTTGAAACTCGTTCCCGCCAAAACGTCCGTCGGCTTCATGAAGTACCGGTTTCCGGCGTTCATTCTGTCGGCCCTTCTCATCATTGCCTCGATCGCCCTGGTAGCGACACGTGGGTTGAACTTCGGTGTCGATTTCGCGGGCGGTTCTGTGATTGAGACGTCGGCGCCGGACGGTGTCGAAATCTCGGACATGCGCGCCTTTATGGGTGGGCTGGATCTCGCTGATATCAATGTTAACGAAGCTCGGGGCACCGGCACCAACGCGCAGCAAGTCTACGTCATCAAGTTCAAGACACCTGAAACAGGGCCGATCGCGGAGGCAGGGCCCCAGGCGGCCAATGACCTGGTCGTCTCGGAACTGCGCCAACAGTTTCCAACGATAGAGATCAACTCGACTTCCTTTGTGGGCCCAAAGGTTTCTGGCGAACTGTTGCAGGCTGGTGTGACCGCCCTGATCGCGGCGCTGGTTCTGATGTTGGCCTATATCTGGTTCCGGTTTGAGTGGCAGTTCTCTGTCGGGGCCGTGGCCGCGCTGGCTCATGATGTGACTATTACAATGGGTATGTTTGCCCTGACGCGCCTTGAGTTCGACCTAACCACGATTGCCGCCCTCCTGACCATTATCGGTTATTCCATGAACGATACCGTGGTGGTGTTTGACCGCGTGCGTGAGGAGATGCGCAAGTATAAGAAGATGGCGCTGGGGCAGGTGATTGACCTCGCGCTCAATGGAACCCTGTCGCGCACCTTGCTGACATCGGGAACGACTCTTTTGGCATTGCTGGCCATTTTCTTCCTGGGCGGCCCGGTGTTGCGCGGCATGAGCTTTGCGCTGATCTTTGGTGTTATCATCGGAACCTACTCGTCCATCTTCGTTGCCTCGTCGATTTTGCTGACGATTGGCGTGGATCGAGAGAAGAAGTCCGGCGACGATATTCCCGGCTTCCAGGGCGCACCTTAGGCGGCCTCGCCTTGAGGCCGGAAGGGCGGCACATAAACGCTTACCGGCCTCGTCAGGCCCCAAGACCTGTCTATTTTCAGTAAGTCCCTGCCGGGGTAGTCTCTGCCCGATTCTTGATGCCTGGATCAAAATCGTGCGCTGCGTACAACCTGCTGCAAATGGTGGGCGATACTGGGATTGAACCAGTGACCCCTGCCGTGTGAAGGCAGTGCTCTCCCGCTGAGCTAATCGCCCACAATCAGTGGAAAGCGCTGGATTAGTGGTTTGTTTATGGGGCGTCAAGCACTGTAAAACAGGTTCCGAGACAGTCCTGAATATGCATAATTGCATTAAAGGGCTGCAATAACGGGACAATAGAAATCCGGTTGCCTTGATGCGGTCAGATGTATGGCGCAATCTGGGCAGCGTTTTAGCCCAATTGCGGCGGCTATCCCGTAATCAAGGGACAAAAAGCAGCTCAACTGCACATTCGCTCATACTCTGCATTTTGTTCATTATGAACGGTTGTTCAGGTTCGATATCTTCGATTCCGAACGTTTTATTTCGCTCTTGTACTCGAAAGAGAACGTTGTCATCTAACTATCACACAAGAACGAACGCAATGTTCGCGGTGTAAGAAGGACAGGCTGATTGGTCCTCAAATGGGGGCTGATTGATAAACATAACAAGCCTGGAGAGAGCTTAATGAAAGACTGGTGTGATAATGATGGCGCTGTGCGCCTGCGCGAAAAAATTCGTGAGTACTGGGCCGAGCGTGGCTATGACGTCGACGTAGATCTGGTGGATGCCGGATTTGTTGCCGCCATGCGCAGTGCGCGGACAGATGTGCGTTCAAATATGGTGAATGGCATGCCCCGCCGTCGCCGGATCGACGAAACAAATGGTGGTCGTCAAGACTATCGACCAAACCAGGCGGCCTAGCCGGCAACGGCTCGAATACGTCCCAAAAGTTCTGAATAGTGGTGGAGCACGTCGGCTTTGACGATGTCTTCCACAGGTGCCGCCTCGTATCCAAACGGCACGAAGATAAATGGCAGCCCGGCGTTTTGGGCTGCCTTTTCGTCTGTTCGGCTATCGCCAATCATGATGGCGCGGGAGGGCTGGCCGCCTGACCTGGATACCGTTTCCAGGATGTGACCGCCATCTGGTTTCTTCGCTGGCACGCTGTCAGCGCCAACAACGGCCTCAAACCAGTGCGTGAGACTGAGCTCAGACAGCAGTCGATCAGTCAGCGCCTGAGTTTTATTCGTGCAGACGCACAGGCTGGCGCCTTCTGCTTTCAATTCCCCAAAAGCAGCTTCGACGCCGTCAAAGACGTGGCTGTCGACCGCAATGTTTTCTTCGTAGTGGGCAATAAACCGGCTCCACAATCCATCCATATCAATCTGGTCCACATCCCGTTGGTTCTGTTCCAGGGCAGCGCGGATCATGGCTTTTGCGCCGTGGCCAATCATCGTTCTGATCTGCTCCAGTTCCACCGCTGGAAGGCCAAGTGGCGCGATCGTATGGTTGAGCGCGTTCAAAAGATCTGGCGCACTTTCTACCAGCGTCCCGTCGAGATCGAAAACGATCGTCCATCCCGCCAGTGAAGCCGATGTTTTCTGCGAAGCGTCCATGAGTTTCCCTTCCAGGATTCAAGGGGTCTTTTGATATCGCGCGGTTTGCTCTAGGGCGGAGGCAGGCGTCAAGCGAGGATCCGTTCGATGGCAAATGAGCGCGAAAAAGAAAATGCTGCTGCGGCGGCGATGGAGTTTGTCGAAGACGGCATGACCATCGGCCTCGGCACGGGATCGACGGCGAAGTTTTTCGTGGAAATGCTGGCCGACGAAATGGCCGATGGCTTGGTTGTCCGGTGCGTGCCAACCAGTGAACAGACGCGAAGTCTTGCCGAGTCCCTCGGCGTGCCGCTGGTACCCATCGATCAGGTTGATCGCATTCACCTCACCGTGGACGGTGCCGATGAAGTCGACGGGACCGGGAATCTTATCAAGGGCGGCGGAGCGGCCCTGCTAAGGGAAAAGATCATCGCGTCTGCCAGTGATCACATGGTGGTCATCGCCGATCCGTCGAAACAGGTCGAACGGCTTGGCGCGTTCCCCTTGCCGGTTGAGGTAACGCCTTTCGGGTTTACGATCACGGCGAAACAGGTCTACGACGAGCTACGTGCATCGGGAATTGAGAAGCCGCGCGTGGTCTTGCGAACGGGCGATGATGGCGACCCCCTCATCACCGATGGGGGCAACCATATTCTCGATTGCCACTGTCAGCGTATTCCCGATGTGGACGCCACAGCAGCAAGGCTTTCCGGCATCGCCGGGGTGGTTGAACACGGATTGTTCATCGCCATGGCCCGCACTGTCATCATTGGGAATGAGGGCGGCGCGGTCGTATTTGAGTACTAAGCCCGATTGCATGGCCGATTGAACAGCCTCATATGCGCGCCTGAGAGCGAAAAAGGAGCGCACCATGGCTGACGAGTACGATTTTGACCTTTTCGTCATTGGCGCCGGATCGGGAGGCGTGCGCGCCGGGCGCCTTGCGGCGCTTTCCGGCGAGCGTGTCGCGATTGCGGAAGAATACCGTGTCGGTGGAACGTGCGTCATTCGCGGCTGTGTGCCCAAGAAGTTCATGGTCTACGCCAGCGCTTTTCGTAAGCAGTTCAAGGCGGCCAAGGGCTATGGATGGGATGTGGGCGAGCCGAGTTTTGACTGGAACACGTTTTCCCAGGCCATGCATGCCGAAGTCGACCGGCTGTCAGGCATCTATATGCGCAACATGGCCAATGCGGGCGTTGAGGTCATCGAAGAACGGGCCGAGTTCGTGGACGAGCACACGCTTCGGCTCGTCAAAACCGACCGCACTATCACAGCAAAGCGCATCCTGATTGCGACGGGCGGCACGCCCTGGCGGCCAGACGACCTTCCCGGCGTCGAGCGTACGATTACGTCGAACGAGATCTTCCACCTCGAAAAACTGCCGAAACACCTCGTCATCGCGGGTGGTGGGTACATCGCCTGCGAGTTTGCCCACGTGTTTGCTGGGTTGGGCGTCGAAACCTGTCTGGTTTATCGCGGCGAGACGGTTCTGAACGGCTTCGATTTTGACGTTCGTACGGAAGTTCATGAAGGGCTGAAGAATGCCGGTGTGCGTGTGATCACGAATACGGTTTTTGAGTCGATCGAGGAGTTGGGCGAGGCTGACGCACCCCACCGGATCAAGCTCACGAACGGGACCGTTCTGGATGCCGATGTGGTTATGATGGCGGTCGGGCGGCAGCCTGCAACCGAGGGCCTGAATTGCGAGGCGGCGGGTGTCGAGCTGGGGCGCCGGGGCGCCGTGATTGTGGATGACACTTCCAAAACCAGCGTTGACCATATTTTTGCGGTCGGTGACGTCATCGACAGGGTGCAACTGACGCCTGTTGCAATTCGAGAAAGCCACGCGCTCGCCGATACGCTCTACAACGATAATCCCTGGCAGTTTGACTATGACGACATCGCAACGGCCGTGTTCACCCAGCCTGAGGTCGGAACGGTGGGCCTTTCCGAGGCTCAGGCGCGCGCCGAGCACGGCAAGATTGATATCTACAAGACCCGCTTTCGCCCCATGAAGAATATGCTTTCGGGCGATGAAACCCGCACCATGATGAAGCTGGTTGTGAAGGCCTCTGATGAAAAGGTGCTTGGGGTTCATCTGGTCGGCCCCGATAGTGCGGAGATCATTCAGGCGATTGGCATTGCCGTGAAAATGGGCGTGACCAAGCCCGACTTCGATCGCACCTGCGCAGTGCACCCGACTGTGGCAGAAGAATTGGTGACAATGCGAAACAAGTTCGTGCCGAACGCCACCTAGCGATTAGGCGGCTTGTTCAGTCGTCGTGGGTTTGCTGGCTTCGAGGCGACGAATGTCCGTTGCGACCGATTCCAAAGCGTCACGGATCACCTTTAGTCCGCCACCGCGACCATGGTGGACGACCAGTTGCCGCCATTGGGGTACGTCATCCTCCGGCGGCCCCACCACCAAATGGCCACTGCGCGGAATGGCCGTGCCGAGCAAGACCTTGGAAAGGGCGAACCCGGCTTTTGTGTCATAAACCCCATTGCGGGCGTCGGCTTCGAAGACGGATTGCTCGCGGCGCTGTACGCCGTTGAATACGACGGAAAGCGCCGGGGCCTTGTCCGCGGCGACTTGTTCGCGGATGACCTGCGACAGCAGCCGAACGCCGCGCAATGAATAAACATCCGGATGCATGGGGGCCAGCACGCGGTCAGCCGCTTCCAGGGCACACCGCGTCAGGAAGGTGGCGTTGGGATTGGTGTCGAAAACAATCAAATCGTACTGGCTGCGCAGCGCTTCGATCTGGTTGAGGAAGTTGATCTTGATCGCTTCGAGACCTGCAGCGTCAGTTGCGAAGGCGTATTTGGAAATTTCGAACTGACCGGTGACAATATCGAGGCGACCGGCCGGACCGTCCTGACCCAGAACCTGGTGCACAACGAGTTCCGGCGAAGGCAGCGTGAAAGGTTCCCGTGAAAGGGATCGCCAATCGGTTGCGGGGCTATTGATGCCGCTCACATGCGCTGTGGATTTTTCAAACAGGGAAATGACCGAGGCGTCGCGGGCTGCGCGGGCGTCTGCTTCTTCCATGTCGAAGAACACTTGGCTGAGATTGTATTGGGGGTCCAGATCTACCAATAGGATGCGGGACCGTTCATTGGCCTGCAACGCGCCGAAGACCTGAGCCGTGAGCGTGGTTTTTCCAACGCCGCCTTTCAAGTTCATAACCGCAAAGACCGGACAACGCGCCCGGTGAAGCTGGCGTACATCATCCACGAGACCTGCCTGGCCAGCGTCTCCGTCGGAAGTGTGCTTCACCAACGGTGCGAGCGTGGGCTTGAGAGGGCCTGTCAAACGCGCGCGGTCCAGTTGGAAGGGTACAATCTTGACGCCCTGAGCCTCGGCAATGCGCACATCGCGCTGGACATCTTCACTGCGCAGGCTGTCGGCAGAAACCAGGACAATCATCGCGAAAGAGTGATCAATCTGCCGGCGCACAAGAGCCTCATCTTTCGCCGCCGCTGGCGAGGGTGGATACCATGCGGCGATGCCAGCTTGGCGCAGCGCCTCGTGTAATTCCAGCAACGGATCGAGGTCGACGGGGCTATGGGATATGTAGACGTGTGCCATGGCTGAAACCCTATCAGAGTCGCGCAAACCAGACACGCTGAACTCGCAGTTCAGCCATGCGTGATCGCGCAGTTGCAATCGCGCGTTGATGGGCGCGCGCCAGTGTGGTTTCTAGCAGGTCGATTGGAGCAAGAAGATGACATGGTCCCCCTCAGATTGGCGCGCCCTGCCGGCCAAGCATATTCCAGAAGACTACCCGGACGCCGACGCCCTCGCGGCCGTCGAAGCACGTCTGAAGGGATATCCGCCACTCGTCTTTGCCGGAGAAGCGCGGCGCCTGAAATCTCGGCTTGGGGATGTGGCCAATGGCAAGGCCTTTCTGCTGCAGGGCGGGGATTGCGCTGAAAGCTTCAAGGAGTTCCATCCCGATAATATCCGCGACACGTTTCGGGTGATCTTGCAGATGGCTGTGGTGCTAACGTTTGGCGCCGCGAAGCCTGTGGTGAAGGTGGGCCGGATTGCTGGCCAGTTTGGCAAGCCACGGTCCAGCCCTGTTGAGGTGGTCGACGGGGTCGAACTGCCGTCCTATCGCGGCGACAATATCAATGGCATGGGCTTCAACGAGAATGAGCGCGTGCCGGACCCGGAGCGTCTTGCGCAAGCCTACAGCCAGTCCGCGTCGACGCTAAACCTCCTGAGGGCCTTCAGCCAAGGTGGCTATGCCAACCTCGCCAACGTGCACAAATGGATGCTGGGATTTGTCGAGCGGAGCCCCCAGGGTGACCGTTATGAAAAGCTGGCTGAGCAGATCACGAAGTCTGTGGAATTCATGGCCGCCTGTGGCGTGAGCCCAGACACGGTACCGCAATTGGCCCAGACAGAGTTCTACACCAGCCATGAGGCCTTGTTACTGGGCTATGAAGAGGCGATGACGCGGATCGATTCTACATCTGGTGAGTGGTACGACACCTCGGCTCACATGCTCTGGATTGGACATCGGACCCGCCAGCTTGACCATGCCCACGTGAACTTTGTCAGCGGTATTCGCAACCCGATCGGCATTAAATGCGGACCGGGGCTTGAGGCTGACGAACTGGTACGCCTGGTTGAGCACCTGAACCCAACCGATGAGGCCGGGCGCATCACACTGATTGCGCGCTTTGGCTCCGAGGGCGTGGCTGAGGGCCTCCCGCCGCTTGTCGAGGCGATACAGAAAAGTGGACGGACCGTGGTCTGGTCCTGTGATCCCATGCACGGCAACACTTTGAAGACCGGCACAGGCTTCAAGACCCGGCCCGTGGACCGCATTCTCAGTGAAGTGCGCCAATTCGTGGATATCGTCTCTGCTCAGGGCGCTTATCCGGGCGGTGTGCATGTGGAGATGACGGGGCAGGACGTTACGGAGTGTCTGGGCGGGGCCCAGGAGATCACCGAGGAAGACCTGTCATCGCGTTACCACACCCATTGCGATCCGCGCCTGAATGGCGAACAGGCGCTTGAATTGGCCTTCCTGCTGGCAGAGAAGATCGAGGCGGTGTCCAACGGGGCGCGTGAAGTCCGGCGCAAGGCCGGCTAGACAGAGGCATCACCCATGCAAAGGCGGGGATGGCCCGCCTGGGCGCGGGCGAGCGAAGTGATTGACCTTGTTCGGCTATCTTTGCCGATTGCGGTCTCGCGCCTGGCATGGATGCTGATGGGGCTGACCGATGCCATCGTACTCGGTCAAATGGCACCGTCTGAACTTCCCTTTGTCCTCAACGCGTGGCTGCCCATGGGGATCATGCTCGGGTTTGGCATGGGCATCCTCATGGGAGTTCAGGTTCTGACTGCCGAATTGAGCGGGCGCGGCGAAGAGGCCCATAGCGGCAGGATCTTCCGGCGCGGCTTGGTGTGGGCGCTCGGCCTCGGCCTGGTGCTTGTTTTGGTCACCTACCCAAACGCCAACGCGCTTTTCCGGTTCCTATTTATTGAGCTACCCAAGGTTTTGGCAAACTGGCTAGGCAGTGACTTCCAGCCGGGATGGGATGGCCAGGAAACAGTCGGAAGTATCGCGGCTGTGACCCGTATCCTGCTTCTGGGCTTGCCCGGATTCCTCATCGGTACAGTCTGCTCCATGTACCTCGAAGCGCTGCGCCGCCCCCTGCTGGTAACCGGCGTTGGCTATTCGATGGTTGTTATCAATCTTGTCCTAAACTTGGCGTTCGTGGCGGGGTGGTGGGGTATGCCTCAAATGGGGGCTGAAGGCGTGGCCTGGGCAACGACACTCACGCGGACGGCTTCTATCGTGTTCTTCGGTGCGCTGGTGGTGTGGTTGACCCCGGCCCTTCGTCCCTCACCGCCAGCTCCCGCCGACGAACCTCGCCGCCAATTGGCGGTCGGTACCGGAACAGCGATCAGCAATGTTGCGGAGTGGGGTGGCTTCAACGCAACCTATGTGATCGCGCTCTGGATCTCCGCGGCCGTGAACGTGGTGTACGGGTATGCAACCCAAGTCATGGGCACAGCCTTCATGATCTTCCTGGGCATTGCCACAGCAACAAGTGTTCGCGTTGCGGAGTCCTATGGGCGCGGCGATAGTGACGGCGTACGCGATGCCAGCCGGCTCGGCGCTGTTGCAACGCTACTGATGGGTCTTGTGCTGGGCGCCTTCTTGTGGGTCGGGCGAGGCCCCATCGCAGCGGGTCTGGTCGATCCCAATGCTGTGATTGATGGCGTGCCTGTGGCCGCGGCGCTCATGTCGGTCTTTTGGCTTGTGGCGTTGACCACCACCTTTGACGGGCTTCAGGTGACAGCATCGATGGCTTTGCGCGCCCAGAATGTCGTCTGGATGCCGACTGCGCTGCACATTGGTTCGTTCTTCGTGCTCATGTTGCCACTTGGCTACCAGTTAGGACTGGTCCAGGGACGCGGCGCGCAGGGCATGCTCGAGGCGGCGTTTATCGCACTGCTCTTCGCGGGGCTCGCCCAAGTATTGCTGCTAGAATGGAAAACGGCGCAGACCGCAAAGGCCCGCGCCGTTCCAAATCCAGATCCGGTTGGACCCTAGATGTCCTTGAGAGCCGTGGCGGGCTTGAATGCCGCGACGGTTTTCTCAGGAATTTGGATCGTTTCGCCGGTGGCCGGGTTGCGGCCTTCGCGGGCGTTGCGTGTTTTGGCTTCAAACGTACCAAAGCCCGCGATTGCGACTTTGCTGCGGTCCTTCACGGCACCAGCAATAGCTTCGAAGACAGCGTTTACGGCTTTGCCAGCTTCATCATGGGTGATGCCAGCCGTGTCGGAAACGTGTTTGGTCAGGTCGCCCTTGTTCATGGGATTCTCCTCTATTTGATCGACCGTCCGGCCGATTGCGGCGACAGAGACACGATTCGTCGGGCTCCGATACGCCGAAACCCCAATAAACACGGGCTATATACCCAGAATCCACCCCTCTTCGCGCTCAATCTGTGACTTTTCCGCCGCACTTAGGCCCTCAGCGCCGGAAAAAAGCGCTCCCAAACGGTCTTTCCCGTCGAGATCGCAATAGTGACGGGCGATTGCGTCGACCTGGGCCTCATCGAGAACCTGGCCGCTTGCGGGCTTCACCGTCTTCAGCGACGGATAGATCTCCGCGATGACAACATCGACGTCCGCAAGCGCGTCTTCGTCCAGTGGTGCCAGTGGCAGCTCGAACGGCCAGAGTTTCGTATTCGGGATCTCATTCATCAGCCAGCTGACATGGGGAATACCCAGCAAAGTCTGGCTGCCAACGCTGCCTTGATACGCCAGTTGCCAGCAGGACTTCGGTTGGCCGAGCCCGCGATCCTTCAAGCTCCGTTCTGCAAGTCGAAATTCCGATACGGGGCGATCATCGCCGAAAGCCGGTCGCTTGCCTTCCAGCGTGTTCACCTGGTCCTTGGCCGGCGCGCCCCAAAAGGGGAACGGTCCTTTCGACATGGCGTAATTCATGCCCGCAGCGATGGCGAAGCGAGCATTGGAATTGTCGTCGCGCTCGCGCACCTTTCCAGACAGATACTCGGACATGGCCTGCCAGGGCGCCACGTCGTCCCCAAAGCCCATGGCGTCTGCGGTTCCCATGGGAAAGCCGAGACTGAAGTCGAAACCAAGCAACACCTTGTCTCCGCGCTTCACCAGCTTGGTGACCATGTCGTGGATAAAGGTTCGCGCCTTCAGCCGCGTGTCCGGATTAACGGCACGGAACTGAAACTTCAGGCGCGCATCCTTTGCCAGGATGCCAACCCAGATTGAGTTGGCGCCCGTCACAGGCTTCGCGGCGGCGCTCCAGTCCACCATGATATAGGCGTCGAATAGGCGCGCCATGGGCTTTAGTTCCTTTGTGAATGGCTAGGTGAGCTTCACCAGCATTTTGCCTGTGTTCGCACCAGAGAAGAGCCCCATAAAGGCTTCCGGGGCTTTCTCAATCCTTTCCAGAACGGTTTCCTCGAATTTCATCTGACCGGCTGGGATCCAGGTTGACATGTCGCGCAGAAAGTCAGCCTGCATGTCCTGGTGTGTGGAAACAATGAAGCCCTGGAGCTTCAACTGTTTGCCGACGGCCATGATGATGTTGTGGGGACCAGGGGCCGGTTCTGTGTTGTTGTACTGGGCGATCATTCCGCACAAGGCGAAGCGCGCGAAGGGGCGAGCACATTCGATCGCCGCCGTCAGGTGGTCACCGCCGACATTGTCGAAATAGACGTCGATCCCGCTGGGCGCAGCGTCGCTGAGCTGTTTGGCGAGGCCTTGCCAGCCATTTGCGGTGCGATAGTCAATCACATGGTCAGCGCCAAGCGACGAGACAAACGCGCATTTTTCAGGGCCTCCAGCGGAGCCAATCACTTTGCAGCCTTTGATCTTGGCGATCTGGACAACCGTTGAGCCGACGGCGCCAGCGGCGCCGGAAACGAATACAGTGTCGCCTTCCTTGAGCTCGCCGACGCGTAGAATGCCGGCATAGGCCGTAAGGCCAGGCATTCCTGCGACACCGAGAAAAGCGCTCTCAGGGAGCCCCGTTTCGGGCAGTTTGCGCGCCATCACCTCATCGGGCGTTGCGGTGAAACCTTCTCGCCATCCTGCCATGGAAGAAACAAGGTCACCTTCGGCATAATCTGGATGCGCAGACGCGATCACACGCCCTACGGCGCCGCCCTGCATCACTTCTCCAATGGCGAACGGAGGAACATAGCTCTGCACGTCGCGCATCCGACCGCGCATGTATGGGTCGACGCTCATCCAACTGTTGCGGACCTGGATTTGACCATTCGCAGGGGCCGGCGCCGGATAGTCAACGGTCTGAAAGTCTGCCGGTTTCGGGTCACCTACGGGCCGTTGCGCCAGAGCCCAGCCTTTGAATGTCATGTCGCCCATCGTGTGTTCCTCCATATTGTGTCAGCCCCATAAGTGAGCTTTGTGCCTGCTATGTGAAGGGGCATTGGAAAAAACCCCGCCCGCCGCAGCGGTTGCCTCGCGTCATGCTCTGGTGTCTATGCCAGCGAAAGGCCCGAGGGAGCATGCCGGTGGACAAGTTGAAAGTTGGCGTCGCTGGAGCAGGCGTCTTCGGAAATTATCATGCCCAGAAGGCCGCTGCATCCGCGCGAACCGAATTGGTGGGCATATTCGATCTCGACCTCGACCGTGCAAAGCGCGTTGCGGATCCGTTTGGTGCGGCGGCTTTTGACTCCTATGACCAACTGATTGGCGCTGTAGATGCAATGGTGGTCGCCGTACCGGCCACGCACCACGCCGCTCTTGTCGGCAAGGCTCTGGAATCGGACAAACACATCCTTGTCGAGAAGCCACTGGCGCTCGACGTTGTCTCTGCACGAAAACTCGCAGGGGAGGCGGTCACGCGCGGGAAAGTTCTGCAGGTGGGCCATCAGGAACGGTTCGTGGCCAAGGCGATGGGCATTTTTGCCATCGATGAGGTGCCCGAGCGTCTCGAATCTGTTCGGGCAGGGCCTCCGCCTCAGGCCGGGCGCGCAGGTGATGTGTCTGTGATCTGGGACCTCATGATCCACGACCTGGACCTTGCGGCGTGCTTGATCGGGCGTGAATTCACGTCTGTGCGCGCCCATGGGGAGCGAATTTCCACGCGCCATCTAGATGAGGCCACGGCTGAGTTTGAGTTTGTTTCCGGCGGGTCGGCGTGGTTGCGCGCAAGCCGCGCCCAGGATGCCCGCGAGCGAACCATGAAAGTGGTGTATCCTTCGGGGGAGATTTGGGTGGACTTCCTGACCCGGCAGGTGCGCAACACGACGCCTTACGAAATCACCGTGGATATCTCCGCTCAATTGCCAGACCCGCTCGGGCGCGCCGATGAAAGCTTTTTCGCGGCATGCCTAGGAGAAATGCAGAGCCAGGTGCCAGGTCACGGAGCCGTTGCCGCCGTGGCCATGGCTGAAGCGGCTGAGGCCGACGCGACGGCATAGTCTTTGCGCTTCAGGGACGGGACGCCTATTTGAACCCCATGACGGATTCGCTCTCGCTTTATCTTGCGCAATTGAACCCTGTCGTGGGTGACATTGCCGGGAACCTGACCGCAGCTAAGACATGTTACGACCGGGCGCGGGAGGGTGAATCCGATCTCCTTGTCCTGCCCGAACTGTTTCTTATCGGATACCCGCCCGAAGACCTTGTGCTGAAACCCTCTGCCATAGAAGCGTGCATGGAGGCAGTGCACGCTCTGGCGGAGGCAACATCTGGTTCCGAAACCGCCATTCTCGTCGGCGCGCCCTGGGCCGAGGAGGAAAAGCTCTACAACAGCGCGCTTCTTCTGGATGGCGGTGAGATCGTCTTTCGTTACGACAAGCGCGAGTTGCCGAATTATGGCGTGTTTGACGAAGTGCGCCTGTTTGACCCCGGCGAAGGTGCTCCTGGCCCTGTGACCTTTCGGGGACGACAAATTGGCATTGCGATTTGCGAAGATATTTGGCTGCAACGGGTGCCCCAGGCCTTGGCCGATGCGGGCGCTGAACTCATTATTGCGCCGAACGCATCTCCATGGCGGCGGACTGTGCGCGAGGAACGCCATTCGACATTCTCAGCGTGGCGCAAGACGGGCTTGCCCTACGTGTTTCTAAATCAAGTCGGTGGGCAGGACGAACTTGTCTTTGATGGCGCGAGCTATGCTGTCGACGGAGACGGCGGCGAACATCAGGTGTTGCCGGATTTCGAGGTGGGCGAAGCATCGGTCCGGTTCGATTTTGCGAGCAAGACCTTCGAGAGCCCTGAGGACCACGCGCTGACGGAAGGCCTTGAAGCGGAGTACCGCGCCGGGATGCTGGCGCTTCGGGACTATGTCGACAAGAACCGCTTCCCTGGCGTCGTTCTTGGCCTTTCTGGCGGGATCGACAGTGCCTTGACTGCAGCCATGGCTGTGGATGCGTTAGGGGCTGATAGGGTGTGGGCCGTTATGCTGCCATCCAGGTACACCTCTGATGGCTCCCTGAAAGATGCGCGAGACTGTGCGGATGAACTGGGTATCCGCTTCGACACGATTTCAATCGCGCCCGGCGTTGATGCGCTCGATGAGATGTTGGCGCCGCACTTCGGCGGAACGCAGCCCGGCACCGCGGAAGAGAACGTCCAGTCGCGCTTGAGAGGCGTCGTGCTGATGGCCTTGTCCAACAAGTTTGGCCCCATGGTTGTGACGACGGGCAACAAGTCAGAGATGGCGGTCGGCTATGCCACGCTCTATGGCGACATGAATGGCGGCTACAACGCCCTCAAGGACTACTACAAAACTGAAGTGTTTGCGCTTTCGGCCTGGCGGAACAACGCCGTTCCACGCAGTGGTTTTGGTCCGTCAGGGGAGGTGATCCCCCAGTCCATCATAGTTAAACCGCCCAGCGCAGAACTGAGAGAAGACCAGCGCGACGATGACAGTTTACCGCCCTATGACGTGTTGGATGATATCCTGCGTGGCCTGGTAGACCGGGATGAATCTCTGGAAGACATCATGGCGCGGGGACATGACGAGACCGTCGTCAGGCGCATCGAGCATCTTGTTTATCTCGCCGAGTATAAGCGGCGCCAGGCGCCCCCAGGGGTCAAGATTGGGCGCCGCAATTTCGGGCGCGACCGGCGCTATCCCATCACAAACCGCTTCCGGGACACATAGTAAAAACAATTTAAGGTTGAAAACGAGTGGTTAATGGGTTTGGCTTAGGCCTTAACCCATGAAAACACTTGCATTCACTGCTGCGCTCTTCGGCTTCGTTTCCAGCTTGGCCGGACCTGTCCTTCCATTGGTGGCAACTGACACATCGGCCGGGGTGCTGATTGGTACGGTGCGCGCCACCGATGGCGACAGTCTGCGGATGGGAGAACACCGAATGCGATTGTTCGGCATCGATGCGGTGGAATCTGCCCAGATGTGCCAGCTAAATGGGGAGCCGTGGGCTTGCGGGCGCGCGTCCCGTCGGGCGCTTGAGCGCCTTTTGGATGGTAAAACGGTGACCTGCGTCGTGCGTGACATGGACCGCACGCGCTACGTTTCGGTGTGTGAGGCTGGTGGGGTGGACATCAATGCCCAGATGGTCCGCCGCGGGTGGGCTGTGGCCTACACCCAGTATTCTACCGATTATGTGGCGCAAGAAACCGCAGCTCGGACCGAAGGCCTCGCTCTGTGGCGGAGCGAGTTCGAACGCCCCCATAATTTTCGTGCGGCACTCCGTGCCCGGCAGGTCTCGCAAAATACCCCTCAGGAACCTCCGTCCGCCGATTGCAATATCAAGGGCAACATCTCCCGGTCAGGCAGCAAGATTTATCATTCCCCCGGACAGGTGGACTACCACCGCACGCGGATCGACGAGACCCGTGGCGAGCGATGGTTTTGCAGCCCGGCAGACGCGCGAAACTCCGGTTGGAGACCTGCCGCGAGATAGCGCCTGCGCCGTGTGTGCTTGACCTTTTCGCCAGTCGATTGGATGACGGGTTGGTAGGAGGATGGGTGATGGATCGACAATACGGCTGACGTAGGCGCCAACCGCGGCGCGTCAGATAGTCGGCTCAATTCCATTCTCGAACTTTCAAGGTCATTCATGCTCAGTTTCTTACGCCGCGAAGCCCGCTGGCTGATTGCGGGCGCTTTGCTTACAGCGTTTTCAGGCTTTGGACAAACCTACTTCGTGTCACTTTCCAATGCTGCTTTACGCGACACGTTCGGGTTAAGCCACGGTCGGATTGGGCTGATCTATGCCCTGGCCACGCTGACAAGTGCATTCATCCTGTTGGAGTTTGGCAAAATCGTTGACCGATATGCCACGCGCACAACGGCGCTCATCGTCTCGGTGGGTCTCGCCTGCGCCTGCGCACTTCTGGCAGCCGCGCCGGTTTGGTGGGTGTTGTTTCCGGCCTTCCTTGGTCTTCGTCTCTTTGGACAAGGCATGATGAGCCATGTGGCGATGACGGCTACGGGTCGGTGGTTCGAGGCCCAACGGGGCAGGGCGGTTAGCCTGGTGGCCCTTGGATATCCGATCAGCGAAATCCTGTTGCCACCGATCACGGTACTGGCGATTGCCTGGGTGGGGTGGCGAGGAACCTGGGCCATCGCGGCAGGGTTTCTTCTGATGGTCTGCGTTCCGCTGCTCTACCTGCTTTTATCGCGCGAACGCATCCCTGCGGGACACACAGATGCAAGTTCGCCGCGAGAACACCAGGATGTTGCTCAGCCAGCGTGGCGACGTTCAGATGTGCTTCGCGAACCGAGCTTTTGGGCGATGCTTTGCGGCATCCTCGCGCCGGCCTTCATGGTGACAGGTCTATTTTTCCATCACCAGCATCTACTTGAACTGAAATCCTGGCCGCAGTCGGCATTCGCGCTGGGCTTCTCGGTCTTTGCCATCGTCAGCGTTGTCACATCGCTCATCGTGGGCGCTCTCGTCGACCGTTTCAGCACGCGGGCGATGCTGCCTTACTATTTGTTGCCCATGGCGCTGGCCCTTGTCTTGCCGGCATGTCTAAGCGGCGTCTGGGTTGTGTTCGCGATGATGGTCTTGCTGGGAGTCATGGCCGGAAGCGCGGCGACCATCATGGGCGCTATCTGGCCGGAACTCTACGGCACGCAGTATCTCGGAGAAATCCGGGCCTTGTCTTTTTCCGCCATGGTAGCGTCCAGCGCTGCATCGCCGCTTTTGATCGGCGTGTTGATTGACCGTGGGATCGACTTTCCGCTGCAGCTGGCGGTGATGGGTGGCTATGCCCTCTTGGCGAGTGGCCTGATGGGGCTTATTCAGCCGCGATTGTCTGCGGTCGCTTTGGGCCGCGTCTCACCTTCCCTAGCCGACTGAAAGCCCGCCATGTCTGTCAAAGTCCGTTTTGCACCATCCCCCACGGGGCGGCTCCATGTCGGGAATGTTCGAACAGCGCTAATCAATTGGTTGTTCGCCAAGAAAGCTGGCGGCACCTTCGTGCTTCGCATCGACGATACTGACACCGAGCGCTCAACGGCGGAATTCGAGCAGGGTATCCGAGATGACCTGACCTGGCTTGGGTTGGAGTGGGGCGACACATTCAGCCAGTCTGACAAGTTCGACGCCTACGCCGCGGCCGCCGACAAGCTGCGCGACATGGGATTACTCTATGCGTGCTATGAGACCGCGGAAGAGTTGGACCGCAAGCGCAAGATTGCCCTCTCGCGTGGCCGACCCCCGGTTTATGACCGTGCGGCTCTGGACCTCACGAATGCTGAAAAGAGCGCCCTGGAATCAGAAGGCCGCACGCCCCACTGGCGCTTCAAGTTGTCGGGTGAGCGGATTGAATGGGAAGACCTGGTGCGCGGAACACAGGGGATCGAAACCGCATCGGTTTCTGACCCGATCCTGATTCGTGGCGATGGCTCATATCTCTATACGCTGCCCAGCGTGGTCGATGATATCGACGCCGAGATCACCCATGTGGTGCGTGGCGAAGACCATGTGACGAATTCCGGTGCGCAGATCGAGATCTTCAAGGCGCTTGGCGGAGATGCGCCGACCATGGCCCACACGCCGCTGCTGGTGGGGGCGGACGGGCAAGGTTTGTCGAAAAGACTTGGTTCGTTGTCCATTGCCCAATTGCGAGACAGCGACACGGAGCCGCTGGCCATTGCGTCTTTGCTCGCGAAGATCGGCACAAGCGATGCTGTGGAAGTGCGCGATAGCCTGGCGATGCTCGCTGATGAATTTGATTTTTCAAAGATTGCTCGCAACTCCGCGCGTTTCGATGAAGCAGAGCTGGAACAACTCAACGCGGCACTGGTCCATGAGATGGACTTCGAGACCGCAAAGCCACGTCTGGAGGCGATGGACCCGCGCGCGGCGGATGAAGCATTTTGGACGATCATTCGGCAGAACTGCACTCGCGTTTCAGATGCTCGCGAATGGGTGGATGTCGCCTTCGGTGATGTGGCCGGTGTTATCGAAGATGAAGATACCGACTTCATTGCCGAGGCGGCGAAGCTTGCTCCGGACGGTGAATTCACCTCGGAAACCTGGGCTGCCTGGACAGGAACGCTGAAGCAGGAGACGGGCAGGAAGGGCAAAGGGCTTTTCATGCCCCTTCGCAAGGCGATCACCGGTCGAGCCTATGGTCCGAGTATGGCGGATATGATCGTTCTGATTGGACGCGAGAAAGTGCTTGCGCGATTGGGCGCGGCCTAGGCGCTTTCGTCTCGCGCGCCAGATTGGCGCTCAATTCTGTCTTTTGCCATGCGCAGGCTTCGTCCGGTTTGAACCGCACCGCTTCCGAATTTTTCACGCGCTGCATCACTGGCGCGCTCGGCAGCTGCGCGTTTGCCACGCGACTCATCGACGAGATCCACAAGGTCCGCTTTTGCGGCTTCCAGTGACGATAGCCCGATCCCGATGAGACGAAACGGCTCTCCATTCTGACACTCGCGCTGAAGCAAGGATTGGCCAATATCGAAAAGTGTGCCTGCCAATTGGGTTGGCTCTCGCAAGGTCGCGCGCCGGGTTCGGCTTTGAAATTTCGCAGTCTTCAGCTTCAACGTCACTACCGCGCCTTCGACGCCAGCCGCTTTTGCCCGCGAGGCGGTGCGCTCGCATACATGCCAAAGTCTGTCGGTCAAACTGGCGAGGTCCGAAATGTCCGTGTCGAAGGTGATTTCTGACGATACGGATTTGCGTTCTCCGCCTGGTTCGACCGGGCGGTTGTCCAGGCCAAAGGCGCGTTGATGCAGAAACTGGCCCGTCTCCCCGTAGGCGCGAATCAGGTCTCTCTGGCTCGCAGCCTGCAAATCCGCCACGGTATGGTAGCCATCGCGAGCCAGTTTCGCCGCGAGCTTCGGCCCGACACCGTGAAGGTAGCCAGGAGACTTCGGCGCCAACAAGTCTGGTGCTTCTGAAGGCGAAACGACAGCGAAACCGCGCGGCTTGTCCATTTCGCTTGCTGTCTTGGCGAGAAACCGATTGGCCGAGAGGCCTATGGAGACGGTGATTCCGACTTCGTCTTCGATTGAGTTGGCCAGCCGCACCAGCAATTGTGCCGGGCTCGCCCCGTGAAGGGCTTCGGTGCCGGATAGATCCAGATATGCCTCGTCGATCGAAACAACCTGCACCAAGGGGGTCAGGCGCTCCATCATCGGGCGAATCATGTCTGCTGCCGCTTTGTACTTCGCGAAGTTCGGGCGCACGACCACCGCTTCCGGACAAGCTTTCAGCGCTTTGAACATCGGCATTGCCGAACGCACACCGGCCAGACGGGCGATGTAGCAACACGTGGCCACCACGCCCCGCCGGCCGCCGCCGATGATGACGGGTTTGGCCTTGAGACTGGGATCGTCGCGTTTCTCAATCGCGGCGAAGAAGGCGTCACAATCGAGGTGGGCAATGGAGAGTTCTGTCAGTTCGGGGTGACTTACCAGGCGTCGTCCCCCGCAGGCGCGGCAGGCGCTTGGCGTGCCATCAAACACGGCGCTGCAGGACCGGCAGACAGTTGGCATCTTTTCGTGGTCACTCTTTGTTCACTGCGCTAAACTACTTGTGAGAACTGCTCCCGTAAACAAGGGTTAAGACTCTCGGGGCTAGGACTGCGGCGAAGAGTAGACGGTCGGCAGGATCGATTCGCCATGAGGAACAGAGCGCTCGCCATGTCTAATGCGCCCGCGAAATCGGTTCTCGTCGTCGAGGACAACGAGCTGAACATGAGACTATTCTGCGATCTCCTCGACTCATTCGGCTACAAAACATTCCAGTGCCGAGATGGTGCGAAGGTGATGGAAATCGCCCGCGGAGAACAGCCAAACCTGATCATCATGGACATCCAGTTGCCTGAGGTCTCGGGCTTGGACATCACCCGTTGGCTCAAGGACGACGAGGATGTCAGCCACATTCCCGTTCTGGCCGTAACTGCCTTTGCAATGCGCGACGACGAGCAACGGGTTCGCGAAGCTGGTTGTGAGGGCTATTTGTCCAAGCCAATCCAGATCGGGTCCTTCATGCGCGCTGTGGAAGAACTGATCCCCGAGGGTCAGGCTGCATGAGTGCTCGAATACTGGTCGCAGATGATATCGATGCGAATCGGCGTGTGCTGAAAGGCAAGCTTGAGGCGAACTTCCATGTAGTCCTCGAGGCAGTGAATGGCCGGGAAGCGATCGACGTGGCCCTGAAAGAACGCCCGGAAATCATCCTGCTAGACGTGATGATGCCGGAGCTGAACGGTTACGAGGCCTGCCAGATCCTCAAGTCTGCACCCCAGACAGCACACATTCCTGTGGTGATGGTCACAGCGCTGACGGACGCCGAAGACAGGCTCAAGGGACTGAGCGCTGGCGCAGAAGACTTCATCACAAAGCCCGTTGACGATTTCCAACTTAACTGCCGAATTGAAGCGCTCAGTCGATACATCGCTGTGGCTCAGGAATTGCGTCAACGCCAGGCGGGCAGCCCAGCGCTCAGTGGGTTTAATGACTGGGAAGCAGAAGAGCTGAATCGCCCCATCCGCATTCTTGTCATGGATGAAAGGCAGCGCCGCGCCCAGCGTCTTGTCAGTTTGCTTCGGGCAGCGGGTCATGAGGTGCATTCCTTTGCCGAAGTGGGATCCGGTGTGGCCCTTTCGGAAACCAGCGTGGACATCATTATTCTGGCGCTTTCGGACCAGAGTTATGATCCGCTGAAAATCTGTACCCATTTCAGAATGTCTGAAATGACCCGCCCGATTTCGATCATTGTGGCCGCAGAACCCCACAGCAATCGTGAGGCCGCACGAGCCTTGGCATATGGGGCGAGCGATGTGATCCAGATGCCGATCGAGCCTCAGGAATTGCTGGCCCGTGTTCGCACACAAGCGAGGCGCACCCGATACATCGAAATCATGCGGCGACGTGTGGACCGTGGTTTGGAATTGTCCGTCATCGACCAGCTGACCGGGCTATACAATCGCCGCTTCATGATCAGCCAACTTCAGCAACTGATGAAGCGTTCGCTGACCGGCAATGTGCCCCTCTCGCTGATTGCCCTCGATATTGACCACTTCAAGTCGATAAATGACACCTATGGTCATTCGTCCGGCGATGATGTGCTCGTGGGCCTATCAAACCGACTTCTCGAGAACGTTCGGCCCAATGATGTGGTCTGTCGTCATGGCGGTGAGGAGTTTCTGGTCATTGTCCCTGATGCGGCTGGTGATCGTGCCGCAGTCGCCGCTGAGCGTTTACGCCGAGCCGTGGCAGCCGAGCCTTTTGAGGCGCAGGACGGACAGAAAATTGACGTGACGGTCTCTGCGGGCGTCTCGGTCCTCAGTGGCGCTGAAGATACTCCGTCTGATCTGATGAAACGGGCCGACAAGGCGCTGTACGCTGCCAAACGTGAAGGTCGAAACCGGGTGTGCAGCGAAGCTGCTTGAGCCGTTCGGAATAAACTCCGCGCATTTTGCAGACTCGTGGTCTATATCGTCGCCATGAGTTTTCCGGATAAAAAGACCGTGTTGGCGTTTCTTGAAGCCAATCCACACATCACGACGCGGCGAGAAATTGCCAAGGGCTTGAACGTGAAGGGCGAAGGGCGCGCCCGGCTGCGCGCTGTGCTGAAAGAGTTGGAAGCGGGCGATGACGTGAAACAGGTCTCGCGCAAGCGATACGCAAAGCCTGAGACGCTACCGAACACCACACTTGTCGAATTTTTGCGAATAGATGAACACGGTGACCTGATCGGTAAGGCCGTTGGCCAGGACGGACCTTTCGGGCCCGACTTGGTGTATGGCGGCGCAGCAAAGCGCGGAAAGGGCCGAAGCGCGTCTCAGGCAAGCGCGCCAGGAGTGGGGGACCGAGCGGTTTGCAGGATCGCGGATACCCCGGCTGGACTGAAAGCGCTCACGATCAAGGTCATCGATAAGCGCGAGAGCCGGCCTGTGGTTGGACTGTTCACGAAGAACCGCCATGGCGGACGCGTGGAAAGCGTGGACCGGCGTGACAAGTACGATTTCCTGATAGAGGGCAGCGACAGCCAGGGCGCCGAAGATGGTGACCTCGTGCTGATCAAGCCGAAAGTCTCCCGTGGTTATGGGCCGAAACGGGCCGTGGTAATCGAGGTTATTGGCCAGTCTGGCGACCCGCGCGCTGCCAGCCTGATCGCTTTGCACGCCCACGGCATTCCAACGGAGTTTCCGGAAGCCGCCCTGACCCAGGCGCGCGACGGAAAGCCTGCGCCGACCGAGCGTGAGGACCTGACCCAGCTTCCCCTCATCACCATCGACCCCGCCGATGCGCGAGACCATGATGATGCGGTCTACGCTGAAGCGCTCGACGACGGGTGGCGTGTGATTGTCGCGATTGCCGATGTTGCAGCCTATGTGACCGAAGGCTCTGCACTCGACCGTGAGGCGTACAAGCGGGGCAACTCGACCTACTTCCCAGACCGGGTTGTGCCAATGTTGCCGTTCGAGCTGTCTGCGGATGCTTGTAGTTTGAAAGAAGGTCAGCCCCGGCGCTGCCTTGCCGTCGAAATGGAGTTCGACAATAGCGGCACGAAGCGGAGCCATAGATTTCTTCGCGCAATGATGAAGTCGGCGGCGGGCCTCTCCTATAGCGAAGCTCAAACGGCCATTGACGGCAAACCAAGCGATCGCGCGGCGCCATTGTTAGAAACCGTTCTGCGCCCGCTTTGGGGAGCCTATGATGCGGTAAAGATAGCGCGGGAGACGCGTGGGCCGCTGGAACTCGATCTACCAGAACGCCGGATCGAATTTGCTGACGAAGGCACCATCCGGCAGATCGCCGTGAAGGAACGGTTTGACGCTCACAAATTGATCGAAGAGTTCATGATCCAGGCAAATGTGGCGGCGGCAGAAAGCCTTGAGAAGGCGCGCCATCCCTTGGTTTACCGGGTCCACGACCAGCCGTCGGACGCCAAACTCGCAGCACTGGCAGAATTCCTGCGCACACTGGATATCAAATGGTCCCTCGGAGAGCGGCCCCAGACCCATCGGTTCAACCGCCTACTTTCGGATGCTGAGGGATCGGACACGGCCGATGTGGTGACGGAGATTGTTCTGCGCAGCCAAGCCCAGGCGGTCTATGCGCCAGAAAATCTGGGCCATTTCGGCTTGAACCTTGCGCGTTACGCCCATTTCACGTCGCCGATCCGGCGCTACGCAGACTTGATCGTCCACCGGGCACTGATTTCGGCGCTCGACCTTGGACCGGAAGGATTGGCAAAAGAAAGCGCGGCGCGGCTTGAAGAAATTGCCAGCCACATAACGGAGACAGAGCGCCGTTCCATGGCGGCTGAGCGCGATGCCACAGACCGCTATCTCGCTCTTTTTCTGGAAGACCGTATCGGAGCCGACTTCGAAGGCCGTATCACAGGCGTCACAAAAGCCGGGCTCTTTGTCCGTCTCGCGGAAACCGCAGCCGATGGGTTTGTCCCGATCTCGAGCCTTTCCGATGATTTCTGGGTATTTGATGAGGGCGCCATGCGGGTCACGGCGCGCCGATCGGGAAAGCACTTTGGTCTCGGACAGATTGTATCCGTGCGGCTGCGCGAAGTCGCGCCGCTGCAGGGTGGATTGCTCCTGGAGATGTTGTCGCCTCCCAAGCCAAGGGCAAAGGGGGAGAAATTGCCAGATCAGCGAGACAATCGCCGAAGCGGAAAACGTGTGGCGCCGCGTGGCAAGCCCGGAAAGCGTGGTAAGAAGCGGGGCCGGTGATGGCAGAAAAGATGCTCGGCTCGGCGTATGACAAGGAAGACGAAGGCGATGTGGTTGAGCGTGGCCGTCCGAGTCCTCGACCAAAAGACGCGGCCACATTGATCCTTTTGCGCCGTGACGAAAGCCAACCCCGGGTCTTGATGGGCAAGCGATCTGGCAAACATGCTTTCATGCCGGACAAATATGTCTTTCCAGGCGGCCGCGTTGATCCCCAGGACGGCAGAGCGCCCAGCCTGACCGAGTTGCATCCGAAGACAGCTGCCAAACTTCAGATCAAGTGTCGGCGGACTCCCCGGTCGTTTGCACTGACCGCCATTCGCGAGACATTTGAGGAGACCGGGCTCATCGTGGGAAAAGCGCGCGACATCGGCGGGGCGCGGCCGGAGGGGTGGGGCGATTACTACGCGCTCGGCGCTGCCCCGTGTCTTGAGAAGCTCTGGTTTTTCGGACGGGCGGTCACGCCGCCTTACAGGCCGAAACGGTTCGATGCGCGGTTCTTTTTTGGGTTTGCCGAGGACCTGTTGATCGATGAGCGTCCGCCCCAGGATGGAGCGGAGCTCTCGGACCTTCAATGGGTGACGTTGAACGACGCGATTGGTCTGGATTTGCCATCTGTGACCCGGTTCATGCTCGGCGAAATCGAGGCGCGCCTTGACGGGCGAGAGGCGGGCGGGCCGGCCTATTTGCGCTGGAGCCGTTCTGGTCACCAGATGGACCGCCTTTAGCGGTTGACTTCGTCGGGGCGGGGCGTCATTAGACGCGCTTTCGACAGTTTCACACAAACACCGCGAGCCCGACCCATGGCCAAACCCGCCACGATCAAAATTCGCCTGAACTCGACTGCGGGAACGGGCTTCTTCTACGTGACCAAAAAGAACCCGCGCAACATCACTGAAAAGCTGGTGCTGAAAAAGTATGACCCGGTTGCGCGCAAACACGTGGAATTCAAGGAAGGCAAGATCAAGTAGGTTTGCCTCGAATTCACATTAAGAAACGCCGTGACCTTCTTGGGGCGCGGCGTTTTTTTGTGCCTGAGCTCAGCAAGGAATGAGTCCGCGTTCTGGAAACACCTCACCAACGGCGGCGCGGTGACTTCCTTGTCGACGTACGGTTGCGATCTCATGTAGGGCTGGCAGGCTCGCCTCGAAGGAACGCCCATGTCCAACGCCCAGGCCAAGTTCCTTGAAGGCAATCTGCTGCGCCATGTCTCGATTATGTCGGCGTCGGCCAGCATCGGGCTCGTGTCCATCTTCCTGGTCGATTTTGTGGACCTGCTTTTCATTTCCATGCTCGGGGAGCAGGAACTGGCCGCCGCCGTTGGCTTTGCGGGCACGGTGCTCTTCTTCACCTTTTCGGTGTCCATCGGCATGACCATTGCCACCAGTGCCCTCGTTGCTCAGCGCTTGGGCCAGGGAAAGCCGGATGAAGCTCGGCGCATCGCGACCAGCGTTATTGCCTTTGGAATTGCGATTACATCCATACTCGCTGTGGCGTGCTGGGTCTTCGCACCGGCTCTGCTCGCGCTGATTGGGGCGACCGGTCGGACTGCTGAGTTGGGTGTGGGCTATTTCAGGATTGTGGTGTCAGCCATGCCAATTGGCGCCATCGGAATGATGGCGAGCGGCCTGCTGCGTGCCCATGGCGATGCCCGACGCGCCATGACGGTGACGCTCGCAGCTGGCGCAGTAAACGCGATCCTCGATCCGATCTTCATCTTTGCGCTTGGGCTTGGCCTTGATGGCGCGGCTTACGCCTCTGTTTGCGCCAGGGTGGCGACCATGTGCGTCGCGCTTTATCCCATTTTCAAGCATTATGGCGGGCTCGCCCCGTTCGATCCGCAACGGTTTTTCGGCGACTTGAAACCCATTGTTGCCATTGCCGCGCCCGCCATGCTCACCAATGTGGCAACGCCGATTGGAAACGGCTTTGTCACGCGCATGATAGCCGAGTTTGGTGACGCTGCCGTGGCGGCGATGGCGGTGGCGGGCAGACTGACCCCGCTGGCGTTCTGCGTGATCTTCGCTTTGTCGGGCGCTGTGGGGCCCATCATCGGCCAGAACTTCGGCGCGAAACAATTTGACCGGGTGAGGGCGACTCTGGTTCGCGCGATCCAGTTTGCGGGCGCCTATGTTCTGATGATCTGGATCGTCCTTCTCATTGGCCATGGCGCGATCTCGCGCGGATTCAGCCTTAGCGATGAGGGCGCCGAAATCATCTTCTGGTTTGCCCTCGTCGTAGCCCCTCTCTTCATCTTCAACGGAACTCTGTTTGTCTCCAACGCAGCCTTCAACAATCTTCGGCGGCCACTTTTTTCGACTGCGTTGAACTGGGGCAAGAACACAATCGGCGTGGTGCCCTTCATCTATGTCGGCGGGCAGATCGGCGGGGCGCCGGGTGTTCTCATCGGCCAGGCGCTTGGAGGTGTTCTCTTCGGCATTCTGGGATTCTGGCTGGCTTATCGTCTGGTGAACCGTTTCGAAGATGGTCGGTCAGACCCCGACAAGGGCTTCAAATTCCCCGTGCTCCGGCGCAGGGCTGAAGCACCGTTTAATTGGCCGCGCTCCTAAATTAAAAGCCCCGGCCAGATGACCGGGGCTCTCGACGGTCCGTCATGGCGTGGTGGCTTATCCGCCGATTGCATAGACGAGTGCAATGCGTGTGGCTGTGTCGGTGGACTCAAATCCGATGGGTGGATCGGTGTCGTGGCGCACGTCTAGTGACACTCGCGCAGAGAACGCATCGGTCAGTTTCGCCGTGAGGGCGGTGACATTGATGATCTGGGTGGTTTCTTCCGCCGCCAGGACGTCGGTGTCATTTGTGAATGACACATTGTCGTTGAACGCATGCGCGAAGTTCGAGGCCGCGAACACGGAAAAGCTTTCGACCGTTTCTGCGGGCGTGGTGACGTCATCAACGGTGAAAGCGCGCACTTCATCAACACGCAGGCCTGGGCCGCCTTCCAACGACCAGGTCGTGGCGTCGCTTTCGATCACTTGGTAGCCGAGCCCGCCACCGACGAATGCCCGGTTCTCAAAGCCGGAAAACTCATCGGTTTCGTAAGAGACGCGGCCAAACCCATAGAGCCGGTCATTGATCTGGCGGTCGAGCTGGCCCGCAAGGAAAATGCGGTTCTTGGTTTCCTCGCCGTCTGTTTCACCAAAATCCGCCTGGGCATCCAGAGCGGTTTTCCAGACCTGCGTTTCACGGGCCAGGGATAATCCAAGGCCGAGATCGGTTGTGTCCGTGTTGCCGGAGGTGACGCCAGCGTTGAATGCGCCTTCCCCGGTCCAGGTCGCATCCTGGGCAAAAGCCGGGCCACCTGTCATGATTAAACCTGCAGCGAGCGCTGTCAGGGTTTTCTTCAAGATAGTCATCGCAGTGTCCTTTCTGGAATTCGCGTGGTGACGCGCATTTGTCCTTGTCCGACGACACATGCCAGCCCCTGAACTGTACGATTTCGGGCGCTGTTGTTGCGCTGCAACACGTGCTGGGGGTTGAAAGCCTAGCAGGGGCATGGAACCAGACTGACTATGGATAAACTATCGAGTCTTTCCCGCGAGGATGAAGCCGCGCGAGAGCGCCTGGAAGATGCCAATGGCCATATGGTTGAGCGCACGGTGGCGTGGTCCAAGGTCAATACTGGCAGTTGGAATAGCGAAGGCCTGAAAGCGTTCGCACCGACGCTGGCGGATGCCTATAGCGAGCTCGACGCCGAGATAGAGCTGGAAACCGCGAAACCCTTTGATACGATTACGAACAAGGGCGAGGCGCTTACAATCGAAACGGGTCCGGTGCTGCGGGTGAAATCTCGCCCCGATGCGCCCGTGCAAGTGGTCATGAGCGGCCACTACGACACCGTATTTCCCGATGGCACTTTTACTGATGTTACCGATATCGGCGGTGGAAAACTGAACGGGCCTGGCCTTGCGGATATGAAGGGCGGTCTTGTTGTTATGCTTGAGGCGCTCAAGGCGTTTGAGGCTGGACCCTTGAAAGACCGGGTTGGGTACCAGATCGTGGTGACGCCCGATGAGGAAATCGGCAACTTCGCCAGTGCCCACGCCCTGACAGAAGCCGCCCAGTCAGGCGCTCTGATCGGTATGACCTACGAACCCGCCATGGAATCCGGTGCGATGAGTGGCGGGCGCAAGGGCTCAGCTGTCTACGACATTGTGCTCCATGGCCGCGCGGCTCATGCGGGTCGAGCCAAGGAAGACGGTCGCAGCGCTCTGGAAGCGGCGGCGGCCCTCGTGCTTGGGCTTGAGCGGCTCAACGGTAATGAGCATGGCGTGACATTTAATGTCGGCGCGATTGATGGCGGCAGTGCGGTGAACATTGTGCCGGACCTCGCCGTGGTTCGGTTCGGCGCGCGCGCGCCTGACGAGGACGCGGCTAAATGGGCGCAAACCCAGGTAGATCTTTTGCTGATTGAGGCGAAAGCACGTGACGGCATTTCCGGCCACTTGCATGGCGGCTTTTATCGCCCGCCCAAACCCAGAAACGCTGCTCAGCAGGCGCTCTTCGATGCCGTGAGCGGGACAGGCAAAGCGCTCGGTCTTGAAATCACCTTCCAGGACACGGGCGGTGTTTGCGAAGGAAACAATATTTTTGCGGCAGGCGTTCCGAACGTTGATACGCTTGGCGTGCGTGGCGGGCGTATCCATTCCGCGGAAGAATTCGTGGTCACCGACAGTTTCTCTGAACGCGCAAGCCTCTCAGCGTTGCTGCTGAATCGGGTTGCCGATGGTCGGATAGACGCGGCGCGGATCAAGGCATTGATGGCGTGAGCGGGCCGCGGTTCGTCATTCGGCCTTCGCGCCTGGACGATCTCGAGGCCTTGATGGACCTCGCGGACCTGTCAGGGCCGGGCTTTACGTCGCTCCCGGTCAATGAGGCCTTGCTGCGCTCGCGGCTCGAAGCCTCTGAGAAAGCTTTCGGGAACCGAACAGAACGCCCCCAGACCGGCAAATTCCTGATGATGCTGGAGGACCGCGAAGATGGCTCGGTAGGGGGCTGTAGCGCGGTGAAAGCTGGCGTGGGCGTGGACTATCCGTTCTTCAATTACCGCATCATTACCTTGGCCCAGGCGAGCCAGGCAGCGGACCGCCGTTTCGACATGGACGCTCTGGTCCTGACCAATGAGTTTGTAGGTTTTACCGAAGTGGGAACCCTTTTCCTGCGACCTGAAATGCGCGGTGTGGGAGTGGGGCGGCTCGTCGCCCAGGCCCGTTATCTGCTCATGGCCGCCGCACCAGACGCATTCAGCGATCAGGTTCTGGCTGAGCTGCGCGGGGTCGTCGACGAAAACGGTGACACGCCGTTTTGGGACTGCCTGGGTCAGCACTTCTTCCGTATGAGCTTTCCCGAGGCCGATTTTCTGTCTGCGATCAGCGACAACCAGTTCATCCTCGACCTGATGCCCAAATACCCGATCTACGTGGATCTTCTGCCACCAGAGGCGCGCGAAGTCATCGGGCGATGCCATGCAGATGGCGTGGGCGCGCTCAAACTGTTGGAATGGGAAGGCTTCCGGTTTGAGCGCGTTGTCGACATCTTCGACGGCGGACCACTCGTGAAATGCGAGCGGCAGAACATTCGAACGATCCGGGAGAGCCGGGTCGTGAATCTTGAGGCCGGTGATATAGGCGATGATGCGCCCTTCACGCTTGTCTCCAACAATCGGTTGCCGGATTTTCGTGTGGTCTCCGTGCGCGCCGACATCAGCAATGACCGCGCTGTGGTGGATGCGGGTGTCTTCGTGGCGCTTCAGACAAAGCCAGGCGAGCCAGCCCGCATCTGGACAAAGGAGCCAGCATGAGCGGGCAAGACGTGTATGTGAATGGCCAATGGGAAACGGGGCAGGGCGAAGGCTTTACCAGCACGTGCCCGGCAACGGGTGAGACTGTGTGGCAAGGCCGGGCTGCGGGGGCCGCCCAAGTGAACAGCGCGGCCGCGGCGGCCAGGACGGCATTTCCAGCCTGGTCGCGCCTTCCCCAATCGGAACGCACGCGCATCATCGAAGCCTATGGCGAGGCACTTGCCGCTCGAAAGGCCGAGATTGCCGAAACCATTTCAAGGGACATGGGCAAAGCGCTCTGGGATGCCACCGGCGAGGCGGGCGCGATGATCGGCAAGATCACCCTGTCGATTGCAGCCCAGGCAGAGCGTGCCGGCGGCTCCATGAAAGAGGCGCCCTTTGGCGGCATACACCTCACCCACCGCGCCCATGGCGTGATGGCTGTGTTTGGTCCGTTTAACTTTCCGGGTCACTTGCCGAACGGGCACATCGTTCCGGCCCTGCTCGCTGGGAATACATGCGTCTTCAAGCCATCGGAGCTGGCCCCATCCGTTGCGACCATTATGGTAGAGTGTTTTGAATCTGCTGGGTTGCCCGCCGGATGTCTCTCGGTTGTTCAGGGCGGACGCGAAACCGGCGCAGCGCTTCTGGACGCCGATATTGACGGCCTCCTGTTCACAGGATCCGCGAAGACAGGGACTTTTTTCCACAAGCATTTCGGAGGTCGGCCGGAGATCTTGCTGGCGTTGGAAATGGGCGGGAACAACCCGCTCATTGTATGGGAGCCAGCAGGCGTAGACGCCGCCGCCGATATTGCTGCCCAGGGCGCCTTCCTGACAACGGGCCAGCGCTGTTCCTGTTCGCGCAGGGTGATCCTACCCGAGGGGAGCTGGGGTGATCAGGTCGTCGATGCGATCATCGCGCGGGCCGAAGGGTTGAAAATCGGCCAATGGGACGAGCCTGGAATATTCATGGGACCATTGGTTTCCCCGGCCGCCGCACAGGCCGCGGTTGATTTTCAGGCGATGCTGGAAAGCAAAGGCGGGAAAATCCTGTCGCCATTGGTCCAGGCAGATAGCGATAAAGGCTTTGTCACCGCAGGCGTTATAGATGTGACGGGCGGTGCGGGCATTCCCGATGAGGAGCTGTTCGGTCCGCTGATGCAGATTATCCGTGTGCCCACATTTGAGCGCGCCATCGAAGTGGCCAACGATACGCGCTACGGCCTTGCTGGCGGACTGGTCTGTGATGATGACATGGCGTGGATCACCGCCAGCGAGCAGATGCGCGCGGGGATCCTGAACCGCAATCGCCCGACGGCCGGTGCCAGCGGCACGATGCCCTTTGGCGGGCCCGGCTTGTCCGGCAATCATCGGCCCAGCGCATGGTACGCGGCCGATTATTCCGCTTGGCCGCAGGCAAGTCAGGTCGCTGACAAGGCTGAACGGCTCTCCGCCCAGGGCTTTCCCTCATGAGCGCCGTCGAGGTGAATTTCGACGGTCTGATCGGGCCAACACACAATTATGGCGGGCTGAGCGACGGCAACCTCGCCAGCGCCAAGAACGCTGGTGATGTGTCGAATCCGCGCGAGGCTGCGCTTCAAGGCCTTGAGAAAATGCGGATGATGGTGCGCTCAGGGCTGACCCAGGGCGTGCTACCGCCTCAACCCCGGCCCGACGACTGGACTTTCATCGATACGCGCCTGACGGGGGAACACACCGCATTTGATGCGGCGCGAGATATCCCTCCGGCTGCCAGGGCGGACCCGCGCCTTCTGAAAATCGCATTCAGCGCTAGTTCCATGTGGGCGGCAAACGCAGCGACGGTTTCGCCGTCTGCCGACACACTGGATGGTGAGTTGAAGCTGACTGCAGCGAACCTCACCAGCATGCTGCACCGCAGTTTCGAACATCAGACGACGGCTGAGGTCTTGCGTCAGATTTTCAGGTCCACATCGAGCACTTCTGTGGGGCGTGTTTTCCCGGCGATACACTCGCATCCAGACTTTGGGGATGAAGGTGCAGCCAACCATGTGCGCCTCTGCGAGACCCATGGCGGTGAGGGCGTTGAACTGTTCGTCTATGGTCGCAAGGCTGGAGAAAGCACAGCGGGATTTCCTGCGCGACAGACCCTTGAGGCAAGCCAGGCCGTTGCGCGGGCCCATGGCCTGAGGCCAGAACGCACGGTGTTTGCCCGTCAGGCGCGCCGCGCCATAGATGCGGGGGCGTTTCACAATGATGTCGTCTGCGTGGGCACGCTCGACACGCTGTTCTTTCACGAGCATGCATTCGAAGACACCGACGGTACGTTGGATGCGCTGCGCCGGGCAGGCAATGGCTTGTATGAGCTGAAACCCGTCATGGTGCCCGATGCGGAAGTGCCCCTTGCTGATGCTGTGTCGAGCTATCTTTTCAACTCTCAGCTCTTGCAGATGCCGGGTGAAGACCGGCTTGTGCTCGTGGCGCCTACGGAGACGCGCGATACGACTTCAACGGCACGCTATTGCGAGGCGTTGGTCGCGGGCAACGGTCCGATCGGCCGCGTGGAATACGTCGATGTGCGCCAATCCATGCGCAATGGCGGTGGTCCAGCCTGTCTGCGCCTGCGTGTCGTACTTACAGATGCGGAACTGGCAGGCGTCCATGGCGGCGTGATCCTGGACGAGGCCAAGATCGACAAGCTGCAAGCCGTGGTACGGCTGACCTATCGAGACGCGCTGTCGCCGTCAGATTTTGCCGATCCCGATTTCGCCTTAGAGGCGCTCGAGGCTTATGAGGCGATTGTGGCGGCGCTTGACCTACCAAGTCTGGCTTGAGGGGGCCGAGAATGAAGCTAACGCTGTATTCCTATTGGCGCTCGTCTGCGGCCTATCGAATCCGAATTGCGCTGAACCTGAAAGGTGCAGCGTATGAACAGATCGCGGTGAACATCGCGCCGAAAGTGCTTGAACATCGTGGGGACGCTTACCGTGCGATCAATCCTCAAATGCGCGTTCCAACCCTACTGGTGAATGGCGAGCCTTTGACTCAGTCCATTGCCATGCTCGAGTGGATTGAGGAGACACTGTCAGGCCCGGCGCTTCTGCCTGTTGAGCCCTTGGAGCGGGCGCAGTGCCGCGCATTCGCGCAGACTATTGTGAGCGACATTCACCCCGTTCAGAATATGTCTGTGCTTGGCTCGCTTCGTTCAGACTACGGCGCAGACGATGATGGCGTTCGGGCCTGGATACACGGTGTGATGACACGCGGCTTTGAGGCTCTGGAGTCAATCGCGCGGGGGGGGGCAAACACTCAGTTTCTATTTGGTGATCACCCGACGCTCGCCGACATTTGTCTCGTGCCGCAGCTCTACAATGCGCGCCGTTTCGCGGTTCCGCTGGAAACCTATCCGCGACTTCTCGAGATCGACGCTGCTGCGAGAGCCCTGCCGGCTTTTGACGCTGCCGCGCCCGAGGCGCAGCCGGACGCGCCCGATCCCGCTTAGTTCGACATGCCGCCTTTGAGAACATAGTGGCCAGCGCTCATATCGAACATTTCGCCGATATCAGGGTGGCTCACAGGCGTTTCGCTGTCGTCGGGTAGCAGATTTTGCTCGCTGACATAGGCGACGTAGTGCGTGCGCTCATTCTCTGCGAAGAGATGGTAGTAAGGCTGGTCCTTATGGGGACGGACTTCCTCAGGGATGGACTCGTACCACTCGTCAGAATTGGCAAATTCCGGGTCGACGTCGAAGATTACGCCCCGGAACGGGAAGACGCGATGTTTCACAACCTGGCCAATCTGATATTTGGCCTGGCGCGAACGGGCGAGAAAATTTGGCTGCGCTTCGCCATAGGCGGCGGTCGCCTCTTCCTTTGCGGAGACGGTTTCCTCGCGGCGGAATTTTCCCGCGAGCTTCTGCAGAAAGCGTGTTGGACTACTCATTACCCGCCCTTGTGCTACACCTTACATCAACGAACAAGATTTGGGCCACACCATGGCGAGCGAAAATGCTGGCCAGGGGCGCAAACGCGCCAAACCTGGCCGGCCCGGAAAGGCACCGCCGCTTTATGCGGCGGTCGACCTTGGTACAAACAATTGCCGGCTGCTGATTGCAAAGCCCGGCCGAACTGGCTTTCGGATTATCGACAGCCACAGCCAGATTGCGCGTTTGGGTGAGGATCTTGCCCATACGGGGCGCATTTCAGATGCCGCGATTGAGCGCGCCATGGATGCGCTCACGAAAATACGAGACAAGCTGCGTTCGAAAAAAGTGGCCCATGTTCGGTGTATCGCCACCGAGGCCTGCAGGCGGGCCGAAAATGGAACTGACTTCATCACCCGGGTGCGAGATGAACTGGGGCTGACATTCAAGATCATCGGACCCGGCGAAGAGGCGCGCCTTGCGATGGTCGGCTGCCACGACCTGTTTGAAGGGGACTGTCAGCACGTCGTCGTTCTGGATATCGGCGGCGGGTCCACCGAGCTGTCTTTGGTGAACGCCAACAAGGTTCGAAAAGCAGGCGGTGTGAAGGCGCTCGTGAGCGCCGACGTGATCGAATTGTGGGGCTCGCTGCCCCTCGGTGTCGTGACCTTGTGGGACGCGTTCAAACACCTTCCGGAGCCGGACGCCTATTATGCCATGCGCGCCCATGCCGTCGACGTGTTGGCAAACTGGAAGCATTCTGGCCGCGCTGCCGAAGCGATTGGAACCAGCGGCCACATTATTGGCACATCGGGGACTGTGACGTGCCTGGCAGGGGTGCACCTGAAACTGGCAAAGTACCGGCGCAGCGATGTGGATGGTGTGTGGATGGACCGAAGTGAAGCCGGGGCCGCGATCGAGCAACTGGTCACGCTTGGGCCGAAAGGGCGGGCAAAGCTGCCCACGGTCGGCACAGACCGCGCCGAACTAATGCTGTCGGGCTGTGCCATTCTGGATGCGGTGTGGGAGACATTCCCGACCGATAGGATGCGCATCGCCGACCGTGGCTTGCGGGAAGGCCTGCTGTTGACCATGATCCACGGACCCAAGCGCAAGGACCGTCGACGGCGCGGCGGAAAGCGGCGGGGGAAGTCGGTCACGTCGAAGAACGCTTCTGATAAAAGCAAAACGAAGGTCAAAAGCGAATGAGTGGCGACGAAAAAAGACGGTGGAAGGGTCCGTCCAGCGACAAGAAAAAACGCTCCTCCGGCCGCCAGATGGGTGAGCGAAAAATCATCGCCCACAATGCGGAGAAAGAGAGTTCAAAACGCTGGATCGAGCGGCAATTGGCGGACCCCTATGTGCGCCAGGCGCGGGATGCTGGGTATCGCTCGCGTGCGGCGTATAAGCTCAAGGAGATCAATGAGAAGGCCAAGATCAGTTTCCGCGGCAAACGCGTCGTGGACCTTGGCTGCGCGCCGGGCGGATGGCTACAGGTTGCCCGCGAATTTGGCGCTGCGGAAATTGTTGGCATTGATTTGCTGGATGTGGAGCCGGTCGAAGACATCCTCATCATCAAGGGCGACATCGCAGAAATGGCGGATGTCGAAGCCATGCAAGCAGGGCTTTCCGGGCCGCCCGATATTGTCCTGTCAGACATGGCCGCGAATACGACCGGGCACAAATCGACCGACCATCTGCGCACTGTTGCACTGGTCGAACTGGCGCTGGATTTCGCCGTGGCGAACCTGGCGCCGGGCGGGGCGTTCATCTCAAAGGTTTTCCAGGGCGGGGCAACCAAGGATGTGCTCGATCGGCTGAAAGCGCATTTCTCCGACGTTAAACACATCAAGCCGCCAGCTAGCCGGGCAGGCAGCCCGGAGATTTTTGTCGTGGCAAAGGGTTTTAAGCGTCAGGCTGGCCACAAATAGCATCTGGAAGGACAGCACCATGCTGCAGAGACTCTGTCTCGCGATCGCAATATTCGGGCTGATGGCGTGTGAAACGCGCGTGGCACCGTCCTATCAGGTCGCAGCGTCGGACTACGAACGGATTGTCTTTGAGGGCGAAAAGGCGACCGCTGAGGAACACGCACGGTGCGAGGCGGCGGGCGGAGATGTCAGGCGTGCTGGGATGCGCGGGTGGGAGAACTGTATTCAACCATTTGCTGATGCTGGAAAAGCTTGTTCCGGTTCAGACGATTGTTTGGGAATGTGCTTTTTGGCTGAAGGCGATGGAGACATTGGCGAACTGACCACAGGCGGACGCTGTGCGCCGAATGACAGTCTCTTTGGGTGCACCACAGCAGTGGAAGAGGGCCGCATCACGCCGACACTTTGCGTGGATTAGGCCCTTCGCAGTTCAAAGCGTGGAAAGGGGCTTGGCTTCCCGGCGGGACTCCCTTAGGAGGCCAAAAAGGGAGCTCCCAACATGAAAATCCGCCAGGCTGTCACCTTTGATGACGTTCTGCTGCAACCCGGCCCCAGCGAGGTCATGCCCGCCCAGGTCGATGTGTCGACACGGCTGACCAAAGACATTGCGCTGAACATCCCGCTGCTCTCAGCAGCTATGGATACGGTCACGGAAGCCCGTCTCGCCATTGCCATGGCCCAGTCCGGCGGCATCGGCGTTATCCACCGGAATTTGAGCGTCGAGGAGCAGGCCGGGCAGGTGACCCAGGTCAAGAAATTTGAGTCCGGCATTGTGATGAACCCGGTCACAATCTCACCCACAGCGACCCTTGGCGAATTGCGCGAGCTGAAGTCCCGCACGGGCTTTTCCGGAATTCCGGTCGTTGAGGAGAGCGGCAAGGTTGTTGGCATCATCACGAACCGTGATACGCGCTTTGTCGAAGATGAAAGCGAAACCGTTGCGAGCCTGATGAGCCGCGAAGTGATCAGCGTGCGCATGGACACGCCGATTGAAGATGCACGGCGCCTACTCCACGAGTATCGCATCGAGCGGTTGATCATCGTCGATGATAATGATCGCTGTGTCGGCCTTTTGACCGTGAAGGATATGGACAAGGCGGCTGTGAACCCGAATGCCGCCAAGGATGAGGCCGGTCGCCTGCGCGTGGCTGCTGCGTCCACTGTGGGAGATGAAGGCTTTGAGCGGACGGCGGCGTTGATTGAAGCCGGTGTAGACGCCGTGATTATCGACACAGCCCACGGGCACAGCGCTGCGGTCTCCCAGGCCGTGACACGGGCCAAGACGATTTCAAACTCCGTGCAGATCATTGCGGGCAATGTTGCCACGGGCGATGCAACCAAAGCGCTGATCGATGCGGGCGCCGACGCGGTGAAGGTCGGCATTGGCCCAGGATCAATCTGCACCACCCGGATTGTGGCAGGTGTGGGTGTACCCCAGCTTACCGCCATTGAAGATTGCGCCGAGGCCGCCAGCACCACAGGGACGCCGATCATCGCGGATGGCGGCATCAAGTTTTCAGGCGACTTCGCCAAGGCAATCGCTGCGGGAGCCTCGACCGCGATGATGGGGTCAATCTTCGCCGGCACGGAAGAAGCACCCGGCGAGGTTTTCCTCTACCATGGGCGCAGCTACAAATCCTACCGCGGCATGGGCAGCCTTGGCGCAATGGCGCGCGGTTCCGCCGATCGTTATTTCCAGAAGGATGCGAGCCAGGAAAAGCTCGTGCCTGAGGGCATTGAAGGGCAGGTGCCGTTCAAAGGGCCGATCGGGCCGATTGTGCACCAGATGGTCGGTGGCCTGCGCGCGGCCATGGGATATGTGGGTGCGAAGACGATTGCTGAACTCCACGAGAAAGCCGAGTTCATCCAAATCACAGGCGCGGGCCTGCGGGAGTCACACGTGCACGATGTGACCATGACCCGCGAAACGCCGAATTACAGCATTCCTAGAGGGTGAGTTCGTCGCTTGCTTTTGGCTTTGCGGGTTTGCTCAGCTTATAGAAGACATTGTCGATTGTCGCAGCGACCACAATCGTCGCGATCAATATGGACAGTATTATCGCGGATTCCGCGATTGAGACGTCAGCTGTTTCCGAAGAGTCAGCCGCGCCGACAAAAGCTTGTCCGATGAACAAAATCAAAAGTGCTGCCGCTATGACGCGGAGTGTGGCCTGAAGCTGCCGTGCACCCAGACCCTCATTTTCCTTGATGGCGGGCAAAGCAATGGCCCACATGGTTGCCACAAAGGCGTAAATGCCCATCAAGTAGGAGATTATGCGGCGAACGGTTTCTGCTTCCATGACCTACTCGTCATGGGTGGTTGGCTAAAGGTCAAGGGCCAAGCGTCCGGGCCGGTGTGACCTTGGCTACCGCCCCGGATAGAAGTGCTTTTCCGCTTCGATGTCGACGGCGTAGTCCTGTCTGAGGGTCTTTGAAATCCGGTTGAAGGTTGTTCGCCGGATAGGGGCGTGGCCGCGGAAGAATTTGCGCAGCGTCACGGTAGACACGCCCGCCTTTGCGGCAAATTCCTGATAACTCTCGGCCAGTTCGGCTTCAAAGTCCCTACAGTTGATCGTCGTCCCACGTTCGCACATCTCTCGCCTCCTGCGTGATTTCTGGTGAATTCGTCGAAAGTTTTCGACAAGACGAGCAAAGGCCGGGCCAGACTTGCTCCCAGCGTGGATCGATGGTCGTGTGATGGGCAGGCAACACAACAAAGGGAGACGGCGAGATGGACCTCGGCTTGAAAGGTAAGTCAGCGATCGTGCTGGGTGGGACGCGGGGCATCGGGCGTGCAATCGCAGAAACCCTGGCCGATGAAGGCACCCATGTTGGCGTGTGCGCGCGCAGTGCCGAGCAGGTGGCTGAAACGGTCTCAGCATTGGAAGCAAAAGGCGTGAAAGCCACGGGCGCCTCGGTCGACATCATGGATACCAGCACGCTGCAAGACTGGATCAGGTCTGCCGGGGAAACGTTGGGCGGCATCGATATGCTGTTTTCCAACGCCGGCGCCATGGCGCAGGGCAATGACCCATCTTCGTGGGAAAAGAATTTCAATCTGGATGTGCTGGGCGCGGTAAACGCGTTCGACGCGGCAGAGCCGCTTCTCGGGGCGGCCGCCGAAGCGTCCGGCAACGCGGCATTCATTATCATCGCGTCGATATCTGCCGCCCAGGCCGACAACGCCGGAAGCTATGGCCCCATCAAAGCCGCCTTGATCCACATGGCGAAGGGCCTCTCGCGCCAGCACGCCTCCCGTGGCATTCGAACCAATGTCGTGTCGCCCGGCATGGTCTATTTCGAAGGCGGAATTTGGCATCAGGTCGAGCAAGGGATGCCTGACTTTTTCAAGCAGGCGAGTAAGCGAAACCCCACCGGGCGGATGGCGACGCCCCAGGAAATCGCGAATGCTGCGGTATTCCTGGCCAGCCCGGCGTCATCCTACACGACGGGTGCAAACCTCATCGTCGATGGCGCGCTGTCAAACCGTGTGAACTTTTAGCGCGGCGATCGCCACATGGGTTCCATCACGGGGCCGTCGCCGCCCACCTGAAACGTGGTTATGGTTTCGAACCCGTGGGCGCGATAAAACCCGCCATTTACCGGGTTTGAATTCTCAAGATAGACCGGGATGCCATCCCGGTCGCACGCGGCGAGCACCGGCGCCAGCAGTGACTTTCCCACGCCCTTGCCCCGGGCCTCCTGCACGGCACCGATGGTGAAAAGATACATGTGCGGTTCTGTGGGGTGATGCTCGGCCATTTGCGCTGAAAGGCCCAATGCGCGATTCATGGCTCCCTTTGTGGCGAACCGCGCCATGGCGACGGCAAACTTCAACTGTGCCAACCCTCCAAAATTGCCCGCCACGCCCGGCGGCAGCCACATGGTTGCGCCGTCTTCGCCTTGCAGAAAGCTATGGCCAGCCGGAAGATAAACTTCCCGTGCTAGAATGCGCATGCAGGATTGAATTGCCCGCTCAGTTCCGAACACGTGGAGGTTTACAGGGTCCTCCGCGAAGGCCTTTGCGATAATGTCGCCGACAAGGCGCCATTCGCCCGGCTGTGCCCGGCGCTGTTCAGCAGGCAGGTCGATATTGATCGGCATACGGCGTCTCCCATTTGCGTCTGCCCGCACGCCACGCTACCACGCGAGGCTTTCTAATCCAGACCTGAGGCGCCCCAATGAAACTCGGCGGCCGGCTGTCCGCAGCCATCCATGTGCTTGAAGACGTGATGCAGCGCCGCCAACCGTTGAAGGTCGCCGTGCGCGATTGGGGCAAGCGCGCGCGGTATGCTGGGTCAAAGGATCGGGCCTGGGTGTCGGGTTTGGTGCTCGACGCGCTTCGGCGGCGCAATTCGCTCGGCCATGCCATGGGCAGCGAGGATGCCCGCGCTCTGGTGTTCGCCGCAGCGCGCTTTGCTTGGGATATGGACCTGCGCACGCTGGAACAGGCCTGTTATGAGGACCATGGCCCAACCCCGCTGACAAATGCGGAACGCGAAGGGCTGCTGCTGGCGCCGGACCCAGCCGCGCCGTCCCATGTCATGGGCGACTTTCCCGAATGGTTGTCGCCCCAGATGGCACGCGTCTTTGCGGAAGATGCAGTGATGGAGGGCCAGGCCATGGCCGCCCGGGCACCGGTCGACATACGTGTGAACACGCTCAAGGCCGATGTGGAGAAAGCAGAGAAGGCGCTTTTCTCGGCGAAGGCCAAACCGTCACCGCTGCTCAAAAATGCGTTCCACATTCCTGCTCCGGACCCGAGTCAGCGCGAAGCCTCGCTCGAAGCCATTCCCGCATACTCCAAAGGCTGGGTTGAGGTGCAGGATGCCGGCAGCCAGATCGCAGCCGCTGCGGCGAATGTGAAGCCGGGTGAACAGGTGCTGGACTACTGTGCAGGCGGCGGCGGCAAGACGCTCGCCATGGCCGCTGCAATGGACGGCAAAGGCCAGGTCTTCGCCTATGATATTGACGGGCGGCGCCTGAGCGCGCTGATCCCGCGCCTGAAACGCTCCGGCGCGCATAATGTGCAGCTCTGCCACCCGGACGAACCAGACGTGCTGGCGCCGCTGGAAGGCCAGATGGACTGCGTCTTCATCGATGCGCCCTGCAGTGGCACCGGCACATGGCGGCGCAAGCCCGATACGAAATGGCGCCTGACAGAAAAGTCGTTCGCCAAGCGTCAGGAGGAGCAGGCTGAAATCCTCCGCGAGAGTGCGAAATATGTGAAACCCGGCGGCAGGATCCTTTACGCAACGTGCAGCTTCCTCATGGAAGAAGACGAGGATCAAGTGGCGAGTTTTCTTGCTCACATACCGGATTTTGCCCAGGAAAGCGGAGCAGATGCGGCCATTGTTAGCGGTTTGCTGACGGATGAAGGCGCGCGCATCGTCAAAGCGAATGAAGGACCGACCGGCAGCGTCCGCCTGACGCCAAAACGGGCCGGAACTGACGGCTTTTTCTTTGCGGTGCTCAGGCGGAGCAAGGCATGAATAGAAAGGTGACCTTCCGTCCTGTGCTTAAGGAAAAACTGGCTTTGGTTGGCGTGACGTTTGGTCTTCTGAATCTGGCTTTCCTTATTGCGCCCGGAAGCTCCGGCATGAGGTTCTATCTAACGCTCGCGGCCATCGCTGTTGTCGGCGTCTATTTTCTATTCGTCTTCGCTGATCTGATAGCTCATAGCTTTCATTGTCTTACGCTTGACGAAACCGGGTTCGAAGCGAGGACCATAGGTTCTAAATGTCGCGTGGATTGGTGTGACGTATCCGAAATTGGCTTATTCACTCCAGTCAGCGGTTCAAAGTCTGGGATTACCGAGATCAGATACGGCTTGTATTCCGATGGCGAAGTTGATCGAGACGCGACTATTGATCGTTTGATCGGACCGCATCGCGTTCCAATCCTCATTGGTCACAACCACCTGGCCATTTTAGACCAGATGCGTTCCTATCTTGACCGCGCCTCGGCCCAGAGTGGCTGATGGCTTCCAGTTGATGAGCGTGCGCGTCCAGTCAACGCTCGATAACGTACGCCAGACGCCCAAGCGCGAGTTGTCTACTGGTTTTTCTTTGCGGTATTGCGGCGCAGCTCCAGACTCGGCTACACCGCGCCATGGCTGACACACCACAACATGAGCGCGCCCTGATCGTCGATTTCGGCTCCCAGGTGACGCAATTGATTGCCCGGCGCCTGCGTGAGAGCGGCGTGTATTGCGAGATCCACCCGTTCAACAAGGTCGATGCGGCATTTCTGGTTGGCTATGCCCCAAAGGCGGTGATCCTGTCCGGTGGCCCCTCCAGCGTGACCTGGGAGGATAGTCCGCGCGCCGATGACGCCATCTTTGCTGCGGGCGTGCCTGTCCTCGGCATCTGCTACGGCCAGCAGGTGATGATGGAGCAGCTTGGCGGGCGCGTGGAAAGCGGCGAAAGCCGGGAGTTTGGCCGCGCCTTTGTTGAGCGCGTCGTGGACGACCCCATCCTTGAAGGCCTCTTCCAGGGCGAAACCGGCGAGCAGGTCTGGATGAGCCATGGTGACCATGTCGCGGAGATGGCGCCCGGATTTGGCGTTATCGCCCGCTCGCCCGGCGCCCCCTATGCGGTCATCGCCGACCCCGAGCGCCGCTTTTACGGAACCCAGTTCCACCCTGAGGTGGTTCACACCGTCCACGGCGCGCAAATGCTGCGCAATTTCACCCATGGCGTCGCCGGCCTTAAGGGCGACTGGACCATGGCAGCCTATCGCGCCGAGGCGATTGAAAAGATCCGTGGCCAGGTGGGGCAGGGAAGAGTGATCTGTGGCCTGTCGGGCGGCGTCGACAGTTCCGTCGCTGCCGTGCTCATCCACGAAGCGATCGGCGAACAGCTCACCTGCGTCTATGTCGACCACGGCCTCATGCGGACGAATGAAAGCGAGCAGGTCGTAGGCCTGTTCCGCGAGCACTACAACATTCCGCTGGTCCATGTGGACGTGTCGGACCTGTTCCTCGGCAAGCTGGCGGGCGTCAGCGACCCCGAGCGCAAGCGCAAGATCATTGGCGGGCTGTTCATCGATGTGTTCGAGCAAGAGGCCAAGAAGATCGGCGGGGCAGATTTCCTCGCCCAAGGCACGCTCTATCCAGACGTGATTGAAAGTGTCAGTGCGCTGGGCGGGCCAAGCGTGACCATCAAGTCTCACCACAATGTGGGCGGCCTGCCAGAGCGTATGAACATGAAACTGGTCGAGCCTTTGCGTGAGCTCTTCAAGGATGAAGTGCGCGCTCTGGGGCGGGAGTTGGGCCTGCCGGAGGCCTTTATTGGCCGCCATCCGTTTCCGGGGCCGGGCCTCGCCATCCGTATCCCGGGCGAGATCACGCGGGAGAAAGCTGACACGTTGCGCAAGGCCGATGCGATCTATCTGGAGGAGCTGCGAACCCACAATCTCTATGACGAGATCTGGCAGGCGTTTGCCGTATTGCTTCCGGTCAATACCGTTGGCGTGATGGGAGATGAGCGCACCTATGAAAGCGTACTCGCCCTGCGCGCTGTCACGTCGACCGATGGCATGACAGCGGACTATTACCCCTTTGACCACGCCTTCCTTGGCCGCGTTGCAACGCGCATCATCAACGAGGTGAAAGGCGTGAACCGCGTCGTCTATGACATCACCAGCAAGCCGCCGGGAACGATCGAGTGGGAATAGTACCCGCTTTGGCCAACTGCCGGCAGCTCTCTTGCAATCGCATTTAGCAACGCTCAATCGAGACTTTCGGTCTCGATAGCTGGTATTTGTGGTGATCGGCTTATCTGCATGGCCATGACACGATTTCGGTTCAATTCTGCGGTGGTTTTGCCCGCCGCGCTTGCAACGGGCTGCGTAGCTGTACCAGACGCCCCCCAGCCGCCATCACTGGAGCTGGCGTCTCCCTCCACCTTCGACCATAGCGACCGAAACGGTTTGGCGGCCATGTCCGTTGCGGGCGATTGGTGGCGCACTTTCGATGATCCGATGCTTGGGGACCTCGTCACCGCCGCGCTAGAACAGAACCGGGACCTTGACGTGGCGTTGGCTGACATCCGCACGGCACGCGCCCGACTGGTGGCTGAGGGCCTTGAACGAACCCTATCAACGTCCAGCAGCGCTTCGGCCGAGTTTGGACAGGCGCCTCGCGCCGGCGCTGACGCTGAGTTCAGTGGATCGGGACAGCTCGGCGCCAGTTGGGAGTATGACGCTTTTGGGCGGATAGATGCCCTGGTCGCTGCGGCCGAAGCGGGACTGGACAGCGAGATAGAACTGCAGCGCGACCTCGCCGTAACCGTTGCAGCCAATACTGCGCTCGCCTATGCCGAACTTCGCGGTAGCCAGGTCCGGCTTGCCGTGGCCCGTTCCAATGCCGCGCTCCAGGGCGATAGTCTGGCGCTCCTGCGAACTCTGTTCGAAAACGGCAGGGCCACGCGTCTGGATCTGGAGCGCGCGGAATCCCAGTTCCGCACGACGCTTGCTTCGGTGCCGCAGATTGAAGCGCGAATGCGTATTGCGGCGGCGAACCTCGTTACGCTGACGGGGCAGACCAGCCTCTTAGAGACACCTCTGGTGGAGCGTGCGCTCGCCGCGCCGGGCACCATTCCCGGCCCGCCGAACGTCCTGGCACTTGAAACGCCAGAGGCTTTGATCCGCCGGAGGCCGGATGTTCGCGCTGCTGAAGCAGAGATCGCCCAATTGCTCGCTTTGGGAGAGGCCGACCGCGCGCGCCTTTTTCCAACCCTGACATTCAACGCTAACCTGCTCAGCCTCTTTAACGAAACCAACGATCTTGGTGATAGCTTTGGCTTCGGGATTGGGCCGGCAATCCGCTGGGAAGGCCCGGACCTGCGCCGCGTCCGCGCCGATATCGATGTAAACGATGCGCGCACCCGGCGAGCCATCGAGAATTATGAGCGCATCGTTGTTGAGGCCCTGGGCGAGGTGGAAACGGCGCTCATCGGCTATGCCTTCGAACGCGCCCGGCGCGCGGATCTGGAAGCAGCGGCAGCGTCAGCTGAGCGGGCGACGTCCCTTGCGCGACTACGGTTTGAAGAAGGGGTCGATGACTTTCTCGACGTGATTGATGCCCAGCGCGCCCAGCTTGATGCGCAGGACCGATTGGAAATCAGTCGTCTCGAAACAACCAGACAGGCTATATTCGCGTATAGAGCCCTAGGCGGCATCTGGTCTGCAGAACAGATCAACGAGACCCGCGCAATAGGAGACACCCCGAATGGCTGATCGCAGCTCTGCATTCTTCAGTTTCATTGCGCTCGCGGTGGCGTGTGTTGTTGTCTCGCCTTCAGCGCTGGCCCAGCGCGGAGGCCCCGCCAGCGTATTTGTCGAGCCGGTCGCAGAACGAGAATTCTCTCGCGAGATTGAGGCGCTCGGAACGCTTTCTCCGCGCGAGCAAGTCGACCTCACCCTGAACGCGTCAGACCGGATAACCGCGGTGTATTTCGAGGATGGCGAGCGCGTGCGCGCCGGCAAGACGCTGGTATCGTTGGCTCAGAGGGAGCAGGTTGCCCTGGTTGAAGCGGCGGAAGCCGATGTGGACGAGGCCAGCCGACAGCTCGACCGGGTAGAGCGTCTGGCCGAAGCCGAAGCTGTTTCCCTGTCAGAGCTCGATTCGGCGCGCCGTGACCTTGATAGCGCGGAAGCCAATTTGCGCGCGCTGCAGTCGCGCCAGCGAGACCGCGTTCTGGTGGCGCCATTCGAAGGTGTCCTGGGGTTCCGGCAGGTTAGCGTCGGCTCATTCGTGCGGCCCGGCGACGTGGTCGCGACCCTGATTGATGACAGTGAAATGCTGTTGGACTTTGATGTCCCATCCACGCTGTTGCGGTCTGTGCAGCCTGGCACCGAGATTATCGCGGAAACCGACGACCTGCCCGGCGAGGTTTTCATCGGGACCGTGGCGACATTGGACAACCGGATTGATCCCGTGACGCGGTCTATTCGCGCGCGCGCGAGCCTGCCGAATCCCGAGGCGCTCTTGCGGTCAGGCACATTCATGCGCGTCACCTTGAGAGCCGAACCGCGCACACGTCTCGCTATCCCGGAAGAAGTTGTCCAGCCCGTTGGACCAAAGACGTTCGTCTGGAAAGTCGTAGACGAAGGCGGCAACCTGGTGGCGCGTCGCTCCGAGGTGCAGCTTGGACAGCGAAGTGCTGGCTATATTGAGGTGATCGACGGTCTGGTGCTGGGCGAACGTGTCATCACCGAGGGGATTATCCGCGTGCGCGAGGGAGCGCCGGTCGTCATCCGTGACCAGGAGATGTTAGAGCCTCGGTTTGAGCCGATTGCGGGCAATGGCGCGTCCGGCGGCGCAACCACCGGCGCTTCGGCAAACTAGGGCGACGACGCTATGCTCTTGTCGGATACCGCTGTCAAAAGACCCGTCTTCGCTTCGGTGATCGCCCTGGTCCTTGTGATCTTCGGCGTCGTTGCCTTCGACCGGCTGAGCCTGCGCGAATATCCCGACATTGATGCGCCAATTGTGACGGTGGATACGCGGTATGCGGGGGCGTCCGCGGATGTTGTGGAAACGCGTATAACCCAGGTGATCGAAGACAGGATTGCTGGGGTTGAGGGTATTCGCTTCATCAACTCCAATTCCTCCGATGGCCGCTCACGCATCTCAATCGAATTTGGCGTGAACCAGGACATTGATGTGGCCGCCAATGATATCCGTGACCGTATCTCGGGCGTCCTGGACAATCTTCCGGAAGAAGCTGACCCGCCAGAGGTCGAGAAGGCGGACTCCAATGATGACGTGATCATCTGGCTCAATCTGGCGGCTGAAAACCTGACGACGCCAGAGCTTTCAGACTATGCCGACCGCTATCTGGTCGACCGTTTCTCCGCCCTGGACGGGGTTGCCCGCGTACGCGTTGGAGGCTCGCGAAATTATGCGCTCCGCGTCTGGATCGACCGGCGCGCGCTCGCCGCCCGCGGCCTGACAGTAAACGACATTGAGCAGGCCTTGCGCCGGGAGAATATCGAAGCGCCGGCGGGCCAAATCGAATCCCAGACGCGAGCCTACACGGTGCGCATCGACCGGACCTTTCAAACGCCCCAGGATTTTGCCGAACTGGTGATTGCCGAAGGCGATGACTACCTTGTTCGGCTGGGGGATGTGGCGTGGGTCGAACGCGGCACCGTCGAAGACCGAAACATGTTCCGCGGCAACGGCGTGCCCATGGTGGGCCTCGGTATTGTGAAACAATCCACCGCCAACACAGTCGACGTGGCGAACGCCGCCAAAGATCTTGCGGACCGTCTGAATGAGACTTTGCCAGAGGGCATGGTCATTGCGCGCAGCTTCGACAGCTCAGTGTTTATCTCGGCGTCGATCCGCGAAGTGTTCAACACACTCCTCATTGCCGTTGGTCTGGTCACGCTTGTGATCTTCCTCTTTCTGGGGAGCCTGCGAGCCACAATCATTCCGGCGATCACTGTTCCGATATCGATCGTCGCCACCTTTATCGTGCTTTACGCCTTGGGACTTTCGATCAATTTGCTGACCTTGTTGGCGCTGGTTCTGGCGATCGGGCTCGTCGTGGATGACGCCATCGTTGTGCTGGAAAATATCTCCCGGCGAATGAAAGCCTATGGTGAGACACCCCTCGTGGCCGCCTTCAGGGGAACACGGCAAGTGGGCTTCGCCGTTGTCGCGACAACACTTGTTCTTGTGGCGGTATTCGTGCCCATCACCTTCCTGCAAGGCGATGTGGGCCGCCTGTTTACGGAGTTCGCCCTGACCATTTCAGCGGCGGTCGTCTTTTCCAGTTTGCTCGCGCTGACCCTGACACCGATGATGGCGTCTAAACTGGTCAAACCCTCGAGCGAAAAGACCTCGCTCCTCTCGGCGATCCCGCGCGCCGTGGACACCGGCTTTGGAGTCATTCGGTCGGGCTACGGCTGGTTGCTTGACCGGATCATCCTGCGGCCAATCCTAATGGGTGTGCTGCTTTTGAGCCTCTTCGCTGGCGCCTGGCAGCTGTCTCAAACCGTGGAGGAAGAGTACGTCCCGCGGGAAGATCGCGGCGCGTTCTTCGTCGCTGTGCGCGGTCCCCAGGGCGCGTCTTACGCTTATATGGAGCGATACATAGATGAGATTGAACGGCGCCTTCTGCCATACACGGAGAGCCAGGATGGGAATCCGCCTGAAGTAAACCGCCTCCTCATTCGCGCGCCGGGTTTTGGATCCTCGTCATTCAATCAGGCGTTCACGATCGTGGTCCTGAATGACTGGAGCGAGCGGCGACCCGCGGATGAAATCATCGGTGAAATCAACCGCCGCCTCTCGGATCTTCCGGGTGTGCGCGGGTTCGCGAGAATGCGCCAGGGGCTGGGCGGGGGCACCGGCAAGCCCGTCCAGTTCGTGATCGGCGGCCCGAGCTATGAAGTCCTCACACAGTGGCGCGATACCTATGTCGCGGCGTTGGAAGAGAACAATCCGGGCCTGGTCGATATCGACTGGGACTACAAGGAAACCCAACCCCAATACCGGATTAAGGTGGATTATGACCGGGCCGCCGACCTCGGCGTGACCGTCGCGGACATTGGCAGCACGCTGCAGACCATGCTCGGCTCTCGGCGCGTGACCACCTACATCGAAAATGGCGAAGAGTATGATGTCATTCTGGAGGGACTGCGCTCCGATCAGAACACGCCAAACGATGTGGAGAACATTTATGTTCGCTCTGCCCGCTCTGCCCAACTGATCCCGCTGTCAAACCTGATCTCGGTTCAGGCGATTGCCGACAGCCCCACGCTCAACCGCTACAACCGGGTGCGTGCCATCACGATTGAAGCGGGTCTCGCGCCCGGGGCTTCGCTGGGCGAAGTCCTCGACGCGATGCAGGAGACCGCCCGCGATGTGTTGCCCATGGAGGCGACGATTGATTTCAAGGGGCAGTCCCTGGATTTCAAGACATCTGGCTCGTCCATCCTGTTTGTGTTTGTCATTGGCCTCGTAATTGTCTTCCTCGTTTTGGCGGCTCAGTTTGAGAGCTATCGCCACCCCGTGATCATCATGCTCTGCGTTCCGGCGACCCTCGCTGGCGGTTTGCTGGGGCTTTGGCTGACCGGCAACAGTCTCAATATCTATACCCAGATTGGCTTGATCATGCTGGTCGGCCTGGCGGCGAAGAATGGCATTCTGATCGTGGAGTTTGCCAATCAGCTCCGCGATCAGGGCGAGCCATTCCACGCCGCCCTGAAGGAAGCGGCGATGGCGCGCCTGCGTCCCATCGTGATGACAGGACTGACCACAGCGGCCGGGGCGCTGCCTCTGATTCTCTCGAGCGGGGCTGGAGCAGAAACCAGGAGCGCAATCGGTGTCGTCATTCTATACGGCGTCGTCGCTGCAGTCGTCGTCACGGTGCTGTTTGTACCGACGGCCTATGCCCTGATCGCGCGCGGGTCCGGCTCGCCGGGAGATGTCGCGCGCCAACTTGAGGCTGAGGCGAACGCCGAAGCAACACCAGCGGAGTAGCGGTCAGACCGTTTCTTCCCAGGACTGGCTGAGGCGCGCAGCCGCGTTGATGATGCCGACCATGGAATAGGTCTGGGGGAAATTGCCCCAGAGCTCGCCCGTCTGCGTATCGATGTCCTCAGAGAGCAGGCCGAGGGACGTGCGTTTGGCGAGCACGGCCTCAAACATGGCACGGGCATCGTCTTTGCGCCCGATCCGCGCAAGCGCATCAATGTGCCAGAATGTGCAGGCGGTGAAGGCGGTCTTGGGTTTCCCGAAATCGTCTTCGACGCGGTAGCGGTAGACATGGTTGCCTTCGCGCAATTCCTCGTCGATCCGCTCCACCGTCTTCACATATCTTGGGTCCATTGGGTCGATGAACCCAATCTCCGCCATTAGCAGAACCGAGCCATCCAGCGCATCTCCGCCGAAGGCACCTGTGAAGGCTTGGCGCTCCTCGCTCCAGGCTTTCTCTAAGATGATATCTCGCATTTCTCCGGCACGGCTGTGCCAAAGATCAGCGCGGTCTTTCAGGTCCAGATGCTCCGCGATGCGGGCGAGGCGGTCGCAAGCGGCCCAGCACATAATCGCCGAAGATGTGTGAATGTGGGCGATGCCGCGGAACTCCCAGATCCCGGCATCGGGGGTTAGGTAGACTTGGTAGGCCCGCTCGCCGACCTGTTCGAAATGCTCAAATTCGAGTTTTCCGGCCTTGGCGAACAGGCGCTCGTCGAAGAAAGCCTGGCTCGCGCCGAGAATGACGTGACCATAGACATCGTGCTGGATGTGCTCGGCGGCCTGGTTGCCAACGCGAACGGGGCCCATCCCGCGATAGCCGGGCAGGGCGTCGGCAAAGGACTCAGACAAATCGTTTTCCAGCGCGATGCCGAACACGGGTTGGATATGCCCGCCCTTGGTCTGGGCCACGGTGTTGCGCAGATAGGCCAGGTATCTTTCGAGCGTTCCAACAGCCGAAAGCCGGTTCAGCGCCGTGACGGTGAAATAGGCATCGCGCAACCAGCAGAAGCGGTAATCCCAGTTGCGTTCGGAGCCTTCATGCTCTGGAATCGATGTGGTCAGCGCCGCAACAATGCCGCCGGTTTCTTCATAGACGCAAAGTTTCAGTGTGATCGCGGCGCGGATAACGGCATCCTGCCATTCGGGCGGCGTTGCCAGACGGCGAGACCAATCGAGCCAATTATTCTGGGTGCGCTGGAGCCAGTTTGCGGCCATGTCCACCGGATTGTCCGACAGGGACTCGTCGGGACCAAGGATAAAGCTGATCGGGCCATCGAGAACAAATTCCCGTTCATCCATCACGTAGGATACGGGTGCATTCGTCGTAACGCGGAACCCGCTGGCTTCATCTTCAAAGCTGATATGGGTTACGCCGCGACGTCGTTGCATGGCAGTGGCGCCGTAGCCCGTTTCCGCGCGCACCGAAACGGTGATCTTTGGCATGCCGCGAATGGGTTCGATGATTCGAACAATCGAGGCCGGTCGGAACATGCGCCCGCGATCTTCAAATCTCGGGGCGAAGTCCGTCACGCGCACACTTGAGCCGTCTTCGGCTTCGAGGATGGTCTCGAGGATCGCCGTGTTCTTGACGTAGCTCTGATGGCTTTTGGAAAGGCCGTCCAGTTGAACGGTGAAGGCTCCGTTTCCGCCGAGCAGGGTGTTGAATATGGGCTCCCCATCCAGGCGCGGCAGACACATCCACGTCACGGAAGCCCGTGCGTCAACAAGGGCGGCGACGGTGCCGTTTCCGAGAATGCCGAGTTCCAGGCCACCGCTCATTATGCGCACTCCTTCAGCCAGGCGAATACATCCTCCGGCGCATCAACACGATGGTGGGCAACGGTGTCTCCGGCGCCGACCTTGATCCCATGTCCGCCGAGCTGCGCCGCGACGGTCATGGCGTCTTCATCGGTCGTGTCATCGCCGACCATAATCGGCGTTCGTCCCGCAAAGTCGGGCAGCGCCATGATGCGGGCCAGGGCTTTGCCCTTATTGGCGGCGGTGGGTTTCAGCTCGAACACCATTTTTCCACTTTGCAGCTTGTAGTCTTCCGTTTCGCTCGCAATCGGCGCGAGCGCCGCTTGAAGGGATGGTCCCTGCTGCGGCGCTGCACGGTAATGGATGGCGAACACGGCACCCTTGGGTTCAAGACGCGTGCCGGGATGCTCGGCGACGATACCTGCTAGGGATTTTGCGAGGGCAATGGGACCAGCGGGTGGTTCAGAGCCGGGCGCTTCGCCGGGCGCGCAGGTTTCCAGCCCGTGTCCGCCGGCGCGCCAGAGCGTGTGGGGCACTCGCTTGCTGAGATCGCGAATATCGCGCCCGCTGATGACGACCAGAGCACCGCGCAGACGGTGTGCCAGCCCTTCAAGCAGATCGCCGCCACCCTTCGGCAGGGCAACCGTTTCGGGATCGTCCTGGATGGGCGCCAGCGTGCCGTCAAAATCCAGGAAGAGGGCGACCTGATCCGTCAGTGGCGGCAAGGAAGAGGGCTTTGCAGTCATGGCGCTAACCGGTGGGCAGATCAACCAGATCATTCAGAAACAGGGTGCGCCACCAGCGCACGTCCTGATTTGTGACGATCTCGCGCAATTGTTGCCAACGCATGAGGCGCTCCTCCAGCGGCATTTCGATCGCCATCTTGATGGTCTCGGCCAGCTTGCCGGTGTCGTGTGGGTTCACGATTAGCGCCGCGGTGAGCTGTTCAGCAGCGCCGGCGAATTCCGACAGGATGAGGACGCCGGGGTCTTCGGGGTCCTGGGCCATGACGAACTCTTTCGCCACCAGGTTCATCCCATCGCGCAGGGGGGTGACCAGCGCGACACTGGCTGTTCGAAAGAGGCCCGCCAACTCCTCCCGGTCGTAGGAGCGGGCGAGATAGCGCAGCGGAATCCAGTCGAGGTCGCCATAGTCGCCATTGATCCGCCCCGCCAGGGAATCGAGCTGCTGGCGCAATTGACGATATTCCTCGACCTTGCTGCGGGACGGCGGCGCGACCTGCGTGACCGAGACTTTTCCGTGGAGCTCGGGATAGTCGTCGAACAATTTTCCAACGGCTTCAAACCGTTCCGGTAGTCCCTTGGAATAGTCCATACGGTCAACGCCGATTACCAGGGATCGCCCGCCCAGAAACCGGCCGATCCGCTCAGATGCAATCTGTGCATTCTCCGATCCCGCGGCAGCCGCAAAGCTCTCGGCATCAATCCCGATCGGGTAGCACGCGACCTTCACCTTCGTCGCAAACACCTCGACGACGTCATTGTCCAGGGCGGTGCCTTTACAGTCTTCAACCAGGTATCGGATGAAGTTCAGCTGGTCCTGCTTGGATTGAAAGCCGAGCACGGAATAGCTGCACATGGCGCGGGCAATCCACTGGTGTTCCGGCAAGGCGCGAAACACTTCAGGTGGCGGAAACGGGATATGCAGGAAAAAGCCAATCGGGCCTTCCCAGCCGCTGCGTCGCAAATAGTCTCCAAGCAGGAGGAAGTGGTAGTCATGGACCCAGACCGTGTCGCCATCTTCCACGCGGTCTGCCACGAGTTTGGCGATCTTCTGGTTGACGGTGGCGTACGCGTTGAACGCATCGGAATCGAAGGAGGCGAGATCGATCCGGTAGTGGAAAATGGGCCAGAGCGTGGAGTTTGAGTAGCTTAGATAGTAGTCGTGGTGTTCCTGCTCCGTCAGGTCGGTCAGGACAAATTCCACGCCCTCATCGCGAACCACTTCCACGCCGCGCGGTGCTTCCTCCACCACTTCGCCGGACCAGCCAAACCAGATGCCTCCGGTTTCTTTCAGGGATTCCCAAACGGCGACGGCCAGACCGCCAGCCCGTGCGCTCGGGTCGGCTGCGGTTCGGTTTGATACAGCGATCAGTCGTCCCATGGCGTCCTCATGTCACCCCATTTCATGAAACTGTAGTGCGCTTCGGTACGCCTGCCGAATCCTATCTGGGCGCGGTTGATCTTAAACGCTGGGTTCGCTGGCTTTCGCGTTGCGGCCGCGGCGGATCAGTCGGATCTTTTGCCAGAACCGTTTGTGTTCTGGCGCCGGGAGAGGTTGCAGGTTTTCCACGAAATCTTCTGCGCAGGCGCGCCAGCTATACCCTTCAGCATATTCACGGCAGCGGGCACGGTTAAGGTCGAGGCAGCCGATTGAAGCCTCAGCCAGGCCGGATGCGTCCTTGGCGATCAGCCCGGCGCCAGAGCCCGGGATCACGTCACGCGGGCCTGTCGCGTCAAATGCCGATACTGGGGTGCCAGATGCCATGGCTTCAAGAACCACGAGGCCGAACGTGTCGGTAAGGCTTGGGAAGACAAAGACATCGGCGCTCGCGAACATTGTCGCCAATTCGTCGTCAAATTTGGCGCCGGTATAGGTCGCGTTCGGAAACTTTTGCTTCAGCGTTTCCAGATGGGGACCGTCGCCGACCACCACCTTGCTACCGGGCAGGTCGCACGTGAGGAAAGCCTCAATGTTCTTCTCGACCGCCACGCGGCCCACATTGATGAAAATCGGGCGTGGCAGGCCTTCGAACGGATCGCCCTCGGCGCCTTCCTCAACGCGTCTGGAAGGGTGGAAACGTTCCGTATCAACTCCGCGCGACCAGGCGACCGTGTTGCGGAAGCCGCGTCCATCGAGTTCCTCGACCATGGACGGCGTCGGCACCATCACTTTGCCGGAGTATTTGTGGAACCAGCGCACAAAACTGTAGCCCCAACTCACCGGGATCGGCATGCGTGCGGAGACATATTCCGGAAACCGTGTGTGATAGGCGGTCGAGAATGGATGCTTGAGCTTGATGCACATGGCCCGCGCAGCCATGCCCAGCGTGCCTTCGGTGACGATGTGGACGGCGTCAGGTTCAAACTCGTGAAACCTGTCCTCAATCTTACGCCGGGCAAAGAGCGCCAGCTTGATTTCCGAATAGGTCGGCAGGGGGATTGTCGGGAATCCATCGGCTGGGGACACGATCGCCCATTCGTGGCCCATGGCCTCCGTCTCAGCGATAACGCGTTTCATCGTTGTCACGACGCCATTGACCTGTGGGTCCCATGCGTCTGTGACCAGCATGATTTTCATTACAGCCTCGCCGGTTTTCCCGCCTCACGGGCGATACAAAGGATCGCGCTGTGTTGCAAATTCTGGTGCAGTATGGTCTCGCGGAAAGACCCCTAGGAAAAGATCGCCATGCCCCAGCCTATCCCAGCCACAACAGACAGTTTTTCAATAGACTGGGACGAGTTGGACGCGCACAAATTTGTGGACGAAGAAGCCCATGTGGCGGGCCTGATTGAGGCGCTACACTTTGACGAGGCCGGCCGGGCTGCCGCATTGCGCCGGGGACTCGAGCTTGTTGAAAAAGCGCGCCGGGCAGGGCGCCGCAAGGGCATGATGGAGAGCTTCCTGGAAGAGTTCGGTCTGTCGAACTCCGAAGGACTCGCGCTTATGTGCCTGGCTGAGGCGCTGCTTCGCGTGCCCGATGCTGAGACTCGCGACGAGTTGATCGCCGAAAAGATCCGGTCGGGCGATTGGGGCAGCCACCGAGGGCAATCGGAAAGCTGGCTTGTGAATGCGTCGACCTGGGGCCTTATGCTCACCGGGCGTGTCATCGGCGCGCCAAACAGTGCCCAGAAGGGGCCGCGGGCGTATGTCTCCTCGCTGGTGCGGGAAAGTGGCGAGCCGGTAATCCGCGCGGCGATGATGCAGGCCATGCGGATCATGGGCGAGCAATTCGTGCTGGGCCGCAGCGTCGAGGCCGCCATGAAGCGCGGCGCGCGGATGGTGACGCGCGGCGAGGCGGCCCATTTCAGTTTTGACATGCTGGGCGAAGGTGCGCGTACGGCGGCCGATGCCGAGCGATACTTCGCCGCCTATGAGCGCGCCATCGAAGCGGTTGCGGCAACCGATAGCGGCCCGGCGGCGCCCGAAGCGGGCTCCGGCGTGTCGGTGAAACTGTCTGCGCTGCATCCGCGCTACGACGCGCTGCACGAGGCGCGGGTCATGGCGGAGCTTTATCCGAAGCTGCTGCACCTGTGCACCATGGCGGCCCAGGCCAACATCAACCTCTGCCTGGATGCGGAAGAGGCCGACCGGCTTGTGATCTCTCTGAAATTGCTCGAGCGACTTTGCGCGGCGCCCGAACTGGATGGATGGACCGGCCTGGGTCTGGCCGTGCAGGCCTATCAGAAACGCGCGCTCGGCGTTGTGGAGACGGTCGTCGATCTGGCCCGGCGCAGCCGGCGACGACTGATGGTGCGGCTGGTCAAGGGCGCTTACTGGGACACGGAAATCAAACACGCCCAGGAAATGGGGTTCCCGAATTTCCCCGTGTTCACCACGAAGCCGGGCACGGACCTGTCTTACCTCGCCTGCGCCAAAGCCCTGCTGCAGGCTGCACCGGATATCTATCCGCAGTTCGCCACGCACAATGCCCACACATTGGCAGCGGTCGAGCGCCTTGCAGAAGCGGCGGGCGGGCCAGACTTTGAGTATCAGCGCCTGCACGGGATGGGCGAGGCATTGTTCGCAGCCGCTGAGGCGGGCACGCGCGTTCGTGTCTACGCCCCTGTCGGTGAGCATGAAGATTTGCTGCCCTACCTTGTGCGCCGCCTGCTGGAGAACGGCGCAAACACAAGTTTCGTTCACGCCTTCCTCGATCCCGATGTGCCGGTGGAGCAGGTGGTGGAAGACCCGCTCTCCAAACTGGAGGCCGGACCGCGCCGCCATCCGCAGATCCCGACGCCCCCGCGCCTCTATGGGCCGAACCGGAGAAATTCGACCGGGCTCGATCTCAGCATATCCTCCGTGCGTGATGGTGTGCGCCGGGCAATCTCTGATATGAAAGGCGGGCCTGTGATTGAGGCCGCGCCGATGATTGCGCGCGGCGCCGGGAGCGGCGGTCCTGTCACGCGCCAGCACAACCCGGCTGAAACCTCCATTGTGATGGGCACCGTGCGCAATGCCAGTGCAAAGGAGGTTGAGACCGCTGCAGAAGACGGTGCGCGCGTCCAGCCAGTCTGGGACCAGCGCGGCGGACCGGCACGGGCGGAAATCCTGCGCGCCATGGCCGACGGGCTTGAAGAGTCCAGTTCCCGCCTGATCGCTTTGATGGCGCGCGAGACCGGCAAGACACTGCAAGATGGGATCGATGAAGTCCGCGAGGCGGTGGATTTCTGCCGCTACTACGCCACGGAGGCGGAAGCGAAGTTCGCATTGCCCGAGCGCCTTCCCGGCCCGGCTGGAGAGACCAACCATCTCAGCCTCCATGGGCGCGGCGTCTTTGGCTGCATCAGCCCGTGGAACTTTCCTCTGGCGATCTTTACCGGACAGATCGCAGCGGCGTTGGCGGCCGGCAACACCGTGATTGCCAAACCGGCTGAGCAAAGCCCGCTGGTGGCCCAGGAAGCGGTAAAGATCTTCCGAAAGGCAGGCTTGCCGGAGGACGTGCTGGCGCTGCTGCCCGGCGATGGCGAATCCGTGGGCGCTGCGATTTCCAAAGCCGGTCCGCTGTCCGGTCTGGCGTTCACGGGCGGAACGACGACCGCCAAGATCATCAATCGCACCCTGGCCGAGCGCGACGGCGCCATCGTCCCGCTCATTGCTGAGACGGGCGGGCTGAACGCCATGTTTGTCGACACGACCGCGCTGCGCGAGCAGGTGATCGATGACGTGATCCATTCCGCCTTCGGGTCCGCGGGCCAGCGTTGCTCGGCCCTGCGTTTGTTGTTCCTGCCCCACGAGACCGCGGACATGCTGATCGATGGGCTGAAAGGCGCCATGGATGAGCTTAAAGTTGGCGATCCGTGCGAGATCGATACCGATGTGGGCCCGGTGATCGATGCCGAGGCGCGCGGCGTTCTGGAAGCGCACATCGAGACGATGCGGACCGAAGCCACGTTGCTGAAACAGATCGACATCAGCGACATCGCCGATCGCGGCCATTTCTTCGGACCCGCGCTGATCGAGCTCAAAAGCCTTGATCAAATCGACCATGAGATGTTCGGGCCGATCCTGCATGTCCTGCGATATGACCCGGATGATGTGGCCAAGACCGGGGCAGACCTGATGGCGAAGGGCTACGGGCTGACGCTCGGTATCCATTCGCGCCTTGAATCCTTCTGGCGCGAGGTCACCCGCGCCTGTCCGGTCGGCAATACCTACATCAATCGCTCGATGACAGGCGCGGTTGTGGGCGTGCAGCCCTTTGGCGGCGAAGGCCTCTCTGGCACGGGGCCGAAAGCAGGCGGACCGCACTATCTGGCCCGCTTCGCCACCGAGCGAACGGTGACCAACAACATCACCGCCCAGGGCGGCGACCCGGAGCTTCTCAGCCTGACTTAAGAGATGGCGTTCCCGAGACGGGGGGCGGGTCCGGTGGCGCGTGCCACGGGCAAGCGCGATTGAGCTCTGCAACGGCCATTTGGTGCGCATGCCAAAGCGTGCTTTCCATCAGATCGCTGGTGGGGTTGCGCCTTCGTTTCAGGAACTTCACGAGGGCAATCATAACGCCGGGTTCTGAAGGACCACTCCGCTGGCGCCGCCGGGCAAGCCGCCGCGCGATCGGCTCCGGATTTTCAATCGCAGCCTTCAGCGCGTCCAGCTGCGCAATGAGCGGCGCGGCGTAGACCATGCCACTCAGGGGCGTGCGGTCGGGCAATTGTCTTGGGGTATCGGCTCCCATGGCCGGGCAACCGGCCAATGCGAAAGGATCGAGCTCAGTTTCGACTAGGCTGAAACCCGGCGCGTTAACGCTGCCTCTCCGCGATGTTTCCGGCGTGGCCGCGCTTGGGCGGGCGTTTCGATTTACCATGCCGTCCAGAGTGACACTTCCTGACAGGACCACGATCAGCCGGCGGGCCAGGGCCTCCATATCGCGCAGATCGCGCAACGCACGCACCCAGACGGACCTTGGGATCAGCGAGGGAACAGCCCGGTCGAAGCCGAGCGTTGCCAGGATCCCGGCCAGAGTTCTGGCCAGGAAGTCTAAGCTCCAATTGAAGGCGTCTGTGGTGGCGGCATCCATGGCGCCGAGACTAGACGCCTCCGTTTGTCGGCCGGATTGGTGAAACGTTTTCCCGCCACCTGAAACCTGTATAGGCTGACCCCTGGGCGAGAATCTAAAGGATCGGGTCATGGCGTTTCTGGTGCGTATGGGCATACTGTTTTTGGCAATGGGTATTGCTGGAGGCGAGATTTCAGCGCCGTCATTCGCCTGCACCTGCCCGCCCATGGAAAGCGCAGCGGCGCAGGCGGAAGAGGCGGATTTGATTGCCCTGGCACGCATGGAAGGGGATTCAGAGAGCGGGAAAACGCCCTATGGAACACCAGAGCGCATCGAGACGGAGTTTACGCTGCTGGACGTGCTGAAAGGCGATGCGCTCGCTGGCGATTCCATTCAGGTCATGTCGCCTTCGCCGGGAAGTCCAACCTGCGGCATCCGCTGGCGCGGGGGCGTAGACGTGCTCGTACTGCTCAATGCGCGAGAGACTGGCGGTTATTCGGCATGGATGTGCTCCATGCCGCAATTCTCCGAGGCCGAGTTCCGCGAGGCGCTGGGGGTGCCAGCCGAAATGACATTACCCAAGCAGGCGCCCCTGACCGGCACGGTCGACATCACCTCTCCTCAGGCGGGGGAACGGGTCGAAGGCCCGCTGATTATCAAAGGGACATTGCCGGGCGACTGGTTCTTCGAGAACACGGCCCGCGGCGTGTTGATCAGCGATGGAAACATTGTCGGAGAAATCCCGATCTCGCCCATTTCGAGCCAGAACTGGACCGAACCAGGAGACAAGACTGTCCATCTGGAAGTGTCGCTGGCGAACACGGTGGATACGCCGCTCACACTCAGGATAGAGCAATCGATGCCGGGCGAGGGGCTGATGCCGCAATCGGTGTCGATCCCCTTCGTCGCCGCGGCGCCGGTCGGGGACCCGGAGGCGCAGGCCGTGGCTGACATCACCGACCTCGTCACCCGGGTGTGGCCGGAGCGGATCATGGCCGGGGATATGGCCGCCTATCTTGAATTGCTCCATGGCGACTATCGCCTGGTGGACCATGATGGAAAGATCAGGACGCGGGATGTCTTGGAAGCGGATTTTGCGGAAAAGGGCTTTACCTCGCCCGATGCGTTTGATGTTGAAATTGAGAGCGTGCGACTGGTGACCCAGGCAAGTGCGCTCGCCATTGGGGAGGCCATTAGCGAGATTGAGACGTCTGATGGTGATGCGTGCGAAAGCCGCTACACATTTTCCCATGCGCTGAAGCGATTTGACGGCACCTGGAGCCTGATCAACACCCTCATCAGCGGGCGCGAAACGACCTGTACCGACCCCTAGCGGGCGATCGCGGTGAACAGCGTGGTCGCGGCAACGAAAAAGAGGCCGAGAATAATAGAACCAATGCCGATGCGCTGTGCCATGGGACGGGTTTCGGCCTGTCGGATGGCGGTGGTCTGGGACGTTTCGCGATAGGTTATGTGGTTCCTTGTTCTACGACGCCTTTATGTTGGCGACACCTATAACCTTGTATTCATATGGTTTTGTTTCAAGGCAATCGTGTAAGAACGCAAGACTATCCCCGGATAATGCGCTCAGCCGGGATGAGATTCTGCTGCGCTCGCGAAGGTTGCGAATGACCGGGAAACTTTCCCGGTAGGGTGAGCCTTCGCGACGAAGTGTTCTAGCGGCGTCCTTTGCCCGGGAAAAGACAAACGGCCAGACGCGAGGTGCGCCTGGCCGTTTTTGTGGTGGGTTGGCCAAGGTGGGCTCAGGCCGCTTTTTTGGGAGCCTCTGCATTCTGGGGCGCCTGCGCGGCGGGCTTTGACGGCGCGGTCTTGGCCTTGCCGAACACAGGCAGGCCAACGGGCATGGCAGCGGGCGCAGGGGCGAAATAACCAAAGCTCATGTCGTGTCTCCAAGGGATGCGCGTTTGTGCGTCGCAGCATTTATATATGCGAAAGCGCCGCATGAAAACGGGATGATATATGCAGAGGCGCATGCCTTGGCTGCGCTTTCGCTTTTGGGGGGAAATGGGCTTGGTTATTCGGCCGAGGCTTCTACGATGATTGTTTGCTCTTCGATGTACCAGCCGCCTTCCAAGGCGCTGACACAGGTTTTAGCCGCAAAGGGCAATTCGTCTTCCAAAACCGGCGCGAAGTATTCCGTCTCACATCCTTCTTTGTATTGAAGCTGATCCGGGACGAAGAGCATTGAGATCGAGGTTTCACCGCCATCGCGAGAGGTGCCTCCTCCCCATCCTGGCATCGCTACAGCTCCGTCCCCTCGCCGAAGAATATATATCCAACCGCCTGACGATACCTTTGAAAGCGCCGAGGCATAAGTCTCCGATGATTGATCGAGCCTCTCCTGATCCTCATCAGAAATGGTTGGCGTACCGATGCAGGTTTCCGGTGGGCAGTAGACCGCTTCCTGGAAATCGGGATCGGCAGCCAGCTGCGCGCCAAGTCGTTCGAAGGCCGGCTTGTTCGCTTCGAAATAGGCAATGGTGCGCGCGGTATCATAGGCGATATCGGCTTCACCGCAGGCGGCCGGTATGACCAAAGGAAATAATGCCCAGATTCTAATGATCCGCAGCAATTCGTTTTTCACCACCGGTATATAGCGCCATCGGGGAGCATCGAGAAGCGCGGCTCATTTCGTGATGAAAGATAGCGCTACACTTCGTACCTAAACATCCACCTCAGCTTCCAGCGCGTTGTCCTGGATGAATTCGCGCCTTGGCTCCACCAGGTCGCCCATGAGCCTTGAGAACATGTCGTCGGCTTCGTCGGCGTGGTCGACGCGGACTTGCAGGAGCGTGCGGGCATTGGCGTCCAGCGTGGTTTCCCACAACTGGTCGGCATTCATCTCGCCGAGGCCCTTATAGCGCTGGATCTTCAGGCCCTTGCGGCCCGATCCGAGCACGGCGTCGAGCAGGCCCACGGGGCCATGGACTTCAAACTCGCCGGATTTCTCGTTCCGCAGGATGGCGACGCCGTCATACATCTCCGCCACGGTTTTTGACCGCTCGGCGAGGCGCTGGCCATCGGCGCTGGTGATCAGCCCCGCATCCAGAACCGCTTTCTCCTCCACCCCGCGCACTTCGCGCCGCAGGATCAGTGAGCCGTCTTCGAAGGCGGCCTGCCAATTGTCCTCGCCCTCTTCGGCGATCCGGTTGAGCCGTTCGGCGGTCTTGGTGGCCTCCGCCTCACCCGCACCGGATGCAAAGGCTCCGGCCAGGGCGGCTTGTTCCAGATACCGCTCGGGGGCGCGCAGGGAGAGGCGCCACAGCGTCTGCTTGAAGGCGGCAGCGTCGCGCACGGTCTGGCGCAGGTCTTCGCCAATGATCTGTTCACCCGAGCCGAGGATCAGGGTCTCGCCATCGGTGCCCATCTCGATGAGATAGGCCTCCATCTCGGCCTCATCCTTGATGTAGCGCTCTGAGCGCCCGCGCGTGACTTTGTAGAGCGGCGGCTGGGCGATGTAGAGATAGCCCTTCTCGATCACTTCCGGCATCTGGCGATAGAAGAAGGTGAGCAAGAGCGTGCGGATGTGCGCGCCGTCGACGTCGGCGTCTGTCATGATGACGATCTTGTGGTAGCGCATCTTGGCGATGTCGAAATCGTCGCGCCCAATGCCCGCGCCCAGGGCGGTGATCAGCGTGCCGACCTGATCGGAGCTGAGCATCTTGTCAAAGCGCGCGCGTTCCACATTCAGAATCTTGCCGCGCAGGGGCAGGATGGCCTGGTTCTTCCGGTCGCGGCCCTGTTTGGCCGAGCCGCCAGCGGAATCGCCCTCCACGATGAACAGTTCGGACTTGGCCGGGTCTTTCTCCTGGCAATCGGCGAGCTTGCCGGGCAGGGACGTGATGTCGAGGGCGGACTTGCGCCGGGTCAGGTCCCGCGCCTTGCGGGCCGCCTCGCGCACCAGGGCGGCCTCGACCACTTTTTCCATGATCATGGCGGCGGGCTTCGGGTTCTCTTCAAACCACTCGGCCAGCTTCTCCCCCATCAGGCTTTCGACCACGGGGCGCACTTCGGAGCTGACCAGCTTGTCCTTGGTCTGGGAGGAGAATTTCGGGTCCGGCACCTTCACGCTGAGCACGCAGGTCAGCCCTTCGCGGGCGTCATCGCCGGTGATGGTCACTTTCTCTTTTTTCGCTGCGCCGCTCTCGCTGGCGTATTTGTTGATGATGCGGGTCAGGGCGCCGCGAAAGCCCGCCAGGTGCGTGCCGCCATCGCGCTGGGGGATGTTGTTGGTGAAGCACAGCACGTTCTCGTGGTAGCTGTCATTCCACTGCAGGGCGGCCTCAACCGTGATGCCGTCACGCTCCCCGATGACGTAGATCACGTCCGGGATGAGGGCGGATTTCTGGCGGTCGAGGTGTTCGACGAAGGCTTTGGTGCCGCCTTCATATTCCAGGATGATCTCTTCGGGCTCAGGGCCGCGTTTGTCGGTGAAGACGATGCGCACGCCGGAATTCAGGAAGGCCAGTTCGCGCAGGCGATGTTCCAGCGTCTTGGCGTTGTACTCGGTCATCGTGAACGTGTCGCTCGAGGCCAGGAAGCGCACGGCGGTGCCCGTGTAGGGCGTGCCGTCATCCTTCAGCGGGCTATCGCCAACCACTTCCAGGGGCTTTTCGGTGAAGCCGCCATCCACGAAGCGAACCTTGTGCTCCTTGCCATCCCGGTGGATCGTGAGATCCAGCCAGACTGACAAGGCATTCACCACCGACACGCCCACGCCGTGCAGGCCGCCAGACACCTTGTAAGAGTTCTGGTCGAACTTTCCGCCAGCGTGCAGCTCGGTCATGATGACTTCGGCCGCCGAGCGATTTTCGGTCGGGTGCATGCCCACGGGAATACCGCGGCCATTGTCGGTGATTTCCGCGCTGCCATCGGGCTGCAGCGTTACGGTCACCTCATCGGCATGGCCTGCCAGCGCCTCGTCGATGGCATTGTCGACCACTTCATAGATCATATGGTGCAGGCCAGAGCCGTCATCGGTGTCGCCGATATACATGCCGGGGCGCTTGCGAACCGCCTCCAGACCCTTGAGAACCTTGATGGAACTTGCGCCGTATTCGGGCCCCTTTTCCGGGGTCTCTTCAATCGTCTCGGCCATACGGTTTTGCTCTTCTTTCACGATTCGAAATCTTCAATATTTATAGGCGGTTTGGCCGCAAAAGGGAAATGAATGGGGCGGTGAAACAACAGTCCGTACGGGGAAGAATGGTATTGTGGCATCACCCTGGTTTTGCGGGCTGCTTGTGTCACGGCGCGCGTGGCGCTTAAGCTGGCCGAAACGCTGGGAGGCAAACCGATGAAATCACCCCTTTTCGCGCTGGTCGCCTTGGCTGTGTCTGCAAGTCCTGCCCTCGCCCAGGACGAACGGATGGAAACGGTCGTCGTCACCGCAACCATGATCGACCGGAATGGAAGCGGTTCATCGGCGCCCGCTGTCACGCTAAGGCAACCTGCCGACCACTTGCTGTTTGGGCTGTCCCTGACGACAGGCAGCTTGAATGCTGCCGAGCGCCTGGAAGAACTGGGTGACACCCTCTCGAGCGCGCGCCGCGCGGCTGACCGGGATGAGACCATTGAGCTGTTTGCTGGCGATGCTGAACGCTTTGCCGACATCGACTCGGCTACCCTGAACGAGATCGTCAGCAATTATGGCGAGCGCTCATCCGTCGCGCTCCTGGCCAAAGTCGAACTGCTCGATGACGATGGGTTCCTTGATGTACGCCGGCGTGTGGACGACATGGTCGACCGCATCGAAGAGGCGGGACGCACGCAAGTTCGTATCTTTGATGAGCAGTATCTCAGCCTCGACAATCCGAACCAGTATCGCGGCGACTTGTTACGTCTCATTGGAGAAGATTTCGCGCTCATTCAGGAGAGCTTTCCTGGCCGCGAGCTCGATGCACGGTTTGAGGGGCTGGATCGGCCGATGATCTTCCAGCCAGCCGGCGACTTGGAACTGCAACTCTTCATTGCCTACGAAATGGACCTGGACGTCTACGCGCCAGAAGACTGACCGCGTCTGCATTTCGTTTCGCAACCGTCGCATTCCTCGGCTAAGCTCGCGGGAGGCCAGATAGAGGAGTGATGGCGATGGAATGGTTCAACGAGCTTTTTGACTTGGCGTCTGTGGCGGGCGGTGCGGGCCTGATTGGCGGGGCCGCCGGCACGGGCATCGCGGTGATGTTTTCTGGCGTGATCATGAAGTTTCTCGCGCGGGTGATTTCCACCGCCGTGATGACGGGCGTGGGGTATCTGGCGCTGCTCAACTGGCTGGGCTTTGAAATCATCCCGCCGGAAGACATCAAGATCCCGTCCATCCCCGGCATTGAGCGTTCAGGCGAGGCGCAGCCGGAAAGTGGCACCGACTTTGGCGGCATTTTTGCCCCGTCCATGTTGCCCAATGGCCAGATGACAGTGCCAGGCGTGGACGGCACGCTGGACGAAGACGATGTGATCGTCGAAGCCGACGCGGCCGCTGAGATCGAGAACAAGGAGCGCGCATATGTTGTCCGCTCTCCCTTCCGCAAGGGCGGCCCGCGCGGCTGAAGTCAGGTCGGGGAATAGGGGACATGATCGACACGCTGGCGATCAGCGGATACCGCTCCCTGCGTGACGTGGTGGTGCCGCTGGGCGCGCTGACGGTCATCACGGGGCCGAACGGATCCGGCAAATCCAGCATCTATCGCGCCCTTCGGCTGATGGCGGACATTGCCGACGACCGGATCATCCGCTCGCTGGCCGAAGAGGGCGGTTTCGCCAAGGTCCAGTGGGCGGGGCCGGAAACCATCAGCGCTGCCATGCGCCGGGGCGATGTTCCGGTGCAGGGCACTGTGCGCAAAGGCCCGGTGGCGCTTAAGCTCGGCGTGGGCATGGAGGGGCTCAACTATGCCATCGAACTGGGTTTGCCGGCGCCGGGGGGCGTGTTCCACCTCGATCCGGAGATCAAGGCCGAAACGCTGTGGACCGGACCTTCGCCGCGCCCCTCAACGCTGATTGCTGAGCGGCGTGGACCAAGCCTGCGGGTGCGCGCCGACGATGATACCCTGGCCCAGGCGGCAACCAACCTTGCGCCGTATGACGCCATGCTTCGGTCCGTATCCACACGCCCGGCCTCCTCGCCGATGATGAACCTGTCGCGGGCGCTTTCGGTGTGGCGCTTCTATGATGCCCTGCGAACCGATCCCGACGCCCCGGTGCGCAAACCCCAGGTGGGTACGCGCACGCTTCGCCTGTCTGCGGACGGCTCGGACCTCGCGGCCGCCGTGCAGACGATCTTCGAAATTGGAAACGGCGATGCGCTTCTGGGCGCTGTGGATGCGGCATTTCCGGGCTGCCGCGTCCATGTCGAAGAGGCAGGCGGGTTTTTCTCGTTGGCCATGACCCAACCGGGCATGTTGCGGTCCCTGTCTGCCGCAGAACTCTCGGACGGGACGTTGCGTTTCCTGCTGCTGGCCTGCGCCCTCCTGGCGCCCCGGCCGGCACCTTTGCTAGTGCTGAACGAGCCGGAGGCGAGCCTCCATGGGGCGCTGATCCCTGCCTTGTCAGGCCTGATCGCCGAAGCGCGCCTTCATAGCCAGATCATTGTGGTCTCGCACAACCGTGCCCTGGTGACGAGCTTGCTCGGCCTCGAGGCTGAACTGGTTGAGCTGCACAAGGATCTTGGTGAAACATTCGCTACGGCGAGCGATCACGCCCGGTGGATTTGGCCCAAGCGCTAGGCGACTGCCCGCAAAGTCGGGCGGTTGCCGAGGTGTTCGACAAACTGGTCATAGCCGCCCACATAGCGTCCTTCGATCCAAACCTGGGGCGTTGTAATGGGCGTCTTGGGGCCAACGATCGGCTTCACCCGGGCCAGCATTTCGTACATTGCCCCGGGGTTCTTCACCACATCATGATATGTGTAGGCGAGACCTGCAGCGTCAGCGGCTTGTTTGGCCTTTGTGCAGTATCCGCAATTCTCCTTGCCGAAAATATGCGTGCCCTGGACCGGGAAATGCTGGACATGGGTTTCCATGATCGACTGGGCAATCTGGCCGCGGTTGATGGCAACGCCTTGGGAGATGACCTTGCCATTGAGCAACACGGCGGGAGCATGGCGCGCGCCTTTGAACGTTGCTTCGAGCAGGTGGCTCAGCCAGTCCTTGATCTCCAGATCGACCTCGGCATTGGCACACTCGGTTTCAAGAACGTCGCGCAAGATGTCCGTAGTGAGAGTGCACTCGCCACATGGAATTTTCACCTTGAATGGACCCCATTTTCCGCCCCAGCGATAGACGAGGAGTTTGGCGGGCTTGAGGTCATAACTCTTCGGGGCTTTGACGGCTTTTCCCATGGGTTCAGGCTTTCGGGTCGGAGTTTTGGGGCGCGGCTTTCGGCGAGTTGGGCGAAGCGGCGGCGGGCAATCGAGAGTGTTTCCGGTTGCACGGATCAAGGGGGGACAGGCATCGCAGCGGCCCCTGGGTGAGGCGATAATGGGTGACGGAACGTTCGGTCAGTCGTGTCATGGCAATCTCCAGCGCGGCTGTTTCCAACGATGGAGGCTATATGCGGGGGCCGGATGTTGAGCTCAAATCACGTGCCATCGCGCCTGAGCACAAGCGCGTCATGGGCGTGTGAGGGGGGGCCGGTTTCAGTCCTGAAACAGGTCAAGCAGCCAGGCATACTGTTTGGCGAGAGCGTCACGTTGGTCTTCGGTGTAGAAGCCGCAGGAATGGCCGGCATCGGCATCGGCATGGATCACCACCCGGTCGCCAAAGCCACGCTCGGCCAACACCGCAGCAAGCCGAGCCGACATCCAGTGTGGAACGCGCGAGTCCTGGAAGCCGACACAGAGAAACACGCTCGGTACAGCTTCAGCGGACCGGGCGAGTTCGACGCTGTCCGACGAGGCCATGAGCGCGGCATCCTCGGGCTTTCTCGGGTCGCCGAATTCATCGATCTGCGTGGCGCCGTTCGGGCCATCAAGGCTGCGGAGGGGATTGACCACGCCAAACTCGACAATGGCGGCCCCGAACAGTTCAGGATGGCTGATCGCAACCGGTCCGGCGATAAGCCCACCCGCGCTGCCGCCCAGGGCAGCGAGTTTTCCGGGCTCTGCTATGCCGTCCTCGACCAGTTGCTCGGCGCAGGCGACCATGTCCTCGTGGGCGCGCGCCTTGTCCGGGCCAGACCCGTCTGCGTGCCAGCTCGGCCCGAAATAGCCCGAGCCGCGCACATGGCATTCAGCGTAAACACCGCCGAGGCCAACCCAGGCGAGGGCTGCCGGATTCCAGCCTGCCATGGTGGTCTCACCATAGCTGCCATACACATGAACGATGGTGGGCGCGGGTTCGGTTTGACCTGCGGGCGCAAGGATCGAAAGCGGCACATCCGTTCCATCCTTGGAGGATGCCAGACGTTTGCTGCGGTCGAACGCATCGGACAGGTCAGCGTCCGGTGTTGGCGTTAGTCCAGGAATGTCGATCGGGTAAGCTGCGCCGTCGCCATCCAGCCGCACAAGCTGCCAGGGCTGGTTTGGCGCTGAAAGGTCGAAGGTGATTGAATTTGGGCTTCCCTCGACGCTGAACACAGAGTCGAAATCGATCTCGCCCTCAAAGGGTAGTGCAACGGGATGAAGCCGGGCGGGGCTGCCCTCGAGCCGGTAGAGCTGATGGGTGTCGCCGCGCCGCGCGGCCACATAGGCGATGTCGCCCAGCGAGGTGGTGAACAGGTAGCTGATATCGCCTTCGCCCTTGGCAAGTTGGCGCAGCGGCCCGCCCGCCGTGGACTGGGTGAACATGATGGACTGGCCCATCGCGTCCGTGGCGGTAATTACGAACTGCCCGTTCCAGACCTCCACATCGCTCAGTAACAACTCGCCGCCGATCTCGCGCCAAAAGGGGCGGCCCGCACGCATGTCGGTCAAGTCCGCCACATAGGCGTCAATGAAGTTGCCGCGCCACAGATAGCCCATGGCCACATCGCTTTTGGCGGGAATCCAAAGGCCGAACCAATCGCCATATTCGGCGTCCACGCCCGGGGCGTCTGGCCCGAATACACCGCTTCCGGACTGGCCGGTATCGATGTCGAACAGTGTCCACACGGCGCCGGCGCTGGGGTCGCCTTCGGTCAGGTCCGTGGTGGCAGCCTTTCGGAAGACCCCGGTGCTGTCATCGATCCAGGAAAACCCCATATCGCCGCCGACCACGACCGGTCCTGCCTCCACCCCCCGGACTGCCCCGGTTTGGGTGTCGACGAATTTCACGATTGCGATTTCCGTCCCGCCATCGCCAATGGTCACAGCGAGGGTCTCGCCTGAAGGCGACAAGGCAAATCCTTCAAGCGTTGGCGTGGTGAAAGTAGTGTGCAGGGCAGGGTCGAACAGAGGCTTGCCCTGGCTCGTCCTGAACAGTCGCCCATAGCTCAGATAAACCGCGTCATCTTCCAGGAGGGACACATAGGCGTAGGCAGGCCCCATTTCGTAGAACCGTTCCACCATGGCACGGGCTGGCCAGAAGCCGGGCATGCCGCGTAAAGGACCATCCTGGGCATAGGTCAACCGCAACATCTGCTTGTTCAAGTGTTTGCGAAACTCTGGCTTCAGCATCCACTCATGGGGATCGCCGGAGGTGTCTGCGCCTGCTGGCGGCATGAAGCTGACCGATGGGATTTGCTTGTTAGCGGGCAAGCTTTGGGCCGAGACGGCGCCAAACGCGAGCGCAACTGCCAGCGCTAAGGTTATCAGAGTGCGGAAAAGCATGCCGGTGTTCTCAATGGACCCGCCGGGCCTGTCAATTCTGGGAGTGTTCTGGGTGAACGGGCGGACTGGTAAACGGTTTACGCCTCCAAAGCAGAAATCTGACACCGATAGTCAACCGTATTTGTACCACTCGCGGTCTAAAACATAATTGGAAGAACGTATTAGAGACGACTTTTGACGATCGCGAACCTTCAAAACGGAGTTTCCCAGCAACTCAGATTTGCTGAGCAACGGCGCATGCTGGCGCGCGTTGCAATGTCCATTTCGTTGATACTGTCTGCCTATCTTGCGATCGTTCTCGTGCTCATGCCTGTGGTGACCATCGGCAAGGTGATTGCGGCCATCGCCGCGGTTTTGACGGGGATCCTCAGCTGGATCTGCCACCACGAGAGGCTCTACACGGCCAGCGCCGCAACCATTGTGGGAACCACCATTGTCGGTGGCTTTGTTGCCAGCCTTTCCAATGGTGGCGCCGATGGGTTTGTCGCGCCGGTCATGATCTCCGCACCTGTCATTGCGGCAGTGTTCATCGGTGGCCGGGCGGCATTGGTGTCGGCGCTCTTTGTGATCGCGGCGTTTGTGTCGCTCCTGTTCTTTGAACGCATGGGATTTGTGACGGAGGCTCCCTACACGGCGCAGACCTTGAACATCGCCTCGGTGGTGATGCTCGCCGCGGCAACCGGTATTTGTGCCTCTGGCGTTGGTTACTTCGCCCACGCCGTGCAGATACAGATCCGTACCTTGCGCACGTCCCAGGGCAAGCTTCTGGAGGCCTCCGAGCAGCTCGACTACTCTGCCCACCATGACAGCCTGACGGGTCTGGCAAACCGGAAAGGTCTCCACCGCTACCTTGAACTCGTTCTAGGCGAGATACCCGGCGCGAACACTCAACTGTTTCTGGCCCATGTCGACCTCGATTGGTTCAAATCGATCAACGACACCTATGGGCACCCCGTTGGGGACGCCGTGCTGAAGAACGTGGCAACGACCATGAGGAACGCCAGTTTTGACGGCTCGCTGGTGGCGCGGGTGGGCGGCGATGAATTCGTCATTGTGTCCGTCGTGCCGGCCACGCTCAGCGCGTCGGAGGCTCAGAACCACTGCGAGCGGCTTGTCGCGCTTCTGAAGGCGCCCATGGTCGCTGAAGGCGTGCGTTGCCGTGTTGGGGCAAGCATCGGCTATGTCTTATCAAATGGGCACGACCACACAATCGGATCGCTGATGACCGATGCTGATCTCGCGCTCTATGACGCAAAGCGCGACGGCCGAGGACGGGCCTGTGCCTTCGACGCAACGATGCGCAGCCAGCTTGAACAGGACCGGGTTTTCAGAATTGAACTCGATGAGGCCCTCAACGAAGACCGCGTGATCTGTATGGTGCAGCCTCAAGCCTGTTTGCGGACAGGTCGACTTGTGGGCGTGGAAGGGCTTGGACGCATCCGGTCCCGGTCCGGCGATTTGCTCATGCCAAATGTGGTCGTGCCGATACTGACGGAGATGGGTCGGCTGGCTGACTTCGATTTTCAGGTCATATGCCAAAGTCTGGACGCGCTCGTTGCACTTCGCCGCGAAGGTGCGGACATACCCTATGTTTCCGTCAACGCATCGGCGCAGTCCTTGCGCTCGGTCGACTTTGTACTGCGAATTCAGTCGGCACTTGAAGTCCGAGGCTTGGGCACGAACGAAGTCGTGGTGGAGATACTCGAGTCCACGCTCATTGATAGCTCGGATGATGCGGCGGTGAGCTCGATTACGCGTCTTCGCGAAGCGGGAATCAAAACCATCATGGATGATTTTGGTTCCGGCCACGCGACAATCTCCAACCTGTTGAAGCTGAATCTCGACGGCTTGAAAATTGATACGTCGCTCGTCGCGGACCTTGAGAACCCGCGCACCTTTCAGGTGGTTCGAGCTGTGCATACTCTGGCGATGGATCTCGACCTGAGTGTCGTGATGGAAGGGGTGGAAACGCCGAAGCAGTTTTCCATCCTGCGCCAACTGGGCTGCGAAACAGTGCAGGGCTTTGGCATTTGCAAGCCCATGGAGCGTGAGGCCTTTGCGGAATGGATTCGCGACTATGGCGGCTCGCGTGTGAGTGAGCTCCAGAGCAGGCTTCAGTCGTTGAACTGACGGAACTCATTCTACACTTCAGTCGACGGCGATTGCGGTGCCTTCGGAAACTTCCACCCTCTGGGCGCGCGCGTTGAACGGCTCGAACAGGAAGGCTTCCGTTCCCGTGAGCCAGGCCTGGCCGGGCAAGGCGGAGAGTTCGTCGTACAGCGCCGCGCGCCTGTCGGTGTCGAGATGGGCGGCGGCTTCATCGAGCAGCAGGAAAGGTGTCGGTCCATCCCCATGGCCTGCCAATGCCTGCGCAGAGGCAAGGATCAACCCGATCAGAAGCGCTTTTTGCTGGCCCGTTGAGGCATCCTTGGCGGGCATGTCGGTGGGGCGGTGGATGACACCGAGGTCGGAGCGGTGGGGCCCTTTCAATGTCCGTCCGGCTTTCTTGTCGGCAAAGCGCATGTCCGCCCATTGGCTGGCCAGGGCGTCTTCAATATCGGCGAGGCCCTTGCCCGCGATCGCCATTTCCTCCGCCTCTCCAATCAAGGTCAGGCTTGCTTTCGGAAAAGCGCCTTCCGGTCGGGCATCGACGGCGCTTTGTAGCCGCTCCAGAACAAGGGCGCGTCCAATGGCCATTTCTGCACCAGCTTCAGCCATGCGCGCCTCAATGGCGTCTGCCCAGCCGGGGTCAACATAGGGGCGTTCCAGAAGGGCGTTACGCTCACGCATGGCTTTGTCGTAGCGCGCGGCGGCGGGGCCATGGGCGGGCATATGCGCCATCACCTGGCGATCATAGAACCGGCGTCGGTCGCCCGCAGAGCCACGAAATACCGAATCCATGGCGGGCGTTAGCCAGACAATCCGAATCAGGTCCGCCAGGTCGCTGGCGGTCGCGTTCTCCCCGTCGATGCGGACGGAGCGCTTGTTGCCTGCACCTGACGTATCCAGACCGACACCGATTTTGCGCTCACCAAGATCGCCTGAGACCGTCCAGCCTGCCGGTGCATTCGCCCGGGTCAGCTCGTTCAGGGCGGCTGAGCGCAAGCCGCGCCCGGGCCCAAGCTGGCTGATCGCTTCCATCAGATTGGTCTTGCCGGCTCCGTTGGCGCCGTAAAGGCAGACATGCCGCCCATCCAGCTTCAGGTCGAGGCTGGCATAGTTTCGAAAGTCATGCAGGCGGAGGCGAGTCAGGGCGGTCATTGGAAGGCACCTTCTAGCCTCGACACGCTCTACTGTCTTTGGTTTGCTGGAACCAGAGGTGGGATTTCAATGGTAGAGTTCGGTTTCAGGGCCACGTCCGATCCGGTTGAGTTCATTCTGGGAAACAGTTGGATCGAACCGGCAGATGTCCAGCGCGATTTCCAATGGACTGAGCGTGAAGTCAGTGAATTGTGGCAGGATATCAAGGCATTTGCCTTTGATCCCGGCGAAGAACCCTTGCCGATCTATTTTCTGGGCATGATTATCGTCCATGGCGGCGAGGCGCGTTACACCATTTATGATGGGCTCCAGCGCGTCACTACGCTTACGGTGCTGCTCAGCTTGCTGCGCGACTACATTTATGACGCAGACCTCTCCAGGCGGCTCGGCGCATGTGTGTTGGATGTGCGCGGTGATCCGAGGTTGAAGCTGATCGGTCACCAGTACCTCGCCCATTGCATCCAGCCTGCCGGGCAATCTCGCACCCTGCGCGGGGGGCGGTTGTCCGGGCAGGCTGAGTCCCTCCGCCGTGCCCAAAGCCTTCTGCGGGATGAAATTCGTGCTCTATCGCCGATGGAGCGGGAGAGTGTGGCGCGTACCGTGCTTGAACGCGTGGTGATGCTTCGCCTCGCCGTGGACTCCCAACCCATGGCCAACCGTGTGTTCCAGACCATCAACATGCGCGGCTTGAAGCTGGAAGATGCAGACCTGATCAAGTCCCGCCTGTCGGAATTTCCGGGAACGCCGGAGGAAATTGATGGCCTCCTGGATCAATGGCAATCGATCCGGCAGGTCTTGTCGGCCAAAAGCCAGGAGCGCGCCGAACAGGTCGAGGAGAGTTACAAATACGACCGCTATAGCGGGTTTCAGGGCTTCGTCCTCGCCCTCGAAATGATGGAGCGGGGCATCGCCGACAGGCGTGACCACAAGCTCGAGCCCGTCGAGCGGCTCAATGGATTTGTAGACTGGATGCAAGCGCGCAATGCCAATGCCGGTGCACTGTCGCGGTACTTCTCCTTTGTCTATCGGTGCGCCGAGAACTGGAACCAGCTCAACCAGCCTGCGCTTGGTGGAAACCGCGGCGTGTTCAAGGCGCTGCTCCCTGTGCGGGCGATCTGGTGGACGGAGTGGAAGCCGCTTGTTTTGCGCATCATGGGGTTGGCCAGCGCCATGGGCGAGCGGGAAGGCGCGGCCTGGCGGCGGGGGCTGTTTGATCAGATCCAGCGTTCGGCCATGGCCATGGACCTGTCTGGGTTCAGCGCGCAAAAGCGCCATCTGGTTTTCGCAAAGGCCCTTGCCGAATTGGCGGGCGGCGCGCGACCCGATCGCCTGCGTGCCCTTGAGATGCGTGATGAAGATGTCGTGCGCATTCACCGGACTCTGTCGGCGCCGCTGACCAATTACACGCTGCGGCGAGGGCTGATCATCTGGACAGAATATGCCCTGTCAGCCCCCGATTACCGATTCATCCGGAATGTGTCCGTTGAGCATGTCTTGCCGCAATCAACCATGCTGCCTGAGCCTTGGTTGGAAGCTTTTCCAGACGCAAAAAAACGCGAGCAGATGCTGCACATGCTGGGCAACCTGATCCTGCTGCCCGGCGAGATCAATCTAGCAATCAGCGACAATTCGTTCGAGCACAAACGCCGCGTTCTGCAGTCGCGGTCAAGTGAACTGGACGGTTTGCACTTAGTGGATTGGGTGCGCAATCGGGACGGCTGGACACCGCACCATATCCATACACGCACCCATGAGGTGGCCGCGCTTGTCTGGGACGCCCTCGGAATTTCCGATCTTAGCTACAAGGACTATGGCGAGCAGCGCGCCTAAACGCGTAGTGGCATCAGCACATATTGAGCATGGGCGTCTTCAGGGTCCAGGACGAGGGCCGGGCTGGCCGGATCATTGAACATGAACTCCGCATCGCCCGCCTCGATCTGACCGCAGATATCGAGAAGATATTTCGCATTGAACCCGATCTCCATCGGGTCAAAGCCATAATCCGCTTCGATTTCCTCTTCGCCTTGGCCGGTTTCGGCATGGTTCACTGCAAGCGTAAGTCTGCCGTCTTCCATGGACATTTTTACCGACCGGGACCGCTCCGCCGAGACCGTCGCCACCCGGTCCACAGCGGCTTCAAAGGCCTTGTTGTCGATGGTCAGCTTCTTGTCATTTCCCTTGGGGATAACCCGGGCATAGTCCGGGAAAGACCCGTCGATCAGCTTGGCGGTCAGAACAGCGGCGCCGGAGCGCACAACAATCTTGTTGTCGGAGATTTCAAGGGTCACCGGATCGGATGCCGTGTCGATCAGGCGACGCGCTTCGGTCACGGCCTTACGGGGCACGATCACACCGGGCAAAGCCTCTGCGCCCTTGGGAACAGGTGTTTCAGCCAGGGCGAGACGGTGACCATCGGTGGCAACACAGCGCAAAACCTTGGCGCCGTCTTCGGTCTCTGCAGCATGGAGATATACGCCGTTGAGGTAATACCGTGTCTCTTCCGTGGAGATGGCGAAGCGGGTTTTGTCGATTAGGCGGCGGAGGTCGCCGGCGTCGATGTCAAATATCGTGGCGCTCGGATCAGCGCCCATGGTCTGGAAGTCTGAAGCGGGCAGGGTGGGCAGGGCAAACTGGCTGCGGCCGGCGCGGATGGAAAGGCGCTCGTTTTCCGGTTCCAGCGACAGTTCCACGTCAGCGCCGCCTGGCAGTTTGCGCACCACATCGAACAAGGTGCCCGCAGGCGCTGTGATGGCCCCTTCGCTTGAGACCTGGGCCGGGGCGCTGTCGACGGCCTCGATATCAAGATCCGTTGCGGTCAGGGTCAGCGCGCCGTCCTTGGCCGACATCAGGACATTCGACAGGATCGGGATCGTGTTGCGCCGCTCCACGACGTTTTGAACGTGGGAAAGAGCGTTGAGGAGGTCACCGCGTTCTATCGTCAGTTTCATGGTGTTGTGCGCCTTTTATGGTCTTGGACGGTCGCTCAAGGACTTTGAATGGAGATCTGTCCGCATTGGCCGGGAGCTGTTTGCGGTCAGCCCACCAGATGCGGACAACGGGTCATGCATCAAGGCGGGCAGATACTGTTGGCGTATTTGCAAAAAAAACAAGCCCCGACTCGCGATCGAGCCGGGGCCTGGGTGGTGTTTCTAGCCCTGCATCTCGTGGATCAGGCCGCGAAGCTGTTCCAGATGCCGCGCCGTTTCCGGCCGTGTTGTGAGATAAAACTCAACCCGTTCAACAGCGTACATGATGGATGTGTGGTCGCGTTTGCCGAATGACCGCGCGATTGTCGGGTACGACTTGTCCGTCATTTCCCGGCACAGAGCCATAGCCAAATGGCGGGCATACACAATCCGCTGAAGCTTCCGCGGGCCTTCGAGCTCCGCCTTGGTGACTTCGAACTGGCGACACGTGGCGCGTTTGATCAGGTCAATGGTCGGCGGTGTCATCGCGCCGGACTGGCGATCGAGCACGCGCTCCAGCATCTCAAGCGTTGGCTCGAGTTTGCCCATGCTGGCTTCCGTGTAGAGGCTGATCAGAGCGCCGCAAAGCTCGCGCCCCTGTCCACGCACGCGGGTGCAGATCATATCGATCATATCGTCAGTCACGCGGAAGGCTGGTGCCTTGTCCTCGAGCGTGCGCGCGCGGCGTTTCACAATGGCGACCCGCATTTCCTTGTCCGGAGCGCCCACTTCAAGCGAAATGGCACCGCGCAGCTGGCTCATCACGCGGGAGGAGAAACCCTCCATTTCGCCAGGCGCCGTGTCCGCCGTGAGTATGACCAATCCGCCTGCTTCCGTGATGGAGCGCAGATTGCGGGCAAACTCGCCATCCGTGCCTTTGGCGTTTGCGATGTTCTGCAAGTCCTCGATGAGGACGATGTCGCCTGCGAGCAGCTTTGCTTTCAGCGCGCGGGTGTCACGGGACATGGCGCCCGCAACATAGTCGTTCTGGAAGTCCTCAGCGGTGATGTACACCACGCTGCGGCCATCATTGCGGCGCTCGACCTCCTGCTGCAGGGCAGTGATCAGGTGCGTTTTTCCGACACCCTGAAGTCCCGAAATGACGACGACCCGTTCAAGCATGTCACCATCATCGGCAATGTGGTGCATCAGGTCGGTGACCTTCTCATTGAAGGCGCCCAAAACGAGTGTGTCGAAGGTGTAACCGGCCCGCGCGCCTGAGACCGTCGAGGTCTTGGCCTCTGCGGCCTTGGGCTCTGTGATCCGGGCCTCGGATTCCGCGAAAGGATTGCCGTCAATCACATCGCTGTATGAGCCGGACTCCCGGTCCCACGCGATGATGCGCACGCCGCGCCCGCGAGGATCATAGGCCTTCCAGCGGCGCGTAATGATCCGCTTGTGTTCGGCGTTCACGCGATCAGCCGCGTGGCTGCTGGCCGCCGCCACAATCATTTCCCCATCAACTTCGATAATGCATTTCAAGCCACTGATGTACCGGTCGTAATCGCCAGGCGAGAGACGGCCTTTCAAGTCAGCAAGGGTGGCCTGCCAAATGACATGCGCACCAGGATCGCTCGGTTTGTCGCTGTTCGAGGAGGTGTTATCTGTATCGTTCTTGCCCATAGCTTATGAGCCCCCTTTTCCATCGAGTTTTTCTAACCCAACTCTACCCTTGAAAATCACCCTCTTGCCCAGAACGGGCACACCAAACTTTGTTCGTGTCGGGATCAATCTTCGATGGGAGGAATTAAGCATCCCACCCGGTGTAACTCAATCATCTATTATCGTGTTTTCGGCGAATCTCATGCTTGACACGGGCTCTGGCTTTGAAACTTCGTGGCTTTTTTTATGAGATTTTTCTGCAATAAAAACATCGTAAAAAGACAATTGTAGCGGATTTGCAACACCGGTGTGTGCCTCTTCGGCCACCCGATTGTTACGGATTTTTGTCAATACGCTTTTGGGCGCATTGTTGTGAAATGTCGCAGCGAAAACCGACAGTGATTTGCGCCGCTTTAACCATAAACTAGCCCGCAAATCGCGCTTGCCGAGGGCTAAGATCGGTGTGGAGATACGCTCACCTTCTGATAGAATAAGTAAGCGAACGCTGACACGGTAATCAAGTCTGGAATTGAGCGTCGAATGGCCATCTCAGACATAAAAACGCCGCAGGCGACTTGGGTCGAGCCTGCGGCGATTGTCATGGACCTTGAGAGGGGTGTTAGCCCAGCGCTTTCACGCGCGATGACAGGCGGGAGATTTTTCGCGCCGAGGTATTCTTGTGCATGACGCCCTTTGTGACAGCCCGCATGATTTCCGGCTGTGCTTCGCGCAGGGCCGTTTCCGCAGCGGTCTTGTCACCTGCCTCAATCGCTTCCTCAACGCGGCGCACAAAAGTGCGGACGCGCGAGCGGCGGGCGGTGTTCACTTCGGTGCGCTTGGCGATTTTGCGCACCATCTTCTTGGCTGATCGTGTATTCGCCATCAATGTCTCCTGAGTGCCCAGCGGGCAAGAAGCGGTCGATACCGAAAGCAGGTCTCAGCGTCAACCCAATCATCGCTTACTTATGCAGGAAATGGGGCGCACGCTTTTCCACGAACGCTTCCATGCCTTCTTTCTGGTCATCTGTGGCGAAGAGCGAGTGGAACAGGCGGCGTTCGAACATCACGCCCTGGGAAAGGGTCGTCTCGTAGGCGGTGTTGATCATCTCCTTGGTCATCATGGCCGCGGAGGCGGACTTCGCCGCGATCTTGCGGGCAACGTCCCGGGCTTCATCCATGAGCTCCAGATGGGGCACCACGCGTGAGACCAGCCCGCAGCGTTCGGCTTCCTCAGCTTCCATCATGCGCCCCGTGAGGCACATTTCCATGGCCTTGGATTTCCCGATGAAACGGGTCAGGCGCTGGGTGCCGCCCGCGCCGGGCGAAACGCCGAGATTGATCTCGGGCTGGCCGAACTTTGCCTTGTCGCTGGCGAGGATGAAGTCACACATCATGGCCAGTTCGCAGCCCCCGCCCAGGGCAAAGCCGTTGACAGCCGCGATAACAGGGGTGCGCATGCGAGCGGTGCGCTCCCAGTTGGCCGTGATGAAGTCTTCGAAATAGGTTTGCGGAAAGCCCTTGGCCTGCATTTCCTTGATGTCGGCGCCTGCGGCGAATGCCTTCCCGGCTCCCGTTATGATGACGCAGCGCACGCCGGGATCGCCGTCGAGGTCGTCCAGAGCCACCGTCAACTCATTCATCAATTGCGTGTTGAACGCGTTCAGAGCGTCTTCGCGATTGAGCTGCACGACGGCAATGGCGCCATCTTCGCGCTCAACACGGATCGTTTCGAAAGTCATGTTTACTCCTGTGGGCGCTGTCGGCCTGGCAGAGGCTCGTCTAACGGGAGCCTGTTCAGATTGGAAGGCCAATCGGGCTTTCGGGTAGGCGCGCTTGGTTTCAGCGACTGCCTTCGGGCCAGGACCTTGGTACGCTACTCGACAGGTTCAATTTTGTCTAAGTTTCGGCGCGTCTGTAAACCGAGATTGCACCTATTTCTGCGAGGGCTGGTCCAAATAGAATGAGTTTGGGCTGGATTCATGCGTTTGTCCTCGTTGCTGTCATCCACTTATCTTAAGAGTGTCGGCGCGTTTAAGCGCGATGAGCGCGGCAACATCGCCATGCTGACGGGCGTGTGCATCATTCCTCTGGTGATCATCATCGGCTTTGCCGTGGACTATCGCCGCGCCGCCAACAACAAGCATGCCGCCCAGTCTGCAATCGATGCAGCCGTTCTCGTGGGCGGGCGGACGTTTTCGTCCCATCCCGGGCCGACGGACACTGACAGGCTGAATGCCGCAAAGACCGCTGCAAACCTGATGTTCGACATCGATATGCGCAAATACGGCATTTACGACGCCAGCATAGACCCGGTGTTCTGGATGAATTCTGATGATGAGTTCATCGGCACGTTCACCGTCGATACGGAGCTTCTGTTCGGGGGGCTGCTGGGCCGGAATTTTCTGATGGCCGAAGTTGAGGCCGCCTCAACGGTGGGCGATGCGCGCAAACTGGAAGTGGCGCTGGTGCTGGACAACTCCCGGTCCATGTTCACCGGAACACGGATGGAGGACATGCGCGCGGCCGCCAAGGGCTTTGTTGAGGACGTGTACGCGTCGGCGAAGTCCCCGGAAGGGGTCCGTGTCGCTGTGGTCCCCTATGCAGCAACGCTGAATATTAATTCTGAAGCGCCTGGTACATGGACATCGGGTGTGTCCGATCTCGTGACCGTGACCCCAGCACCCCAGGCCTGGGGCACGCAGGTCCAGCCGCCTGCGCCGATGGCCAATCGAAACCAGTATACCAGCCACCCGCGGACACTGTCTTCGCCCTACACGTATGCCGACCCGCTCAACTCGGTTACGAATTCCGAGCTGAACACGATTTTTGCGCCAACGCAGTGGCGTGGATGCATCCAGGCCGCCGATGGTGAGCGGCGCGTGAACAATGGTGGCAATGTTCCCGGCAGTGCACGTCTGACAGATACACCGCCGTCTCCAATGCGTTGGCCAGCGTCGATTTCACCAGCGGAGCTCCAAAGCATTACGATCGTGTCGCCTCCGCCGCCGCCGCCACCACCTCCACCGCCCCCGCCGCCATCTCCTCCGCCTCCACCACCGCCCCCACCGCCGCCGCCGGGGCCACCGCCTCCGCCGCCTCCACCGAGTCCGCCCCCACCACCACCGCCGCCGCCGAGTCCCCCTCCGCCGCCACCGCCTCCGCCCCCACCCAATCCAATGGAGGGGTCGCTGGACTTGCCGTGGGAAAACTACGGGATTGAGCGTGACGGTGAGACATGGTGGCCCGCACCGAAGGTCGAGCAGGCGTCAATGTCTGTCGGGTCTTCGCAGCTGAACTGTGGTCAGAACATTGGCCAGGTCATCGGGGGTGTCTGGTATGCCGGCCTCAGAAACTCGTATGTGAAGACCACTTCGGCCTGCACCTATAATAGCTTCGGGACCAGCACATCGACGCTCAATGCGTGTCTGTCAGATCCCAACGAGTTCAAATATTTCGACGATGGCAATCCGCGCTGCAACTGGATGCCAACGAATACGGAATGGGAGAGCGGGACAAGCATCGCGATCTCCGGTCCCAATATCAATTGCCCGTCCGCCATGCTCGGCCTGTCTTCCGACCCGAACCAACTCTATACCAAGCTCGATCATATGTATCCGACCCTGACGGGCACAAAAGTGGATGTCGGTTTGATGTGGGGACTTCGCGCGCTTTCCGATCGCAGCGACTGGGCAACATTCTGGGGTTTGCCGTCAGGCCAGGAAGCGGCCGCGTTTGATGATTTCGACACGCGGAAGGTCATGATCCTCCTGACCGACGGCAAGAACGAGTTTCCGACCCATTATGAGGGCTATTACGGGTGTCTTGAGAAAGATGGTGACCGTGGCTCCGCCGGAGATTGCGTGCGCCATCCGGACATCGCGACGGTGTCTGGTATCGACGTAGCTGCCGACAAGCTGAAGGCGGGGCAATCACTCAACGCGCTCATGCTGGACGCCTGCGAACGGATCCGTGAGGAATACAACGTCGAACTCTACGTCATTGCGCTGGACCTGACCGATACAACGGCGGTTTCGAACCTGCAGGCCTGCGCGGCAGATCCGTCCCGTTTTTTCTCAGTCTCGTCTGCGGATCTGGACGATGTGTTTGAAAACCTCGCCGCAAATTCCCTGCGCCTGGCGCGCTAGTTTCCGTCTGTCTTGAACAGATCCAGCGCGGCGGCCGTCATGGCGGTCACGCCCGTTTCGATGGCCGGTTCGGCATCCGGGGCGAAGAAAGGCGAGTGGAGCGAGGGCAGGGAGAGTGCGCCGCCCTGGGCCTCTGCATGGGTGTCAGGGTTTACAGCGCCGAGCCAGTAGATCAGCGAAGGCACATTCTCGCCGGTCCGGCTATACTGGCTGAAATCCTCTCCCCCCATCACAGGCGGCACCTGAACCACGTTTTCCGCGCCGAGCGTTGCGCCGATCGCTGCCATCGCGCGTGCGGTCAGGTCGGGGTCGTTATAGGTCGAAGGCGTGTAGTCGCTCTCGATTGTGATCTCAGGTTCCGGCGCGCCGAATGTCGCCGCCTGGCCCTTGGCAATGCGCTCGATCCCCTCCAGCAGCAGGGCGCGTGTTTCATCCGAATAGCTGCGCACGGTGAGCTTCAGGTGCGCCTCATCGGAAATGATGTTGTGCTTCGATCCCGCCTCAATCGATCCCACCGTCACGACGGCGGGTGTCTGCGGGTCCACATTGCGCGAGACGAGCGTTTGCAGGGCCGTGACGATGTGGGATGCCACGACAATGGGGTCCTTGGTGGTGTGAGGGTACGCGCCGTGGCCTCCCACGCCCTTCACGCTGATATCCACACTATCTACATTGGCGAGGGCATAGCCGGGGCTGTAGGCGATCTTGCCCGCCGGCTGACTGGCGGAAACGTGCAGTGCGAGATTATAGTCCGGCAGGGGAAAGCGCTCATACAGGCCGTCGGCCAACATTGCCTGCGCGCCCAGACCGATCTCTTCGGCGGGCTGAAGGATCATCACGAGGGTGCCCGACCACTCGTCCTGTCGCTGGGCCAGTTCGCGCGCCACGCCTGCCCAGACCGTCATGTGCACATCATGCCCACAGCCATGCATCACGCCGCTTTCAACGCCCGTCCATGTCGTGTCGACGACCTGGCTGGCAAATTCGAGGCCCGTCCGCTCATTGATTGGGAGGGCATCCATGTCTGCGCGGATCAGCACGGTGGGGCCGTCCCCGTTTTCCAGCACGCCAACGACGCCATAGCCACCGACGCGCCCGCGCACCTCGCCCTGGTCGCGCTCAGCCTTGGCGCGCACCCAATTATCACCAAGGCCGGTCGTCACTTCGAAATTCAGCGCTTTAAGCTCGGCCGCAAGGAGGGCGCTCGTGGCGCTCTCCTGAAACGACAGCTCAGGGTTGGAATGCAGGTGCGTGTAAAGCTCAACCAGCGGGGCGCCCACCGGACCGTCGGGTGGCGCAAGCATGGGAGATGCAACGTCCTGGGATTGAGCTTCGCTCCCACAGGCAGCAACAAGGCAGAGGGCGGCGGTCAGGCCAGCGATGCGATTCATGTGTTTCTCCCGGATCAGTCGGAAGAGCTAATCGTGCATCGCCAAAAAAGAAAAGGGGCGCCGGCGGTCGGTCGTTCCCGCGCCAGCGCCCCTGATATGAGTTTTACGGCCTAGAATACCTTCTTCAGGCGCACGCCGTATTGCTGGGGCTTGCCTGCGATGAAGGTCGGGATTCCGAAGGCATCGCCGGTATTGCCCGCATCGATCAGGTACTCCTCGTCGAAAGCGTTCTTCACATAGGCCTGAAGCTCCAGCCCGTTGCCGAACTCAAGGGCCGCGTCGACATTCACCAGCACATAGCCATCCTGGCTGATCAGGTCGCGCTCGGTATTGTCGAAGAAAACCTCAGACTGGTAGGTGAGGTTCGGAATGAGGCGTAGCTCGCCAAAACCAGTGTCGAAGGTGAACTGGGCAAAGGTCGCGAAAGTGTGGTCCGGCGAGAGGCGCAGCTTGTTTCCGCCAAACTGCTGGGGCTGGCCGTCGACCTCATCTTCGAACCGTGCGCGGTTGTAGCCGTAAGACGCCACGAGCTGGACAGTGTCCGACACGTTCCAATTGGCCTGGGCTTCGAGACCGTAGCTTGTTGCGTTGCCCGCATTCAGCGGCACGACCACGCCATTGTCATCGATGATCGACGTCTGGAAGTTGGTGTAGTCATAGTAGAAGACCGACGCGTCGAGGGCGAGGTCGCCATCGAAGACAAATCCCTTCGCGCCAGCCTCGTAGCTATCGACCTCTTCGGCGGGCAGCTGGCTGAAACGCTCGGTGGCATTGGTCGTCGACGCCGTGATCACTTCCGGGCGGCGTCCGCGGGCTGTGTTGGCGAAGACATTCCAGTCGTCATTGAGCTCATACTTCGCGGCCAGACGCCACGTGACGCCGTCGAAACTGTCGCTTTCTGTCAGCCGTGCGGCCTGGGTCTCAACCGGGGCGAAGCCCGTTCCCGCTGTGACGAAGATGCCGCCAAACGTCAGGTTGGATGGCCCGTTCAGGTTGCCGACCTCGATGCCCGTCGTCTTGTCTTCCTGGGTGAAGCGCAGACCGCCGGTAATCTCCAGTTGGGGTGTCACGGCATAGGTCGCGTCCGCAAACAGGTCGATCGCCTCTGTCTCGCCGGTATTGGCGAAGAACTCATTATGGATTGGCTTCAGGGGCAGACCGCCAGCCAGCGGGTTCAGGTTGATGCCGGGCAGGGCTTCAACGGGCGGGGCGTTTGGTGGAACGATGAAGCCACCCAGGAACGCCTGGATTGCGCGCTCGTCATAGGTCAGCGGCACGAACTGACGCCCATCTTCCTTAAAATATGAGATGCCAGCAAAGCCCTTGAGCGGGCCGCCATCATCGAAATTGATCCGGAATTCCTGGCTCAGCTGATCGCCTTCGGCGTCTTCAGCGAAGATCAGAAGTGGCAGGTCAAAGCCATCCGGGTCAAATACTTCCAGGCTCTCAAAGCTGCGCGCGCCAAAGATGGATGTCAGCGTGAACGCGTCATTGATCTCCCATTCGCCGAGCAGGGTCGTGGAAATCACTTCCCGGTCCGTGCCCAGGGGTTTGCCGCCGAGGAAGTCTCCAAACGTGTTCAGGAAGGCAGGGTCCCAGGCATCGGTGGAGGCGCCGGGCACGGGTTCGAAAGCGCCGGACTTGAAGCTGGTGCCAGACGGGCTGTCTTCCTGGTAGTTGAAGATCAGGTCGAGGCGCAGGTCTGCACGCGGGGTGTACGCCAGCGAGGCGCGGATCGCCTGCATGTCTTCGGAATTGAAGTCTTCTTCCTCCGGGTTGAGGCTTTCGACGAACCCGTCGCGTTGGCGCGAGCGACCGGCCAGGCGGAACGCCAGCATGTCTTCGATAATCGGCCCGGTGATGTGGCCGTCGAAATAGACCTCGTTGAGGTTGCCGACACCGCCGGTCACGCTGCCTGAGAAGCCGTCAAAATCAGGCTTGGCCTGGATGACGTTCACACCACCAATGAGCGCGCCGCGCCCGAACAGGGTAGGTTGTGGGCCCTTGGCGACTTCGACACGTTCGATATCGAACAGTTCCACAATCGAGCCGCGCGAGCGGGAGATGGAGACACCGTCCTGGAACACGGCGATGCGGGGCTCGATATTGGCTTCGCCGCTGTCAGAGGTGATCCCGCGGATCACAAAGCCTGGATTGTTCGGGCTTTGCTCCTGAACTTCGAAACCGGGCACGAAGCGCGCGACCTGGTCGAACTCGTCCAGTCCGAGGTTTTCCAGGGTTTCGCCAGTCAGGGCCGAAATCGTAACAGGCACGTCCTGGAGCGACTGTTCACGCTTCTGGACCGTCACCGTGATGGTGTTCTGGACCAGCGCGTCTTCGTCGCCGGAGGCCTGGGCCTGGGCATAAGCAGCGGGAAAAGTGGACAGGACAGCAAAAGCTGAGGCGGCAGTCAGCAGGGTGTTGCGCGACATGGTGGGAGGCTCCAATCAGCGAGTGAGCCTCCCCGCTAAGCGCGTTGCATGACACTTCAGCGATAGTTTTGTTGCAATTGCGAGAACCGGCATCGTTCCTGCCGGGGTGTGTTGTATTCATTACACTTGAAGAAACGACGCCGCGATCTAGCGGAGCACGTCGGGCAGGGCGGCGATGTCGTCCATTTCATTCTGAATGACCACTTTTGCACCAAGTCGTTCAGCACGCGCTTCAAAGGCGGCCATCGATTCCAAAGTCAAAGCTTCGTCGGTGTTGAGCCGGGGGACACTGGAGAGCTCGCGACTTTCGGTGCGGTGGTACAGGTCGCCCGTGAGCAAAACTGGCCCGAATTCAGGAAGATGCACTTCCAGGGACGTGTGGCCCGGTGTGTGGCCGGGCGTGGGAAAGATGATCACCGAGCCGTCCCCAAAGACGTCTTTTTCTTCCGAGAACATCTCGAACTTCATCGTCGCGAACGCGGCAAACTGCGTGGCGGTCTCGCCATTTTCGTCATTGTCCGGAAACATGTGGGCATATTCATTTTCATGAACCAGCCATGTGGCGCCGGAAACCTGATCGACCTGTCCAACGCGATCATAGGCGCTGTGGGAGATGGAAACGAACTCAATTTCAGATGCTGAAATGCCACGGTCGCGGAGTTGCTGTGTTAGAGTCGTGTCCAGCGACACGGTGTAAATATCCTGCTCAAAAGCGGGTTGTCCGGCCAGCATGCCTGGCAAGCCCGTATCCCAGAGCAAGTCGCCATCGGGATGGCGCACAAGCCAGCAAGTGTTGGTATTGATGTCAGTTTCACCGGCAAAGTCGCCCGCAATGGAAAAGTCATTCAGATCCGAGATTTCGATGGTGCCGCAGTCGAGGACATGGAGCTCGACCTGGTCAATTAACCCGATATCTGCTGTCGCGTCCGTTACCGGCTCTGGTGTGGTGTCTACATCGGTGTCGCTGGTACTGCTCCCGCCACACGCTGCCACGCTCAGTAGAATTCCGGATAAAAGCAGTGTGTGTTTCATCGACAGCTCCCTTCGCCATCCAAGTCACATCGGGGCCCCGAGATGTGATTAACGGCCTTCCATATCAGATTCCGACGAGAGCGAAAGCGTTGCGCCATCGGCGGTGATGGATCGGTAAAAGCAGGATCGCCGCCCCGTGTGGCAGGCGCCGCCGGTCTGGCGCACTTTCAGGAGCACTGCGTCCTGGTCGCAATCGATCTGGATGTCGACGATGTCCTGGGTATTGCCGGACGTTTCTCCCTTGACCCAAAGCGCATTGCGCGAGCGCGACCAGTAGGTGCCGCGTCCCGTCTCCAGACTTGCGCGCAAAGCCTCGGCATTCATCCAGGCCAGCATTAGCACTTCGCCCGTATCAGCATCCTGGGCGATCGCGGCGATCAGGCCGTCGGCATTGAACTTCGGGCGAAGGTCCGACGTCTCATCCTGAGCGTGGCCTTGCAGGGGCGGTGTGAAGGCTTGGGTCATAGCGTCTTCTAGCGGATTGGCCAGCCAATGCCAGATGTTACAGCGCCGCGTGCATTGAGGATTTTTCACAAACCGCGGCATTTCAGAGACACTGAAAACCAGGACGCAAACGTGTCCTGAGTTTCATTTGATGGCGGACACCACACCAACCTATCGCAAAGCCTCGGGCTGGGGCCCCAAAACTCCGGGCGGGTCAAATACCTGTCTCGTCCCAAGAGGAAATTGACTATGAAACTCGCACTTCTCTCCCTCCTCGCCGCTGGCGTCGCAGGCACAGCCGCCGCCCAGGGCGCTGGCTTCTATGGCGATGTTGGCTACACCTTCCACAGCGTGGATACAGGCGTTGACGGCCTTGACGATATCGACCTCGGCGCGCTGACGGCCCACGGCGGATATGAATTCACGCCGAATCTGGCCACAGAGGGTGAACTCTCCGTCGGCATTCAGGATGAGGATTTTGACCTCGGCGGCGGCATCGATGGAAGTGTCAGCCTAAACTACCTCATCGGCGCCTATGGCCGCGTCCAGGGCAATATCACGCCGCAACTTCAGCTTTTTGCCCGTGCGGGCCTGGTCAACGCCGAACTGGAAGCAGAAGCCGATGGGCTTGGCTCAGACAGCGACAGCGAAACCGGGGCCGGATACGGTGTCGGTGCTGAGTTCACGTTCGATGATCTGAACGGCGTGCGGGTCGACTATACCCGTTACGACATCGAGGACCTTGAGTCCGACGCGTTCACCATCGCCTACAAGCGCAAATTCTAACCGCGTAGAGTCCCCCTAAAACGCTGCCTCCACAGCGACTCCCGCAGTGCCCTTGTCGGTGCTGCGGGAGTTATCGTGTTAGATGACACCCTTCCGGCGCAGTTCGACAAGCTCTGCTGTCGACACCCCGAGCTTACCGAGAATGTCGTCGGTATGTTGGCCGAGGCTCGGGGCGGCGGTGCGCAGTTTGCCGGGCGTTGCGCTGAGCTTTGGCGCGGGGGCCTGCATCGGAACATCGCCCAAAACGGGATGCGCCAACTTCGCGATAGCGCCCCGCGCAGCGATATGGGCGTCGGCCAACATGTCCTTTGCCGTATTCACCGGCCCACACGGGACAGAATGCGCGTCAGCGAGCGATATCACCTCGGCCATTGTGTGTTGGCGCGTCCACGCCGCGATCTTGTCGTCCAGTTCTATCTGGTTCTCACCGCGTGCATCATGGGTGGCATAGCGCGGATCACGGGCCCAGTCCGCGCCGCACATGTCTGCAAGGCGGGCGAACAGCGTATCCTGGTTGGCGCCGATGATCACCATGCCGTCTGAGCATGGATAGGCGCTTGATGGGGCAACTTTGGGTAAGATGGCCCCGGTGCGACCGCGCGTATGCCCTGCCAGGGCGTATTCGGGGATAAGCCCCTCCATGAAGGCCATGACGCTTTCATAGATCGCAGCGTCGACGACCTGACCTTTGCCCGTGGTTTTGCGCGCATGAATGGCGATCATCGCGCCCAGCGCCGCGAAGGTTCCGGTCATCGTATCCCCAAGGGAGACCCCGGCGCGGGCAGGGGGGCGATCCGGCTCGCCGATGAGATGGCGCAGGCCGGCCTTTGCTTCGCCCACGCTGGCATAGCCTGCCTTGTGCGCCTCAGGCCCGGTCTGGCCATAGCCGGACACGCGCACAATGATGAGGCGGGGGTTGATAGCGTGCAGCGCTTCGGGGCCTAGACCCCATTTCTCAAGGGTGCCGGGACGGAAATTCTCCACCAGGATGTCGGCCTCGGCGGCGAGCTGTTTCAGCAAGGCCTGACCCTCAGCCATGCGCAGGTTGAGCGTCAAGGAGCGCTTCCCCCGCCCGATCACCGGCCACATCAGGCCGATGTCGTCTTTCTTGGCGGCGCCCCAGTCGCGCGCCGGGTCAGGCCTGTCGGGCGCCTCGACCTTGATCACATCCGCGCCGAAATCCGCCAGCAACTGCCCGCAGAACGGACCGGCGATGAGCTGGCCGAGTTCTATGACTTTGAGATCGGAAAGCGGAAGGTCTGGGCTGGTCATTCCGGGAGCATTGGCGATATGACAAGCCATGACAAGCATGCCTCGCTCCATAGAAATCGTCGAAGTTGGCCCGCGCGATGGGCTGCAGAATGATCCCGCAAACCTGACCACGGGCCAGAAGCTGGAATTCATCGCCCGGCTCGAGGCCGCAGGCGTAAGGCGAATGGAGAGCGGCAGTTTTGTCAGCCCCCGCGCCGTACCGAAAATGGCTGATAGCGCCGAAGTGTTTGCTGGCCTGGCCCCTGAGCGATCGACGAAGCACATCGCGCTGGCCCTGAACGAAAAAGGCGTGCGCCGGGCGATCGATTCGCGCGCCGACGAGATCAATTTCGTGTTGGTGGCTGGAGAAGGATTTGGGGCGAGAAATCAGGGGATGAGCCCCGCCGAAAGCGCCGTCAAACTGGCTGAATGCGCGCCGCTGGTTCACGAGGCGGGGATCCCGCTTTCGGCGACAATCAGCGTGGCCTTTGGCGATCCCTATGATGGCGAGATCGGCACCGCGATCCTGGCAGATCTCTCCGCGAAAGCCGCTCGTGCCGGCGCCGTCGAATTGGCTCTCGGAGACACAATCGGCGTGGCAACGCCCTGGGATGTGCGCGAGCGGTTCGCCGTTGTGCGCGAAGCGGCGCCAGAATTGAAGCTACGCGCCCATTTCCATGACACGCGCGGGGCGGGCCTTGCGAACGTCGCGGCTGCGGTTGAGGCGGGGATAGACATCATTGATGCCAGTTGCGGTGGCATCGGGGGATGTCCGTTTGCGCCCGCCGCGACAGGAAATGTTGCCACCGAGGATGTCGTCTACATGCTTCACCGTGCAGGCTTCGAAACCGGGATTGACCTGTCTGCCATGATCGAAACCGCCCAGTGGCTGGAAAGGGTGCTCGCCCACTCGATCAGTTCCAGCCTCGTCCGGGCCGGAGCGTTCCCTAGTTAGTCGCCACTTCGTCTCACATGCCAGCGAAGCAGGGGCAGCAGGATGGTATTGAGCATTTGGTCCAGCGGGTTGGCCGCCCACTTTCTGAAGTAGATCGACAGGCTATCGGCCTTGTGTCTGGCGACCTTCTCGTCCGGGGCATCAGCCGTAGCGCCGAAGTGAAGTGCACCGGCCTTCGGTTGATAGATCACACACCCACGTTTCGCGCGGACCGTTCGGCAGAGGTCGACGTCTTCAACGTGCAAAAAATATGCTTCGTCAAAGCCACCGACAGACTGGAAATCGGATTTGGGCATGGCGAAGAATGCCCCGGAGACGACGGGCATTGGGATGGGCGAAGTCGGCGCGGGTGTATGCTCCAGGGTCCAGCGTCGCAGTCCCAGGGCTGTGGCCCAGGTCAGGTCGCGTCGGCGCCCACCGCGCTGCTCTCTCCCGTCCACCCCGAATATCTTGCCGCCAACCAGACATGGGCCGGTCTTGTCCTTGAGTGCACCTTGCAGGGCGGAGACGCTGCCGCGCCTCAGCATCGCGTCGGGATTGATGAAGAGCAACACATCCCCGGCCGCCTGCGCTGCGCCCAGATTGCAACCGCGTCCAAAGCCGACATTACCGGGCGTGAGCACCGCCTCTGTCTTGTCCCACTCCGCCACAGTCTCGCGTAGCCAGGTTGCGTCCCGCTCCGGGTTGCCATTGTCCACAATCACAATGCCGCTCACTTCCGGATCGGATTTCAGGGCATAGAGACAATCGCGCAAACGGGGGCCTGTCCGAAAGCTCACCACGATCGCAGTTGTGGTGCGCAAGGTCATGGACGCTCAGCTCTTGAGACGATGATGAGGGACAGGGCAACGAGCACGACGCTCGACCAGAAGGCCTCATTCCAGGTGCTGTAGGAGACGCTGGCAATGGCGAGTGTGGCGCCCGTGAGACCGGCTGTGCCCAGTCGCAAGCGCAGCGACATGTCTTGTGGGCTGGGCAGGCGCAGACCGAGGAAGAAAAGCGTGCCCGCCATCAGCACCGCTCCGATCAGGCCAGTTTCCGCCCAGATTTCCAGAGGCATATTGTGGGGGTGGCTTGGGATAAGCGGATAGCGTGACCAGGCCGCTTCTGATCCCCCGCGGGCGACCACTTCCGCCATCCAATCGGCTCGAGTGGTATAGGATTCCCGCCACGTGGACGCCGCTTCCAGCCCATGCCCCGTGATGGGGCGTTCAACCAGCTTTTCGCTGACGGCTTGCCAGGCCCAGATGCGAGACTGAAAGGAGAGGGGAAGGGCGATATCCATCTGGTCAACAAGACGCGCCGCGTAGCCAAGCAGCGGGGCGCCCATGACCATTGCAGACAGTCCGGAGAAAATGGCGCGGAACCCCGTCTTTGGCAGGGCCAGCACGATGCCCATGAAGGCCAACATCAGAAGTACGGCCAGGATGGCAGCAGCGCTGCCCAGAAAGGCGAAAACGAGCGTGGCTCCCAGCGCCCCAATCAGTCCGGCGATCCGATAGGTGCCGCCCCGGGTCCATGACACCGCCAGAATAACGGGCAAGGCGAGCGCGAGGGCGTTGGCGTAGCGCAGCACATTCTGCATGCCATCGCGCTTTGCCTCGATCTCGGTGTCGTACATGACTGCAAGCCCGGGCTCGAGCAGCGGCGGCGTGATCAGGATCATCACCAGGTGAACCGCGAAGATACTTGCTAGCCAGGCCCCGGCGCGCTTTGGGTCTCCCCGAGAGGCCGATAGAGCTGCGATGGAGACCAACGTGGCCAGCGCTATGCCGAGCAAACGCAAAGCACTGAACTCAATTGCGAAGTTCTGGTCTGCAACATTTCCCGAGAAAACCGGGCCTTCGCGCGCCGGCGACCATAGGGTTGAGACCGAGACCCACACTACGAGCAGTACGAACAGGATCAGCAGAATAGATGGCCGGGGCATTGGCGGCCGAAAGGCCACAGCCGCGATCGCGACCAGCGAAAGAAGCGGCGTCATCCCTTGCGTACCAAGCAGGGCGACGATGGGCCATAGCACCATCAATCCCGCCACGATGGCGGGAAAAGATAAGCGGCCGGAGCCTTGGCGCGGTTCGATCTCTGCCATGTGTGCTGGCTAACCTGCCTTGCCAGGGTGGTCCAGAAAGTCCCTGCATCTCCAACCGATTGAGTTCGTTTACCTAAATGTCCGTTCACGAAGTATTTTCGACGGAGTTTCGTTTGTCGCGCGTTGGAGCTGCATGCGGCAAACACAGGAGGATCGCATGTTGAAGTTCGTTGCAGTGGGTCTGGCTCTTGGCGTGGTTTCAGCGCCGATGGTTCAAGCGCAAGAAAATGAGGAAACGGCGCGACCTGAAAGGGTACATCCCGAACGGGTACGCCCCGCCGAGCGGCTTAGCGCACTTGATCGGCGGCTCACTCGCGCAGAACTGAATGGCCGCTATGAGCAGGGCACCCGCGCTGATTTTGCCGAAGACCGGCTTGATCGTTTTGAAGATCGTGTGGACCGCCGCGAAAGCCGTCGCGATGAAGCCGTGGACCTTGGCCCCCGAGACGTGATCGAGGATCGCCTCGACCGGGCAGAAAGTGTTCTCGACCGACGCGAAAACCGCGCCGACCGTCGCCGCAGGGGGCAGAATTCAGGCGAGTGAATTCTAGGCATGCCACGACTTGATGGAACGGCCCCGACGTCTGAGCGGGGCCGTTCTGGTATCTGGGAGGCAGCGACCTAGGCCCGTTTCAAGTCCGGTGCGAGGGCTTCGGCGGGCAGGGCCGCGAGCGCGTCTTCCAGGGTCACGATCTCCTGGGCCTTGGAGCCGAACCGGCGCAGGGCCAGCTTGCGCTCTTCGGCTTCGCGTGCGCCGACCACGGCGATGATCGGTACCTTCTGGACCGAGTGTTCGCGGACCTTGTAGTTGATCTTCTCATTGCGAAGGTCGGTTTCGACCCGCAAGCCGGCCGCGCGAAGGGCAGAAGCAGCCTCTTCGGCATACCCATCGGCTTCTGACGTAATCGTCGCCACAACCACCTGCACAGGCGCAAGCCAAAGCGGGAACGCACCGGCGAAGTGCTCAATCATAATACCGGTGAAGCGCTCCAGCGACCCAAACAGGGCCCGGTGGATCATGACAGGCCGATGGGGCGCGCCGTCTTCGCCGATATAAGTGGCGTCGAAACGCTCTGGCAGATTGAAGTCGACCTGGATGGTGCCCAACTGCCAGTCGCGGCCAATGGCGTCCTGGAGCACAAACTCCAGCTTTGGTCCGTAGAAAGCGCCTTCACCCGGGTTGAGCGTGTAAGGAAGGCCGGTCGCTTCTAGAGCGTTCTTGAGCGCGGCCTCGGATTTATCCCATACGGCATCATCGCCGATCCGCGCTTCGGGGCGATCGGAAAACTTGATGCGAACATCGTCGAAACCAAAGTCCTTGTAGATGTCCAGAACGAGATCTACGAGCGTCAGACACTCTTCCTTCAACTGTTCGGGCGTGCAGAAAACGTGGGCGTCATCCTGGGTAAAGTGGCGCACGCGCATCATGCCGTGCAGCGCGCCCGACGGCTCGTAGCGGTGCACCTTGCCGAATTCCGCCATCCGCAGCGGAAGCTCGCGATAGGAGCGCTGGCCGTAATTGTACACCTGCACACCACCGGGGCAGTTCATTGGCTTCAGGGCATACTTCCGCTCATCGGGCATGACCGTGGAGTACATGTTCTCGCCAAACTTTTCCGCGTGTCCCGATGTCTCCCAGAGGGAGTAATCTAGAAGGTCCGGCGTGTTGATCTCGACATAGCCCGCAGCATCCTGGCGGCGACGCATGTAAGAGATCAACGTCTGGAAAAGGGTCCAGCCCTTCGGATGCCAGAAGATCGAGCCGGGGCCCTCTTCCTGCATATGGAATAGGTTCATCAGGCGGCCGAGTTTACGGTGGTCGCGCTTTTCGGCTTCCTCGATGCGCACAAGATGGGCCTTCAGCTCCTTTTCATTGCGCCAGGCCGTGCCATACATGCGCTGGAGCTGGGCGTTGCGGTGGTCACCGCGCCAATAGGCGCCGGCCAGCTTCATGAGCTTGAACGCCTTGGGGATCTTGCCCGTGGACGGCAAGTGTGGCCCCCGGCAGAGGTCATACCAGTCGCCCTGGCGATAGATCGTAATCCTCTCACCTGCTGGCAGGTCTGAAATCAGTTCGGCCTTGTAGGTCTCGCCGATCGACTTGAAGTGTTCGATGGCCTCATTGCGGTCCCAGACCTCGCGGATAAGCGGGTAGTCTGCGTCCACGATCTCTTCCATCTTCTTTTCGATCTTCTCGAAATCTTCCGTTGAGAAGGGCTCATCTCGGTGGAAGTCGTAATAGAAGCCGTCATCGATCACCGGGCCGATGGTGACCTGCGTACCCGGGAAGAGATCCTGCACCGCCTGGGCGAGGACGTGGGCAGCATCGTGGCGGATGAGCTCCAAACCTTCCGGGTCCTTGTCCGTCACAATCTCGACCGCGGCGCCGCCGGGCAGCGCCCGGGTGAGGTCGCGCAGTTCGCCATCCACCTTTGCGGCGAGTGCCTTCTTGGCGAGGGATTTTGAGATCGACTGGGCGAGGTCGAGGGCGGAGGCGCCGTCTTCCAGTTCGCGTTTCGAGCCATCTGGCAGGGAGACTTCAATCATGGTGCGTTTGTCTTCAGCGTATCTTTCGGCCCGCTTAACGCGCCTGAACATGATTGCCCACAGGCGAATCGCGCAAGGCCGGTGAATTGTAGGGGATGAGTTCAGTCTTGGTGGGCGCGCATGGCCTAAGGGCCTGCCGGAGCGGCGAGATTACGCGCCCGGGCGAGTTCGTGTCGTGAGGTGGCGAACGCTGAATTTCATGATGCCGATATAGTCCAAAAGCATAGGCCGATCAATAAAGCCCCGCCGCGCGCACCAGCATGACTGCGCCGATGGCGGTGACCAGCCACTTCATCCACGCTTTGAAGTTCACGTCGGACATGATCGCCAGAACGCGCCCCCCCGCCCATGTGCCCGTCATGGCAATCGGGATCGCGGCGGCAAGGAACCAGGCTGGCGGCATGGCGCCCCAGCCCGCCGCGCTGACTACGGGCACGGTCCAGAAGCCGATCTTGATGAGATGGCTCAGAGTCTGGGTGATCGATTTCGTCGCAACGATCTCCTGGCGCGTCATGTCATTGTTCACGAAGAAGAGGTCGAGCAGGGGGCCGGCGACGCCCGCGATCGTGTTCAACGCCTGCACCACGATACCGGCGCCGATGGCGTCTCTGCGGCGTTGGATGTCTAGGTGGAAGCGCTCCTTGGGCAGCCAGATGAGCAGGGGCAGAAGCCCCAGCACCAGGTAGACTTGCTGCTTGTTTGGCACCCAGGTCACGGCGAACAGTCCGGCGACCCCAATGGCAGCACCTACGGCATACCGGCGTGTCGCGGTCCAATCGATATGTTCGCGAATGAGGTAAGCCCGCCAGCCATTAGCCACCATCTGAATGGCGCCATGGATGATCATCGCGCCCGCCACCGTGACCGACGGCAGAGCGATGAGCACGCCCATGAGAATAATCCCGCCCGCCATACCGAATATGCCGGAGATGAACGCCGTGATCGCACTGGCGGCGAGAATGATAAGGCCGGCGAGGGTGGTCATGGGTGCGTATTGGGGTGATTCGTGCACCGTTTTTGGCTGAGGTTCAGCGAATTGGGAGCCGATACATCGCTAGAGTAATCACTCCGAGTTGAATTTCCGCTAATAATTGCTATCCACCAAAGTATAAGCTGTGGGGGCTCTATGAAATATATCGTATTGGGTATTAGCGTCAGCATTCTTGGCGGCTGCCAGACCGCAACGTCATACTATAAAGAAGTGCCTGAGAGTTACTTTGGTATCGGGAACGGAAAAACAAACGGTTCGGGCGCGAGCCGGAGGACTGACATTCAGTATTTTCTCGCCCAGCCTCAAATCGTTTTGAGTATAAGCGGAAGATCAGAAGACGCACCGTTGGGTCGCCTCGAAGCGGAGGTGATCCATACTGCCGACCGTGACGCGCCGTTTCTGTTTACACGTGGCCGAAACATTTTTGACAATGAATATACTATAGAGGTCGATGAGCGCGGCTTGTTAAGTCAAGTGGTCGCGGGCGGCGAAGGTGCTGTCGGCGCCCTCACTCAAGCACTCGTTCAAACCAGCGCGAGCGCGATCGTGAACAGGCGAATAGCGGATGCGATCGAGGCAGGCGACGCCGTCGATACAGATGCGCTTCCTGAGGCACCTACGCAATCAGATGATTCCGACGCTGCTGATTCTCCTGGGTTGAGTAACCAAGAAAATAGCGAAAGCTCCGGCGGACGTGACAACGAGGCACATTCTGTAACCATCCGTCCTGATTTTTCCTCGAAGGCACCGTCTTCGCGTGATTTTTCCACCGTGTGCGACTTTGATTCGATTGAGTCCTGCAAGTTGAAATCAGTAATTGAGTTTTATTATTGGGGTGAAAGGGGAAACCCAGAGAATCTCAGTAATCCTCAATGTCCAATGGACTTTGTACAGAATATTGATGGGCTCCGACAACCACTGGAAAAGAGTAATTCTACGACTCGAATACTGAAAGAGCTTCACCGACGCGCCATCGAAGCAGAGGCTTTGGCTGAAGATCAGCGCGCACTAAGGACTCAGCTGACCAATGATGGCAAATTGACCGATGAGTTGCTTGCCGAAATCAACTCGGAAACTGCCAAACAGTTGGAGGCTAAACGGGTCGCCGAGTCAGCAATCAGGACGCCAGCGGCCTTTCGGCTGTCACGAATGCACGATGCCCGCTGTGCAATAGGAGTCTCTGCTCGTGTATCTTTGAAAAGCAGTGAGAATGCACAAAGCTCGGAAGACAGCGACCAGAGTGCACAAAGCGCAGGTGCCGACGACAAAAGCGGAAGTGTCAACGGCGAAGCAAATCTTGAATTCAACCCGCCGAAACTGCCGTTTCAAAACGATTTGGTATACTATAGACCACTCGTCCCATCGGTTTTTTATCTTGAGCAATGTATTCACATGCCAGGTGAAGATAGTTGCGACGCTTGGACAACGATCCACTCGTTTTCGGCCCCTGTTGCGGATAATTCAAAACTGAGATCGGTGCCTTTTCTGGCCGCGTCCGCAGGCACAAACGCCCTTGCAGTGCGGTTCGTCGACGGAAGCCCGATTTACTCTGCATCTGTGGAAAACCCTGCTTCGAGTGATTTATTGAGTGCGCCTTTGCAGATCGTCGATGCAGTGCTCTCGGTTCCAAGGGCTTTGTTGGTTGGCGCTGCCGACCAGGTTGATGGTGATTGACACAGAGAGCGTAAACGCCATCGTTGTGTTCCCATAGCGACCGCGCAGGTTACTTCCATGCTCAATTGGCTGATGAAACTCTTTGGCGGGGCGCCGCAGCCTCGCAAGATGCTGGATCTGGAAGCGCGGCTGGCGCCGAAGGATCCTGCCTCACCGCTGCACGGCGAGGGAGAGTTCGAAGCCTGGGAGGACGGGTCCTGGCGTTTTGAGGTCGAGGTCGAAGGTCCCGACGGGACGCCGTCGCCGGCCGGGCTTGTCGCATTTATTGATGGGGTGGAAGTTGGGCCGCTCACGCCCCGCGGGGACGAGGCGGAGCTTAAACTGTCCAGCAGGGCAGATGACACGCTGGCGACCCTTCCCGATGCGGGGTCTGTTCTGGAGGTGAAGGGTCCCGCTGGGGAGCACCTCAACGGCGACTTCCTCCACGACCGGTAGCGCCTGCCCCAAGGGCAACACGCGCCCCAGTAGGAAAGCGCGACATCAGGCCGTTTCTTGTTTTACACAAGGCAGAATAACGCGTACCTTTACGCAAACGGAAACCAACCGAATTGCGCTTTGGAGGAGACGCCCATGCCCTATACCGATCCCAATATTGGCGAGATGAATGACGACCTGTTCGATCTGCGCATGTCCGAAGAGGCCCGCCCACTGTTCGAGCACGTAAAGCGGTTCATCGCCGAGACGGTTGAGCCGATGTACGCCGAGTTCGTCGACCTTGGCAAAGATCACACCGACCCCTGGAGCTATGCGCCTGGCCAGTTGGAAGCGCTGGAGAAAGCCAAGGACAAGGCGAAGTCGGAAGGGCTCTGGAACTTCTTCCTTCCCGATGCGGAGACCGGTGAAGGCCTGAAAAACCTGGACTACGCCTACGTCGCCGCAGAGTTGGGCAAGAATCCCCTCGCGTCCGAGTCCATGAACTGCTCCGCACCGGATACAGGCAACATGGAAGTGCTCGAGCGCGTGGGTACGCCGGAGCAGAAAGAGCGCTGGCTGAAGCCACTGCTTGCGGGTGAGATCCGCTCTGCCTTCGCCATGACGGAGCCGGGCATACCGTCTTCCGACGCGAAGAACGTGTCCACGGCGGCCGTACTTGAAGGTGATGAGTGGGTCATCAATGGGGAGAAATTCTACATCTCTGGCGCTGGCGACCCGCGCTGCAAGATCATGATCGTCATGGTGAAGACCAGCCCTGACGCCGCGCCGCACAAGCAGCAGTCGCAGATCCTGGTTCCCGTGGACACGCCCGGGGTCAAGATCCTCGACGGCATGAAAGTGTTCGGTGACTATGACGCGCCCCACGGCCACATGCACATCGTGTTCGACAATGTGCGCGTGCCGAAAGAGAATATTCTCCTTGGCGAAGGACGTGGTTTCGAGATTTCCCAGCTTCGCCTTGGGCCAGGGCGCATCCACCACTGCATGCGCTCTCTGGGCGCCGCGGAGAAGGCTCTGGAATTGATGGTGATCCGCGGGATGGGTCGCCAGGCTTTCGGCCGCGACCTGATCAAGCTGGGCGGCAATATCGAGAAAGTCTCTCGCGCCCGGATTGAGATCGAGGCCATGCGGATGATGGTCCTGAAAGCCGCCAAGGCGATGGACGTGCTGGGAAATGCCGAAGCGCGCGTCTGGATTTCCATGGTGAAGGCCATGGTGCCTGAGAAGGTCTGTCAGATCATTGATGATGCCATCCAGATGCACGGCGCTGCAGGTGTGTCCCAGTGGACGCCGCTTGCTCGTATGTACACGTCCCAGCGGACGCTGCGTCTGGCCGACGGGCCCGACGAGGTGCACCACATGGTGGTGGGCCGCGCCGAGACCCGCAAATATACTGGCGAGGAAGAAGATCCCGCCATGGCGGCTGTCTGGCGCAAGTAAGCGGCTTAGCCGCTCAGGCCTGAGACAAACCAATAGGTTACTGCGGCGAGTAGGACGATCAGTCCGGTTCGCCGCGACCATTTTGGCATCCGATTCCACAGGCGGACCAAGTCGTCCCCGAAAACATAAAGCAGGCCGCCAAGGATTGCGAACCGCAGGAAGCGGCTGGCCGTAAAGCTGGTGAAAAAAACTGGGAAAGAGTAACCGCTCGCGCCGGCAGCGATATTGATTATGTAGCTCGGTGCTGGCGTGATGCCGCCGAGAAACACGAAGGACGCTCCGCGTTCAGAGAAACGACCCATGTACTCGTCAAGGACGTCTTCGGCGCCCACCCGTGCTGCAAGTGCATCGGCATACTGTGCTCCAAGAATGTACATGATCGCGCCTGCAGCGGCGCTGCCGAGGGCTGTGATTACGACAAAAACCCAAATCCTGTCGCGCGCGGCAAGGCAGAGTGCGATGAAAAGAGCCTCGTAGGGGTAGGGTACGAACGTTGTTTCAGCCACTTGCGCCACAAACATAAGAGGAAGCAGCAACGGCGAGCGTGCCATTTGGACAAGACTTGAAGGCGATGCTCGGTTCGGCTTTGTCAGAGTCATTGCTGCAGCTTAGCGTGCACATCGTCATTGCAGAAAGCAATACATGAACTTTGGTGGCACGAGTTGCTGCTAGGTACTTTTCCGAAGCGTCAGTGGGCCATGTGGCGGCTAGGCTCGTTGGAGCCTAAGGTTTGACAATAAGGACACGCGAGAGGACGCCGCTATGTATTTCGATTACAGCCCGAAGACCAAGGAATACATGGAGCGCGTCGACGCCTTCATGCAGGCGCATGTGTTTCCAAATGAGGAGACCTACGAAGCCCAGCACGCTGATATTGGACGGTGGGCCGTGCCGCCTATCCTCGAGGAGATTAAGGCATAGGCGAAGGCCGAGGGGCTTTGGAACCTGTTCCCACCGCCAAGTGCCGAGCATGATACGCCTGAGTATCAGGGCGCTGGCCTGACCAATGCGGAATATGCGCCGCTGTCTGAACTCATGGGCCGGGTCGAATGGGGCTCTGAGGTGTTTAACTGCTCAGCGCCGGATACGGGCAATATGGAAGTGCTGCATCGGTATGGTTCTGATGCCCAGAAGGAACAGTATCTCAAGCCACTCATGGCGGGCGAGATCCGCTCTGCCTTCCTTATGACGGAGCCGCTGGTGGCCTCGTCTGACGCCACAAACATCGAGACATCGATCACGCGCGACGGTGATGAGTATGTCATCAATGGTCGGAAATGGTGGTCGTCCGGGTTGGGCGATCCGCGCTGCAAGATCGCCATTGTCATGGGCAAGACGGACCCGAACGCGCCGCGTCATGCCCAGCAGAGCCAGATCCTGGTCCCCACGGATGCGCTGGGCGTGAAAATTCTGCGTATGCTGCCCGTGTTCGGCTACGACGACGCGCCCCACGGCCATGCCGAAGTGCTGCTGGACAATGTCCGCGTCCCGGCAGAGAACCTGATCCTTGGCGAAGGGCGCGGCTTCGAAATCGCCCAGGGGCGTCTTGGGCCAGGCCGTATCCACCACTGCATGCGCACCATTGGAGCGGCGGAAGTGGCGCTGGAGAAGATGACTCGGCGGCTTCTGTCTCGCGAGGCATTTGGCAAGCCTGTGGCGGAACATTCCATATGGGAACAACGCCTCGGCGAGGCGCGCACGGATCTGGAAATGACGCGGCTTCTGACGCTCAAGGCTGCGTACATGATGGACACGGTGGGCAATAAGGGCGCCAAGGATGAGATCGCCATGATCAAGGTCGCCGCCCCGCGCATGGCGCTGAAAATCATTGATGATGCGATCCAGGCCCATGGAGGCGGCGGTGTCACCAGCGATTTCGGATTGGCGCGGGCCTATTCCACCATCCGCACCCTTCGTCTGGCGGACTGGCCGGATGAGGTGCACCTGCGCGCGATCGCCCGGAGCGAGATGAAAAAATATCGGGAAAACCCAAACTACCCGACCCACGCCCTCGCGGCGGAGTAAAAACGAAGCCCTCGGCTCGTGCCGGTAGGTGAGTATTTCGACGCCCCGGGCTGAACTGGCTCGGGGTGTTCGGTTTTTGGTCCAGGTTTCCCACAGTTAAGTCGTGGCCCGCTACCAGCCATGTTAGGGTCTTGTTCATGTGGCGATGAAAGGCCATGCCGAAACGGAACAGAACTTATGCCGATGCGGCGCGTTCTGTTGGTGGAAGTGACAGCACATTTGCATAGCAACGAACAAACAGCAGGAGCCGTCCATGTTTCGCACAGTGATGATTTCCGCCGCCGCCGCTATCTTCGCGAACACGGCCACAGCCGGACCCGCCGCCGAAGCTGTTATCGCATCGGCTGCCACAGAACTTTCTGCCGGAGATCTCAGCGCAGAAGAGCTGACGGAGTTGGTGGACGTGGGCGCCACTGCGCGGTTCACCCTGGGGCGACACACCCGCACCCTGTCTCCTGAAAAGATCGAAGCCTACACAGCGGCGTTTGAAAGCTTCCTGGAAACCACGTTCGACAATCATGCGCACATTTTTACGGGCGCAGAGGTGACCATTGTTGGGTCCCAGGACCGCTCTGACCGAGACTCCATTGTGACTGTTCAGGTGGCTATGGAGGGCAAGGCACCGGAAACAGTCCGCTGGCGTTTGCTGGACCGAGGCGGCGAATGGAAAGTCGTAGACGTGCAAGTTCAGGGGCTTTGGCTCGCCATCGAACAGCGCGCTCAGGTCGCCGCGATCCTCGACCGCTCGCGCAGCATAGACGCTGCCATTGCGCGCCTTGGTGAGACCGAGACAGATTTTGCCGAAACCGACCGCAGCCCCCGGGGGTAACTATCCCGAGTGGAAGTGCCCGTAGATGCGTTCGGCCAGGGCCGCGTTGATTCCATCAACTTCCGCAATGTCTGACAGTTTTGCCCGGGCCACGCCCCGGGCCGAGCCGAAGCGGTGTAGAAGCGCTTTCTTGCGCGTGGGGCCTATGCCCTCAATCTCATCCAGGGGGTTCTTCTTGATGTCAGCCGATCGCTTGACCCGGTGAGCCCCAATGGCCCAGCGGTGGGCCTCGTCACGCAGGCGCTGGAGATAATAAAGAACAGGCGCGTTGGGCGGCAGTTGAAACGGTGCACGAGACGGGCGGAAAAACTTCTCCCGTCCGGCGTTTCGGTCAGGCCCCTTGGCGATGGATACGAGATTGATATCGGTCGGGCTGAGCCCAAGCTCGCCGAGCGTTTCCGTCACGACAGAGAGTTGGCCGAGGCCGCCATCAATCAGCACAAGATCTGGATAGGCGGGCAGTTCAGCGATGGGTTTGCCAGTCTCGTCGGATTCCTTGAGCAAGCGCGAAAACCGGCGACGCATGACCTCGCGCATCATGCCGTAATCATCGCCGGGCTCGAGTTCTTCATCCTTGATATTGAACTTGCGGTACTGCTGCTTGTCGAAGCCGTCCGGGCCGGCGACCACCATGCCACCCACGGCATTAGAGCCCTGAATGTGGGAGTTGTCATACACCTCGATTCTGCGGGGCTCCCTTTCAAGGTCGAAGGTTTTTTGGACCTCTTTGAGGAGCCGCGCCTGACTGGCGGCCTCGGCGAGCTTGCGCGCCAGGGCTTCTCGGGCGTTGCGATGAGCCTCGCCGACAAGGTCGCGCTTGGCACCGCGCTGGGGAGCACGGATCTCGACCTTATGAGGCGCGCGTAATTCGAGCGCTTCTGCGATTAAATCGCACTGGTCGGGTTCTTCGCTTGTGAGGATCAGGCGGGGAGCAGGGCGCTTGTCGTAGAACTGCACCATGAAGGCCCCGAAGATTTCGGCATCGGACTGGTCATCCTCGTGGCGCGGGAAATGGACGGAAGTCCCCCAGTTCTGGCCAGCCCGAATAAAGAAGACCTGCACACAAGACGCCCCACCATCGCGGGCGAAGGCAAAAACGTCAGCTTCTTCGATGCCGTCAGGGTTCACATCCTGGCTTGCCCGCACAATGCTGAGTGCGCGTATTCGGTCGCGTAGCTTGGCGGCGGTTTCGAATTCCATTGCGTCGGCCGCCACATCCATCTCCGCAGCGAGCCGGTCCTGCAACTCAGCGGATTTTCCGCGCAGGAAGTCCGCCGCTTGGTCCGCGAGGGCCTGATACTCCTCAACACTGATTTCTCCCGTACAGGGGGCAGAACATCGCTTGATCTGGTGGAGCATGCACGGGCGAGAGCGCACCGCGTAAACGCTGTCTTCGCAGGTGCGCAGGAGGAAAGCTTTCTGGAGGGTGTCCAGCGTGCGCATGACCGCATTAGCGCTGGCAAAGGGGCCGAAATAGTCGCCCCGGTCACGCTTTTCGCCGCGGTACTTCAGGATCTGCGGCGCCTCGTGATCGCGCCGGATGAGGATGTAAGGGAACGACTTGTCGTCGCGCAGGAGGATGTTGAAACGCGGCTTGAACCGCTTGATCAGATTGGCTTCCAGCAGAAGGGCTTCCGTCTCGGTTTCAGTGACGACGAATTCCATGGCGGCAGTGAGGGAGATCATCCGCGCGATGCGCTGGGTGTGCCCCCCGAGCCGGGCATAGTTACTGACCCGGTTTTTCAGGTTTTTTGCCTTGCCGACATACAGAACCTCCTGATCGGCACCGTACATGCGATAGACGCCCGGACGCGGCGGTAATCTGGACAGATTGTCCTTGATCACCTCGATCCCGCGCTTGGGCGCCATGGCATTGGACGTCGACTCAGGCATGACGCCTTATGTACTGCGCCTCACCGCCCGTTTCGAGGGCAGTGCCATGTAATCAGAGCAGGTTGCCGAGGTTCATGATGTTGGGCGTCAGGAAGTAACCCGCGCCGAGACCGAAGATCATCACGATCGCCAAGGCCATGTTGAACTGACGGCCCATCGCCTTTTCATCATCGTCATATTTGCCTGGACGAAGGAACATGAGCCAGAACAGCGCCAGGCAGAATATGCAAATCGCGAGGACTTGCTGGGCTGGCGACAGGCCGAGTAGCGTCTCCTGTATCCAGGACACGAACGCATTGAAGTCGTGCTTCGCGGTGCGAATATTGGCATTGACGGCCATGATCGAATTCCCTGGTCCCCACAGACGTGATCCCAATCATGATTTTCTTAGCGCATCGCGCTTAATGTCCGGTAAGCTGCGTCGATGAAATTCTTTGGATTTCGGCGCCAAGTGTGATCGATACCGTCTCTCTAAGCTGCCACAGAGGACCTGCACATGACCGCCCCCAAGCTTTCCGATGCGATCCAGCGTGTTCAGCCTTCGGCCACGATTGCGGTCACGACGAAAGCAGCCCAGCTGAAGCGCGAGGGTCATGATGTCATTGGCCTTGGGGCAGGGGAGCCGGACTTCCCGACGCCCGAACACATCAAGGCTGCCGGTATCGCAGCGATTGAAGGAAACAAGACAACCTACACGCCTGCCGATGGCATTCCTGAGCTGAAAGAAGCAATCTGCGCGAAGTTCAAGCGTGATAACGACCTCGACTACACTCCATCGCAGATCAATGTATCGCCCGGTGGGAAGGCGGTGTTGATCAACGCCTTTCTGGCGACGCTGAACGCCGGTGATGAAGTGATTATTCCTGCGCCGTATTGGGTGAGTTATCCTGAGATGGTGAGGCTTTGCGGCGGTACGCCTGTCACAGTGGCGTGCGGACCCAATACGGGGTTCAAAATGTCCGCCGAGGCGCTTGAAGCGTCTATCACGCCCAAAACCAAATGGTTGGTGCTCAACTCACCATCAAATCCTACGGGCGCGGTCTACTCACGGGACGAACTGGCGGCTCTGGGCACAGTTCTCGAGCGCCATCCCGATGTGATGGTGCTTACCGATGATATGTACGAGCACATTCTGTACGATGGACTGGATTACGCGACCATCGCCCAGGTGACGCCGTCTCTGCATGATCGGACGCTGACCATGAATGGTGTGTCCAAGGCGTACTCGATGACCGGGTGGCGCATTGGGTTTGCCGGCGGTCCCGAGTGGCTGATTACGGCAATGCGGAAGGTGATGAGCCAGTCCACGTCGAACGCCAGTTCCATCAGCCAGTGGGCGTCTGTGACGGCACTGAACGGCGACCATGGCTTTCTGGCGGGGTGCAATGAAACTTTCAAGGCGCGTCGAGATCTTGTGGTCTCGGGATTGAATGCGGCGAAGGGATTGACCTGCCAAACGCCGAACGGTGCGTTCTACGTGTATCCGGACTGCTCTGGCGTGATCGGGCGCAAGAGCCCATCCGGACGGGTGCTTGAGACGGATCAGGATTTTGCCGAGGACCTTCTGGAGCAAGAGAAAGTGGCCGTCGTTCATGGCGCTGCCTTTGGGCTCTCGCCCGCATTTCGGATTTCCTATGCAACGTCCACTGAGGCGCTCGAAGAGGCCCTTGTCCGCATACAGCGCTATTGCGGCAGCCTCGCGTGATGGCAGCGAGTTAAAGAAAAAGCCGGGCAGCCATTTAAGGCGCCCGGCTAAAGTTGTGGTCCCTCTGGGGAGGAAACGCCCAATCGGAGGAGACTGGGTAAGGCCGGGGACCGCGGCTCTCGATGGCTAGTTAATACACCACCTCTGCAAAACAACCGGCCAAATGCAGTTAAGCTATGCTCTAGAGAATAGCTGGCTTGCGGCGTTAATTTTGATCCAATGGATCTGACTTGCGTAGCGCGTTGATCTCAGCGGTCAGGAAGTTGCGGAACGATGCGATCCGTTTCGACCGGCGCAGGTCGCTCGGATAAATGAAATAGAGCTCAAATCCCGGCCCCGTATAGTCAGGCAGGACTTTGACCAGACCGGGAACGGTCGATGCCATATAATCAGGCACGTCTGCGATCCCGAGCCCGGCTTCCACCGCGCGCAGCATGCCGAACACATTGTTCACTTGCAGCGCGGCTGTTCGAGGGGGGAGGTCATCGCGGCCGAGTTGTCGGGCAAAATTCATGATCTGCATCTGCGACGGTGCGCCTTCCTGGCGAAAACCTATGATGCGATGTTGGTCGAGATCATCGGGCGTCTGGGGCATACCGAAGAGCTTAATATAGTCCGGCGCAGCGTAGAGCGAAGTCTCCACAGAGGCGAGCTTCCTCTGGATCAGGTCGGCTTTGTCAGCCGCCCATAGCCGAATAGCGCACTCCGCTTCGAGTTTCAGGAGATCGTATTCGCGATCATCGAGACGCAGGTCGAGGTGGAGATCGGGATAAGTTTCCATGAACTTACCAAGGCGTGGCACAAGCCAGGTCGATCCGAAAGCCACCGGCGCGGTGACGACCAGTTCGCCCTGGGGCGTGTCCTGCTGGTCCTGCAAAGCTGAGTTTGCTGCCGCAGCAGCCGCTGCCATGTCTGCGGTCGATCGGTGCAGCGTGTGTCCGGCATCGGTCAAGACAAGCCCGCGGGCGTGGCGCTGGAACAGTGAAACGCCCAGATGCTCTTCCAGCGCTGCAATCTGCCGGGAGACCGCAGACTGGGAAATACCCAGTCGTTCTCCGGCCGCTGTCAGACTGCCCGCTTCTGCGGCGGCGTGAAATGATTTCAACTTATCCCAATCCATGCAGGGGGTTTGCCGTGGGCCATGCAATATTGCAAGCACGTTCGAGGGGAACCCACTTGACGCGCGTCTTTACGGTTTGTCCATTGCTTGCGTTGGATTGTGCGTTTTTTGATGAGGGGTGATCCATGATGGGTTGGAAACGAGCGGCCCTGGCGGCGATTACGTCAGCAATGGTCGCGGGTGGGGCGACCTGGGCTCAGGGGATTGAGCAAACCAAGGGCGACTTCGAAGACAAGTTTCGCCAGCTCGACGAAGTCCTTCCCACGCCAAATATCTATCGCACCGCGTCGGGTGCGCCAGGGTTTGCATACTGGCAGCAACGCGCTGACTACAATATTGAAGTCGAGCTGGATGAAGAGGCCCGCCGCCTGACCGGTGAAGCGGCCATCAGCTATACGAACAACTCGTCCGATATGCTGCGGTATCTTTGGGTCCAATTGGACCAGAACAGGTTTGACCCCGACAGCATGTTCAACACGACCGCCACATTCGGCGGGGATATGAGTGGTGCGGGGCAGACCACGTCCACACCGGGAAGTTCCGGCGGTCCGCGTCTCAGCCTCGGCGAGTTGCAGGTCATGCATCTGATGGAAGATGTCGACTTCGGCTATGATATCACGTCCGTTGAAGACGAAAACGGCCAGGAAATGGATCGCACCATCGTCGGCACGTTGATGCGGATCGACCTGGATGAACCGCTGGCCCCCGGCTTGTCGCTCGATTTCTCGATAGAATGGGAATACAATCTGGTTGATGGTGACGCGATCCGCGCGCGGTCTGGCTACGAGCATTTCCCGGATGATGACCGCGAGGGCGGCAACGATATTTTCCTCGTCGCCCAATGGTATCCGCGCATGGTCGCTTATTCTGACTATGAGGGCTGGCACAATAAGGAGTTTCTCGGACGCGGCGAGTTCACGCTCGAGTTCGGCGATTACCGTGTCGAGATCACCGTTCCTGACGACCACATCGTGTCGTCCACAGGCGTGCTCGAAAACCCCGAAGATGTGCTCACCGATGAGCAGATCGAGCGGCTTGAAGAAGCCGAAACCGCAGACAGCCCGGTCTTTATCGTAACGCCGGAAGAAGCGTTGGACAACGAGAGTTCAAATCCGTCGGGCACGAAAACCTGGGTGTTTGAAGCCGAGAATGTACGCGATTTTGCCTGGGCCAGCTCGCGTAAGTTCGCTTGGGATGCCCAGGGCTTCCAGCAGCCCGGCGCGGAATATGAGACCGTCATGGCCATGTCCTTCTGGCCCAAGGAAGGCGGCGAGCTCTGGGAGAAGTACTCAACGCCCGTCGTCGTCCACACGATGGAAGTCTATAATCGCTTCGCGTTCGATTACCCCTATCCCACGTCACAATCTGTCAATGGTCCGGTCGGCGGCATGGAATACCCCATGATTACCTTCAACGGCCCGCGCACGACGCTGCAGGATGATGGCTCGCGCACTTACACCATGTCCGAGAAGGTGTTTCTCGTTGGCGTGATCATTCACGAAATCGGTCACATCTATTTCCCCATGGTGGTCAACTCCGATGAGCGCCAGTGGACCTGGATGGATGAGGGCCTCAACAGCTTCCTCGACAGTGTCGCTGGCTATGAATGGGACCCGGATATGCCCTGGGGCCGGTCGCTCGCGCGTGACATGATCCCTTACATGACCAGCACCAATCAGGTGCCCATCATGACCAATTCCGAGAGCGTGCTTCAGCTTGGTCCAAATGCTTACGGCAAGCCGTCGGCGGCACTTCACGTCTTGCGCGACACGATTATCGGGCGCGAGCGGTTCGACTTCGCCTTCCGCGAATACTCCCGCCGCTGGAAGTTCAAGCGGCCGACACCGGCTGACTTTTTTCGCACGATGGAAGAGGCGTCTGGAACGGACCTGGACTGGTTCTGGCGCGGGTGGTTCTACACCACCGATCACGTCGATATCTCGATCGACCGTGTCTACCAGCTAAGCCTCGACACCGAAGACCCGGACATCGACTATGCGCGCGCACGCCAGCAGGAAGATGATAAACCCACGCCAATCGGTGTGACCCTCAACGCGGAAGAAGGGCTTGAATCCTGGGTCGACCGCAATCCTGACGTCACAGATTTCTACGACGAGAACGACATCTTCACGGTCACCAATAAGGAGCGCAATGCCTACCAGGCGTTCCTGGACGGGCTGGAGCCCCTTGAGCGCGCCACATTTGCCCGCGCCATTCAGGAAGACAAAGCCTATTATGTTCTGGAATTCTCCAACCATGGCGGGTTGGTGATGCCGATCATTCTGGGCCTTGAATTCGCCGACGGCACGATGGAAAAAATGTACATTCCGGCGGAGATCTGGCGGCGGAATCCGAAACATGTCCGGAAACTGCTCGTCTTCGACAAGGGAACGGAACTCACCCAAGTCGTACTCGATCCCGACTGGGAGACCGGCGATGCCAATATCGAGGACAATAACTATCCGCGCCGGTTTATCCCATCGCGCCTGGAGGCGTATCGTGCCCAGCGGTCGCCAAGCTATATCCGCCGCGACATCATGCAGGACACCAAGACTGAACTGGATAAGGGTGAGGAAAAAGCGGCAGAAGCCCCAGACGTTCCCGCTGAAGGGGAAGGCGATGAAGCGACCGTCGGTGCAGAGCCTGTAGAAGCCGAGGACACTGCGGAAGACGAGCAGTCGACCGAAGAGGCCGAAGCTGAACCTGACTCTGAAGCCGAAACGGGCGAAGAAGAGGCCGTTGAGGAGGAATGATCCGCACTGTTTTCCTTGCCGGTCTTGCGGCCGCGCTGGCTTGCAGCGCAGCGGCCCACCAGCAACGTGTGGCCTCGGCTGAGGTGCTGTTGAATGGGCGTTCAGGCTTTGTCGAGGTTGCTCACCGGTTTTCGATCCACGACGCAGAACATGCTTTGGCACTGGCCGATGGCGAGCGACCGGACCTGATCGGCAGTGCGGCGGCCCGGGAGAGTTTTGCGGCGTATGTCGCCGGCTCGTTTTCGATTGTTGACGGACGTGGCGAGCCTTTGGAGCTCACAATACTCGGCAGCGAGATCGAGGGCGGACATATCTGGATTTACCAGGAAGCGCCCCTGCCGAGTGATCCTTCCGGCATGTCGATGCGCCATGGGGCGTTTCACGAGATCTGGTCAGATCAGCGCACGCTCGTGACGGTAAAATCGCCCGGCGGCGACACGTCTCTGCTGTTTGAGGATGATCTCACGCTACCAGTGGTCTTCTAGAGTTATTGGCTGACCCAGAGAATGCGAGCCAGCCACTGGATTTCGTTGGGCTTCAGTTCAATGGTGGCGAAGTCTGGATTGAGTGAGAGCAGTTCCACCCGGCGCTCGGACCGCCGCCCCAGTTCCTTGGCCATGATCTCGCCACCGGCAATCTTTGCCACAACGCGGTCTCCCCGCCGCAAGGCCGCGCCGGGGGCTACGATGATCCTGTCGCCCGGTCGGAATGCCGGCTGCATGCTGTTGCCGGAAATTTCGAGGGCGTAGACCGCTTCATCGCCCAGGCCCGGGAAGCGCACCTCGTCCCAGCCTTCACCGGTCGGAAAGCCCGCATCGTCGAAAAAGCCATCGCGTCCAGCCTCGGCAAAGCCCAGGAGCGGGGCTGTGGGGCCGCGTCGTCCTTCCACGATGGACGCGAAATCGTCAAACCCTGCGCCAACGGCTTCCAACGCAGCGGCGAGACTCTCCGTTGAGGGCCAGCGCGGGCGGCCATCCTTCGCGACCCGTTTGGATGGGTTGAAAGCTGTTGAGTCCAGGCCCGCAAGACGTGCAAGGCCGGATGGCGTCAGTTGGTGCTGCTCTGCCAGGCCGTCTATGCCGCGCCAGATATCCTGATGACGCATGGGGGAGTTCCAGTTTCGCTCTCACTGTGCTTAATCGCCATTAATAGGAATAGCAACCTATTGTTATACTTGACGTACCCAGCCATTCGGGGTACGTTAGCGGCATAGGAGATTTCCCATGTCGTACCTGTCCGCCCCGCACTTCCATGATGAGAAAGCCGCTTACGCCTTTGTAGAGGCGCGCGTGTGGCCACAAGGCCGCGTGTGCCCCCATTGCGGCACCGTTGGCCAGTCTGGCGCGCTTAAGGGCAAGTCCACCCGGATCGGCACCTACAAGTGCTACGCCTGCCGGAAGCCTTTCACTGTGAAGGTCGGCACCATCTTCGAGGCGTCCAAGGTTCCCATGACCAAGTGGCTCCAAGCCATCTTCCTGCTGGCGTCCAGCAAAAAGGGCATCAGCTCTCACCAACTCCACCGCACTCTTGGCGTGACCGTCAAGACTGCTTGGTTCATGTCTCACCGTATCCGTGAGGCTATGCGCTCCGGCAAACTTGGCCCAATGGGCGGTGGTGGTAAAGTCGTAGAGGCTGACGAGACCTATTACGGCAAGGTCGAGCGGCCAGATACTACCCGTTCGGACGGCAAGCCCTACCGCCCCGGCAAGAAACAACGCGGCCCTGCGAACAAGCGCCCCATCGTCTCGCTGGTCGAGCGCGGCGGAAAGGTCCGTAGCTTCCACGTCCCGCGCGCTGACAAGGTGACTGTCACCCGGATCGTTCGTGAGAACATCGACCGCGAAAGCCGCCTGCATACCGATCGCTCGCGGCTCTACAAGGGCAGCGACGAACACTTCCTGACCCATGAAAGCGTTGACCATGGCATGGGCGAGTATGTGCGCGGGGACGTTCACAACAACACCGCTGAGGGCTATTTCAGCGTCTTCAAGCGCGGTATGCGCGGCACCTACCAGCATTGCGCTGAGAAACACCTGCACCGCTACCTCGCTGAGTTCGATTTCCGTTTCAACAACCGGGTCAAGCTTGGCGTCGATGACAAGACCCGCGCTGACAACATCGTGGCCGGTGTGGTAGGCAAGCGCCTCACTTATCAAACAACTCGTGCAAGAAGCTGATTGGTATGAGCGACAAGAAGAAGCTTGGAAAATCAGACAAGCCAAAAAGCCCAAAGCACGAAGATAGCTTCGAGGAAGTGGCGCGCAAGTCAGGTGCGGATCTGACCGGCGAAGCCTTTGAGAAGGCGTTTAAGAGGATTGTCCCGTCAAAGACGAAATAAGTGAGTCGGTGGGTGGCGGCCCAAACTCGTAACAATGCTCACTCGTGATTCTAATTTGATCAGGCTGACCGGGCACCGGAACGGGCGCCCCATTGATCAAGTTAATAGTGTGCCTTGTGCGGACACAGGCCGTCGCTGCCAACGGATCAAAGTAGCGCTCCATTAGTTTGTCATCTTGCCTGAAATTGTCCTGAATCAGCTTTGTAGTAGCGCGTCGCGAGAAGAAGGCCCAAAAGTCTGCCAAATGGATTGCTCGGCAGTCTTTTTTGCTCGCCAGGGTTACCGACTTAACTCTGGGGTTTGGATCAATGGCTTTCGCCTTTTGCTTGTTGAAGTTTAAAGCAATTCCAGCGTTTGCCTTGTTTCCAGCCTCCAAAACAACAGACACATCCCTTGCGCCCGAAAAGTCTTTTAGTCCCTCGTTTCTAGTGACCCCACCGCAGAGGGTAACAAACAAGATACCGAGTGGAGAAAGCTGAGCTCCAGACTTATGTGATGATTTCATTTTTGCGGACGTTGATTGTGGTATCGTGTAAGAAATCCCAATTATATCAAGCGTTCTTGCAAGTATGAATAGATCTTGAACCAAATCGCGGCATTTTGAGTCTGACCAGCTTTTAAATTGCTTCTGGCGGTGGAATAGGCGTTTTGTATGAAGCTCATCAATACCGTAATTTTCATACACCCGCTTTGACTCTGTCTCGTACCGTTGCCAGTTCTCCGTCAGCGCCAAATAACCGGCCAAAGTCATTACAGACCCACCATTAGGGTAGCTGTCATCCAGATAGCAGGTGAAAACCAAGGAAACCCCGCCCAAAGGCAAATGATCAAATATCGTCCAGATCATTTCCTAGCACGCTCCCGCGCACTTGGGTACGCTTTGTATGATAATAGGAATAGCAACCTATCATGGGATGTAATGCCGCCCGCCGCATCCAGAGCGGGAAATTCGGTGACAATCTCCCGGTCAGAGGGCTGGAATGGCGTGGCAAAGGCGTGCAAGAGCGCCTTTGAAGTCGAATGAAAGCTCCTCACTCCATGGCGATTGCAGACCTTGCAGCGACGCTGGCTCGAACCCTTCCGCCAGAAACGGCCCACAGTCTTACCATTGCTGCGTTGAAACGTGGGGTCGCCGTTCCGTCCACTCCGCCCGCGCGGGATGCGTCTCTCGCCGTGCGCCTTCCTGTTTCAGGATTGGAGCTACCGAATCCTGTCGGTCTCGCCGCAGGCTTCGATAAAAATGCCGAAGCCTACAAATCCATGCTGAAATTCGGGTTCGGTTTTGTTGAATGCGGGACCGTTACGCCTCAGCCCCAGGCAGGAAATCCAAAACCGCGTCTCTTCCGTTTGAAAGAAGACCAGGCGGTCATCAATCGGATGGGGTTCAACAATAAAGGCCTGGCTGAGTTCACGATGAACATCGCCGGTCACGCGCGGGAGGATGGCATCCTCGGCGCCAATGTCGGAGCGAACAAGACCAGCGAAGACCGGATCGCAGACTATGTGGAGGGGCTCCAGGCCGTGTGGCCGGCGTGCGACTACATCACGCTAAACATTTCGTCTCCGAACACGCCCGGTCTGCGCGGTCTGCAGGACAAGGGCGCGCTCGAAGACCTGCTGGGTCGGTGCGGGGAAGCGGCAAAAGCGATGGAGGCGGAATGCGGTCGGCGGGCGGTGTTCCTGAAAGTCGCGCCGGATGTGGATGAGACCGCGATCGCGGAAATCGCCGCTGTCGCCAAGGCAGCGCCATATCTGCACGGCCTGATCGTGTCGAATACGACACTCGCCCGGCCCGATAGCTTAGTGAGCGCCCATGCAGGAGAATCAGGCGGGCTCTCCGGTGCACCGCTCATGGCGCCCAGTACGGAGGTCTTGCGGGCATTCGCGGGTGAGGTGGGTGATGCTCTGGACCTGATTGGGGTAGGCGGCGTTTCGAGTGCAGCGGACGTGCGGGCGAAGCTCGAAGCCGGAGCCCAGGCAGTCCAACTCTACAGCGCGCTGGCCTATAACGGGCCGGGCCTTGTCAGGCAGATACTGGACGATCTGGCTGACGCTCCAGTCGGCGCATAAGACCTGGCAGGAACAGCGCAAGGGCACCAGCGCGGTAAACATAATTGAGGACGAACGCCGTCCATACGCCCGCATTTCCAAAACTGTCGCGCAAGGTGATATCGGTGGCGAGGTAGGCTGCCAGCGCGATAAGCGCTGCATTGCGAATGGCAGGGCCCTGCGTGGTGCCAAGGAACAGCCCGTCGAGCTGCCATGCCGAAAGACCGATCAAGGGCACTGCCGCGCACCAGGGCAGGTAAGCCAGGGCTGCGTCTCTCGCTACGGGATCGGCGATGAATGTCTCGATCACCCAGCCCCCGCCGAGCCAGAACACCAGCGCAAACGCCGCTGCCATCACCAAAGCGATCTCGCTGGTGATGCGCATGGCCCGCAGCAAGCGTGCCTTGTCGCGCGCACCATAGGCGGCGCCGGCTTCTTTCTCCGCAACGAAGGCGAACGCGTCCAGGACGAATGCGGCAACGGCAATGAACTGGAGCAGCACTTCATTGCCTGCGAGCGCCGCCGTGCCCTGCCGTGCGCCTGAATTCACAAACCAGGCAAAAGAGGTCAGCAGCGCCAGGGTGCGGATCATGATGTCGCGATTGGCAGAGAATAGAGCTGTGAGCGCCGCTTTATCCATCAATCGCGTGCGGGGACCGAAGCCATCTCGAACGGCCCACAAGCCAAAGGCGAGGGCGACCCATTCGGCGATCGCCGTGCCCGCGCCAATGCCTGCCGGCCCCCAGTCGAAGACCGCCACGAACAGCCCGTCCAGTCCGGCATTGACCCCATTCATGACGATCTGGAAGGCGAGCAGGGCACGGGTGCGGCCAGTGCCGATAAGCCACCCCGTGACGGCAAAGCCCATCAGGGCGGCCGGGGCGCCCCAGATGCGCGCAAAGAAGTATTCGGTGGCGAGGCTTTCAACTTGTGCCTCTGCCTGGAACAAGGCCAGGGCGCCGCGCGAGAGGAGCGGGAAAGTCACAAGGATGGTTACGCCAAGTCCGGCCCCGAGAAGCAGGGCGCGCTGCAGTATCGCGCGGGTTTCCTCAGTGGCTCCGGCGCCATCGGACTGGGCGGCGAGCCCCGTGGTCGCCATGCGCAGGAAACCAAATCCCCAATAGAGGAAGCTGAACACGATGGCCGCGACGCCGACCGCGGCCAGGTCTGCTGCATCGCCAAAGCGCCCCATAACTGCGGTATCGACTATGCCGGTCGTCGCCGTGGCGGCCTGGGCCAGGACAATGGGCCAGGCTAGAGCAAGGGTTCTGGTACGGGTCAGGCGCGGTGCAGACATCGCGGGCGCTTAGCGTGAATTGGGCGTGTTGTAGAGGGGGGCTCAGGCGACCGCGCCAAGTTCGTTTGGCGCGCGGCGCCAGGCTTCAAAGTCTTTGATGGCCATGGGACGGGCCAGAAGGAATCCCTGGACCCGGTTGATTTTGGCTGCGGCGACTTGCTCAAGGTCGTCTGGCGTTTCAACGCCTTCGGCAACGCTGGTCAGGCCTACAATGCTGGCGAGTCGTGCGCTGGCGGTGAGGACTTCGTAGGCGAAGGCGTCTGACCCGTTATTTTGCACAAACGCCCGGTCGATTTTCAGTTCGGTGAAAGGAAAGCGCTTGAGCTGTTCCAGGCTCGTTGCGCCCGTTCCGAAGTCATCAATGCTAAGGCCAAAACCCGCGATGCGGAGCCGCGCCAGCACTTCAAGCGTGTCTGGGCCAAAACTGAGGAGGTGTTCTTCTGTCACTTCCAGAGTGATCTGCCGCGTTTCGACTCCCATCCGGGCGACGCTGTCGATGAGAATGCGGGGCAAGGACCGGTCGCGAAGGGTGAGTGGTGAAATGTTCAGGGAGCAGATGTTGCGCGGGGACTCTGTCAACCAGGGCTTCAGATCGTGAAGGCTCCGGCGAAGGAGGTAGAACGTCAGGGGCGACATCAGATCATAAGTCTCTGCGGCCGCAAGGAGAGGCGCTGGAGACGTCAGTCGGCCGTCCACAGTCTGCAAGCGGCAGAGCACTTCAACGCCATCGAACACCATTTCCGAAAGGTTCAATTGCGGCTGGTACACCGGCACAACGCGGCCCTTGGTGAGGGCATTGCGCAGGGCCTTCTCACCCATAGCTTGGGTGGTTTGCTCACGCGCCTTGGCTTCCGCCTTGTGGATCATTTCCGAAAGTGTGGCCTGGCGAAGGGGTTTCTTTAGTCCGCCGACGATATTGACGCCAACCATCTCACCAATCGCACGCACGGATTTTATGACCGCTTCGGCCTCCGAGCTAACCAGGATCACCGGACCAGCAAAATCGCGCTCGCCTAGGGCGCGGACAAAGCCGATGCCATCCATGCCCGGCATGTTCAGGTCGCACAGGATGAGGTCGACATCCTCCGGGGCGCGTAGAATCTGCGAGAGCGCTTCGTTCGGGCGCGCATGGCAATAGACACTGGCCGCCCCGAGACTGCGCATGAGCGCCTCTGCCGCTCCCAGAAAGAGTGGGTCATCGTCGATAATGATGACTTTGTTGAGATTCACAGGCGGCACCCATCGTCTTCGTGCCACTCTACTCGATACGGGTTTTTCTTGGGTTTAACCGCGCCGAACAAATTTCACAGATCGCGCGTTAATTCACGATCCGTGCATCCATTCCCTTGAGAGGACCGACCCCTTCAGGCACGGGAATGTCGCTGAGGGCGTAATCGGTTTTCAGGACGAGGTTCGGGCCTTCGTCAAGTTCGAACTGGCGCGCGACCACAATCGTATACTCCGATTGATCCGCGATGGGTTCATCTCCCGCAATGCGCAATTTACTCTTGGGCAGGTAGATTGTGCCGACCATCCGTCGGGCGTCATCGCTGGAAATCGTGTGGTAGGTGCTGACTGGAGCACTTGGGTCTTCATAAAACAGCATTCCGGTCATCACCCCATCTTTGGGAGCGGTAAGGCTTATCGTTGAATTGCCGGTAAAAGCGATTGTGGAGAGTGTGCCGGTCAGGAAGAAGCCCGCATATTGCCCGGTCAGCTCACCCCCATTGAATACCGTCAGTGGGCCGTCCTTGATGATGTAAACGCCTGGGTTGAGGGTCGCCTTGCCACCCGTGACAGCGATACCACCGCAGTAGACACCGGGATTGAGGATTACGTCTTCTCCGGAGCGTACAGTGGTAGCGAAGTGATCGCAGCCATTCGCTTCCCGCTCGGTTTCCGTCATGAACCTGCCGGCGATGAGACCAACGCTACTTCTCCCGGAATTGTCGAAAGGCTTTGGACGGCCCGAAAGCGGATCCGGCAGCGGCTGGCAGTCTGTGACGACTTCACCGTCGACCTGATTGGCGTTCCCGCTCAAGCCGCCAGCAATGCAGATTATATCTGCCTTAACCGAAGACTGGACGTGGATTTTCGTCCCGGCGCTGTGGGTGGAATTTGAGAAGATTGAGCACTCGTCCGCCGTGATCCGGGAGCGTTTGTCGAGAACAAGGGTTTTGTTGGCCGATTGATCGAGGCCGATCATGCAGACATTGCCCTGGTTTCCGAGCAGTTCCGCCTCGGCTGTGACCGTCACAGTGCCCATATTGGTGAAAGGCCCAGGAAAGCGAGCATTGACCGGGGCGGTCAGAGTGATTCTCATCCGGCGATTCTCAGCGTCGGCCTCCGGCGAGGAGGAGATGCTTGGGTCAGCGCCCACCGAAGCCACATATGCGGAGGCGACAAATTCCACGCGATCCGGATTGTCTGTTGTCAGGGCAAACTCACGCACGGCATTAAGCGCTGCGGCATCTGCGAGCTTCTGCAATTCGACCTGCTGGTTGGACACGGTCATGTAGTCCATCAGGCCGCCGACCAGCGTGGCTGTGCCAAGCAAGGCGATGGCCGCCGGAACGACAATGTTTCCGCATCTGTCTTTGAAGAATTGCTTTCGCAAGAGAGCCGCCCATACTTATTTAAGTGTCGCGATACACCGTTGGGAGTTGCAAAGTCTCAAAAGGTTGACGCAAAAATTCCAAAAATTGAACATATTGGATTTCAGGCATGTCAGGGCGGCTGCGGTATGGGCAAGCATGACAAAAGCGCCTGCGCCCGACACTTCAACGCTCCCCCGCGCCATGGGCTGGCACTCCATTCGTGTCCGCTTGTCTCTTATGGTTGCGTTGGTCGTGCTGTGCGCCGTGATGGCCACGGCCGTTTTTTCAGGTGTGCGTACCTTTGAGCGCGACGTAGACACTCGCCGTGAACTTCTCGCAGGGATGGGAAGCGCCTATGCGGCGGCGCTGTCTGACCCCGTGGCGGCAGGCGACCGCCGGGCCACGTCCGAGGTTTTGCGTGGCATTTCAAGCATTCCCGGGCTCGTTCAGTCCGATGTCAGGGCGAGCGATGGCACGCGGCTCGCGGACATGGGCAGCGGTACACTTTTGATTGGGCGCGATGGCGACCCCTCCGCGATGAGCCTGTCTGAAATGTGGTCTGCCAAGACGTTGCGCACGGAAGTGCCGATCGTGGAGTCCGGAGTGGTTGTTGGCCAATTGGCGATGACACAGGATATCTCGGACCTGCGCGCCGCGGTCATCTCCAACCTGACGATGACGGCGCTTTCGGCCCTGTTGGCGGTGCTGGCGGCCATGGCGGTGGCCCAATGGATGATCACCCGGCTGACGCGCCCGCTGAGATACCTGACGGAACACATGGCGGCGTTCGAAGCCGGGGAGTCGGACGACTTCGACCTGGGCCGCGTCGGACGCGATGAGACCGGTGTGCTCGCACAGACCTACAATGCTATGGTCTCCTCGATCCGCGAGCGCGATGCACGCATTGCGCACCACGTGGAGACGCTGGAAGACACCGTAGACGAGCGCACCCGCGACCTGCGCGTGGCCCGTGATGAGGCCGAAGCGGCGAACGCGGCAAAATCCGACTTCCTGGCGACGATGAGCCACGAAATCCGCACGCCTATGAATGGCATCATGGTGATGGCTGAAATGCTGTCCGGGGCGAACCTGTCGACCCGGCACCGGCGCTATGCCGACATCATCAGCCGGTCGGGCAAGGGCCTGCTGACCATCATCAATGACATTCTCGACCTGTCGAAGATTGAGTCCGGCAAGCTGGACCTTGAGTCCGTTGCCGTGTCGCCTGACGGCCTGGTGTGTGATCTTGCCAGCCTTTACTGGGAAAAAGCCCGGGAGACGTCACTCTCGCTCACCACCCATGTGTCGCCGCGCGTGCCGACTGAGATCATTGCTGATCCCACGCGCCTGAACCAGATCCTGAGCAATCTCGTGAACAACGCCTTGAAGTTCACCGAGGCGGGCGGCGTGGATGTGCGCGTCGACGCCATTGGCTTAGACGGCGATGGCGCCATGAGATTGGTCTTTGAGGTCGAAGACACAGGCATCGGCATCGCCGAGGATAAGCTGGCCCATGTTTTCGAGGCGTTTTCCCAGGCCGATCAGACCACAACGCGCCGGTTTGGCGGTACCGGGCTGGGCCTGGCCGTTTGCCGACGGCTGGCCACGGCGATGGATGGCGAAATCTCCGTTACAAGTCAGGAGGGGCAGGGCAGCGTCTTCCGGCTCGAAATCCCCGTCGAAGTGGCAAAGCCCGCCATAGGCCGCCGGTCTGACCGGATCGATGTATCCTTCGCGTTGGAAGATCGGCGTTTCCTGAAGGCAACGGCGCGCACGCTTGCCTCGATGGGCGCACGCCCGGTGAAATCGGGTGGTGCGTTTTGCCTGGTCACGTCAGACAATCTGCCTGAGGCCTGCAGCGTGCCGGTAGTCTTGCTGTGTGACATTGGAAATGTGCGCAGCGACAGCCTTATTCGCGAAGGTAAGGCGCAAGACCTCTTACCCAACCCATTCACGCGCGCCGATGTCCGCGCGCTGCTTGAGCGGGCCGAGACAGGGGCCTTCCGCGGAGAGTCGGCACTTGAAGACGGCGGCGTGACGGTTCAGCAGCGCAGCTTTGCTGGATTGCGCGTGCTCGCGGCTGACGACAATGCCGTGAACCGGGAAGTGCTGCGCGAAGCTTTGGGCAGTCTTAGTGTTGATGTCGATTTTGCAGAGGATGGCCAGGAAGCCGTCCGGATGGCGGCCGATGGCGCCTATGGTCTGATCCTCATGGATGGTTCGATGCCTGTCATGGACGGGTTTGAAGCCACCCGGCAGATCCGCGCAGACGAAGCCGCCTCAGGGCGCGGGCGGACGCCGATCGTGGCGCTTACGGCGAAGGTGGTCGGCGCAGATCAGGACACCTGGAAAGCCGCCGGAAGCGATGGCTACATGACGAAGCCATTCACGATTGACCGCCTCGCCGATGTGCTTGCGGGCCATCATACGGCAGAACCGGTTTCTGAGGACCGGGCGGCGTCTCCGGCTGATCCAGTCGCGCTGTTTGATGCGGAGACACTGGCCCAGTTCGAATTTTTGAAATCTGGAAGCGGGCAGGATCTCCAAGCCAAGATCTGGACCTTGTTCCGTGAAAAGGCGCCATCGGCCTTTATGGATCTGCAGTCGCAGCATCAGGCAAAGGCATCTGGCCAGAACGTCTCCAAGCTCGCACACGCCCTGAAGTCGATGGCGTTGAGCGCAGGTGCAGCCCGGTTTGCCAATCGATGTGGTGCGGTGGAGACCCTTGCTGGGCTCGATGCTGGCCCAGAGAAGGTGCGCGCAGCCTTGGAGCAGGCCGGTCAGGCCCTGCTGGAAACGCTCAAGGCCATGGAGCCTGAACAGGCGAAACAAAACGCTGCGTAGGTCTCTATTTCTCGCCCTTGGCGCCTCGTTCGCGCGCTTTTCGCAGTTTCCTCACACGGTCAGCCTTTCCAGTCGCGACGAACCAGAAGATGTGCCAGGCCTCACGCAAAGTGAGTTTCGGGTTCGGCCTGGCCGTGCCGACCTTTTCTTTCTCAGCCACTTTCGGTTTACGGCGCTTACGGCGACGCTTCGGTTTTTCGTCTTCAGCTTTCGTGTCTACCTCGGCTTTGGCCGTATCGTCCGGCAGGCGCGGCGCTTCGCCATGGTAGAGGCTTAGATCTTCTTCCCCGCCCATTTGTTCGCGTTGCGCGGGCTCATCCTCACACCCCTCGCACACATTGGCGAGCAGGTGTTCGTCCGAAAAGTCGATCGCAAGTTCCACCCAGAGCGGGATGTGGTCTGACATCTGCCAGGTCATCCATCGCTTGTGGTAGTAGTCCTTGTCCTTACCTGTATCCATCGGCGTGCCGTCATGCTTCAGGTCGCGATGGCGTGCAGGAAGAATCGGAGCGTAGTGGTCGTAGTGCTCTCGCTTGAAGAGGCTGTCGGTGAAATTGAAGGCTCCAGCAGACAGGAATGTCACCTCATCCTTGCGGGTCCGAAAGGCAATCTGGTCGTAGTACTTCGTGCCGAGAATGTTGGACGGGAACAATTCGGGCGGGAGCAGAAACCCCGCCTTGGTGAGCGCGGTCATCGTCTCATCCATCGTGTTCTTGATGTTGAAATCGCCGAGCAGAATGTAGTTCTCATCTTCGCGGTCGGCACGCTTGGCCATTTCCTCGGCGATGTATTCGATCTCGTTCACACGGCGGCGGTATCCATCCGAGTTTTTTGAGTTGGAGCCGAAATAGATATGCACTGTGCATAGGCTGAACTTGAACCAGCCGGCCTGGAAGGACACCAGAAAGGGCGTTCGGGCAAATTGCTGCTCGTCCGGCAACAAGGCATGCTTCGGTAGAACGATTTCACCGGCAATATTGCGGAAATCGACCTTCGATGTGTCGTAAACAAACGCCATGCGCTCGCGGTTGCCGCTGGCGCCCACGGTGACATCGGTTGCGATGAAGTCCCAATCCGGCCCCAGCAGGCGCACCACCTGGCGCAGGGGCTCCAGATCTTCATTGACCTCCTGAAGGGCGCACACATCGAAGGCAGAGATGACCTCCGCAATGTAGAGCAGGCTTTCCCGGCGCCGTGGCCCGTGGCGGTACTTGTTGTTGTCAAAGTCGCGCAGGTTCCACGTACCGATGATGATAGAGGCTTCGCGTGTGCGCCGGGGCACACCGGTGGGCAGGGGCTCGCGCAATTGGGCACGCAGGTCCAGCAAACGCCGGGAGACCCAATCGGATTCCGCTTCGCTAAACAGGCGCCGGTTGCGCAGGTCACGGTAAAAAACCATGGGTTCGAATCCCTCCCGGAGCCTTCTGCTCGGATGTTGTTAGGGTTTCGTTTGGGTTGGTTAGCGCTTGGTTAATATTCTGTGCGCACCGGGTGCCAGGCCGTCCAGCGTCCATTCTGCGACTGACCAGCGGATCAGGCGAAGGGTCGGGTGACCGATGGCAGCTGTCATACGGCGCACCTGGCGATTGCGGCCTTCGGTGAGCGTGAGTTTTATCCAGCTATCGGGCACGGATTTCCGCACTCGTATGGGCGGTGTGCGTGGCCAGAGCCAGTCCGGCATAGCAACAGCGTCAACACTGCAGGGGCGTGTAGGGCCGTCCTTCAACGTGACGCCCTTGGCCAGTTCCTCAATCGCGTCCGGCGACGGGATACCTTCGACCTGAACGAAGTAAGTCTTTGGCTTTTTGAATTTCGGGCTGGAGACTCGGGCCTGCAGGCCGCCATCATCGGTGAGCACGAGTAAACCTTCACTGTCGCGGTCCAACCGGCCGGCAGGATATACACTTGGTACGTTTAAATGGTCGGAAAGCGTCGCACGTGGACTGTCGGCATTTCCGTTGTCGGTGAACTGGCTGAGTACGCCATAGGGCTTGTTGAAGAGGATCGTCGTCATGCCCCCGCGCCTAGCATGGCTTGAAGCGGCGCGGCGAGGGGTTAGCTTGCCGCCAACACCGATGATTCTGGAGAACTCCGCATGCGCTACTGGCTGTTCAAGTCCGAACCTTTCAAGTGGAGCTGGGAACAGCAGAAAGCCAAGGGCGATGCGGGCGAGGAATGGGACGGCATCCGCAACTATCAGGCCCGCAACAATATGCGTGAGATGAAAATCGGGGATCGCGGCTTCTTCTACCACTCCAATGAAGGGCTCGAAGTGGTCGGCGTGGTGGAAGTGAGCGCCGAGAGTGCACCGGACAGCACGACCGATGACGAACGTTGGGATTGTGTCCACATTCGCGCTCTTGCCGATGTGCCCGCGCCGGTAACGCTTAAGGCCGTGAAGGCGAATGAAAAGCTCGCAGAGATGAGCCTTGTCACCTCGATGCGTCTTTCCGTGCAGCCCGTGCTGGAAGATGAATGGATGGAAGTTTGTCGCATGGGCGGGCTCGACGGGAAGTCCCTGAAGCCGCTTGACTAACCCAACGCCAACGGAGGCTTATCCGCGCCAAAGGGAGGACTCTATGTCAGCGACTGTCGAAATCCAGGGCAAGATTGCCGTCATCACCATGAATGACGGCAAGGCTAACGCCATCAATCCACCCATGTTGGCGGCGCTGCACGCGGCGTTTGACGAGGCCGAAGCGTCCAGTGTAGCGAAAGCGATTGTTCTGACAGGACTGCCGGGAAAATTCTCAGCCGGTTTCGACCTGAAATACTTCCAGTCCCAGGGCGCGGAGGCGGCGCGCGATCTCGTGAATGACGGCGGCAAGCTGGCGCTACGGCTCTACGGTCTCAAAAAGCCGCTTGTGGCTGCGGTGAGCGGCCATGCCATCGCCATGGGGTGCTTCATAACCCAGTGCTGTGACTATCGCATCGCCACGGCAGGTGATTTCAAGATCGGCGCAAATGAGACCGCCATCAGCATGGTCCTGCCTGAATTTGCACTCCAGTTGCTGCTGGCGCGTGTGCGGCCGGAGCGGCTAACCGAGGCCGCTGTGATTGCGCGGCTGTTTAGTCCGGAAGACGCCGTGGACATGGGTTATGTAGACAAGGTGGTCCCAGCTGAAGCGCTTATGGAGACGGCCATGGGCGTTGCCAAAGGCCTCGCCCAGCTTCCACCAAGCGCCTATGCGGGCAACAAACGCCTGTTGCGCCGCGATACACTTGCGGCGATTGAAGCGAGCGTTTGACGCTCGCTTCAGCCAGTCATCTTTGACCTAGTCCGTCAGGCCCACCGCGCGCAGGGCGAAGGCGTATTCGATGGCGGTTTCCTTCAGGCCTTCAAATCGGCCTGAAGCGCCGCCATGGCCGGCTTCCATATTGATGCGCAAGAAGTATGGCCCAGCCTCAGGGGCCTCATGGCGCAGCTTGGCGGCCCATTTTGCCGGCTCCCAGTAGGTGACTCGTGGATCAGACAGACCGCCGGTGATCAGCATTTGCGGATAGGGCTGGTCTCCAACCTGATCATAGGGGCTGTAGGCCAGGATGGTGTCATAGTCTTCCGCCGAGGTGATCGGGTTGCCCCATTCGGGCCATTCCGGCGGCGTCAGCGGCAGGGTCTCGTCGGACATGGTGTTGATCACATCCACGAAGGGGACAGCCGCTATGATTCCTGCGAACAGCTCCGGGTCCATATTGGCAGCGGCGCCCATGAGCAGGCCGCCGGCCGAGCCACCGAGGCCGACCACTCCGCCCTCATAGCCATAGCCTTCAGAGACCAGATGACGCCCCGCGGACACATAGTCCTTGAAGGTGTTCTCTTTCTTCTCAAGCTTCCCGTCGAGGTACCACTGGTAACCCTTCGCCATGGAGCCGCGTGGGTGCACGATGGCATAGATGAAGCCCCGGTCCACAAGGCTGAGGCGTGAGGTTCGGAAGCTGGCCGGAATGGTCACTCCATAGGAGCCGTACCCGTAGAGCAGGAGCGGCGCCGTGCCGTCGACGGGGGTGTCCTTGTGGCGCAGCAGGGTGACGGGCACCGTCTCGCCATCATGTGCGGGCGCCATGACCCGGTTGACAACATAGTCCGCAGCATCGTGGCCTGAGGGGACTTCCCGCGTCTTGCGCAGGGTGCGTTCCTTGGTGGCCAAATCATAGTCATAAACCTGATCCGGTGTGGATGGGCTCGCATAGTCGAACCGGATCATGGTCGTGTCGAATTCGTAGCCAGTCGACATACCGAGATCGTAGGCCGCTTCATCGAAGGAGATTTCATGCTCCTCGCCGGTAGCGTTTTCGCGCACAACGATACGGGGGAGCCCGTTCTCTCGCTCGAGGCGGATCAAGTGGTTCTTGAGGGCCTCCATCCCCAGGATCAGTGTGCCGGGGCGGTGTGGCACCAGGTCTGTCCAGCTTGAGCGACCGGGCGCCGCGATCGGGGCGGTCATCAGTTTAAAGTCGACCGCGCCATCCAGATTGGTGGAGATAATGAACTGGTCGTTCCAGTGCTCCGGGGAGTACTCAACGCCGGTTTCGCGCGGCGCAATCACGCGTGGGGTCGGGTCAGCGTCATATGAGGAAAAAAAGCGCCATTCCGACGTGGTGTGGTCATTCGCATTGATGAAGATGTACTCACCAGACTGGCTTTCGCTGACGCCGATAAAGAAACCCGGGTCGGTTTCGCGATAGATCTCCTTAGACCCTTCTTCGCCGAGCGTGTGCATGTGGATCGCGGCTGGGCGCCCGCTTTCGTCGCGCTCTACCCAGAAAAAGCGAGCAGAGTCTGCTGCCCAAACCACCGGACCATAGGTGCGTTCAATCTTGTCTGACAGCAACTCACCCGTCGTCGTGTCGAGCACTTCGATATCGTAATACTCGCTGCCCTGAGTGTCCGTGCTGTAGGCAATGTAGCGGTGGTTGGGCGAGTGGGAGACGTCGCCGAAGCTGAAATAGGGCTGGTCCTTGCCCAGGGCGTCACCATCCAGGAGAATCTTGTCTGGTGCATCAGTGTTGTAGATATCGTCGGCGGATTTGCGGGCGAAGATCGGATACTCGCCCCCCTCGCGGTACCGTGAAAGATAAGCGTATGGCCCATCCACGTTTGGAAGGGAGCTATCGTCTTCCTTGATACGCCCGCGCATCTCCGCGAATAGCTCCTCGCGCAACGCGGTGGTGGGCTCTTCAAGGTGTGTCTTCGTGTAGGCGTTTTCGGCTTCGAGGTATTCGCGAATGTCTTGGCGCAAGACAGACGGGTCTGACATGACCTCCTGCCAATTCTCATCCTTGAGCCAGTTGTATGGATCGACCCGCGTGCGCCCAACCTGCTCGATAGTCTTGGGGACACGTTTGGCTGCCGGACCAGCCGGGAGCGAAGCCGTTTCGGCGGTAGCAGTGGCCGTGGGGTCTGAGCCTGTGGGCGTGTTCAGCATTGTGCATCCTGTGAGCAAAGCTGCGGCGCAAGCGCCAGCGAGTAGAAATGAAGCGCGCATGGGGGTCTCCAGACATCTTTCGGCGACATCGGGGCATAGACTCTGCGGCTTTGTCCAGACCTAAGCGTCGCCCTCAGGCCTGAACTCCAGAACCACTCCGTTTATGCACCATCGCTCGCCCGTGGGCGGCGGGCCGTCCTTGAAGACGTGGCCCATGTGCAGTCCGCACGTGGCGCAATGGCATTCCGTGCGCGGGTAGATCAGTTTGAAGTCGGTCTTGGTTTCGACCACGCCCTGAGAGACCGGCTGCCAATAGGACGGCCAGCCTGTGCCGGAGTCGAATTTGTGCTCAGAGCTCCAAAGCGCCGTGCCGCAGCCTTTGCAGTGGTAGAGGCCAGCGCGTTTTTCGTCATTGTGGTTACCGGGGCTGAAGGCACGTTCGGTGCCTTCTTTCACGCCGACGCGGAACTCCTCTTCTGTGAGGATTTCGCGCCATTCGCGGTCTGAGCGCTGGATAGTGTGGCCTTTGGCGGACATGGGGCGGCTCCGATCTGATGCTTGCCATCAATGTGGGCTGGAGCCGCCGGGGAACAACCGCCGTGTAAATACGGAACCGCCGCTACTTCTGGCGCAGCGATACCATGCCTGTCATAAACATGTAGCGGCAGTCGTTTGCGTCGGCTTTCAAGTCTTCAGCAACAGGCTCAGCGGCCATGCCGCGACCTTCGAAACGGGGGTCGTCACATTCCCCATCGAAGGCCCAATTGGATGTGTCGGCTCCAAAATCGATGGCATCGATTTCGCGCGCCGTTGGAGGGGGTGAGACCTCAGCGCGCCAGTCTGCATCATAGGTCAGGGTGCCTTTCTGCCAGAGGGAAAGGCAGTCCGAGCGGTCTGCGTAGGCATCGTCAATTTCCAGCGGAGGCGGCGCCATTCCCTCGCCGGAGAACCGAGGGTCATCACATTCGCCATCATTGGCCCAATCGGAGGTGTCGCCGCCAAACTGAATGCCATCAATCCGAAGCGGCGGCGGCGTAAGATCTGCTCCGCTGATCAACTGGATCACCCCCTTGTCGAAAAGGGCCTCACAATCAGCAGCATCACGGAACTTGTCAGTGTCCTCTGTGATATCAGCCACTCCCTGGCCTTCGAAACGGGGGTCGTCGCATTCCCCGTCATTCGCCCAAGCACTGGAATTATTGCCGAAGTCGATTTCAGCCACGTCCTGGGCCATGGCGGCTTGCACAGCGCCGGTAGACAACAGCAGGGCGATTGCGGCGGATCTCAGTCTCATGATGTCCCTCTCATAGAAGTTCCGAACCCGCCGAACCCAATCGAGCGAATTCCTAAACTAACGAAGTCGCAATCTAATGTGGCAGACCCAAGGCACCTCAGCAGCCAATTGGAGGCCCTGGCACCTAGCCGTAGAGCACCGTAATGGTCTCGGCCACGCACGCTGGGCGATCCTGGCCTTCAATCTCGATCGTGCATTCGGAGATCATTTGCTTGCCACCGGCTTTCTCGTTCACCTCTTTGCAGGTCTGGCGCATGCGCAGCTTTGAACCAACGGGAACCATGTTGGTGAAACGGACCTTGTTGGCGCCGTAATTGATGCCGCGCGTTGTGCCTTCTACGCGTAGCACTTCCGGACCAAGCATAGGCAGCAAGGAAAGCGTCAGATAGCCGTGCACGATCGGGCTGCCCAATTCCTTGGTGGCGCGCTCCACATCCACATGGATCCACTGGTGATCTCCGGTGGCCTCAGCAAACATGTTCACGCGGTCCTGGTCGATTGTGTGCCATTCGCTGACGCCGATCTCAGTCCCGGCCAGGGATTCAAGATCGCTATAGTGTACGGTTTTGGGGTCTGCCATAGTGTCCTCCGTTAATGTTCGTTAGCGCGAGTGTTGCGTGAGCGGGGCAATTTGCCAAGGCATTCCCCAGCGTTCGCATCGCAATTCGCATGGGAAATTGAGGGGCGGAACTGACCATGAGCGATCAATCCCAAATATCGGTGGATCCAAACACACAGGGCAATGCAAACCTGATCTACATCCTGTATCTATTGTCGATTGCAGTTGGCCTGACCGCACTTGTCGGTGTGATTATGGCTTACATTGGCAAGGATGGCGCGAGCCCGACCCTCACCAGCCACTATGACAACCAGATCAACATCTTCTGGAAGGGGCTGCTCTACTCCCTCATCGGCCTTGTGCTGACCTTTGTCATTATCGGCATCGTCGTGCTGCTCGCGACCTTGATCTGGTACATCGTACGTTGCGTGAAGGGGATGCAGGCGCTGTCACGCGGAGAACCCGTTCCTAATCCCGGAAGCTGGGGTTTCTAGACGATCCGGCTGCCGGACTTGCCCCAATAACGGTCTCTGATCAGGCGCTTATAGAGTTTGCCTGTGGCATGGCGCGGCAGCTCAGGGTCGAAATCGATGCTCTTCGGGCATTTGATTTTCGAAAGCTGGGCCTGGCAAAACGCCATGAGTTCCTCCTCAAGGGCGGCATTGGCTTCGACGCCAGTCATAGGCTGTACAACTGCTTTGACGGCCTCGCCAAAGTCTGGATCCGGTACGCCAATCACCGCGCAGTCGGCCACTTTCGGATGGGTGATGAGGGCGTTCTCTGTTTCTTGCGGATAGATATTCACGCCGCCGGAGATGATCATGAACGCCTTGCGATCTGTCAGGAACAGGTAGCCGTCCTCATCCACCTTTCCGACATCGCCGAGCGAGGACCAGTCTGACCGTTTAGGGTTGAGCGCTCCTTTGTTCTTCTCCGGGGCATTGTGATAGGTCGGCGCTGGTGTCCCGCCAAAGTAAATCTGGCCTTCTTCGCCGGTGGCAACCTCGTCACCCGCTTCATCGCAGATGTGCAACTCGCCCCAGATCGCTTTGCCGACGGACCCTTTTTTCTCGAGCCATTCCGGGCTCTTGATCCAGGTCATGCCGTTGCCTTCCGAGCCTGCATAATACTCATCGATCACAGGTCCCCACCACTCGATCATTTGCTCCTTCACCGGAATGGGGCAGGGCGCTGCGGCATGGATGGCAAATTGGAGGCTGGAAACATCATTTTTGCTGCGCACGTCTTCGGGCAATTTCAGCATGCGCACGAACATGGTTGGCACGACCTGAGTGTGGGTGATGCTGTAGTCTTCTACAGCCCGAAGAAACCCCTCTGGATCGAACTTTTCCATGACATACAGTGTTGCGCCAAACCGCGTCATCGCCATGCACCATCGCAGCGGCGCGGCATGGTAGAGCGGGGCGGGTGAAAGATAGCGGGTGTTTTCGTCAGCGCCGGCCAGCGCCTTGGCGATTTGGTTGAGAACGGATTCGCCATCGATTGGGCTGCCCGGCTCCACGTTTGGTCGAATGCCTTTTGGGCGACCGGTTGTGCCCGACGAATACAGCATGTCCGTGCCAGCCATCTCGTCGGCGATAGGTGTTTCAGGAAAACTGGCGCGCAGGGTTTCAAGCGGCTCAAAGCCATCAATATCGCCATCGATGGACCACCTCGTGCCCACGCCCGCTTCATCCGCCCCGGCCGTTGCCGCAGCCGCCAGTGCGGCATCCGCAATCAGGAGCTTTGAGCCGCTATCAGTCAGAATGTAGGCCACTTCCGGCCCAGTCAGACGCGATGATATGCAAACAAAGTACAGCCCGGCACGCTGCGCAGCCCAGCAAATCTCAAAATAGCGCGGGGAGTTGTTTGCGAAAATCGCGATCGTGTCCCCAGGGTTGCAGTCAGCTTCCCGCAGAGCATGGGCGATCTGGTTCGAGCGCGCATCCAACTGGGCGAACGTCACCGTTTCGCCGGAACCAACCATAACGTAGGCTGGCTTGTCCGGATGGGTCTTTGCATGGTGGCAAGGGTGCATCGCGTTTCCTCCTCAGCGCAGCATTTCGCTGTCTCTTGAGGAGGAGACTATCGGTTGCGGCGGGCCTGTCTACTCATCAGGCACCAGGGCGCGATAAGCTCGCCAACTCGCAAGGCCCAGGACGGGGAAAACCACAATCAGACCGAAAAAAGCCGTCGCGATACCAAATGCGGTAATCACGGTGATCAAGACGGCCCAAAGCAGCATTGGACCGAGGTTCTGCGTGACCGCGCTGAACGACGTGATGATGGCCACGAAGACGTCATTCTTGCGATCGAGCAGCATGGGTGCGGTCACGACAACAAGACCATAGGCAACAAACGCGATGACGGCGCCAATCGCCGTCCCCGTCAGCGCCATCATCTGGCCTTCGCTGGTTGTGAACATAAAGCTCAGGAAGTCCGCCGGAGACCTGTGCAGGGTGTTTGTCGAGAGCGCATAGACAATCTGGGCGATCCGCGTCCACAGCAGGTAAATCAGGAACAGGCCTAGGCCAAGATAAGCGAGATCAAGCCTGAAGGCGCCTTTCACAAGCGCCATATCTGAAAGCGTCGGAGTGCTTCCAACTTCCAGCATCCGCCCAGCCTCGTAAAGGCCCATGGCGACCATGGGCGCAACGATGAAAAACCCGCCCGCCAACACAAAGACCCATGCGAACTGGCCCGAAAAGACAAGCGCCCAGCCGATGAGGGCACTGATGGCGGCAAGGACAATACCGTAGATCAGACAGGGTAGGGGCGCGCGCTGAAATCGGCCCATCCGCCCTTCAACCACTCAAACGGCCCACCCATGCTGACCTTTGCGACCTTGGGCAATTCAAAGGGCTTGGCATCCTTGCCGGTGTCAGAGTGATCACCCTGCGGTGGTGTCTCCTGCGATATGTCCGACATAGGGTCCTCCCGAATCGCGAGCAGGCCGATTACAGGCCCTTACTGCACAAGCTGGCACGGAGCGCATCGTGCCACCATCCGGGAAATTCCCTATTCGTCAGGGCTGACCGGGCCTATGCTCGAGGAAAAGCGGGAGAACACACCATGGCGCGAACTGTGATCGTGACCGGGGCGGCCAGTGGCATTGGCCGTGCTTTAGCCGAGAACCATTTCGAGCGCGGTGACCACGTTTACGCGCTCGACTGGAATGGAGACGCACTGCGAGACTTGGCTGCCAAGGGAATCGAGACGCGCAGGATTGATGTCGCAGACTATGCAGCGCTGGAGGCGACGGCCGCTGAGATATGGGAGGCGTGCGACGGGGTCGACTGGGTCTACGCGAATGCCGGCGTCTCTGCTGGCGGCGCGTTGCTCAAGACCACTCCGGAGGCGTTCGAGCGGTGTTTTTCCATCAACGTTATCGGAGCTTGGGCGACGCTTCAGGTCTTCGCGCGGCGCATGGCGGAGTCGGATAGGGCCGGGCGACTATGCATTACGGGATCGGAACACTCGCTTGGCTTCCAACACGCCGGAGCCGGTGTTTACACCGCCAGCAAACATGCTGTGCTTGGGATGGCTGATGTCTGGCGACACGAATTGCCGAGCACGATCTCCATCAGCGTCCTGTGTCCGGGACTGACCGCAACAGGCATTGGAGAGACCCCTGGAGCGAGTGAAAAGGCCAACGCGATGGGCCGTGCCGTGATGGCTGAAGGCTTGGACCCTTCAATCGTGGCCCAGGCGACGATTGAAGGGGTGGATCGCGGGGACTTCCTCATCGCCAGCCATTCGGCCTCGAAGCTCGGATAGGATAAGCGCTCCGCTGACGTCGATGCCGCTTTTGAACGCGTTCCAGAAGCCGGCCGTGATATCGATCGATATGCGGTTCCAGCGGCTATTCAGCGGGCGCGGGAGAAGCTGACGGGCGGGCCGTCTGGTTGATCTCTGCCGCCTCCCACCGGGCACGCAGATCTTCGCTGCGTTGATGTTGACCATCGGGAGACCAGCCAGGCGGGCTGAAGAAACGTCTCAGCCAGGTGACCGGCTTAAAGCCATCGCGCCAGCAATCGGCAAACAAGCCGGTCATGCCGTGATAAGCCACCACGACGGGGTTGTAGCTCCCCACTGGTTTGACGATCCCGTAAGTGCACGGCTCTTCGCTGTTTTCAGCTTCGAACGTGCCAAACATCTTGTCCCAGATGATAAAAACACCGGCATAATTCCGATCCAGGTAACGCGGGTTTGTGGCGTGGTGGACCCGGTGATGGCTCGGCGTGTTCATCACGGCCTCGAACCAGCCCGGCATCTTGTCGATTGCTTCGGTGTGTATCCAGAATTGATAGACAAGATTGATACCGCCGACGAAGAAGATGAAGGCGGGATGAAATCCCATAAGGACGAGTGGCCATCCGAGCGCGATCAAGCCTGTGAACGGGCCGAACCAGGGCTGACGAAGAGCCGTAGTGAGATTGTAATGGGTGCTCGAATGGTGGGTGATATGCTCGGCCCAGAACCATCGCATGCGATGGGCGAACCGGTGTTTCCAATAGTACACAAAGTCGTAGAGAACGAAGACCGCGATGAAGCTCCACCAGGTTACTGGCATGTCAAACGCACGATAGGGCCAAACCAACATCATCAGCCACAGTGAGAGAGCGCCCGTAAGCGTGTTCACCGCGACATTGCCCAGCCCCATTGCGAGGGATGTGATAGCATCTGCAGTCTCATACCGCCCCGCTGCACGACCAGTCTTCACTCCAACCCACTCGGCGACCACGCAGATCACAAAGAGCGGAATGGCAAGGGTCGTGGGGGCGGGGAAATCGGGCATCCACTAGGATTAGGACGAGCCGCGAAGCTTGTCACGGCAACATGCTTGCCAACGTCGAAGCAGACCGCGCCGGTGGTTCGTTATCGGCTTGACGGCCCCAGCGTCACCCTCACTCACATTACCTCAACACTAAATACAATTGGGAGCGCGCCATGGAAACGATGAAAGAGTTCGAGCAGATCAAGCTGGAGAAGGATGGGCCCATTGCGATCCTGACGCTGCACCGGCCGGACAAGATGAACGCTTTCACCGGCAAGATGATGTATGAACTTATCGAGGCATTTGACCTGACCGACGCCGACGATGACATCCGCGCCGTGATCGTGACCGGGTCTGGTGAGCGCGCGTTTTGCGCCGGGGCCGACTTGTCCGAAGGCGCCAAGACGTTCGATTATGATGCCCGCGCCGCCGACGGCGAAGAAGGTCGCATAGATCCGATCGATATCCAGCGCGATGGCGGTGGCCGTCTGACCCTGCGCATGTTCGAGAGCCTGAAGCCTATTATCGGGGCCATTAATGGCGCGGCGGTCGGCGTCGGTGCGACGATGCAACTGCCCATGGACATCCGCATTGCTTCCGAAACGGCGCGGTTCGGCTTTGTGTTCAATCGCCGTGGTATCAATCCAGAGGCGGCGTCGAGCTGGTTCCTGCCTCGTCTTGTGGGGATCTCCAAGGCATTGGAGTGGTGTTACTCCGGCCGTGTATTCCCAGCCCAGGAAGCCCTCGATGGGGGGCTGATCCGGTCTATCCATCCTGCCAATGAATTGATGGCTGCAGCGCGGGAGATCGCGATGGAGATTGCCGAGAACACGGCGGCCGTCTCCACAACGCTGACCCGCCATATGATGTGGCGCATGCTGGGCGCGGATCACCCCATGGAAGCCCATATTGTCGACAGCGCCGCGATCTATGAGCGCGGGCGCAGCCCTGATGCCAAAGAAGGCGTGATGAGCTTCCTGGAAAAACGCACGCCTGAGTACCCGGTGAAAGTATCCGACGGTCTGCCGAGCTTCTGGCCATGGTGGCAGGACCCGCAGTTCAAGTGGATCAGCAAATAGTCGCCTGGCGAGGGGAAACAGGACTGGATTGGGCGCCACGCCCGCGTTAACCTTTCCACTCATGGTTTTGGGGGGAGGCGACCCATGCGCACATTCATCGTGTTTCTTTTCGCGCTGTTGATTGGGGCAGCCGCTGGGGTTTACGGGTCGCGGACTGAGCCAACCTCCGGGATGATTGACCAGGTTCTGGAACCTGTGCCGGATGAGGTGCGGGTTCCCGCCATTGCCCTGGAAGACGGAGCCACCCACTACAGCAAAGATGCGCTTGCGAGCCTGGATATGCAGTCGTGTTTCGATGAAGTCGCGGCGTTTCCGGACGGTGCAGAACGGGTGTCATTGCAACGCGATGCGCGCCCCGCGCCAGAGGAAGGTGCATGGACATTCCCGAACCTTGCTGACCATCCGGGATTGGTGAAAGTCGAACAACTTACGTCAACACTTGGTACGAGCCGAGAGCACTGCGGCGCAACGCGTATTTCCGAGCACTGGTTCATGACGGCCTCGCATTGCGTGATCAATTATCAGGTAATGAGCGCGCCTGTGATCGATTTGATCCTCGTGACGCCAGGCACGGATACGTACAGCGAGAGCGTCCAGCCTGTCCCCGTGACAGGCGCCGTCTGCCACCATGATTTCGGGATGGACGCCTGGCGCTTCTCAAATGATATCGCCCTGCTTTATGTGGCCGATGTCTCGCTTTTAGAGGCGGTTGATATCGCAACGCTGGAGCCATCCGATCTGGAATTGCGGCGAGGCGATATTGCAACTCTGTATTTGTCAGGATGGGGCTCAAACGGGGATTTCCGGTTCCTGCAAGGCGGCGAGGTGTTGCCTGAATATGTTGGCCAGTCTGTCATCGTAACTGCACGGATTGATGGCCGCGGGCCCGACGTGGGTGATAGCGGTTCGCCGCTGTACACGCGATTGGATGGACAGCCTGTGGTGATGGGCGTGCTTTCGAATGTTCGCACGCGGGTTCCTGTCGAGTTAAAGAGCGCTGCATTTGTGCGTGTGAAGGGCGTGCGGGATTGGCTCGAAACCGCGATGACTCTCTGTGAGCAGGACGGGCAGTTTGTGTGCGGCATGGCGGTGCCCAGCGCCGAGCCTGCAGACGCGCTTTAATTTCCTGCTTTTCGAACTTTATCAATAAACGATAAGAAGGAAAT
>JBCBUL010000001.1:0-331242 GCA_039818165.1 Pseudomonadota bacterium | reverse complement strand
GTGGTGTTATCGCAAAGGAGGTCGCACTCCTGAATCGCGATAACACCACTCTCTCGAAGAATAGCTATCCGCCGACGTACTGCGGACGGTGAGAGTCCCACATCTTCACCAATCCTCGCATGGCTCAACGTGTTGTCGGTTTGAATCCTCTTGAGGATCGCCCGATCAAACCGGTCCAAACCGTCACCTGATTGATTGATCAATTTCGCCACCATTGCACATAATTTTCGCGAATTCTGCGATTCTGTGCGCCAAATTAGATCAGTACGTTCAGCAAGAATACGATAAACGTCATGCATATCGTTTATCAACAAAAGAGATGGAATATGTTCAGATGTCTAGCCCCCATTGGCGCATGCGCGATTCTGCTAGCGGGCTGTGCCCAGAAGCCCGTCCCGCTTCCGGCCGAAATGCCCGATAGCGCCCAAGGCGTTTGGATATCTAATGGCTATGGATTTCAGCTGGTCGTCGGGGAGGACTACCTATCAGCGTACCACGTGACAGATGCGTTCTGCACAGTTTCGAGAGACACCGCAGACGAGTTGGCGACATTAATGGACAGGTTTGTCCTTGTGGATGACGGTCGCCTCATCGTCAGCTCATCATTGGATTCCCATTCCTACTACTTCGAGCGCGTCGACTCGCTTGACCCATACTGCACGAACACCGCGAAAACCGATGCTCAGACAAGTTTCGATGCGTTCGCAGACTTGATGAGCACACACTATGCCTTTTTCGAACTTCATGGCGTCGACTGGGATCAACGTGTTGCAACAGCACGCCAACGCATGAAGCCTGATATGACTGAGCAGCAACTTTTCGACCTTATGGCGAGCATGCTGGTGGGTTTGGAAGACGCGCATCTGTCTCTGGAGGCAGAAATCGATGGCGAACCCAATTCGTTCAAATCGGATATCGGCGCGGTCTATGCCTTCGCCCGCGAGACTGCGGCCGTGTCGGGTCAGTCGTTCGACGAGGTGCAACAAGACCTGATAAACCAACTCTGGAGAGAACAGGTCGGTCAGACCACGCTGCAAGGCCAGGGAGTTCTAGTTGCCAACAACAGAATCCAATACGGCATGGCGGACGCTCAGATTGGATACATTGGTATCGTCTCCATGGGCGGATTTGCAGACGAGGAAAACCTTGACCCTGCCTCCGAGTTGGATGTGCTGAAATCCTCACTGGATGAGGCCATCTCACACTGGCGCGCGAATGATGCCAAGGCCGTGATCGTAGATGTTAGTTTCAATCATGGCGGCTATGATTTTGTCGCGAATGCAATCGCGAAGCGATTTACCGACTCGTCGTATCACAGCTACACGCGATCACCGGCTGACGCGTCCCGACCATACGAAACTCAGTACATGACCGAGCCAAGCTCGGATCCACAATTTCTTGGTCCCATTTATATGTTTACGAGTGATATGACGGTCAGCGCGGGCGAAGTGTTCGTGCTGGCTATGAAACCACTGCCGAACGTGACCCATGTCGGTGAACGCACCAGAGGTGCATTCTCGACCATCTTAACGAAGTCACTTCCGAATGGTTGGACGCTTAACATGTCCAACGAGATCTACAGGGATCACAACGGCGTTGTTTGGGAGGGACAGGGCGTATCACCAGACAAGGAGATTGAGGTCTTCGTCGGCACTGCTCCTGCCCTTGGGTTGAAGAATGCCCTAAGCGAAGTGATCAGCATCGCCAGCGCATCCGCAAACTGAGGCGGATCTGCCGGATACTGTGTAGACGTCGGGTCTTCGCCAACAAAAAACCCCGCTCTTGCCAGCGGGGTTTCTCGTCTCTTGTGGTGCCTTGGGCCTAGCGCATGCCGCCGGCGATCTTGGGCACGTAGTCGTAATCATCCTTCTTCTTACGCTCGCGCTTGCGGGCGGGCTGGAAGGCGATCTTGGAGTGCTCGGCGCAGTAGGGGCTGCCATCCTGCGCGCGGCGGCCACAGAAGGCGAAGTTCGGGTCGGCCGGGTCGCCGATAGGCCATTTGCACATGGAGCCTGACAGGTTCAGCACCGTGGCCTTCTTGCCGTCTTCCAGCTCCAGCGGCGGCAGCTTTTCGATCAGCGCGCGCTCTTCCTTGGCCGCCTTGGCGGCGGTGGGGTTGGCGACCTTCGGCTCCGGCGTCTTCACCGTCCCATCGGGCATGACGCGCGGCTTTGGCCGGGCCAGGCGCGGTGGGCGCTTCACCGGGCGGGATGGTGTTGCGCGGCCCGACAGGCCCAGCCGGTGGACCTTTCCGATCACGGCATTGCGGGTCACACCGCCCAATTCCTTGGCAATCTGCGAGGCCGAATGCCCCTCTGCCCAGAGCTTCTTAAGCACGTCCACACGCTCTTCTGTCCAAGCCATGGTGCACCTCTCTTGCTTCCCGCGGCGAAGCGGGCTCTATATCTTGTAACGGCAGACCCCCCGCCGTCGCTCAATGCCCATATGTTGTGCCTTAGGGATTGGTTAACCGCAAGATGCGGTGGCGCCTTTCTTGTGAGAAACAACATATTGATTCGCGCCCACCGCCCGCCAGACGCCCCCTCGCCTCTCCCCCTCGCCAAGGCCCGCGCTGCGCTTTATGTACGGCCCATGACCGATCGCACCGCCGCGCCCACCGAGGCGCCCGACACCCCTGCCGTTCCCAGTGCGGCCACGCTTGTGCGCCCGCCGCGTCGCTATGGCGCGTTCAACACGCTGGGCACGTGGACGCTCTATGCCCGCGAGGTGCGCCGGTTCCTGAAAGTGTGGATGCAGACGCTGTTCGCCCCGGTGATCACGACCCTGCTCTTCATGACGGTGTTCAAGCTCGCCTTCGGGGACCGCGGCCAGCTGACGGGCGACTTTGAGGGGCTGATCTACAACAATTTCCTGGCGCCGGGTCTGGTGGTGATGGCGATCCTGCAGAATGCCTTCCAGAACACCTCCTCCTCCCTGACGATCTCCAAGGTGCAGGGCAGCCAGGTGGACTTCCTGATGCCGCCCCTGTCGCCGCTGGAGCTGACGGCGGGCTTCATTGCGGGCGCGGCCACGCGGGGGCTGATGGTGGGCACGATTGCCGCCCTGGCGATCCACTTTTCCGGCCCGCTCATCTGGCTGGTCACACTCGGGCAGGTCAGCGTCGACAGCCTGGCCAGCCTCAATATCGTACACCTTTGGGCAGTGCTGTATTTCGGCGCGACGGCGGCGATCATCCTGGCCGCGCTCGGCGCCATGGGGGGCATCTGGGCCGACAAGTTCGACCACCTGGCCGCCGTGACCAATTTCGTGATCGTGCCGCTGACCTTCCTGTCCGGCACGTTTTACGACATCAAGGTGATGGTCGAGCCGTTCTACACCCTCGCCCTGTTCGACCCGTTCTTTTACCTGATTGACGGCTTCCGCTACGGCTTTCTGGGCGTGGCCAACAGCAACCTCCAGATCGGCGTCATCGTCGCCGGCGCCCTGGCCGTGCTCGCCAGCGCCGGCGTCTGGTGGCTCTTCCGCTCAGGCTACAAGCTGAAGGCGTGAGGGCTGGTGGGATAAGGTGTCCGGGGTGGGCGCATTTTGAGACATTTGAAATCGTTGTCGTTTACGGCATGACTTGGCCCAAAACGACTGCTCGCAAGATTCGCTAGACGGACTGTTTCCCGCGAGAGCCAGCCTTTCTTGATTAGCAGTCCAATGTCGTCATTGGTGCAGGCTGATCAATAATAATAAGTGTTGTTAGATCAAATAACCTACACAATTTGCGGCTAATCATGAACTCAAATCATGAATGGGGACGTTATGATGAGATGCCTACTTGCGAGCGTTCTACCGCTTCTCACAATGGTTTGGAGCGCGAACGCTCAAATTCTCGAGTGCAATTGTGTTGTGGATCCTCTGCAACCTGCACCCGACGTGCAGATCGTTTCTAAAGACAGTGCAGGCATTCAGGACACACGGGTGCACAGTCGCCACGGATCGATCTCATCTGACGGCAACTTCGTTGTGTTCGAATCTGAGTCTGGCTTTTTCTCTGGTGAGAACGTAACCCGCACTAGTTCACAGATCTTCCGCAAGAATTTGACGACGGGCGAGCTGGATTTGGTCACGCTCGGTGTTGATGGTGAGGTTGGCGACCGGGCATCCACTGACGCTATTGTGTCTGCAGACGGACGGTTGGTCGCATTCCTTAGCCACGCCAGCAACCTCACAGCCGACGGGGTCAATCCCAATATCAATACGCTCGTGAAACACCTTTACGTTAGGGACATGGCGACCGGCGAAACAACATTGATCTCGAAAAACGAGTTCAACGTCGTCTCAGACAAATCGACAATGTCGGATTTTGCGTTTTCGCCGGATGGAACGAAAATAGCTTTTACAGTGCCAACAGGAAATCTGTTTCCAACTGTACGCAGGAACCCCAGTCTAAGCGTGGGCCTGTTCGTTAAGGATCTGAACAACGACGTACTTATCTTCGTCGAAGCTGATGACGTAACAAGTATCGATGACGATGACGCAACTGCATTTCGGTCCCCAGCATTCTCCTCAACCGGGACCAAGCTTACCTACGTATATTCATTTCGCGAGGAGTCTGGCAGCCAAATTGTCGTGCATGACCTCATCTCCAACCTGGCAGAAGTTGTTTCGACACTGCCATCGGGTGAAATTGCAAACGCCGCCGTGTCAGCACCATCATTTGGTGGTGCCGATAGCCTAGTGCTCTTCATAAGTCCGGCAAGCAATCTTCATCCTGACGAACATGATGTTTCGCAGGCAGACGCCTTTGTGAAGAATTTGGCCACGGGCGGTTTGGAGCATGTCTCTATCACAAACACCGGTGCACAGCTCAACGACTCAGTGCTCGGCGCATCAATCTCCCCTGATGGAAGTCGCGTGGCCTTTCTGACTGGTGCGACGAATATAGAGGAGCCTGGGATCGCCCTGGGACGACAAGTCTATGTTCGCAATAGGACCACTAGCCAGGTCCAAATTGTGGCGCAGTCTCACGATGGAACGCGAGTAGACAAGAACGCCAGCTTATCGCGGTTCTCATTCGCCAACGACAATACCATCACATTTATGTCGCGTGCGGCGAATCTTGATCCAATAGACAGTCGAACAAGAGACGACATTTTCGTAAGGCGCCTCGTTGGCCAGTGCATCCCCTAACTGTGCAAAACCCAACCCTGAATGAAGCGTTGCCGAGCATCTCTAGCCGCTCGTATTCGCGAAGCCGATATCAATAAAGGGCCACTAAAGAAACTCACATGCTATTGTGCACTATAGTCCACTTTGGACCAAATCAAGTAGGTGCTGACGTCGATTCTTAATGTCTAAAAAGAGTGCCCTTTCCGGCAGTTCGGCTGGGTAATCGCGACAAGCTCCAATTGGTCGAAGTAAGACTTCGACCAATTAGATGTCGACGGCAGCTTCCGGCGAACCTTAGCCGTTCGCGGGATCATTGGCTTATGGCTGCTCCCGGAATTCAGCGGTCTTCCAATCCGACCCACTTCATTGCCCCTTACACTTCAGCCCATGGATGCGCGGGATGCGGAGAGTCTGGCCTGGAGTTGGGCGTATGTGGGTCGGGGGCTGGAGGGGTTGATTGCCCTTCTGGGCTGGGCCGGGTGCGTGCCGACGCACCTGTTGCGCGGGGCCTGGCGCGCCGCCAATGCCCGGATGCGCTATCTGGAGGCCATGGCCCGGCGCCTTCTGGTCGCCGAGGCGGGAAAGCTCTCGCCAGAGGCCCGGCCCGCCTGCGTCCCCAAGGGTCCCTCCCCCGCCCGGCCGGACCGGGCACGGGGCGCGCGCGGTTTTCGCCTGATCGACACCGCCGCCCCGGCGCATTTTCCCGACTGGTTTGACGATGGGGCGCCAACCGAGGCCGCGCTTCCGGCCACGGTGTTCGGCGCGGCGGGCGGGGACCCCACCCCCGTGGTGCCCGCCCATGCCCTGGCGGCGCGGATAGGCGCGCTGAAATCCCTGATCGAGGCCCCGGACACCGCCGCCCGGCGCATGGCGCGCCATCTGGCCGAGGGGGCCCGCGCCGTCCTCTGCCTCACGCGGCGCCCCGTGGCCCGCACGGGCCCGATGGATCTGGAGCGGAGCGCCTTTTTCGAGTCCGAACGGCTGGCCTTCACCGTGCTGAACCGGGCTGCGCCCGTCGCCACGGGTCCGCCGGGGTGAGCGCTGCAAGGCTCTTTTCGGCTTTCAGGCCCTTCCCCGCCCGCGGGGGAGGCCGCACGCGCTTGTCGAAACGGGTTCTTCAGGCGTTAAACGCCAGGTCCAGGCCGGGCTCGGGCCAGCTACATTTCACCAGTTTCCCCGTGCCCGACAGGCACACCCAGGCCGTGGTCATGTCTGGCCCGCCAAAGGCGATATTGGTCACCAGCGGGTCGGGAAAGGCGGTGTGGGCCGTGGTGCCATCGGGGCGGAACGTGGTGATGCCGCCATTCAGGATGGTCGCCACGGTGATGTTGCCCGCCGCCGTCACCGCCAGACTGTCGAGGTATTGCAGGCCGGGCAGGGTGGCGACCACGCGGCCATCGGGGCCCAGGGGGTTTTTCGCCGCCAGCTGCCCCGGCGCGGCCAGGTCAAACGCCCACAGGCGCCCGGTCAGCGTGTCGGCCATGTAGACGGTTTTTTCATCGGGGCTAAGGCCCACGCCATTGGGCGAGGTGTGGTGGAAGGCCATCTCGCTGGCAGCGCCTGACGCGTCGACGAAGTAGAGCCCGCCAAAGTCGCGCTGGCGGGAAAATGTCTTGCCGTGGTCGGTGAAGTAGAAATTTCCCGCCGCGTCGAAGACGATGTCGTTCGGCCCGCGCAGGGGGTTCCCGCCCACGGTGTCGAGCAGGCGTTCGACGGCTCCGGTGGCGAGGTCGATCCGCTCGATCCGCCCGCCGCTATAGTCCTCGGGGCAGTTTCCGGGGATCAGCAGGTCGCCCACTTCATGGTAGGCGAACCCGCCATTGTTGCAGCAGTAGAGCGCGCCGTCCGGGCCAATCGCCAGGCCGTTCGGTCCGCCGCCCGGCGTCGCCACGGTCTCCCGGCGCCCGTCGCCCCAGATCCGGGTCACGGCGCCCGCGGCGATTTCAACCAGGATGATGGAGCCGTCCTCCATCACCACGGGGCCTTCGGGGAATTTCAGCCCCTCGGCAACGATTTCAAACTCCATGGCGAAGCGCCTCCCGGATGTGTTTTCCCGCACCCTAGCGCGGGCCCGGCGCGGCTGCTACAGCGCGGCGATGTTCAAGATTTCCGCCACCGGCCCGCGCGCCGACATCGAAACCGCCTGGGATGCCCTGGCCTGGGCCGACCCCACCCCCGCCGGCGCCGTCGACGCCAAGGAAGAGTCGCGAACGGCCTGGCGCCTCGACGCCTTCGCCGAGACCCGCGCAGATGCGGAGAAAAGCGCGGAGATTGTCAGCGACGCCGTGCCCGGCCTCGCCGTGCGGATCGAGCCGCTGGAGGATCGCGACTGGGTCAAACTCAGTCTGGAGGGCCTGCCGCCGGTCCAGGCCGGACGCTTTTTCGTCGCAGGGGAGCACGTGCTGGCCCACGCGGCGCCGGGGAAGACCTCTCTGCTGATCGAGGCGGGGCCAGCCTTCGGCACGGGGCACCACGGCACGACGCTGGGCTGCCTGCTCGCCTTCGACCGGCTCCTGCGGCGACACCCACCGGGCCGGGTTCTCGACCTCGGCACGGGCACAGGCCTGCTCGCGATCGCCGCGCTGAAAGCGGGCGCAAGCTTCGCCCTCGCCACGGATATCGACGCCGACAGCGTGGTCACGGCCCAGCAAAACGCCGTCGCGAACGACACGACAGCACGGTTCAAGGCCATCAAGGCGCGTGGCTTTGGCGCCAGCGAGATCCACCGCCGCGCGCCCTACGACATGGTCTTCGCCAATATCCTGGCAAAGCCGCTCGTTGGCCTCGCACCCGGGATCGCGAAGGCGACAGCGCCTGGCGGCGCCATCATCCTGTCAGGCCTCCTGACCCACCAAGAGCCTATGATTCGCGCGGCCTATGCCGGACGCGGCCTAACCCTCGAGGATCGCCTGCGCCGGGACGGCTGGTCGACTCTCGTCTACCGCCGCCCTTAAGCGCAGAGCGTTTGCGCTTAGCGGTTGCTGCGACGGGCGAACCGCGCGGCACGGCGAGCTCGGCGAAGCGAGCGCCCATCTTCGGCACCCGTGATGCTGAGCGCTGCACCGGTGGCGCGCACCATGGCGTTCACATGGGCGGACTCGTCGGCGAAGTAAGGGGCTGATGTTGGGGCGGTTGTGGTTTCGATGCGTTTCATTTTGAACTCCTGCGAGGGAATGCTGCGTGTGCGAGGGATATAAGCCATCGCCATGCGTTTTCCGTTAACAAGAGTGTGAATATTATCCCAAATATGCATATCTAGATTGCGACTTTTCGGTGATCCAATCGCGGGGTATCTCTAGACGCATGAGACAATCATTTGATGTTCGCGGCGGGCCCCAGGATGGTCGCGCCAATCTGCCAAAGCTTCGCGCAGCGATGGCCGCACAGGGGCTCGATGGATTCTACATCCCCCATGAGGATGAGTATCAGAACGAGTACCTGCCCGACGCCAATGAGCGACTGGCCTGGGCCACTGGCTTTACCGGATCGGCGGGCGCAGCCATGGTGCTGTCAGACCGGGCCGTGGTCTTTGTGGACGGGCGCTACACGGTTCAGGCGCGCGACCAGCTCGACAGGGATTTGTTTGAAACCGTTGGCCTGCCAGACCCAGGCCCCTTCGACTGGCTTGCCACGCAACATCTGGCCAACAAGACGATCGGCTATGATCCACGCCTCATGTCACCCAATGCCTTATCGCACCTGCGAAAAGGCGCGGCAAAATCAGGCGCAAAACTGGTCGCCACGCTCGACAATCCAATTGATCAGGCCTGGCCGAACCGACCGGCCCAGCCCACGGCTGCGATCGTGCCTCATCCGCTGGAAAAAGCGGGCCTGGCCCACGGTGATAAATTGTGCGCAATCGGCGAAACGCTCGAAGCCGACGGCGCGGACGCCGCAATTCTCACCAGTCCGGCGTCCATTGCCTGGGCTTTCAACATTCGCGGCGGTGATGTGGCGTGCTCGCCCCTGCCCCTGGCACGGGCCATCCTGCGCGCCGACGGGTCAGCCAGTCTTTACACGGACCCCGGCAAAGTCGACGAGGTGCTGCGCGCGCATCTGGGCAATGGCGTGAGCGTACAAGCGTTGGAGACGTTGCCGGGCGATCTCGCCGGCCTTTCGGAACAGACCGTCAGCCTCGATCCCGACGCCGCATCCGCATGGTTCTTTGAAACGCTCGACGCGGCAGGCGCAAAAATTCTTCGCCGACGGGACCCGGTCGCGCTGCCAAAGGCCTGCAAGAACGCGGCTGAAATTGCAGGAAGCCAAGCGGCGCACATCCGGGACGGCGCCGCTGTCACCCGGTTTCTGCACTGGCTCGACACCGATGCCCAATCCGGCGACGTCACCGAGATTGATGCGGCCATCAAACTCGAGACGTTCAGGGATGCGCTAGACGGGCTGAAAGATCTCAGCTTCGAGACCATTTCGGGCGCGGGGCCAAATGGCGCCCTGCCCCATTACCGGGTCTCCAGCGCCACAAACCGCCCCCTGGAGCGGGGCTCGCTTTACCTGGTCGACAGCGGCGGCCAGTATCTGGACGGCACAACGGACATTACCCGAACCGTGCCCATTGGCACGCCCAGTGACGACATGCGGCGCCACTATACGCTGGTACTCAAGGGGCATATCGCATTGGCTACCGTGCGGTTTCCCGAAGGAACGACGGGCACCCACCTCGACACGCTGGCGCGCCACGCGCTCTGGCAGGCAGGCCTCGATTATGACCATGGCACAGGCCATGGCGTCGGCGTCTATCTCGGTGTCCATGAGGGGCCACAGCGCATCGCAAAGGCCTGGAACAGCGTGCCCCTTGCGCCGGGGATGATCGTTTCCAACGAGCCAGGCTTTTACCGCGAAGGCAAGTACGGGATCCGCATCGAAAATTTGCAATTTGTCACGCCGGCGGAGACGATTGCAGGTGGCGATCGCCCCATGCTGGGCTTTGAGAACCTCACCTGGGCGCCGTTGGCCCGGGGTCTGATAGACCTCAGCCTGTTGACCGAGGCACAGCGGCATTGGGTCGACGACTACCATGTCCGCGTTGCTGACCTTATTGGTCCGCAAATGGACGGCGAAGTATCAGAATGGCTCGCGGCCGCCTGCGCGCCGCTTTAGCTACCGGCAATCAGGTCGAGCCATTCGGTCTCGGTGAGCACACGCACGCCGAGCTCTTCGGCCTTTTTCAGCTTCGAGCCGGCGCCCGGACCCGCCACGAGCAAATCAGTCTTGCCTGACACCGACCCGGAGACCTTGGCGCCGAGCGCTGTGGCACGCGCCTTGGCCTCGTCCCGTGTCATCTGCTCAAGCGTTCCCGTGAACACAACGGTCTGGCCCGCCACGGGGCTGTCGGTGGCCGCAGCTTCGCTAGGAATGACCTCCACTTCATCAAGAAGCGCGGCGAGCATGTCTGCGTTGTGCGCTTCCCGTGCGAAATCGGTAAGCGCACCGGCCGCCGAGGCTCCGAGACCGTCAATTGAGGTGAGTTCCTGCCAGGCCGGACTTTCAGGCCCCTCCTGCGCCGCCTTGGTGACGGTGTCCCAGAACGGGCCCCACTCGGTAAATGAGCGCGCGAAGAGGCCCGAACTGATCTCGCCTACATGGCGGATGCCCAGCGCATTCAGGAACCGGGCAAATGGCACGCTGCGACGCGCATCGATGGCGGCCACGAGCTTGGCCGCTGAGGTTTCGCCGAAGCCTTCCCATTCGGCGAGCGGCGGGCGGGCGGCGGCTTCGATACGTTCGGCGAGGCGGAAAATATCCTGGGGTCCCTCAACGACGCCCGCCTCGACAAACATCTCGATCTGTTTTGCACCGAGCCCTTCAATGTCGAACCCCTTGCGGGACACAAAGTGTTTGAGCCGTTCAAGCTTCTGGGCGCCGCAGATCAGCCCGCCCGTGCAACGGCGACGCACATCCGCCACGCCCTTATCGTCCACCTCGCGGACCGCATCTGACCCGCAAACAGGGCATTGTCGGGGGAAGGCAAAGGCCACCGCACGCCCTTCCCGCTCGGGATCGAGCACGCGGAGAATTTGGGGGATAACATCGCCGGCCCGCTGGATTTCCACCCGGTCGCCGACGCGCACGTCGAGCCGGGCGATCTCATCCTCATTGTGAAGCGTGGCGTTTGAAACCACGACGCCGCCGACGGTTACGGGCGTGAGCCGGGCAACGGGCGTCAGACTCCCCGTGCGGCCGACTTGAATATCGATGGCTTCCAGGGTCGTACTGGCCCGGTCGGCGGGAAATTTGTGGGCAATGGCCCAGCGCGGCGCACGGGCCTGAAAGCCGAGGCGGCCTTGCCAGTCCAGTCGGTCGACCTTGTAGACAACTCCGTCAATATCGTAGTCAAGACCGGCCCGATCGGCTTCGATCTCACGGTAGGCCGCGATCATGCCGCCGACCGTATCATGACGGGTGAAACGCGGATTGGTGCGGAATCCCCAGTTTGCGAAAGCGTGAACCGCTTCAAATTGGGTATCGGCGAATGCGGTGTCGGCGCCTGCCCAGGCATAGGCAAAAAAGTCCAGGGCCCGGGCGCGCGTGATTTCAGGGTCTTTCTGGCGCAGGCTCCCGGCGGCGGCATTGCGGGGATTGGCGTAGAGCTTGCCATCGGCGGCTTCCTCACGCGCATTGAGGGCAGCGAACTCGGCCTTCGACATGAACACTTCGCCGCGCACGTCGATGCGGCTGGGCCAGCCCTCTCCCGTGAGTTGTTGCGGAATGTCTGCGATGGTCCTCGCATTGGCCGTGACGTCTTCGCCCACCTGGCCATTTCCCCGCGTTGCAGCGCGGATCAACTGGCCCTCTTCATAGGTCAGGCTCAGTGACAATCCATCGATTTTCGGCTCCGCTGTGGCCGCGACCGGCTCGGTCTCGGGCAAGCCCAGAAAACGGCGAATACGCGCGATAAACTCACCGACATCCTCATCGGTGAAGGCATTGTCGAGCGACAGCATGGCCTCGCCATGGGCCGCCTTGGAGAACACCGAGCTTGGCGCCGCGCCGACGGACTCGCTTGGACTGTCGCTGCGCTTCAGGTCCGGGAAAGCGGCTTCCAAGGCGCTGTTTCGGTGTCGAAGCGCGTCATATTCGGCATCGCTCAATGTTGGGGCATCTTCGCGATAATAAGCCGTATCGGCCTTGGCGATCTCTTCAGCCAGCCAGGCCAGCGCTTCCCTGGCCTCCGATTGTGTCATCTCCTCGATCGGTTTTTCTGTCGGGGACTCGCCTGGCATGTATCCTCCAACAGCCGCTCTGCGGCCGCGCGCGCTTCCGGCGTGACTTCCAGCCCCGCCAACATGCGCGCAATTTCCTCAGTTCGGCCCTGGCTGTCCAGTCCATTGACCTGGGTGCGTGACAGACCCTTGCGCGGCGCTGTCTTGGACACGGACCATTGACCCGCCCCTGCGGCGGCCACTTGCGGGCTGTGGGTGATGGCGAACACCTGTCGATCCCTCCCGAGCCGCGCAAGCCGTTCACCAATGGCCGCTGCTACAGCGCCGCCAACCCCCTGGTCGGCTTCATCGAAGATCAGAACGCTGGCGGGGCCCGACCCGGCGAGGGCGCATTTCAGCGCCAGGGACAGGCGCGCCATTTCCCCGCCGGACGCCACTTTGGACAAAGGACCAAAACCCGCGCCGGGATTGGTCTCGATCTCAAAGGTGACCGCATTAGCGCCCGACGGACCGATACGGGTGTCTGCAAGGGGCGAAATGGCGGCGCGAAATCGGGTGCGCCCAAGCTTCAGGGGCTTCAACTCGGCGGCGACAGCGTTTTCCAGGCGTTTTGCGGCCGCCTTGCGTCCAATGGTGAGTGTCTCGGCGGCGGCATGCCAGCGGGCCAGCGCCTCTCGCTCGGCTTCCTCGGTCTGTTTCAGGTCTGCCCCAATTCCATCCAGGGCCGCGAGCTCTGCCATATGCGTGTCCAGAATCGCGGGAAGCGCATCGGGTTCCACGCCGTGCCGCCGGGCGGCTGCGCGTAACGCAAAAAGACGCGCTTCGGCGGCCTCCAGAGCATTGGGGTCTTCAACCGCCCCCACTGCGAGCGCAGCGAGAGCCCGTTCGCCCTCTTGCACTTCGATCAAGCCGCGCTCGAACGCTTCTGCGGCTGCCCGGGCCTCCAGACCCGCCTCACTGTCTTCGTAGCCCGCCAAACGGGCCGCCTGGTCAAGCTGGCGCGCCGCTCGGCCAAGGATGCCGACCACATCACCGTCGGTAAGGGCGGTCTTGATCTCACCCAGTTGCACGCTCACCCGCTCGGCCTGCATGAGCCGGGTTCGACGTGACGCCAGCGCATCAGCCTCCCCCACCATGGGCGCGAGATCGGACAGCGCTTCGATTTCTGCCGTGAGCGCGGCCAATCGGCTCGACCTGTCTGCCTCGGACTCACGCAGCGCATCTGCTGCTGCACGCATGGCCTGGAGGCGCTCCCACGCCTTCGCACACGCATCCAGCTCACCGTCGTGGCCCGCAAACTGATCGAGCAATTCCCGATGGACCGACTCGCGCAACAGCGCCGCCGCCGCATGCTGCGCATGGATTTCCACGAGCCGGCTTCCGACACGCTTAAGCAAAGCCGTGCCCACGGGCTGGTCATTGATGAAACCGCGCGCGGGCCCATTGGCGCGAATAACGCGTTTGAGGGTGAGCACGTCTTGGCGCTCGGCGTCCATCCCATTGTCTTCCAAATCAAGCCAAACCGGATGGTCTGCCCCAAGGGCAAATTCAAGTGTGACCGAGGCCTGGCCATGACCCGCCCGAATGAAGCGGCGTTCTGCCGCCTCACCCAGCGCGACACCCAATGCATCAAGGATGATCGATTTGCCCGCGCCGGTTTCACCCGTGAGCGCGGTGAAACCTTCGCCGGGCTCAAGGTCCATCCGGTCGATCAGAACAAAATTGCGCAGCGAGATCGCACTTAACATGCGCCTCGCATAGCATTAGAACAAAAACTGAACAAGCTGTTTTATAGGGCGTGTTAGAACAGGCGGGAGAGCCAGCCCTGCCGGGGTTGCTGCGCGCTTGCGTCAATGCCCTGGCCGGTAAGCAGGTTGTAGCTGTCCTGATACCAGTCGCTATTGGGAAAATTATAGCCAAGGGTTGCGCCGACGGCTTGGGCTTCGCCGCGTAAGCCTACGGAGAGGTAGGCTTCCACAAGGCGATGCAGCGCCTCGGGCACGTGACTGGTGCCGTCATAGTCTTCAACCACTGTGCGGAACCGATTGATCGCTGCCAAATGGTCTCCACGGCGCAGATACCAACGGCCGATCTCCATTTCCTTGCCTGCAAGCTGGTCACGGACCATGTCCAGCTTCAAGGCCGCGTCCTTGGCATATTCGGACTCTGGAAAGCGGCGTACCACATCCGTGAGCGCAGCGCGGGTCAGTTCGGTTGTCTTCTGGTCACGGCCCACATCGACGATCTGCTCGAAGTAGGAGACGCCCACCAGATAATAGGCATATGCCGCCCCGTCCGTGCCGGGATGCAGCGAGATATAGCGTTGGGCAACGCCGACGGCATCGTCATATTGGCGCGCGCGATAATGGGCGAAGGCAGTCATCAGCGTCGCCCGGCGCGCCCATTCCGAGTAAGGGTGCTGGCGCTCGACCTCGTTGAAGTACAGGATGGCCTCTTCATAGTCGAAGGAGTCCAACTCTTCCGCAGCCTGGTTGAACAGCGCTTCTACCGGGCGTTCCACATAGACGAGGGACTGTCGCCGTTCAGCTGACTGGCAAGCTCCGAGGAGCAATGCACCTGCGAGCGTCAGCAAGGGGAGGGTCGACTTGGCGTTCATAGGGCTATCCTAAACGAATATGAAGGCGGGAGCGCTCGTGCGCAGTCAACCTCTGACCTATCGCGCTCGACCGGATTTGTCCAAGTCACAAACGCACACGGCAGTACGCCTAGCCGGGTTGAACTTGCCGGCTCGCCGCGTCGGTCTATCTCTCCGAATTGGGAAGCTATTGGGCTACCCGCACAGTCCCTCGGATTCCAATGACCCAAAGAAAAGACCTCGACGCAGCAGAGATCGACACGGTTGTCGGAGATCGAATCCGCCGGAGACGCATACTCCTCGGCTTCACCCAGGATCAACTCGGTGAAGCGCTCGGCATTTCCTACCAACAGATCCAGAAGTACGAGACGGGTGCAAACCGCGTGAGCGCCGGGCGCCTGTTTCAGATCGCTGAACGGCTGCAGACCCATGTGGGATGGTTCTTCGAAGGGATTGGCGATCAAAACCGGTCCGATGACAGCGAAGATGACGATATGTCCTCTCCGCGCCATGTGATCGAACTGGTGCGCGGCTTTTCCAAGATTACCGAAGACAGGCTGCGCATGGCGGTCCTTTCGCTGGTTCGAGCCCTCGCGGACACGCCGGACGCAGAGACGACCGAAGGCATAGTGCAGGAAACGGCCCAGCAAACGAATGGCGCACACACCGAACAGCCCCAGCGCTAGTTTCGGCTGAGGCAGCGTACGGTCCGCTATTTCACGCGACGTCGCAGTAGTTCGGGGATTTAGCCGCTGACGACGGCGGCAGCGGCGAAGTCAGACGCCCCACGGACACTGTGCGCATCGCGGTCATCTTCCCAGCACCAGGCTTCAGGCGTCGCCAACAGTTTGCGTACCAGCGCATTGTTCAGGGCGTGGCCAGGCTGTTCAGCCGTGTATGTGCCTGCAATCGGGGCGCCCGCGAGGAATAGATCGCCGACGGCATCGAGCACTTTGTGGCGCACAAATTCGTCCTCAACCCGCAGACCTTCAGGATTGATAATATCGTCGCCATCGATGACCACGGCGTTTTCCAGTGATCCACCGCGGGCAAGGCCCATGGATTTCAGATAGTCGACATCGCGGGCAAAGCCGAATGTGCGCGCAAAAGCCAGATCGCGGGCAAACATGCCCGGGCGAAGACGCAGTGCCATCTGTTGAACGCCGATGGCGCGGCTCTCAAAATCAATCCGGGCGCGCAGCGTCAGGGCTTTACCGGTCGTCGGTTCGAGCGAGGCCCGCTTGGCGCCCTCTTCGACAGTGACGGTTTCGAGGATACGAATACGGCGCCGCAGGGAGGATTGTTCAACCAGACCGACCTGGTTGATAAGCTCGCAGAACACCGCCGAGGACCCGTCCATGATCGGCACTTCCGGACCATCGATTTCGATGTGGACATTGTCGAGGCCCATGCCGGAAAACGCAGCGAGCAGATGTTCGACCACCGCTACGCTGATCCCGTCTTCGTTGGACAGAGTCGTGCCGAGTGTGACTTCAGAGACGAAATCACCACGGGCGGGGATTTCGCGGTCTGTTGCATCCACATCTGTGCGAACAAACACGACACCCGTATCGGGCGCTGCTGGGCGCATCACAAGTCGCGCACGCTCTCCGCTGTGCACACCCACGCCCGCCACCATGATGGCTGCGCCTAGTGTTGTTTGGTACTCGACTGAACTCACGGGACCACCTCCAACTCCCGCTTTTAAAGCGCACGGCCGGTGTGCTCCCAAGACACGCATTGTTACGCTCTGTTGCAACAAAGGGCTTCCGCCCAATGGCGAAAGCCCTTTTCAACCGATTTCGATCACATGAAGCTTTGGTAAGCGGCCCCAGGCGCGCCTAGTGATTAGCGGAGCGGCGCAGGAAAGCTGGGATTTCCAGGTCTGCGTCGTCGAATGGCGCGGGATCAGCCGCATCATCGGGCGTGGACACGATTGCACCTTCGGCTGGCAGTGCCGGAGCATCGTCATTGTCGCCCTGCCCCTTGCGCCAACCGAACAGGTTGGTGAAGCCAGCGCCGCTGTCTGGCTCGCCAGGCTGGGCAGGGCCAGTATCGTTCGAGGCTGCCGACTCGGTCAGCGACTTGCCCAATACGGCATCTGCAGAAATTTCGTCACTGCCGCTCTGGCCGGGTACATGGGAGGCTGGCAGGGGACGACCGGCGAAGTCCGGCCGCGGATCGCTGCCCTCAAGAACGGGTTCAGCGGGCAATTCGGTTTCGACCACCATGGTTCCCGCCGATGTGACCACAACGGGGCGCTCGTCCATTACGGGCTGCGCGGGCGGCAGAGCAGTGTCCAGCAAAGGCTGCGTTGGTGCCTGCTTGGCTGCGACCCCCTCAAGACCCGCGGCCACAACCGATACGCGGACCTTGCCATCCAGTTCAGGATCAAATGTGGATCCCACAATGATGTTCGCATCGGGGTCAACTTCAGCGCGGATCTCGTTGGCGGCCTCGTCCAGTTCGAACAAGGTCATGTCGTACCCGCCTGTGATGTTGATCAAAACGCCGCGAGCGCCGCGCATGGTCACGTCATCAAGAAGTGGGTTATCGATCGCCTGACGGGCGGCTTCAAGCGCGCGGTTTTCGCCGGTGCTCTCGCCCATGCCCATCATGGCCGTTCCCATGCCCGACATGATCGAGCGCACGTCGGCAAAGTCGAGATTGATCAGGCCCGGCATGACCATCAGGTCAGTGATGCCGCGGACGCCTGAGTAAAGCACATCGTCGGCCATGCGGAAGGCGTCGGCGAAGGTGGTGCGCTCGTTGGCGATCCGGAAGAGATTCTGGTTCGGCACCACAATCATCGTGTCGACGGCGCTGCGTATTTCGCTGAGGCCTTCCTCGGCCATGCGCATGCGGCGGGCGCCTTCAAAACCGAAGGGCTTGGTCACGACCGCAACGGTGAGGATGCCCTTTTCCTGGGCAGCGCGCGCTATGACCGGCGCTGCGCCCGTTCCAGTTCCACCGCCCATGCCTGCGGCGACAAAGACCATGTGTGCACCGTCCAGGTGGCGGGCGATTTCATTCAGGCTCTCTTCGGCGGCGGCGGCACCAATATCCGGGCGAGCACCTGCGCCAAGGCCACCGGTGGTTTCCGGGCCGAGCTGGATGCGGTGTTCTGTCTTAGAGCGCGACAGGGCCTGGCTGTCCGTGTTGGCGACGATGAACTCCACCCCCTGGAGATCGGCCTCGATCATGTTGTCGACGGCATTTCCGCCGGCGCCACCGACGCCAAACACCACAATCCGGGGTTTCAGTTCTTGTGTCATTCTAAGGTCGCCTTCCAAAATCTACGCTGTGGAGCATCGCCGTGCCGTTTGAGTGGAAGGTGCCATTCGCGGCCTAAAAACGAGTTAAGTGGTGGAATATTTCGTCAGAAATTTTCACGGAGCCACGTCCACGTTTTGTTAATGGTACCACCCGTTCCGGCTACTCCAAACTGTCCCCGACCGGCCCCTGCCCAGGCCGCATCGGGATTGCCCTTAAGACCGTAAGTTAGCAGACCTGCCGCTGTGGAAAAACCCGGAGAAGCCAGGGATTCGCCAAGAATCTCAGCATGAACGGGCCGTCCGAGGCGCACAGGCATGCCCAAAACGAGATTTGCAACGTCCCGCACGCCGGGCATCTGGCTGGCACCGCCTGTGAGTACGACCCGTCTCGGCATGACTTTGGCCAGAGGCGAGCGGTTCAAATGCTCGCCAATCAGTTCGAAAACCTCTTCGATACGCGGCGCAATGATCTCAGCCAGTTTGGCGCGGGCCATACGCTCGGCGTTCAGCCGGCCATCATCGCCAAGACGTGGGCACTGAATGCGCTCGGCCAGTCCTGGCGCGGTGAGATCAGCATGACCGTAGACAGTCTTCATCCGCTCAGCCGCTGCGAATGTGGTGCCGAGGCCCTGGGCCAAGTCGGCTGTGACATGGCCCCCGCCCGCGGGAACAAGATCGAGCGCTGCCGGCGTACCATTCAGGAATACGGAGACTGCTGTCACGTCGGCGCCCATATCGATACAGATCGCCCCGTTTTCGCACTCGTCTTCGATCAGTGTTCCAAATCCACTGGCGAAGGATGACGGAACGAAGCGTTCGACTTTCAAATGCGCCCGGCTGACCACCTCTCCAAGGTTGCGGACAAGGGCCGTTGGCGCCGTAATCACGTTCAGAAGCACGCTGAGCTTTTCCGCCACCATTCCAGCAGGCTCGCGGACCCCTTCCAGATCGTCAACGCGGTATGCCACCGGGTATACAGCGAGGATTTCGTCTTCCTTCAGGTCGAGCCGCGCCATGGCCTTGGCTTGCACGCGGCGCATGTCCCGCGCATTGATTTCGCGGCCCGTGGGGGCTAGCGCCGCCATGGTCAGGTGGCTGTTCACCTTCGGCCCGGTTATACCAAGGCGCAGCGTGTTGATCCGCGTCCCGGCCTGGCGCTCGGCATCTTCCACCGCGAGGCGTACGGCACGTTCCAACGCCTCCATGTCGGTGATCGCACCGCCCGCAAAGCCTCGCGATTGTTGACGCCCGCCCCCCATCAGCGAGAAGCCGGCGACCTGACGCACGTCGGTCCGACCGATCAGGCAAGTGATCTTCGAGGCGCCAATATCCAGCGCCGCCAGAGTCTCACCCTGGGCAGGGGCGCCTCGGGGCGCGCGGCGTTGGGGCTGGCTCGACATATCAGGCGCTCCCGTCTCGGCGCGCTGGAATGGCAGGTGCCAGATAAATCCGGGTGTCCCCCCGTAGGTCGACCCGAGCGGTACGTACGGCGAGTGCCGGGACACCGGTATCCAACTCGGCCAAACGCACCAGGGCATCGCCCATGTCCGCATCGCGCGGCAGCATCGCACGGGCTCCGCCCCGAAGGTGCAAATCCCACCGGCGCGCGGCAACGCGCTCTGCGAAGACCACGTTTCGGGCCAGTTCCGGCACCGCATCGAGCTGGACAACCAATTCAAAGGCAGCGCTGTCGGCACCGTCACCGGCAATGCGAGGAAGGTGTGCAAAGTCCGCACTTGCCACGCCGGGCATTTCGCGGCCCAGCGTATCGATGACGTACCAGTCATCGCCCGTGTGGAACAGCGCCAATGGCTGGGCTGGATCGGCCATGATAACCACCTGGTCGGGCCAGAGGCGGTGGACACGCACGTTCACCACTTTGCGCGTGGCTTCAACGCGCGTGCGAATGGTATGGGGATCAGCGCGGAGCATGTTCTCGCCGGGCTCAATCATCGCAGCCGAGCGCACATCGGACTCCAAAGTGGGGTCGCGTTCAAGGCCAACAATGCGAATTGTAGCCACGCCCACGCCGAGCGACCGCGCGACCGCATCGGTGGTGTTGGCCATACGGCTTTCAACTTTGGACAAGGATCCGCCCATGAAAGCGGCCGCCGCAACGATCAGCGCGAAAATCATGGCGAGCCCGAACACGACGGACGTGACGCTGACATCCTCGTCGGCGAAGCTCGGCTCAGGAGAGGCGTGGCGCTTTACCTTGGACATGATGCGTCCTCGATCATCCAGGCGACGAGGTCTTCAAATGTGATTCCGAGATAAGCCGTCTGTTCAGGCACCAGCGAGGTGGGCGTCATGCCCGGCTGGGTGTTGGTCTCAAGGATCACAAGCCGGCCTTCTTTCTCATCAAAACGAAAATCCGAGCGGGTCACACCACGACATCCCAGGGCCTTGTGAGCTTTCAGACTGGCTTCCAGAGCCGCTTGTGTGACGGCATCCGGCAGATCTGCGGGAATGATGTGGCGCGAGCCTCCGGACGCATATTTTGCGTCAAAATCGTAAAACTCCCTTAAGGTCGTGATTTCCGTAACCGCCAGGGCGCGATCTCCCATCACGCCGACGGACAATTCTCGACCTGGAATGAACTTTTCGGCCATCAGGACATCGCCATAGGCCCAGTCTTCGCTCAGCAATTCCTGCGGTGGCGTGTTGGCGCCTTCGCGCACCATCACCACGCCAAAACTCGAGCCCTCTGCCACGGGCTTGATCACGTAGGGTGGCTCCAGCAGGTGTTTTGAAGCCGCCTCGGCGCGGGTGCACGCCACATCTTCAGCGATATCGAGGCCATACTGCGCGTACACAGCCTTGGACTTGCGCTTGTCCATGGCAACGGCGGAGCTCGCAACGCCCGAATGGCTGTAGGGGATGCCCATCACTTCGAACAGGCCTTGGACACAACCATCCTCGCCCCAAGGTCCGTGCAGGCCGTTGAGGATCACATCAGGGGCAGCTTCCAAGATCTGCCCGGCAAGCTCGCGCGTGGCATCAATCTCGATGACATCATAGCCCGATGCGCGGGCGGCCCGTGCCATCTGGGTGCCTGAGCTGATGGAGATATCGCGCTCTGACGACCACCCCCCATAGACCACCGCGACCCGTTTCATGGCAATTCCTTCCAAATTCGCGACAAGTTTTCACACTAAGGGCTTCATGAAGAGTAAAAGCGGCGGCTGCGTGGCATTTCGACTACAGTTGTAGACATTCCTGTGGAATTCTCAGGCTTTTGCGTTGCGTTCTCAGTCGCAATGGGCTCCAACCGCCCCGGGTAGGCGCATTGATCCGGAGCAAGTACATGTCGAAAAAGTTGGCCTGCCTGACAGCCGTTGCGGCCGTCATCGCATTATCGGGGCACACACAGTCGCCCGAAAGCTCTTCAGCGACAAATGTTTTCACACCGGAAGACTTCGCGAGGTTCTCCCCTCGGACCGCACTCGACCTTGTCCGCGAAGTGCCCGGCTTTGCCATTGAGGGGACGGGCGGCGGACGCGGGCTGGGTCAAGCCAGCGGAAATGTACTGATCAATGGCCAGAGAATTTCGAGCAAATCGAGCAACACCCTCGACGTATTGGACCGTCTGGCCGTGGGCCGCGTGGAGCGATTGGAACTCGTTGATGCCAACACGCTGGGCATTCCGGGGCTTTCCGGACAAGTGGTGAATGTGATCACCACGGGCGGGGAAATATCCGGCGTCTGGGACTGGCAGGGCCGCATTCGCGAACGCCTCGAGCCCCGATTGAACCAGGGCAGCGTCTCGGTCAGTGGCGAAACAGGAAACCTCTCCTGGAATATCGGCCTTGAGAATAACGCCAATCGCTTTGGCGCCAAGGGCCCGGAACTGATCACGGATGCAACCGGCACGCTGCTGGAGCGGCGCGACGAAGACGTTGTCGGCACCAATGACTACACTGAGGGCACGCTGGGGCTCACCTGGACGCCGCCCAATGGTCATGAGGCCAATCTCAACGCCTCCTATGCCGTATTCAATTTCAGTCGCCGCCTGCGTGGAACGCTCGAAAACTTCGAAACGGGCGAGGATCCGATCTACCGCGTGCTGCGCCGGGGCGAGGATGAGTGGAATGGCGAACTGAGCGGAGATTATGCGTTTCCGCTTCTCAACGGACGGCTGAAGCTCATCGGTCTGCATCGACACGAAGACAGCCGTATTCGAAATCAGCTCACGGTGCGAGATGCCGCCAGCCTGAGTTTCGACGAAGCGATCCTGCTGGATGATGATTTCATCGAGAATGAAGCCATCGGGCGCCTGGAATATGACTGGTCACCGCGCGAGGGCCACGACTGGCAGATCGCCGCCGAGAGCGCCTACAATCGGCTGGATGCTGGCTCCAGCTTCTTTGATCTCGCCGAAAACGGCACTTTGACGCTGAACAACCGCGAGATTCCAACTCTGGTCGAGGAAAACCGCTATGAGGTTAGCCTGACCCATTCTCGCCCGTTTGGTCCGAAACTCAGCGTCCAAGCATCCCTTTCGGGAGAGTTTTCCGAGATTTCCTCAGAAGTCGGTCCCGACACCCAATCCCAGGATTTCGTCCGCCCCAAGGGCTACATTTCGGGCACTTATGAATGGGATGAGAACACCGACATCACTTTACGAGTCGAGCGTGAAGTGGACCAACTGTCCTTCTTCGATTTCGTGGCCAGCCAGGACATCGACCGTGGAAATGATGACGCCGGCAACCGAGACCTCGTGCCCCAGCAATCCTGGGAGTTCACACTGGAGGTCGATCGCGAGTTTGGAAAGTTCGGCGCGGCCGAGTTCAGCGTGTTCCACGAAGAGATTGAAGACCGGATCGACCGTGTCCCACTGGCGGGTGGCGGCCAGGGCGTGGGCAATGTCGATAGCGCATCCCAGTCGGGATTCGAGTGGAACACCACACTGCAGTTAGCGCCCCTTGGCTTGAAGGGCGTCCAGTTCGAGTTCGAGGGCGAAAGCCTTCTGAGCGAGATTGAAGATCCGTTGACGGGCGAAACCCGCCGCCTCAACGGCCGCGGCGTCGGGTTCTGGTTTGCTGAATTGCGCTGGGATATCCCGAATACGGATTATGCGATCCTGATCGCTGGAGAAAACTTCCGTCAGGGCCAGAGATTCCGTCTCGATGAAGTCCAGAAATATGTTCAGTCCGAGCCGTTTGCCTGGGTAGAGGCGGAACATAAGGACTTCTTCGGCACGACCGCTTTTGTCCGCATCGGCAACCTGTTCGATGCGCGGGATGTGGAGGAGACGATTGAGTTTTCACCAGACCGGCGCGGTGATGTCTCCGGCCGGCGCCTGATTGACCGGGATTTCGGCTACATCCTCACCTTCGGGTTCTCCGGCGACTTCTAGCGAGTTCAGCCGGTAGACCAAGACAGCGTGAGGAAAGCCCCACGTATCGACGTGGGGCGGTGTAGCGCTTGCCTAGAGTGCGGCGCGCAGGTCTTCCAGATAGGCGATATGCTCTTCCAGGCGAACATGGGCGCCGTCATCGGCGTCATGGCGCTTGAGCTCGAGGCGGGTCTCCTCGAGTTCCTTGTCCACTTCGCTGGCGTCCACACCCTGCAAATCCAACGCTTCCTCGGCGAGGATGGTGAGCCCAGCAGGCGTGACGTCCGCGAAGCCGCCGCGCACGAAGATGCGCAATTCATCCTTGGCGCCGCGAAGAACCTGAACAACGCCGTTCTTCAGCGTGGTCATGAAGGGTGCGTGGCGCGGCAATACACCAAACTGGCCTTCCGTGCCCGGAGCAATGACCTGCTCGACCTCACCGGAGAACAACTCCTTGGCGGGCGAAACGAGGGAAAAGTTGAGAGTGTCGGCCATGGCTTTGGCTCCTTTGATGGCCGTGTTTATCGCGGATGGTGCAAATGTAAATCCGCTCAATGTGTCGCGGCGTGAAATCATGTAGCTTTTTGTAGCCATGGGTTGCTACGTTTGAATTTGGAGTGAATGTAGCCACTTGTAGCCAAGATGTGCTACACACAATAAGTAGCATCTTATGGCTACAACTGGCTACAGATGTGGGGGACGAAAAAAATGGACTGGCACTACCCCCGCAACAGGCTTGCGGAAGACATCATGGATGGCGTCGCCAATCGCGGCCAGCCTGCATACCTGCTGTTTGAGCGACGGCGGATGGGCAAGACCAAATTCCTCCAGATCGACCTTGAACAGCTCGCACGTCGGAAAAAGTGGGTGACATTGTACGCCACTTTCTACGAATCCCGCGTCTCGGGTGAAATCCTGCTGTCCTATGAACTCAATCGGGCCTGTGAGCGTCGACAGCTCAACCTTCCCATCGGAACGGTGAAAAAGCTCGAAGCTGCCAAGCTCGCCGGAATTGAATTCTACGAAAAAAAGTCCGCAGGTGCTGCGAGTGTGCCGCCAGACCTGCTTTCAGCCATGGACGAGATGATCGACGAGTTGGCCAAACATGACCCGCTTCTGCTTATGCTCGATGAGTTTCAAGACGTTCTTCGCCACCCCAAGCCGGAAGCCTTTCTGAAGCAATTGCGGTCGAGCATCGACAAACGGCCCGGCAGGGTCGCGGCCGTATTCACCGGCTCGAACCTGAAGGGCCTGTCACGCATCTTCGAAGATGGACAAAAGCCATTCTATGGCTTTGCAACGCGGCTGCCCTTCCCTGAATTTGACGAGGACTTTGTCGACCATTGCCGAAAAGGCTTCAGCAAACGAACCGGCGAGACGCTGGACCGCGGCGAAGCACTGGAAGCTTTCAATCGGCTCGACCGGGTAACAGGGCACTTTCGCAAATATGTAGAGAACCGGTTGCTCACCGGGGACGACCACGAGACAGCCTTGGGGGATTTGCAGCGCGAGTTCGCCGAAGACTTCAGGTTCCTCAATCTCTGGCTCAGCCTCAGCCCGCCCGAACAAGCGTTTCTAACGCTTCTCCAGCAGGGCATCGACGGCCCGTACACCCTGGACACACGCGAGCGATATGCAAGCACACTCGGCCTGGCAGAGGCGCCTGAGCGTCGCACCATTCAAAGCGTGATGCGCAAACTCACGCGCAAATCCCTCATAGACCAGGACGAAGACACCAAACGCTACCTCATTTCAGATCCACGCTTTGATGATTTTATCTACTCGCGCCGACGCGCAAAACGGAAAACTCCAGCATAGGGGTCCTATGCTGGCGTCGGAGTTTTGAATTGAAATCAGTCGTGCTCACGCGTCTTCCAGCATTTTTTCGGCTTTCTTCACTGCGTCGTCGATACCGCCGACCATGTAGAAAGCTTGCTCTGGAAGGTGGTCATACTCGCCTTCGATGAGGCCCTTGAAGCCCTTGATCGTTTCTTCAAGCGGCACCTGAATGCCCGGCGAGCCGGTGAAGACCTCGGCAACATCGAAGGGCTGGCTGAGGAAGCGTTCCACTTTCCGGGCACGTGCCACCACCAGTTTGTCCTCTTCAGACAGTTCGTCCATGCCGAGGATGGCGATGATGTCCTGGAGCTCCTTATAGCGCTGCAGGATTTGCTGCACGCCGCGGGCGGTCTCATAGTGCTCCTCGCCGATCACCAGCGGGTCGAGGATACGGGACGTGGAGTCCAGCGGGTCCACAGCCGGATAGATGCCTTTCTCGGCGATGGCGCGGTTCAGCACCGTGGTCGCATCAAGGTGGGCAAACGATGTGGCAGGGGCCGGGTCGGTCAAGTCATCGGCGGGCACGTAAACAGCTTGCACCGAGGTGATAGAACCCTTGGTGGTCGAGGTAATGCGCTCCTGGAGCCCACCCATGTCCGTGGCCAGCGTTGGCTGGTAGCCCACAGCGGACGGAATGCGGCCCAGCAGGGCGGACACTTCGGCGCCAGCTTGGGTGAAGCGGAAGATATTGTCCACGAAGAAGAGAACGTCTTTGCCTTCTTCATCGCGGAAGTATTCGGCCTGGGCGAGACCGGCCAGAGCCACGCGAGCGCGGGCGCCTGGAGGCTCGTTCATCTGGCCGTAAACCAGCGTCGCGCGGCTTTCACCGTCCAGGTTGATAACCTTGGCATCCTGCATCTCGTAGTAGAGATCGTTGCCTTCCCGGGTGCGCTCACCGACGCCGGCAAACACGGAGTAGCCGCCGAAGAGCTTGGCGATGTTGTTGATCAGTTCCTGGATCAGAACGGTCTTGCCCACACCGGCACCGCCGAACAGGCCAATTTTGCCGCCTTTGGTGTAGGGGCAGAGCAGGTCGATGACCTTGATACCGGTGGTGAGGATTTCAGCCTCGGTCGACTGATCGATGAATTCCGGCGCAGGCTGGTGGATCGCGCGGGTCTGGTCCGCATCCACAGGGCCGCGTTCGTCAATCGGTTCGCCGACCACATTCATGATGCGTCCGAGCGTCGCCGGGCCGACCGGCACCTGAATTGGGCCGCCCGTATCGGACACACCCTGGCCACGTACGAGGCCCTCGGTGGAGTCCATGGCGATGGTCCGCACAGTATTCTCACCCAGGTGTTGAGCCACTTCGAGCACCAGACGGTTGCCTTGGTTTTCGGTCTCAAGGGCGTTGAGAATGGCGGGCAGGTGGCCGTCGAACTCGACATCGACAACGGCGCCGATGACCTGGGAAATCTGGCCTTTGACGTTGGCTGCGGTGCTCATGCGGGGCGTCTCCTTTGGAGCGGATTTTGGGGTCGCAGGCGATTTGGGCGTGGACGCCTGCTTCGGGGCGGGGGCAGCTTTGCTGGCTGCAGATTTCGTTTCGGTCTTGCTTGCAGCGGCGGTTTTTGCAGGCTCGGCCGCGACAGGTTTGGTTTTCAACCGTGCCGGATTAGGCTCTGCCATCCGATCCGGCTTGCAGGTCCCGCACGGACGCGTGTCCTTGTGGCCAAGGGCTTTCGCGGCGGCTTCAGCCTCTGCGAACGTGTTAAACGGACCGTGCCATTTGTCGTCGTCATTGTCCTTGTTGCCGCCGACGCCTTCGCCATGATTGCAATAGCGGCACTCACCGTCATGGATACGGGCGCGTTTCTTGGCGATATGCTCGTAGATCCAGAACGCCATCAGAGCGCCTCCGCACCGGAGATGATCTCAATCAGCTCCTTGGTGATCTGGGCCTGGCGCGCACGGTTGTACTGCAAGGACAGGTCGTTAATCAGATCGCCGGCATTGCGCGTAGCGTTGTCCATGGCGGTCATGGAAGCGGCCTGTTCGCCAGCTGCGCTCTCCAGCATGGCCGAAAGAAGCTGAGTGTTGATGTAGCGTGGCAGGAGCGTCTCGAGGATCTCTTCCTCGGACGGCTCATAGCTGTAGATCGCGCCTTCCAGATCGATCACTTCAGCCTCTTCCGGCGGAGCTGCCGGGATGACCTGCTGCGCCACTGGCACCTGGCTCAGCACCGACTTGAATTCGCTGTAAACCAGCGTTGCGACGTCGAACGCGCCGTCTTCATAGAGACGCGTAATCTCATGCCCGAGACCCAGCGCAGGCTCCGTGAAGTCGTTTTGCTTCACGTCCGACAGGTCGACATGGTCGATGAAGAGGTCACCGTACTCCTTGCCGAGCTGTTCGCGGCCCTTCTTGCCGATGGTGATGATCTTCACCGTCTTGCCAGCTGCGCGCAGCTCGCCAATCGTCGTCTTGGCCTGCTTCACCGTGTTGGCGTTGAAGCCGCCACACAGTCCGCGCTCGGCCGTCATCACCATGACGAGGTGCACATCGTCCTTGCCCGTGCCCGCCAGCAGTTTCGGACCACCGCCTTCTTCGCCCGCCGCAGAGGACAGGTTGGCAATCACGGCCGCCAGGCGCTGGGCGTAGGGACGCGACGCTTCAGCCGCCTCTTGCGCACGACGCAGCTTGGCCGCAGCAACCATCTGCTTGGCCTTGGTGATCTTCTGCGTGGATTTCACGCTGGTGATCCGGCCTTTGAGTTCCTTCAGGCTGGGCATGACCTACGCTCCCAACGCCGCTCTAAGCGAAGCTTTTCGTGAAGGCTTCAAGCGTTTCCTTGATGCCGTCTTCGATGTCGTCGGTGAGTTTGGCCTCGTCGCGGATTTTCGCCAAAAGGTCCTTCTTCTGGCCCCGGACGTGGTTCAGGAGCTCTGCTTCGTAACGCACAACATCGTCCAGCGGCACATCATCAAGGTAGCCACGCGTTCCCGCGTAAATCACCACGACCTGCTCTTCCATCAGGAGCGGGCTGTACTGGGGCTGCTTGAGCAGTTCCGTTAGGCGCGCGCCGCGATTGAGCAGCTTTTGCGTGGCGGCATCGAGGTCGGAGCCGAACTTCGCAAAGGCGGCCATCTCGCGATACTGGGCAAGCTCGCCCTTCATGGAGCCAGCAACTTTCTTCATCGCCTTGGTCTGGGCTGCGGAGCCCACGCGGGATACAGAAAGACCAACGTTCACGGCTGGGCGGATGCCCTGATAGAACAGGTCCGTTTCCAGGAAGATCTGGCCGTCAGTGATCGAGATCACATTGGTCGGGATATAGGCCGACACGTCATTCGCCTGAGTCTCAATGATCGGCAGGGCCGTCAGAGAACCTGCACCTTCGCTCTCATTCATCTTCGCCGCGCGCTCGAGCAGGCGGGAGTGGAGATAGAACACGTCGCCCGGATAGGCTTCACGGCCTGGCGGACGGCGCAGCAGCAGGGACATCTGACGGTAAGCCACAGCCTGTTTGGACAGGTCATCATAGATGATGAGCGCGGCCATACCATTGTCGCGGAAGTACTCGCCCATGGTGCAGCCAGTGTACGGCGCCAGGTATTGCAGCGGAGCTGGCTCAGACGCCGTGGCAGCCACAACGATGGTGTACTTCAGGGCGTCCTTGTCGCGCAGGGTTTTCACCACCTGCGCCACGGTGGAGCGCTTCTGACCCACGGCGACATACACACAGTAGAGCTTCTGAAGCTCAAGAGCTTTCTTCTTATCGGCGTCGTCGGTCGCTGCGATTTGCGCGTCCAGCGCATCGTTGGTCTCTTTTTGGTTCAGGATGGCGTCGATGCAGACAGCGGTCTTACCGGTCTGACGGTCACCAATCACCAATTCGCGCTGACCACGCCCCACGGGGATCATGCCGTCGATGGCCTTGATGCCGGTCATCATCGGTTCGTGCACAGATTTCCGGGGGATGATGCCCGGCGCCTTTACGTCCACGCGCTTGCGCTCGTCGGCGTTGATGTCGCCGTCACCATCAATTGGGTTGCCCAGCGCATCAACAACGCGGCCCAGCAGGCCCTTGCCGACGGGGGCAGCCACAATCTCGTCGAGGCGCTTGACGGTGTCGCCTTCTTTAATGCCGCGGTCATCACCGAAGATCACGACGCCGACATTGTCGGTTTCCAGGTTCAGGGCCATGCCCTTCACGCCGCCGTCGAACTCGACCATCTCGCCAGCCTGAACATTGTCGAGGCCGTGGATGCGGGCAATCCCGTCACCGACGGAGAGGACTTGTCCGACGTCGGAGACTTCAGCCTCCACACCGAAGTTTTCGATCTGGCGCTTCAGAATGCCAGAGATTTCAGCGGCGCTGATATCCATAGAGCTCAAGCTCCCTTCATGGCGGAGTTCATACGTTCAAGTTTTGCGGCGATGGAGGCATCCACAAGCGTGGAGCCAACGCGAAGCTGGAGACCGCCAATCAGGCTTTCGTCTACTTCTTCGCTGAGTTCGATTTCACCGCTCACGGCCTTCGCCAGAATGGCTTCCAGCTTTTCGCGCTGGGCGGCCGTCATAGGCTTCGCGGTGCGGGCCACGGCGCGTTTGATGCCGCGCTGATTGGCATAGAGTTGGTCGAAGGCGCGCTGGGCCGCGGGCAGGTCTCGGGCGCGGCCATTCTCGGCCATCACACCGAGGAAATTGGCAACTAGCGGGTTCAGCCCGGCTTCCTTTGCGACGGCGCCCAGTGCCTCTGCTTTCGCGTCGCGGGTAAACGCGGGGGACGCGATCATGCGCGCAAGGTCCACATTGTCAGTCACCATTTTGGCGAATGCGGCAATGTCCCGGTTCACTTCAGACAGCTGTCCCTTGTCTTGTGCGAGTTCAAACAGGGCGCTGGCATAGCGCTGTGCGGCTTCGCTCGGGCGGGTGATTGAGGCGTCGGCCAAGGCGTTGTCCATGTGTTGGCGGGCGAGGTGCCCTCATGAAAACAGGGGTAAAGCCACGAAAAAGCGGACGAGCACCCCGGATTTCGGCGGGGCTTAGCACCCCCCATCGCGCCTGACAACATAGCCCATAGGCGGAAAGCGCGGCGGATTGGCACGCCGCCAAGCGGGTGACCCTGAAAGCGCTGCGTCACATGAAAGAGTACGGGTCGATATCGATGCTGAAGCGAACCGATGACGGTAGCTTCAGCCGTCCCGCCCAGGTCGCCATGTAAGCCGAAAGATCAACGCTGCGGGGCGCTTTCACCAGAAACCGCCTGCGATGGCGGCCTCGGACCACTGCGATGGGGGCTTCGGCGGGGCCGTAGACCTCGATGTCCTCCCCATTCGGTGCAGCTTTTAGAATGGCCAGACCAGCCTCGTGCACGGCTTCGGCGCCCGGCGCGGACACGATAATCGCCGCCAGTCGACCGAAGGGCGGCATACCCATCACCGCGCGCACATCCCGCTCCACGGCCAGGAACCCGTCCCGGTCACCGTGGGCCAATGCGATCATGGCCGGATTGTCGGGGTCATAGGTCTGCACCAGGGCGCGGCCCGGCTTCTCCGCCCGCCCGGCCCGGCCCGCCACCTGGCTCAGCAGTTGGAACGTGCGCTCGCCCGCGCGCAGATCACCGCCCTTCATGCCCGAATCAGCGTCGACAATGCCGACCAGGGTCAGGCCTGGAAAATTGTGCCCCTTGGCCACAATCTGCGTGCCGATCAGCACGTCAATCTCTCCGGCCGCCATGCGCTCAACGATGTCTCGCGTATCGGCCCCGGTCTGGGCCGTATCGGAGCTGAAAATCGTGATTCGCGCCCGGGGGAGAAGGCGGCGGGCCTCTTCAGCCACACGCTCAACGCCGGGACCAATGCCCGTGAGCGCACCTTCGGCCCCACATTTCGGACAGTGGGTCGGCTTGGGCATGGACCAGCCGGTGAGATGGCAAACCAGGCGACCGGTATAGCGGTGTTCCGTCAACCAGCTATCCGTACCGGGACTTTTCAGCTTTTCCCCGCACGCCTTGCAGAGAATAAGGGGCGCGTATCCCCGGCGGTTCAGGAAGAGGAGACTTTGTTCTCCGGCTTCGAAGGTTTCGGTCATCGCGTCTGCTAAACGTGGGCTCAGCCAACTCCCCTTTTCAGGCGGCTCTTCGCGCATATTGACAAGGTCAACATCCGGCAGCCGCGCCGCACCAGGACGAGCAGCCAGTTTCAACGTCTTGAACCGACCCAGCTCGGCATTCACGGCGCTTTCCAGCGCTGGGGTGGCAGAGGCGAGTACAACGCTCGCATCGGCAAGCTTGGCCCGCATCACCGACAAGTCGCGGGCATGGTAAGTCACGCCATCTTCCTGCTTGTAGGAGCCGTCATGCTCTTCATCGACGATGATGAGCGAAAGGTCCTGATACGGAAGGAACAGTGCAGACCGCGCCCCAACGACAATCCGGGCCCGGCCTTCATTCACCTCCCGCCAGGCGCGGCGGCGTTCTTTCTCGCTGAGGCCAGAGTGCCAAGGTGTGGGCGCAGCACCAAAGCGGCCCTCAAAGCGCTCCAATATGGCCTGGGTCAGCGCGATCTCAGGAAGCAGGACAAGGATTTGGGCGGATGGCGCCCGCTGGAGCGCCGCTGCGATCGCTTCGAAGTAGACCTCGGTTTTCCCAGACCCGGTGACACCGTCCAACAAGAATGGCTGGAAGCCGCCTGACCGTACCGCTTCACGCAACTGGTGGGCTGCCGCAGCCTGCTCCGGCGTCAGTTCAAACCCCGCTCGGCCAGGATCGGGCGCGGCATAGGGCAGGTCCACCGGGCGCTTCAGGCTCTGGAACGTGCCTGCTTCCACCAAGCCCTTCACAACCGCAGATGACACACCGCTGGCGCTGGTGATCTCAGCGGCGGTGAGCACTTCGCCCTCGGGCAGGGCGTCGAGCGCCGCTGCACGGGCGGGCGTAATCTTCGCAGGAGCTGGTCCATGGCGCCTGTACATGGTTTCCGTTGGCGATGGCTTCAGACCGCCCCGTGCCCGCAACGCCATGGCCAACACATTGCCCGGCGAATGCACGGTATACTTTGCGGCAAAATCTATAAATCGGCGCATATCCTTCGGCATGGGCCGCGCAGACAGCACGCCGCTGAGTGCTTTCAATTCCCGGCCATCGCCCGCCTGCCCCTGGCCCCAAACCACGCCAGTGCGTTCGGTTTTGCCCAGTGGCGCGGTCACATACGCTCCATCCGGGACAGACAACCCCTCCGGCACTTCATAGTCAAAGGGCTCAGGCAAAGGCAGGGGAAACAAGACGCGAACAACGCTCATATGCACCGATTTACGCGCCAAGCGCGTGTGCTGCAATCGGGGGGCGCAGCCATGCCTTGCCCAAGCGGGTGGGCGCCAGTAGGGTCCGGCAACCTTCTCCCAACCGATCGCCTGCCATGCCCGATACACACGTCTCCACCCTGCCCCTGACCCTTTCAGATGTGGAAGCGGCTGCATCCGTTATTACGGGCCAGGTAGTGCGCACCCCGATGACACACTCGCGCACGCTGTCCGATATCACCGGCGCCGAGATCTATATTAAATTCGAGAACCTGCAGTTCACCGCGTCGTTCAAGGAGCGCGGCGCGGTCAACCGCTTGTCCCATTTGTCCGAAGACGAAAAAAAGCGTGGCATCATTGCCGCCAGCGCCGGCAACCACGCCCAGGGCGTTGCCTACCACGCAAAGCGTTTGGGTATCCCCGCTACAATTGTGATGCCGGTCACGACGCCCTTCACCAAGGTTGAGCATACCCAGGCCCATGGTGCGCGCGTCCTGTTGGAAGGCCAGACCTTCGACGAAGCCAAGGCCTTTGCGGACCGGATCGCGGAAGACGAAGGCCTGACCTGGATTCACCCGTTCGACGACGCCATGATCATGGCGGGCCAGGGCACCATGGCTTTGGAAATGCTGGAGGATGTGCCCGACCTCGACATCATGGTCGTACCCATCGGAGGCGGCGGAATGATTTCCGGCATAGCCACGGTCGCAAAAGCGAACGCGCCGGACTGCAAGGTGATTGGAGTCCAGGCCGCAATGTATGCGGGCATGGTTGCAGCCTTGTCCAAGGGCGAGACGCCGCGCGGGGGCGCGTCCATCGCTGAAGGCATCGCCGTAAAGGAACCGGGCAAACTCACGCGCCAGGTGGTCGATGAACTCGTCGACGAAATCGTGCTGGTTCAGGAGGACCATTTGGAACGCGCGGTCACCCTGTTCCTGGACGTGGAAAAAACCGTCGCAGAAGGCGCAGGCGCAGCGGGACTGGCCGCTTTGTTGGCCCACCCGCAAAAGTTTGCCGGCCGAAAAGTGGGCATTGTCCTGTGCGGTGGGAACATTGATTTGCGCCTGCTGAGCTCCGTGCTCAACCGGGCGCTGGTGCGCGAAAAACGCCTCGCCAACATCCGCATCATTGGCGACGACCGGCCGGGCCTTCTGGCGGTTGTGTCGAAAATCATTGGCGATTGCGGCGCGAACATTATCGATGTCGCCCACAACCGGCTTGCCCTGGACGTGCCGGCCAAGGGCGCGGAATTCGATATCCTCATCGAAACCCGCGACGGCCAGCACACCCAGGACGTGACCGACGCCCTCAAAGCCGCCGGGTATCCGCCGCGAGGGTATTAAGATGAGGGCGGAGGCTGGACGCTAAAGGCAAAAAGCGAGACGGCTATGTCCCAAACCAAATCGAGTGCCTAGGCGAGAGCATCGATAGAGTGTTTGACACCTCAAAAGCCTACACAAGCATCAGTGTGACGGCGAATAACAATGACTTCCCATGCATGTTAGAAGCGGTGCAAGGGGGAAGTGTTTGATGAAACGTAAGAGTAGTTTCTTCGCAAGCATTTTGATCGCCGCGATGGTGTCGACCGCCTGCGGGCGCTACGAAATCGAATACTTAGGTGCAGAGGTCGTCGATGAATTTACGACACCGGACGTGGGCCGAGTGATATGGCCAAAGCTCAGAGAGCCAGAACAGGTTGTAATACTAGAGTTTCAATTGATATCTCCGCTTCTATCAGAACTGGAATTTAGTAACTATCTTCTGTTCGAAAGCTACTCCTGTAACAGAGGGCGGGAGGAGTATTTGTATTGGTCTGCCCCGCTGCTGGCAGAAGAAATCTCCATCTCAGACCCCAACCAGAGGACCGACGTTCTCTACGGCGTCATAACTGCTCAAGGTATCAGGAGAGTTGCGGACACAGTGTCAACCGGTGCTGAAGTATGCGTCCAATTCGTCAAGAAGGAGGCATTCTCGGCACACTACTATTCTAACGTAATCAGATTTCCGCGAGACGAGTGGGTAGGATTGCTTGACAAGAACGGCAATCAGCAGACTGAATTCGAATAATGATCACTGCTCATCGGGTTCACAGAGGCGGCACGCTGTCAGCGAACTTTGGAAACGGTCTGACCACCCGCACGATGGAGCGACGCAATACGTTATGAGTGTGGGATCTATTTCAGACTCGCGTGACACATCTGACCGCGAAGGCGATTTACGTTAAAGACGGTTACTTCCCCAGCCGCGCTTTTGTTCTGCCTTCGTGGGGCTTGGCGGTGGCGGGGTCTGTGGGCCAGTCGTGTTTGGGATAGCTCGCGCGCATATCCTTCGCCATGTCGAGATAGCCGCCCGTCCAGAAGCCCGGCAAATCCGATGTTAGAGCCACCTCGCGCTTGGCCGGCGAGGTCAGTGACAGGGTCACGGGCACGCGCGCCTGACCGATGCAGGGGTGGACGGTAGCGCTGTAAACTTCCTGTACCCTCGCGATCACCAGCGGTGCCTTCTCGTCGATATAGTCAATCGGCGCGGCGCGCCCGGACGGCAATGGGAGTGTCTCGGGTGCGGCAGCGTCCAGAGCCTGGCTGGCCTCCCAGCCCAGATAGGCCTTCAGTGCGGCGCGGATGTCTCCCGGCTTCGGTATAGCGGACCCAGCCCCCTCGGGCAGCAACCACTCCCCCGCGCTGTTCGCAAGGTCGGATGCGGTCCAGGCTGGCACTTCAGCGCCGTGGCACGCTGCAAAACTGAGCCGCGCAACAGTTGATGCAACCACATCTTCTGCTGCGAAAGACTGCCATCCATGCTCGGACACGGCTGAAAGCAACGCCTGCCTTGCGGCCTCACCGGAGGGCTTTGGCAGAGGTTGGTGGGACAATTCGATTGCGCCGATCCTTTGGGTTCGCCGGGCGGTGAATTTGCCCGTATCCGGATCAAACCCAGCGACTTCCACTACTTTTGGTGGGCAGGCCCTCAGAACATCTGCTTCGGAAATCGGCGCCGCCAGGCTGGCCCGCGCGCCTTTCGCTCCGCCCATCGCCTCCGCCACAACAATCCAGTCGGCTTGCGCCAGGGGATCGTCCTCTGCCAGGGACACTGCTGTGCCACCCGCCGTGAGAAACTGGCCAATCTTTCCAGCTCGACGCTTTGCAATGGAATGGGGCCACGCTTGGGCGAGCCTCAACGCCGGATCGCCGCCGGGTTTTGCCCCGTCCCCCCATGTGCGTGCCTGGCGCTGCATGGCCTTCGCCCGGTGGGACGACTCATTTCGAAACCGCTGCAACCGGGTGGATAAATCCACGGCATTGCCCCCCAAACCACGCTCGCTGAGCAACGCGGCAATCTCCGCACCCAGGGCTCGGTCCGGCGGTGTATCGGCGGATGCAATCAAAGCGGCCAGGTTTGGCGCCATGGGGAGCCGGGCCATGTCCCGCCCACGGTCCGTAAGCGAACCATCCGCACCCAGAGCCCCCAATGCCACCAATTGTTCGCGTCCGGCAGCAAACCGCCCCTCTGGAGGCGGATCAAGCCAGGTTAGGTTTGCCGGATCACGCTCTCCCCACTCTGCCAGACTCAAGACAAGCCCTGAAAGGTCGGCGCGCAAGAGTTCCGGTGTTGTCTCAGGGGTGAGGCCCCGCGTCTCGGCTTCGTCCCACAGCCTGTAACATATACCGGGTCCGGTTCGCCCGGCCCGCCCGCGACGTTGATCGACCGAAGCCAGTGAGGCGCGCTCAGTTACCAATCTCGAAGCCCGGCCACCAGCGTCATAAGTCGGCACACGGACGAGTCCGCTATCGACGACCGTAGAGACGCCTTCAATGGTAATGGCGCTTTCCGCAATATCGGTCGCCAGAACAATTTTTCGTCGCCCCGGCGCTGCCGGTTGCACCGCGGCGTCTTGCTCCGCCGGTGGCAGGGCGCCGAACAGCGGGTAAACATCCGTGTCAGTCGGCAAATCAGTGTTTTCAAGGAGATCGACCGTTCGGCGGATTTCGCGCGCGCCCGGAAGAAAAGCGAGAATGGACCCTTGCCCCGCACTGTGCGCGCGGCGGATGACGCTCGCCATATGGGGCTCCAGATGGCCGCTTGGGCGGCCGGAATAGCGCGTCTCCACGGGATAGGCGCGCCCTTCACTGTTGATGATTTCACCGCCAATCCGTGAACGGATTTTCCCGGTCTCCAAGGTCGCGGACATCAGCAAAAGTCGAAGCTCGGGACGCAGCGCCTCCTGCACCTCCAGGCAAAGCGCCAGCCCCAGATCGACATTCAGCGATCGCTCATGGACCTCATCAAAGACAACACATGAAACCCCGGAAATCTCCGGATCAGAGAGCAAGCGCCGCACAAACAGCCCGTCCGTGACAACTTCGATCCGTGTACGGGCAGACACTTTCCGTTCTAAACGGGTCGAAAGACCGACAGTTTGACCGACAGGTTCATCCAGTTGGCTGGCCATGCGCTGCGCAGCACCGCGGGCTGCAAGCCTTCGCGGCTCAAGCAGCAGCAGTTTCCCGTCCCCCAACACTCTCGATGCCAGCAAATCTAGCGGCACACGCGTGGTTTTACCCGCTCCAGGTGGCGCGGCGAGCACGAGTCTGTTTGACGCGTCATAGGCCCGGCGAATGTCACCGAGCACATCATCGATTGGAAGTTCAGCAGGCATGAAGAGCCCGATTAGCCGAGAACAGGCGCCCTGTTGAGGGCCGGATCAGCGCAAGGTCAGGCCTTGGCCTTCTTCTTCGACTTCTTTTTGTCCTTGTCCTTGCCTTTTCCCTTGGCCTTGGACTTCGACTTGGACTTCTTCTTTTCGTCCTTGGACTTCGAACTCTCGTCCTCCGGCTCCGGAACTTTCAGGGCCGAGCCGCCATCGCTTCGCGCGTCGATGAGTGTGGTCAACAGGTCGACGAAACCGGCACGGCGGTTTTTCGCCAGCGTCGCGATGAGGGCATCATCGGCGCTACGGACAGCCGGGGCTGCGGTATCGAGGGCATCACGCCCCTTCTCGGTCAACGCCACAGACTTGGCGCGCGCATCGGCCTTGGAGACGGCGCGGGAAATCAGATCGGCGCGTTCCATGCGATTGAGCATGTCAGCCAGGGTGGAGCGATCAATGCCCGTCATATCCACAAGGCGCGACTGGCTGGGGCCATCTTCCTGGGACACGGCGGCCAGCACACTGAATTGGCGAAGGGTTACGCCCGCCTCGCGGAGTTGTTCAGCGGATTCATTGGCAGCGAGCTGTTGGGCCCGATGCAGCAGGTGGCTTAGGGACGCTCCCAATTCGAAACTCTCTTCTGTATTGTTTTCCTTGGCCGCTTCGCTCATCTTCGCCCTTGCCCCTTCAGGGCATCGTGCCCTGAAATCTGCCCCTGAATAGCCTCATCGGTTCCGACCGTGGGCGGATCAACCCGTTTCTCCAATAACGCGATAGATTGAAGATGAGATGACAGAAGGTTTGACCCCGAAATTCCAAGAGCACGTGCCCGAGGGTGATGACCGATTACGTCGGGTGTGTAGTCACTGTTCCTTTATTGATTATGAAAACCCCAAGATCGTTGCCGGATCTGTTGTCACCTCAGGCGACAAAATCCTGTTGTGCAAGCGCGCGATCGAGCCTCGGAGAGGCTTCTGGACCCTGCCGGCGGGCTATATGGAAAAGGGTGAAACAATCGAGGAAGCGGCTGCGCGCGAAGCCCGCGAAGAGGCCTGCGCGCAGATCGAGATCGACCGTGTCCTGGCGATGTACACTGTGGCGCGCATTGGTCAGGTGCAGATCATGTTTCGCGCAAAACTGGTCTCTGACATCGCGCCGGGTCCGGAAAGCCTCGAAGTCGGCCTCTATGACTGGAAGGATATCCCGTGGTCCCAGCTGGCATTCCCAACGGTCGTCTGGGCACTGACTCAGTATGCTGAGAGTCGCGGGTCAGCGAGTTTTCCGCCCTATGCGAACCCACCTGGCGCCGACGACCTCATTCGGTGATCGCATCACTTTCAGGCGAAGGGGCAGGTTCTTCCTGAAGGTGCTTCAGCGTGTAGGGCACATTGGCGGCACCGAACAGAAAGGTGATGACCATATTGCCGATCTTCCAGTTCGCCCAAACACCTTGGGCATCTTTCTCGCCGAAGCTGAGACCGGCAAATGTGTATGGGGTATCCGGCGCGATCTGCATCCCGAATATCGGCAGGCTCTGCTCGGCAATGGGTGCAAACGTACGGTACAGATACTCGTTCCAAAGCGCCATGCAGACGAAAAACAGCCCCCAACGAATTGAAAGCTGCGTCCAGGCATGGTCGGGCAGTTTGAAAACCTCCTTGAACATGGCCTTCCAGACATTCTGGCCGAAAAGCATCGGCACAAAGATCAGACTGGCCAGGAACAGGTTCTGGAGCGTGACCTTCACAAACAGGAAGGCCTGGTTTTTTTCAACAATCCCAAGCACCCCAAACACGCCGACGATGAGTGAAGTAACAATCAGAAACAGCGGGATTTTCTCGCCTTTGATTGCCTTTCGCGCGACAATTCCGAGGGTCAGTATCACAAGCGCGCCGGTGGCCCAGAAGAGGGCGTCATAGGTCAGAAACCCACCTTCGGGCTGGATGAAGCGCAGGCCATTATAGACCACCACAAAGGCCATCACCGGGACAAGATCGCCCCAAATCTGATTGGCTTTATCTGCGGCGGTCGCCGCGCCTGACTTTTGAGTGCTCATAGGGTGTCTTACGCATGTTGGCCGGATTTGGATGCCATCCGCGCCTTCACGAAGCCGCGAACGCCGCCAGCGTCAAGCGCGAATGCCACGAGGGCATATGTTCCGCCGCCCGCTGCGGCCTCCAACAAGAGTTGGGGCCAGCCGCCCAGATTTGGAATTGCCCAGATTACCGGCGCCATCATTGCACAGGCCAGGGCGATTTTAGCCGCCCCCACCCAGGGCCACGCCAACTTGACCAGACCGCGCCCAACGAGCGCCAACAGCAGGAAACCGAGCGCGTAACTTATCACGGTGGCGTAGACCGCTCCCATCAGGCCAAGACGTGGAAGCAGCAAAAGATTCAGAATGATGTTGAGCAGCGCTGGCGCCAACATCAGTCCGGCACGTAACCCAGTGCGCCGCGTCAGCTGATAGGGCTCGCTCGCGATATAGACGAGCAATCCATTGAACAAGCCTGCGAACGCAATCCAGGGAACAATGCCGATGGCCTGGCTGCGAACGGCCTCACCTATCATCGCTTCCCCGAGCGGTTGGGCCACCAGGGCTAGCCCCGTCGCGGCGGGCATGGCGATAAACAACACTGTAGCGATCATATCCTTGGCAGCATTGCCCGCAGCGGCAGGTCCGTCAGCTTCAAACCGCGCCATGAGGAGAGGCGACGCCGCGATGGCTGGCCAGGCGCATAGCATCAAGACCGTCTTGTCTGCCACGCCATAGCCCGCCGCGTACGCGCCGACGGAAGCTTCTCCCAGGAATGCAGCGATGAGAAACCGGTCCGAAGCCGACAGAACGATATCCAGCACCAGAGCACCGGCGATGGATACTCCGTAGGCGAACCAGGCTCGGCTGGCGCCCGAACGAACCTCCCCGCCCTTGGCAGCGCCGCGCAGCCAGGCCCCCTCGCGCAACGCAATGACGGCGCGCGACACCAGAAGCCCGACTAGCGGCGAGACGGCGCCCAGCCCCAACTGCCAGGCCACAAGCGCGCCGAGCCCAAATCCACCCAGTATGTGGGCGGTCTCATTCAGGCTGTAGCGCGCTACGCGCATTTCTGCGCGGTGAGTTTCCTGCGCCAATTGCAGCACACTGCCTGAAACCAGCAGGGCGCCGAGGACGGGTATCGCGGGGCCATAACCAGGCACCTCCCGCAGGATGAGCCAAAGGACAGCAAGAAGGATCAAGCCACCCAGGCTCGATACACCGATCAATCGAAGGGCAAGGCTGTAGTGAGATGGCAGACCGCCTTGCTCGCGGGCCGTTCCGGCAAAGCGGTAGGCTGCAGCCTCCGCCCACGTGACACTGACTGTGTGCACCAGCGCCAAAATGGAAACGAGCAAGGCATAGCGACCATACTCCTCAGCGCCGAGCAACCGCGTGAAGACATAAACGCCGCCAAAAGCCGCGATCGCGTGGGCGAGCCGCGCTGGGGCGTAGCCGGTCAGGTGTCGCAGAAGGCTCATGCGTTGCCCCTAGCAGAAATCTTGCCGCGCGCGGTTAACCCGACAGTTGCAGGAGCACCAGTCCAAACGCCAATACGGTAGCGGCCAATGTCCGGCGCAGACCAAAACCCTCTTTCAGAAACAGCCAGGCGAGGATGGCCGCAAAGACAATCCCGCTCTCACGCAAAGCTGCGACACGGGCCACTTCCATCTGGTCAATCGCAAGGAGGGCAGCGCCAAACGACAGGACCGACATTGTTCCGGCGACGGCGCCGAACCGCCATTGCGTGCGCATCGCCGTGATCAACGCAGGCCCACGATCCACAGCGGCCACGGTGGTGATCGCGATCGGGTCCAGGATGAAAAGCCAGACGATATAGGTGAACGGGTTATCTGCTGCGCGCACGCCATTGGCATCCGCCACGGTGTAGAGCGCTATGCCCAACGCGGTGCCACCTGCCCATAACAAGGCCTCGGGATTGGGCTTTACGCGCGCCGCGCCCGTGCCTGACGGCATGCCGAAATAGATCACCGCACCCGTGACGATGAGAAGCCCCACAACGGCCACGGGCGTCAGCCCCTCCCCCAGAACAATCCACGCACCCAACGCCGAGAGCAGCGGTGAAGCGCCGCGCATGATCGGGAATACCTGGGAGAGATCGCCCCGGTGCAGCGCCCGCACCGCGCAAATCTGGTAAAAAAAGTGGGCCAGCAGCGCGAGCGCCATGGCCCACCAAACCTCAGTGCTCGGAAATGGCACGAAGAAAGCAAACGGAATCAACACGACGGCGCCCGTAAGCCCCATCACAGCGCGGCCCAGCAAGATGTCCTCGCCGCGCTTCACCGCAACATTGGCGATGGCCAGGGTGAGCGCCGAAAACAGGCCCAGAAGAATAGGAATGAGATCGCCGCCCGCCATGGCGGCGTCTTTGGGATGGAGCGCCCCGCCTGTCTAGACGGGACGCTGGGTGAAGGTAACGCCTGCCGACGCCCTACGCGTCGACCGCAACACGAGGACCAGCCGCACGCACGGCGGCGTCCACATGGGCTTCGTAGATTCGGAAGTTCTTGATGAACATCTCGGCCAGTTTCGCTGCCTGTGCATCATAGGCTTTCGGATCGGCCCAGGTGCTGCGCGGATCGAGAATTTTGGCCTCAACCCCAGCGACCGCAGTCGGCACCTCGAACCCAAATGTCTCGTCAGTGCGGAAGTCGGCACCATTCAGCGAACCGTCCATGGCAGCATCCAGCAGCGTGCGAGTTGCCTTGATCGGCATCCGCGACCCCTCGCCATGGGGGCCGCCGGTCCAGCCTGTGGAGACCAGCCAGCAATCGACGTCGTACTTTGCGATCAGGTCGCGCAGGAGGTTTCCATACTCGCTGGGATGGCGCGGCATGAACGGGCCGCCGAAACAAGTGGAGAAGGTGGCCGTCGGCTCGGTGACGCCCTTTTCCGTGCCCGCTACTTTCGCGGTGTAACCTGACAGGAAGTGGTACATGGCCTGGGCTGGGGTCAGCTTGGCGATCGGTGGCATGACACCGAAGGCGTCGCAGGTCAGCATGACGAGATTCTTCGGCTGGCCGCAGCGCCCGGTTGGCGAAGCATTCGGAATGGCCGAAATCGGATAGGCGCCGCGGGAATTTTCCGCCAATGATGCGTCATCAAAGTCGAGCGTGCGAGTCACCGGGTCCATGACCACGTTTTCCAGCACCGTGCCCCACTGCTTCGTGGTCGCATAGATTTCCGGCTCGGCGTCTTCCGACAGACGGATCATCTTGGCGTAGCAACCGCCTTCGAAGTTGAAGAGACCGTTCTCAGACCAGCCATGCTCGTCATCACCCACCAAAATGCGCTTTGAATCGGCGCTGAGCGTTGTCTTGCCGGTGCCGGACAGGCCAAAGAAGATGCATGCATCATCATCTTCAGAGGTGTTCACCGAACAGTGCATGGGCATCACGCCCTTGGCCGGCAGCAGATAGTTCAGAATTGTGAAGACGGACTTCTTGGTCTCACCGGCATAGGACGTGCCGCCGATAAGAACGAGCTTCTTGGCGAGGTTTACCGCAATCACGGTCTCGCTCACCGTGCCATGGCGCTCGGGATCTGCCCGGAAACTCGGCAGGTTGATGATAGTGAACTCTGGGTCGAACGTTTCATACTCGGCGGGCTCGGGAATGCGCAGGAGGTGGCGGATAAACAGGGAATGCCACGCAAACTCGTTGATCACGCGCACGGGCAAGCGATGGTCGAGATCTGCACCGCCATAGAGATGCTGCAGGTAGATCTCCCTGGTTTCCAGATGAGCTTTGAAATCCTCCCAGAGCACGTCGAAATGGGCAGGCGTCATGGAGGCATTATTGTCCCACCAGACAGTGTTCTCTGTCGTCTCGTCGCGGACCGTGAATTTGTCCTTGGCGGACCGGCCGGTATGCAGACCCGTTTCCACGACGAGGGCGCCGCCCTGGGCCACGCGCGCTTCACCGTTGGCAATCGCAGCCTCGTGGAGGCGAGCCTCATTCCAATGAGCGTTTACGCCTTTGGGCGCCACGCCCAGCTCTGCCAGGCCCAGTTCTTTTTCCATTGTGATGTTCCCCAACATACTTTCATTCTACGGCCCAACCGGACCAAACACACACGCTTTGTCTGCCCGGTCAGAACCGGCTTCCTGCGCAGACGATGCAAACATTGGACCCTGAATCGGGAGTGGGCAACCGCACAATGAAAAAATTTGCATTGCGCTGGTTTGTGCCGAAAGCGGTCGAGAAATGACTGAATTTGCAATGAATTCGCGGTTTAGGAGAGGTTTTCGCTGGCTTTTGACCGAAGCTCATAGATGAGTTCCAGGGCCGCCTTCGGCGTCAATTCATCCGGGTTCAGATCAATCAAGGCCGCCTCAACTGCACTTTCGGTTGCAGTTTGCGACGCATCAGCCTCGGGTTCTGCCGCAACAAAGAGCGGAAGTGGGTCGGCTCGGCCTGATTCGCTTTCGAGGCGATTTAGAATTTGCCGAGCCCTTGCAACGGCTCGCTTCGGAAGACCAGCCAATCGCGCCACTTGCACGCCATAGGAGCGATCCGCGGGACCGGGCTGCACTTCATGAAGAAACACAAGCTCGTCCTTATACTCCTTGGCCCGCAGCGAGGCATTCGCCGCACCTTTCAACCGGGCCACCAGATCGGTCAGTTCATGATAGTGCGTCGCAAACATGGCGCGGCATTGGTTGGTGTCGTGGAGGTGTTCAACCGCAGCCCACGCAATCGCCAAACCGTCGAACGTGGACGTGCCCCGGCCAACCTCATCGAGAATGACAAAGCTCTTTCCGGTCGCCTGGTTCAGGATGGTGGCCGTTTCGACCATCTCCACCATGAAGGTGGAGCGCCCGCGGGCCAGGTCGTCGGACGCACCGACGCGGGAAAACACGCGGTCAACCGGACCCAAAACAAATTTCCGCGCAGGCACAAATCCACCCGCCTGAGCCAGAATAACCGCGAGCGCGGCTGCGCGCAGATACGTTGATTTCCCAGCCATGTTGGGTCCGGTCACCAACAATAGACGCGGCGCTGAGAGCGTACTGGCATCCAGGGTGAGCCCATTGGGCGTAAACCCCTGCCCGGCCTTGCGCAGGGCGGACTCCACAACAGGATGGCGCAAGCCATCGGCGTCAAAGATCGGAGCATCGGTCAGTTCGGGCCGAACCGCCGCCACCTCGTCGGCCCATTCGGCGAGTGCAAGGACGACATCGATTTCTGCAAGGGCAAAGGCCACATCGCCAAGGGTGCTGGAAAGGGCCTGTACCCGGTCCACGAAGCCATCAAACACCTCAACCTCAAGCGCGATGGCTGACTCTTCGGCTCTTGAGATGCGCCCAGCCAGTTCTGAGAGTTCATTGGTGGAGAAGCGAACATTCTTCGCCAGGGTCTGCCTGTGGATGAACGTTTCACTCAGGGGCGGTGCTATCATTGCTTCGCCCGGTTTCACAGGCACATCAATGAAATAGCCAAGCACATTGTTATGCTTGATCTTGAGGGCCTGGGCACCAGTGAGCGAAATATATTCCGCCTGCAATCCGGCAATGATCTTTCGGCTGTCATCTCGCAAAGTGCGCGTTTCATCCAGGGTCGGGTTCCAGCAGGGTGCCACAAAGCCACCGTCCCGCGCCAATAACGGCGGGTCTGGCGCCAGCGCCACTTTGAGATCCTGCGCGAGGCTGGAGAGATCCGGCGCCTGGCTGAGAGTGAGGGCGGACAGGGCCGACTCAATCAGCACAGGGGGTGCGGCGCCGGATCTGGCGACACATGCCACCACATTTTCACCAGCGGCGAGAGCAGCCGATATGGCAGCCAGATCGCGCGGCCCGCCCCGGCCGAGCGCAAGACGCGTGCGCGCCCGGGCAAGGTCCGGCGCCTGTTTCAATATGGCACGCAGTTGGTCGCGCAAATCAGTGTTGGAAAGCCCCCAACTCACCGCATCATGGCGCGCTGACATCGCGTCGATGTCGACAAGTGGCCGGGAAACCCGCTCGGAGAGTAGCCGTGCACCCGCAGCGGTCTTTGTCCGGTCGATGGTCTCGATGAGGCTGCCGGCGCGTTCTCCTGCGAGCGTTCGCGTAATTTCCAGACTTGCCCGCGTTGCTGGATCAATCGCCAGGAGCGTCCGTTCAGCCTCGCGCACCGGAGGGTCCAGGCGCACAATTCCGCCAGCCTGGGTCAGCGTGATATAGTCGAGCAGCAAAGCAATGGCGGCCAGTTCAGCGCGTGCAAAGTCACCCAAAGCATCTATGGCGGAAACATCAAACGCCGTCTTTAGGGCGGCTTCGCCGGATTTGGCGTTCGCTATCCGCGCCGGCCTCAGCGTGATCGGCAAGCCGAGCACAGCATCCACATCACCATAAAGCGCAGCGCCCGCTTCACTCTCCGGCAACAGGACTTCGCCAAGCGAAAACGCCGCCAGCCGCTCCAGCAGAGTCTCGCGCGACGGCGTCAGCACATGGAATGCACCCGTGGAAACATCGCCCATCGCCAGGCCGATCTCCTTGCCTCCGGCGAGCGGCACAATCGCCGCCAGCGCCTGGCCGCTGCGCGCCGGCAGCATGGTGTCTTCGGTGAGCGTGCCCGGCGTGATGATGCGCACGATATCGCGGTTCACCACGGCCTTGGAGCCACGCTTCTTCGCCTCTGCTGGCGATTCTGTCTGTTCACACACAGCGACGCGCTGGCCCGCTTTGATCAGTCTGGCCAGGTACGCGTCAGCGGCATGATAGGGCACGCCCGCCATGGGTATTGGCGCGCCGTCATGCTCGCCGCGTGCCGTAAGGGTAATGTCCAGGATCTCTGCGGCGACCTTCGCGTCGTCGAAAAACAGTTCGTAAAAATCACCCATGCGAAAAAACAGAAGCGCATCTTCGTGCCGCGCCTTGATAGACAGATACTGCGCCATGAACGGCGTCGGGCCCTTGGCGGGCTTCAGCACGGGCATTGTATCCGGGGCAGGCGGGGCCGAGTCAGGCATGGACCGGGTTTAGAGCCTTGCATCTCAAACGGGAAGCACATTGCGGTTTCGGACTTGACCAAGACCAAACTAGACCTTGGCACTGCAGTCGCCCCGCACTAATCTCTTGGCGAAGTTTTTCTCTCTCTACGTGCCAAAGGCGCCTTCCCCATGACATCCAAACGCCCAAGCTTCACCGACCAGGAAGCCCTTGATTTTCATGCTCTTCCGCGCCCTGGCAAGCTGTCGGTCACGCCCACCAAGCCCATGGGAACCCAGCGCGACTTGTCCCTTGCCTACAGCCCGGGTGTTGCTGTTCCGGTGAAGGCCATCGCCGAAGACGAAGACCTTGCCTACGATTACACCGCCAAGGGAAATATGGTGGCCGTGATCTCCAACGGAACGGCGATTCTTGGCCTCGGCGACCTGGGCGCAATGGCGTCCAAGCCTGTGATGGAAGGCAAGTCTGTCCTGTTCAAGCGGTTCGCCGATGTGGACTCCATCGATATCGAAGTGGAGACCAAGGAAGTTGAAGAGTTCTGCACCACGGTGCGCAACATCGGTCACACATTTGGCGGCATCAACCTCGAAGACATTGGCTCACCCGAGTGTTTCATCATCGAGTCGCGCCTGCGCGAAGAGCTCGACATCCCTGTCTTCCATGACGACCAGCATGGCACCGCCATCATCGCCGCCGCCGGCATCATCAATGCCTGCGCGGTAACCGGGAAAAAGATCGAAGAGATCAAAGTGGCGTTCTCCGGCGCCGGGGCCGCTGGCCTGTCCTGCGCGGGCCTCATTCGCCACCTCGGCGTGAAAGCCGAAAACATTCTCATGTGCGACCGCCAAGGCGTGATCTACGAAGGCCGCACAGAAGGTATGGACCAGTTCAAGTCTGCGTTCGCTGTGAAAACCGCAAAGCGCAACCTGGCAGAAGCCATGGAGGACGCCGACGTCTTTCTAGGACTGTCTGTTAAGGGTGCGGTTTCCAAGGAAATGGTCGCCTCGATGGCGGACAATCCGATCATCTTTGCCATGGCGAACCCGGATCCGGAAATCACGCCTGAGGAAATCAAACAGGTGCGCGACGATGCCATCATCGCAACAGGCCGGTCGGACTATCCAAACCAGGTCAACAATGTGCTCGGCTTTCCCTACATCTTCCGCGGGGCGCTGGATGTCCGAGCCCGTGGCATCAATGAAGAAATGAAGGTGGCAGCGGCCCGCGCTTTGGCCGAGCTTGCCCGCGAAGATGTGCCGGACGAAGTGGCTGCAGCCTATCACGGCTCACGCCCCACATTTGGCCCGGACTATATCATTCCAACCCCATTCGATCCGCGGCTGATCACCTTCGTTCCGCCCTTCGTCGCCCAGGCCGCCATTGACACCGGCGTGGCGCGCAAGCCGATCGAGGACATGGAGGCCTATCGTCACTCCCTCGCCCAGCGCCAGGATCCCACGGCGAGCTTCATGCAAGGCCTTCAAAGCGCTGTGCGCGCAACCCAGAAGCGGATCGTCTTCGCAGAGGGCGAAGAAGCCGCTGTCGTGCGCGCCGCGTTCAGCTTCAAAAATCAGGGCCTTGGCACCCCAATTCTCATCGGCCGCGAAGATCGTGTGCACCAGATGATGAAGCAAATGGGGGTGCCGGAAGGTGCCCTCGAAATCGTCAATGCGCGTCTGTCGGACAACAATCCAGACTACACGGATTATCTGTATGCCCGCCTTCAGCGGAAAGGCTTCCTGAAGCGCGACGCCCAGCGCCTGGTCAATCAGGACCGCAACGTCTTTGGCGCCTGCATGCTCGCCCTGGGCGATGCCGATGGCATGGTTACAGGCGTGACGCGGAATTACCAGGTGGCCCTTGAAGACGCACGGCTTGTGCTTGATCCCGTGGCAAACCAGCCTGTCATCGGCATGTCGCTGGTGATTTCACGGGGCATGACCGTGTTCATCGCTGACACGAGCGTTGTGGAACTGCCCGATGGAGATGACCTGGCTGCAATCGCACGGGAAGCGGCGCGTTCGGTACGCGCCCTTGGATTCACGCCTCGCGTGGCGCTGCTTTCCTATTCCACGTTCGGCAATCCCATGGGTGAGCGGATCGAAAAGGTACGCGAGGCCGTCTCTATTCTGGACGCCGATGAAACTGTTGATTTCGAGTATGAAGGCGACATTGCCGCCGATGTGGCGCTGAACCCAAATCACAGGCTGACCTATCCGTTCTCGCGCCTCACCGGGCCGGCCAATGTGCTGGTGATGCCCGCCATCCATTCGGCGTCCATCTCCACCAAGCTGATGAACGCGATGGGCGGGGCTACAGTGATCGGTCCCATGCTGCTGGGTCTGGAGAAGTCGGTACAAATCGCCAATCTCGGCGCGACAGTTTCCGATATCGTCACCTTGGCGACGATTGCCGCCTATGACGTGGACGGCGTCAGCGCCGAAAACGCGAAGGGCTAGCCGGCAAACAGTCCTTACTCGGTCTGCTGGTCGGGGGATGCCGCCTCCGTTACGGCCTCCCTGTCCGGCGACATCTGTCCCGCAAAAAGCGACAGCAAAACAGCGGGCACGCCAAGAACCGCGGCGAAAACGAAGAAGGCGGAAAAACCTTCCAGTGTCGAAGTACTGGCTTGGGCGGCCGTGATGCCGCCCCATTCTGCGATGCTCTTGAACTCTCCGAAACTGGATTGAAGCGGCCCGCTGAACATCATTACAATCACACCGGACGTTCCGGCAATCAGTTTCGGCCCCAAAGACCAGACAGAACTGAAAATCGCATACTGCGTTCCGGCAAAGGCTTTGTTGACCAGGGTGGACATGAACGCGATGAAAATCGTACCCGCATATCCCCCGGCAATATTGTCTGCAGTCACGGCGACAAAAAGCGGAAACAGCGTGTCCGGGCTTTGCAGAACCAGCCAGGCAAAAACGAGATTGCCAAGGAGCGAAACCACCGCGCCAATCAGCAAAGATGCGCGAAGACCGAGCCGCAAGGCGGATAGGCCGGCCAAGACAACCCCCACAAAGACAATCCAGGGCCCGTAGGTCCCGCTGACGATACCCACATCCGCAGGCCCATACCCCATGGCGCTATATGCAGGCTTGGCCATGATCCCCATGACGATGTCGCTGAGCCGATAGGTTGAGACGAACAGCATGATCAGCAGCGCCGTCCATCCATTGCGCCAGAAGAAATCGACAAACGCGCCGTACGCCGGATGGGTCAAGTGCGGTGATCCGGCTGGCAAAAGCCGAACGACAGGAATGGCGATCGCAAAGGCGATCAGCGGAAAGGCCGCGATCCACGCCGCATAGCCAGCGATTTCACGCCGGCTGGGCGAAAACTCGAAGAAGTTCGCAAGACGCGGAATACCCAGGCCGAGCCCCGATGCGATAAGGACCAGAGACAGATAGACAACCAGCACAAACCCTAGGCCCAGCATCAGCCCTGAAAATGAAAAGACAGTGCCGCTAGAGGAATCCGTGAGCGCCTTGAGCAGGAAAAATAAAAACACGAGGCTGCCCAACACCGTGATGGCGTAGAACAACCAACTTGTCGCAAGCGAGATGAGGAGGAATGCGCTCCCCTCGGGCATTATGCTAGCCAGTTCACCAAACGCCGTCGCCAGGCCGACCGCCAAAAGTGTTACACCCGCCGATGCCGCCGTTTGAAGGCCCTTACTCCGGTCCCAGACTGCAAAGACGAGGGCGCATACCACCATAATGGCCGCCATTGCGAGATAGGCGACATTGAATGATGTGACGCCAGCGATCACCAGGGCGACACCGCCGGAAATCACCATGCCGACCTTGTAACCATATTGATAGGCTGCAGCGAGGCTGGCTTGTTGCTCGTCGCTTTCTGCCGCTTCGATGCGCCAGGCGTCGATGCCAATGTCCTGGGTGGCCGAGCAGAAGGCGAGAAGGAAGGCAAACAGCGCCGTAATGGCCAAATTCTGTGTGGGATCGCTGAGCCCAGCGCCGACCATAGATAGAACGAGACCGATCTGAGCGACGAAAATCCAGGCCCGTCTTCGACCGAATATCCGCGCCAGGCCGGGTGGATCGATCTTGTCGATCACGGGCGCCCAGAAGAATTTGAATGAGTAGGACAGTCCGAACCAGGAGAAAAACCCGATAATCGCCGTGTCCACACCCTCTGACTGAAGCCAGAAGGAGATGTTCGAAAAATAGAGCAGGAATGGCAGTCCAGCGGTGAAGCCGAGGACGAGCATCATCGCAGTCTTGGGCTGCGCAAATTCCGCCAGCGTCTCCTTCAGGCTCTTGGAAGCCTGTGCGGCACTGGCGGAATGGCTCATGCAACGCCCACTTCGTCTTCGGGCGGCGTTGTCCATTTCAGGGCGAGGGCCCGCAGGGTCTGGGGATCGATGGGTTTTGCCGCAACCACGTCCGCGCCCGCAGCCTTCGCCTGGCGCTCAATTTCGGGATTCACTTCCGCGGAAATGGCGATGACGGGCGCTGTCACGCCGGCCGCCCGAAGGCGCCGTGTCGCTTCAAATCCATCCATCACTGGCATGCGCAAATCCATCAGAACTAAATCTGTTGATCGAGTGTCGAGGGATTCGAGGGCTTCGACACCCGTTGCGGCCACGCTGGTCGAAAAACCGGTCGATTCCAAGGCACGCCGTGCAATCAATGCGTTTACCGGATTGTCATCGGCGATCAGGACATGGCCCACGGCCGTCCGCGTCTCTTCACTTTCGGTGTCCGCCGCGCCCTGGCGCGCCAGATAAATCCGCTCGATCACAGACGATGCGCGGAGTGGGCGGACCAGCCAGCCCCTACATCCCATTTGACGGAATTGCCCGATAGCACCGCGATCTTCCGGGCGTAATACAATCAGGCTCGTGGTTTGCGCCGCATGACTGACAATCCGGCGGGCCGGCAAATCGGCGCCAATCAGCAAGACATCACAATCGTGTCCGCCCGTGGGCGCTGTTTCTGGCAGGAACCAGGGCGTGGCCCCCACATTTTCAAGCATGGCAGCCAGTGTCAGTGCCGTGGCCGGCGGCAAGCCGATCAGACCCACGCGGCCGCCCAAATGGGCCAGGTCATGGGTTGGCTTTGAGGCTGTTTCCGCCAACGGCAGAAAGACGTTGAAGCGCGTGCCATATCCCGGCGCACCGTCAACGGTGATCGTCCCGTTGAGCAAATGTGTCAGGCGGCGCACAATCGAAAGGCCGAGCCCAACACCGCCATCCTTCTGGGCATCACCTGCCTGGGACTGGCGAAAGGCATCGAACAGGCGTTCACGGTCTTCAGGCGCGATACCTGGCCCCGTGTCTGCCACGCGGTAGAGTACGCCATCCTTGACCGGCAAAATATCCAGCATCACCGCGCCGGTATCGGTGAATTTCAAAGCGTTGCCGACAAGATTGAACAGAATTTGGCGGATGCGGCCCGCATCTCCGCGCCGCGTCGCCATGGGCAGATTGATGGCCCGCGATGCAATGTCGAGGCCGGCCACATGGGCCCGCGGACTGAGCAATTCGACCACTTCCCGGCCAAGACGAACCGGGCAAAACACCTCATCTTCCAGTTCCACGCCGCCCGCATCGAGCCGGGCATGGTCAAGAACATTGTTCAAAAGATCCAGAAGGCGCGCACCGGACCCGCGGATCGCCTCCGCATACTCCCTCTGGGCCGGGCTCAACTCCGTTTCGAGCAGGAGAGAAACGGTTCCCAGTATTCCGTTCAGGGGCGTTCGAATCTCATGGCTCGCTGTAGCCAGGAATGTCTTTTCGGCGGCAGGGTCTTTGGGGGCAGCATCACTCATCCGCAGGGCGTAACACATCCCGGTTTTAGGAGACTTAACGCTGATAACCCGGATAATCCGGTCTCATGCCACGAGTCCTCCCTGAGAAGTGATCCCGGGTGTCGTATCGCTCCCGGGCGGACGCCGCCGGTAAGACAGGGCCTCTGCAATGTGCACCCGGCGGACGGTGCTGCCCCCCTCAAGATCGGCAATTGTGCGGGCGACTTTCAGGGTGCGATGATAGGCGCGCGCGGTGAGCATAAGTTTCTGGGCTGCATCTGCAAGCAGGGCCGCCCCCGGCCCATCCGGAGCGGCCAGCCTGTCGAGGTCCGCGGTCGGTGCATCAGCGTTGATGGGGCGTCGCCCGCATTCACCATCTCCGAACCTTTCGGCCTGGGCTGCTCGTGCTGCGGCGACCCGAGCCGCGGCCTCCGCCGTACCTTCGCTTGGCGCAGGAAGGCTTAGATCCATCGCCGTCACGGGACTTACGTCATAGTAGAGATCAATCCGGTCCATGAAGGGACCCGACAGTCGCGACTGATAGGAAATCGCACACTTAGGCCCGCGCCGACAGGCCGCTTCCCCCGGACCACCACCACATTTACACGGGTTCATCGCACCAATGAGCTGAAACCGGGCCGGATATCGGACATGGCGGTTGGCTCGCGCCACGACGGCTTCGCCCGCTTCAAGGGGTTGGCGCAAACTGTCGAGCACCTGGGCCGTGAACTCCGGCAATTCATCCAGAAAGAGAACGCCGTGATGGGCCAGGGACACCTCTCCCGGCTTGGCGTGAATGCCGCCCCCCACCAGCGCAGCCATGGAAGCTGAATGGTGGGGCGCGCGAAATGGCCTCTGGCGAGATAGACGGCCGCGCTCCAGCAATCCCGCGACGGACTGAATTTGGCTGACCTCCAACAACTCCTTGGCCGACAAAGGCGGCAGCAGGCCCGGCAAACGCTGGGCGAGCATGGACTTACCTGAACCCGGCGGACCGCAAAATACCAGATTGTGTCCACCTGCCGCCGCGATCTCCAGCACGCGTTTTGCGCCTTCCTGGCCCTTCACGTCTCGCAAATCGGGCCCGGGAGGCGGGTCTGCCAGGCCGCCGGCTCTGGGCCGCGACAATACGGTGCGGCCCGCAAAGTGATTGACCAGTGCAATGAGGCTGGGCGCGGCGATGGCCTCACCGCCCGCCCAGGCCGCCTCCGGGCCACAGGGTTCCGGGCAAATGAAGCGTAAATCCATTGCGTCCGCCGCCATCGCCGCGGGCAGGACACCGATCGTGTCGACCACTTTTCCGTCCAGGGAGAGCTCACCCATCGCTGCATGGCCATCGAGTGCATCCGCCGCAATGACGCCCATGGCCGACAACATCGCCAGCGCGATGGCGAGATCATAATGGCTACCTTCCTTCGGCAAATCCGCAGGCGCCAGGTTCACAATGATCCGCTTTGGTGGGATGGCGAGCCCCATCGCCGCAAATGCGCACCGCACACGTTCGCGGCTTTCGGCCACCGCTTTGTCTGGCAGGCCAACAATCCCAATATACGGCTTGCTCGATCCTGTAATCTGGACCTGAACGTCCACTGGTCGTGCTTCGATGCCCTCAAAGGCAAAAGTCGTAATTCGGCTAACCATGTCCCTCACCCAACCGGCTGGGCAAGCCCTAGCATATCAGCCAGAACAAAGAAAGAACGATTGTTAACCTTTTGCGCGTTCGGCCAATCGTTTGTCCACCGTATCCCAGAAGAGGGAGGCCGCGTCGACCCCTGAAAACCGCTTCAATTCCTGAACGCCCGTTGGCGAGGTGACGTTCACCTCCGTGAGTTTCCCGCCGATCACATCGATGCCGACGAGCACCTGGCCACGGCGCTTCAACTCCGGCCCGATCGCAGCGCAGATGGCCTTATCCGCGTCAGAAAGCTCTGTTGGTTCCGGCGTTCCGCCCACATGCATGTTGGAGCGAGTCTCGCCCGGCTTAGGCCTGCGATTAATGCCGCCGACCGCTTCGCCATCGATCAGAATAACGCGCTTATCGCCATCGCGGACCGCCGGGAGAAAGGCCTGCGCCATAACCGGCTCGCGGGAGCGCTCGAAGAACATCTCCATCAGCGAGTAGAAATTGCTGTCATCGGGCTTGAGCCGGAAGACCCCTGCGCCGCCATTCCCGTATAGCGGTTTGAGGATGATGTCGTTATGGCGCGCCCGAAAGGCCTTGATGGCTTCAGGATCACGCGAAATCAGCGTCGGCGGCATCAGCTCCGGAAATAGCAGCGGAAACAGTTTTTCAGGGCTGGAGCGCACCATTTCCGGATCGTTCAGGATCAGTGTCCGGTCCGCGATCAGTTCGAGGAGATGGCACGCGGTGATGTAGGACATGTCAAATGGCGGATCCTGGCGCATCAAGACCACATCCACGTCTTCCGCCAGATCTATCCGCTCGGCCGGACCGAAAACACCGGGCGCTTCGGCGACGCGCTGGACGGTGACAGGCCGGGCCAGGGCGGTCACACGGCCTCCTTCATAGCTTAGGTGATCGGGGCCGTAGACCCAAAGTTGCGCGCCACGGTCCTGGGCGGCTTCGGCCAGGGCAAAGCTCGTATCCGCCTCAATATCAACGTGCTCGAGCGGGTCCATCTGCAAGGCAACGCGCAGGGCCATGGGCAGTCTCCGGGATAGGTCGCGGCGTCTGCCGTCTCAAAAGATCCGAATGTCGCGGACTTAGTAGCTACCGCCCAGGAGGTCCCGGTCAGCAGCTTCCCGCTGCGCGTCATATGAGGCATCCGCTGGCAGGTTTGAAGGGGCAAGGGCCGCCTGTCCGCGAGGTTCGCGCACGCGTACATAAGAGACGACCTGCTGGACACCGCCCACACGCGATGCCGTTTCGGCGGCAGCCACGAGTTCATCCTGCGTGCTGGCAATCCCCATCAGATAGACAACGCCATCATAGGTTTCGATGTTGAAATTGAAGCTTTTGACCGATGACGACCCAATCAGGCGTGCACGCACCCGCGCCGTAATCACCTCATCGGCAACATTGGTGAAAAATCCTCCGGGGCGCTCGATCTTGATCTCGTTTGCGACGTCAAAAGTGCGCTTGGAACTCCAGGCGATGTCTTCGGCGCGGGTGCGCATTTCGGGTTCGGAGACACGGCCAGACAGGAGCACAAGCCCGTCAACCACTTCCACATCCACTTCGCCATATCCGGTTTCTTGCAACAATTTGGTCTTGATTTCGTTGGACGTCGCAGCGTCGTCCACAGCCTGGCCAACGGTGCGCTCTTGCGCAGCCGCAACGGCGACGGTGCCGGCACCTGCAACGCCAGCAGCAACACACCCGCTGAGCGGAACGATCAGAATACCAGCAGCAAGAGTAAGGCGAAGGGACATCGGGAAGACCTCCGTTAGGAACACTTTGGACCAATGGTGTCTACCAAGGGATTTAACCGTTGGTTAGGGCAAAATCTGGGCGCCAGACATCACGAAAGTGTTTCGGCCATCGCCAAGGGCAAACAGCGATCACGTCATACCGCCATCCATAGTCGCCCGCCGGAGGCATGCTAAGTGCTGCCCAAGCCTCAGCGGCATTGGAAATTCGAGACCAGGACTGGGATGAGACGGACTCTAGCGCCGCCATTGCGCTCGACCGGGCCTTCACTTCGACGAAAGCGAAGGTATTGCCGCGCCGGGCGATAAGGTCCACTTCGCCATAAGCATTGCGCACCCGGCGCGCGAGGATGCGGTATCCTTTCATCTGCAGCGCGATGGCGGCAAACCCTTCCGCAAGGCGCCCCCAGCGTTCCGCTGCGGCCCGGTCACGCCGGGCCATCGGCCTTGAGTGCCAGGGCACGCTGGTAAGCTTCGCGCTTTGGAATACCAAGGGCCTCGGCAACGCTGTTGGCGGCCTGCTTTGTGGGCATAGATTTCAAGGCGTTCATCAATGCGGCGTCGAGATCCGCTGCGCTTGCATGTGAGGCTTCGGGCGGACCTATGAGAATGACGATTTCGCCTTTGGGACCGCCCGCTTCGCCATAATGGTCCGCAAGGCTTTCCAGCGTGCCCCGGCGGGCCTCTTCGAACAATTTGGTCAGTTCCCTTGCCACACACGCATTTCGTCCAGGGCCAAGCACTTCAACCATATCGGCCAGAGTGGACGCCAAACGCGGGCCGGTTTCATAGAAAACGAGCGTAGCCGGTATCGCGCTTAGGTCTTGCAGCTCCTTTCGGCGCGCAGTGGACTTCGGCGCAAGGAATCCCGCAAACAGGAACCGGTCACTGGGCAACCCAGCCACAACCAAGCCCGCCAGAAGCGCCGATGCACCCGGTATCGGCACCACCGGATGCCCGGCAGCAGCCACGTCGCGCACAAGCTTGAAGCCCGGATCAGACACGAGCGGCGTTCCGGCATCGCTGATGAGCGCAATCGCAGCGCCGCCATCGAGTTTTTCCAAGAGTTCCGGCCGCCGAGTTGCCCCATTGTGGTCATGGTAAGGGCTCACCCGGGCGCGAATGGAATAGGCATCAAGAAGCTTGCGTGCCGTGCGTGTGTCTTCGGCCAGGACCTCATCGGCCCCGGCGAGGACATCCAGGGCGCGCAGTGTCACATCCCGGAGATTGCCAATGGGCGTAGAGACCACGTAAAGGCCGGGAGAAAGCGGTGCGCCGCCTGGTTGCGGGCTGCCGGGTCGGGGCTTACCCTCGCCTGGCGCGCGAGTCGGGTGCGTATCAGAAGGATCGTTGGAGGACATCGATGAAACCATTGCGCGTGTTGGCCCTGGCGCCAAGTCTTCTGCTTGCAGCCATTGTGATGGCGGGATGCGCAAGCGGCCCATCCAACCCACCCCTCAGTCCCTCATCGGGCGATCCGCGGGTAGAGCCAAAGCCGCAATTGCCCAGCGGTATCGATCAGGCAGGCACGAAACCCGACAAACCCAAGCCGACCAAGGACGAGATTGCGCGCGCGCAGGTCGACGGCCTGACCCCACCGCATATGATCGGGCGTGAGATCACCCGCGCCGCCGTCCTGCTACCCTTTTCCCATCCCAACCGCCGCGTTCGAGATGAAGCCCAGGGCATGCTGGCCGGCATCGAAATGGCCCTGTTTGAACTGGCAGATGAGAATTTCCTGGTCATTCCAAAAGACACAGCCGGAACAGTCACTGGCACAGAAGCTGCCGCCACAACCTCCATCGAAGAGGGCGCGGATGTCATCCTGGGGCCGCTCTTTGCAGACAATGTACGAAGCGTAACCCCACTGGCGCGCGGCGAAAATGCCCCCGTCATCGCATTTTCCAACGATCCGACCGCAGCCGGCGGCGGCGCTTACCTCGCCTCGTTCACCGTGGAAGAAGAAGTCGCGCGGGTTGTTGAATATGCTGCGTTTCAGGGCGTGGAAGCGTTTGCCTATCTCGGCCCGGACAGCGCCTATGGACGGCGCGTCGAGCAGGCCCTGCGTCAATACTCCGCCGCCAACGGCGCCTATGTGCTTGCCAGCCAGTTTTACGATCCCACCAATGCTGCCCCTGTGGATGAGGCGGAAGCCATCGCCAACATCCTCGCCCCCATGGTGGAGGATAATCCCGGACGCGTTGGGGTGATGATCCCGGAATCGGGCGTGAAACTGCGCTCGGTTGCTCCGTTGTTGCCTTATTACGGCGTGGATTTCCGCAACATCCGCATGCTCGGCACCAGCCAGTGGGATGATCCGTCCATTTGGCGTGAGCCCACGCTGAATGGCGCCTGGTTCGCCGTCCCAGACGATGACCGCGTGGCAGACTTTGAGGCGCGTTATCGCCGGGTTTATGGCGTGGCGCCCACAAACCTCTCCAGCCTTGGATATGATGCCGCTGCGGTTGCGATTGACCTGAAACGCCGCAACCGGCTCGACTATGGCGGCATCACGAACGCCCAGGGCTACCTGGGGGCCAACGGCCTGTTCCGGTTCCGCGCCGACGGCACGCCCCAACGATCCCTCGCGATCATGGAGATTGATACGCGCGAAGGTGCTGAAATTGTGTCGCCAGCGGGCACGACGTTTACACCGGCGATCAACTAGGGGACGTCCGCTCCCGGCGCGGGCATTTCGGAACTTGCCAGCAGTTTGGCGGACAGCCTTTCGATATCGTCCGGTTCAAGCACGCCCCGGTGGTGATGGGTAATGATCCCGCCGGGCGCGATGATGAAGGTTTCCGGCACGCCCGTCAGGCCGAACTCAAGGCCCCCTTGCCCCGTCGGATCCAGGGCCAGACGGGTAAACGGATTGCCGCGCTGGGCCAGGAAGGCTCCCGCATTCTCCGGTGTGTCTTCATAGACAAGTCCATGAACCTGGCCCGGATGGCGTTCGGCCAGTTCCATCAGAAGGGGATGTTCCACTACGCACGGCGTGCACCAGCTCGCCCAGAGGTTCACCACCACGGCTTCATCGCTGGGCAATTCGGCGAAGTTTATCGCGGGGCCGCCGTCCATCGCCTCGAACACCATGGTGGGCGCATCGCGATTGCCGAGTTCGAACGTCGGTTTGGTCCCATCGAAGAGTCGCACCATGCCCACGCCACCAATGGCGAGCAGAGCCACCAGCGGAAGGGCGAACAGCCAGCGCTTCATGGGATCACTCCTCGTCGACCTGGCGCTGCAGTCGCTCCAGCCTATTCTTCGCAGACCGCGCACGGAACAGAATAACAGCCACCAACACGCCGAGCGTCACCGCCGCCAGCCCGTAGGCCGCGTAAATATAAGGCGCGTGGTCTTCAAATTGCGGCAGCATGAATACGTCCCGTTCGATCAATCCGTCAGGCCGCAGCCTGGCTCAGCAGAAGGGCATTTGCCCGGCGCGTCATGACATCGGTGCGCATCGCGGTGAAGGTTAGAGCCGTCATCAGCAAGGTATGCCCAAGGGCACCGATAAGAAGAGGGTAGAGGTATGACGGGTCCATGCTCGGCCCGTCCAGGCGCACCACACTGGCGGGCTGGTGCAGGCTCGCCCAGATATCGACGCTGAACTTGATGATCGGCACATTGATGACGCCCACCAAGGCGAGGATGGCCCCGGCGCGAGCCGCCTTCTGGCGCGTGTCCATGGCCGCGCGGATGGCCATGTATCCGAGGTAGAGGAACAAAAGAACCAGCATGGAGACCATGCGGGCATCATCCCATTGCCACCAGGTGCCCCAGGTCGGCTTGCCCCAGATCGCACCGGTATAGAGACAAACGGCGCAATAGGCTGCGCCTATGGGGGCGATGGCCTTTGCGGCGGTGTCTGCCAATTCATGGCGCCAGATAAACCAGACAAAGCTCGCCACAGCCATGCCCACATAGCACGCCATGCCAAGCCAGGCGGCCGGCACATGGATGAACAGGATGCGCGCGCTATCGCCTTGGTAAAGCTCCGGCGCGACGACATAAAACGCCTGCCACAAGCTGTAGGCGATCATCAGCGCGGCCGCGCCATAGAGCCAGGGTTGGGCCGCCTTACTGAAGGCCATGAAACGGTGTGGATTGGCAAAAGCCTGGATCATGTTTGGTCCTTTAGTCAGCCGCAAGCCGAAGTGCTGCGGCCATGGCAAAGGGCGCCGTGGCCAGGGCAAACAGCGTTGCTGCTCCCAGATATAGCGCCTCTGGCGACAATCCAGCAGCGTCAGATTGCAGCGTCATGGCCCCGAAGATCGCCGTGGGCACATAGAGCGGCAGGGCAATGAGCGCGATCAGCAAGCCGCCGCGCCGCACCGTGGCCGTAAGCGCCGCACCGACACCGCCCCAAAGGAAAAAGGCGAGCCCGCCCACGGCGTAGGCCGCGCTGGCGGGGAGAAGGTCGGATGGTGGCACCTGCAGGATCAGACCGAGCAGCGGCGTGATGAGGGCGAGCGGCAAGCCCGCCGCGATCCAGTGCGCCAACGTCTTGGCGACCGCGATGGCGCTCAAGGGGGCATCGGTCTGAATCCAAAGATCCAGCGCGCCGTCTTCGAGGTCGGCCTGAAAGAGACGCTCCATGGTGACGAGGCTGGAGAGCGCGAGCGCCACCCAGAGAATGCCCGGCCCGATGGCGGCCAGCATCTCATTGCCATGCCCGATCCCGAACGGCACCAGCATGGCCGCGCCAGCGAAGAACCCCACGGGCAGCATGGCGCCCGCGCCGCCGGCCCAGGCTTCGGCAAGCGCCTGTCGGAAGGTGGAAGAGAGCGGGGCGGGGTTAGTCATACTTACGGAGCTTTCGCCAATGGATGAGGCCAAGGCCGAAGATGAAGGCAAAGGTTGGGATCCCGCCTTCCCAACCGTCGGACCAATTCCGCCAACCCACCACGTACATCGCAGCAAGCCCAAGGATAAATGCCAAAATGGTCCACAGCGCGAGAACTAACCAGCTCAAAGCCGGAACTCCCCGCTCGGCGCAAAGCCCGGCTCGCCGTGGATCGCGGCGATCACGGCGCCGCCCTTGGCGCGGTGCTGTTGAATATCGGCTTCCAATGCGGCGCGGGCATCCACATCCAGCGCGCTGAAGGGTTCGTCCATCAGCCAGACAGGGCGGGCGTGGAGTTTCAGCCGGGCAAGCGCCGTGCGCTGGCGTTGCCCCGCAGACAGGAGCCGAGCCGACACGTCGGCGGGGCGGGCCAGACCCGCGGATTTCAACACATCTTCCACATCAGCTTCCGCGCCCCAGGCCTTAGCCCAGAGCGCCAGGTGCTGGCGCGGGGTTTCATGGGGCTTCAGGCCGGTGCGATGGGCAATCCAGTGGACCGGCTGGGGGCGGCTCACCTCGCCGGCCTCCGCACGGGTTAGCCCTGCGAGAATGCGCAGCAACGTGGTTTTCCCCGCCCCGTTTGCCCCGCGCAGGACAAGCGCGTCGCCAGCGTCCACGGAGAGCGAAACCTCCCGGAACAAGAGCCGCTCCCCGCGCGCAGCGGCGAGATCAGTTGCGGAGAGGAGCGCATCGGCCATGACGGCTGTGTTAGCCGGTTTCGTGCCAGACTGTCATCTATTGCGCTTTTCGGGTCAGGTTTTCCAGTGCAGGGTCTGCGCTTTGTGCGGATTCACGAAGGGGACGCCGTCGGCGCGGGCCTTCTGCCACGCCTTCTTGTGGGCGAGATACCAGAGGAACTGCTTGTCGCTATCACCGACCAGCGTGCCCTTGCCCGGCTGGAAGGCTTCGTTTTTCCGGCGCAGGCCCATGATATTCACGTCCTGCTTGAGGAACGGCCCCGCAGCCAGAGGCGCAAGCGGCCGGATCATGTTCAGGATCGGGCTGTTCCAGAAAAAGATCTGGCGCAAGCGCGTGTGCCGGTCGTCGATTGGGGTCAGTGCCGTGAGGCCCAACACTGTGTGGGCCTTGTTCTCGATATACTCCGCGCGCAGGCCCGGCATGCGAAACTCGATACGAACGCGGATCTGGCCGCCAATCAGCTTGTAGATATCCGAGTTGACCGGCGCGTGGGGCAACATGGTCCAGCCAAAGTCATTCGGCTCGAACGGTTTTGTCTTCGGCTTCAGGATGCCGTTGCCACGCCAGAGCGGGCTCTTGTGCACAAACGGCGTGTGCGCGGGGTCTAGCAGTCCATAGGCGGCATCATCCTGGTGGGCGGGAATAACTACATTCTCGCAGAACCGGACCTTGCCCTTCGGGCCGCCGAACTTGAACGGCTCTGAACGGGCATTTACGGGGCACTCAACGCCGGAATGAAAGTACCAGACGAGATCTTCGCTCTCGACGACATTAGCGGGCCTGCCATCAAAATGGGCCATCACGGCGCCGTCCTGCTCCCGGCGCAAATGCAACACGCCATTACAGATGGGTATCTCGCGCGGCAAGCCGCGTTTCAAGTTACGCGACTGGGCCGCCACATACCAAACGTCCGACATGAGGCCTTCGCCAATCGGGGAGTATTGCTCTTCGTGCGAAGGTAGAGAGTCTATTTTTTTCGCAACGCCCATCAAATCGCTCGCTTCTCAATTGCGTTGTCTTCAACACTCCAAAGCGCCAGGCACAACCCAATGGGTGCGATAAAGCGCTGCGCCTCTTTGGTCTCATTGCCGCCGTGGCAAAGCAGGTCTAAACAGGCCGCAATCCAACACAAAACAGATTGCGGGGTTTTTCGCCATGGCTTCACTCGACAGCTTCAAATCCGAACGCACGCTGACCGCCGCGGGCAAAACCTACAGCTATTATTCGCTGGAAGCTGCCGGCGAGAACGGCCTGGGTGATGTGTCCAGCTTGCCAGCTTCACTGAAGGTACTTTTGGAGAATCTACTGCGGTTTGAAGACGGAAAGACCGTTACGAAAGACGATATCGTCGCCATGGCGAACTGGCTGACAGATAAGGGCAGCGCCAAACACGAAATCGCCTACCGCCCGGCCCGCGTTCTGATGCAGGACTTCACCGGCGTCCCCGCAGTTGTCGACTTGGCCGCCATGCGCGATGCGGCCCAAAAGCTCGGCGCCTCCGCCGAAGCCATCAATCCGCAAGTGCCCGTGGATCTGGTCATCGACCACTCGGTGATGGTCGACCATTTCGCCAGCCCGGACAGCTTCGTGAAGAACGTCGAACGCGAGTATGAGCGCAATGGCGAGCGCTATGAATTCCTGCGCTGGGGGTCGTCGGCGTTTCAGAATTTCCGCGTTGTGCCGCCGGGCACCGGCATCTGCCACCAGGTGAACCTCGAATATCTCGGCCAGACCGTCTGGACCAAAGAAGAAAACGGCGAAACCGTCGCTTACTTCGACACCTGCGTCGGCACCGATAGCCACACCACCATGATCAACGCCCTTGCGGTGCTCGGCTGGGGCGTGGGTGGCATCGAGGCAGAAGCCGCCATGCTGGGCCAGCCGATCTCGATGCTCATTCCGGAAGTCATTGGCTTCAAGCTGAATGGCGCCCTGCCGGAAGGCGCGACAGCCACGGACCTCGTGCTGACCGTTGTCCAAATGCTTCGCGAAAAAGGCGTTGTGGGTAAGTTTGTGGAATTCTACGGACCGGGCCTCGCCAACCTTACGCTCGAAGACCAGGCCACAATCTCCAACATGGCGCCGGAATATGGCGCGACCTGTGGCTTCTTCCCGGTCGACAATGAGACAATCACCTATCTGACAGACACGGGCCGCGATGCCGACCGCGTCGCCCTGGCCGAAGCCTATGCCAAGGCCCAGGGCTATTGGGCGCCGGACATGGCTGATCCCGTTTTCACCGACACAATCGAGCTCGACCTGGCCAGCGTAAAGCCGTCCATTTCCGGGCCAAAACGCCCGCAAGATCGTGTGCTTCTGGACGAAGCAGACACTCGCTTTGCAGAAGCCATGTCCAAGGAATTTGGCAAGGCGAATGATGCCAGCAACCCAACCAAGGTCGCAGGGCAGGACTACACCGTCGACCATGGCGATGTGTTCATCGCGGCGATCACATCCTGCACCAACACATCGAACCCGTCCGTGCTGATCGGCGCAGGCTTGCTCGCGCGCAACGCAGCGACCAAGGGACTAACCCGGAAACCCTGGGTGAAGACTTCCTTCGCGCCAGGCTCCCAGGTGGTGACGGACTACATCGCCAAAGCCGGACTGCAGGATGATCTGGATGCTCTGGGCTTCAACCTCGTGGGCTATGGCTGCACGACTTGTATCGGCAATTCCGGCCCCCTGCCGAAAGAGCTGGCCGACGCCATCTCCGAGGGCGATCTGGTCTCTTGCTCGGTTCTGTCGGGCAACCGGAATTTCGAGGGCCGGATCGGGCCTGACATCAAGGCGAATTATCTCGCAAGCCCACCATTGGTCGTGGCTTATGCGATCGCGGGCTCTCTGAAGATCAATGTCGCAAAGGACCCGATTGGCCAAGATCAGGATGGCAACGACGTCTACCTGAAGGACATCTGGCCAACAAACGCTGAAATCCAGGCAGTGATGCGCGAAGCCGTGACGCCGGACATGTTCTCCAATCGCTATTCCAACGTCTTCAAGGGGGATGAGCACTGGCAAGGCATCGATGTGTCAGGCGGACAGACCTATGACTGGCCGATGGCATCGACCTATGTGCAGAATCCACCTTATTTCGAAGGCATGGGCCTCACACCCGACGCGCTGACAGACGTGAAAGATGCCCGGGTGCTCGGACTTTTCGCGGACTCCATCACCACCGATCACATTTCTCCGGCGGGCAATATCAAAGCCGACAGCCCGGCCGGCGACTATCTGCGTGAGCACCAGGTTCCCGTCCTCGAGTTCAACTCCTACGGCGCGCGCCGCGGCAACCACCAGGTCATGATGCGCGGCACCTTCGCCAATATCCGCATCAAAAACCAGATGGTTCCGGGCGTTGAAGGCGGTTTCACGGTCCATCACCCATCGGGCGACCAAATGGACATTTACGATGCCGCGATGCGCTACAAGGATGAAGGCCGCGAGCTCGTCATCTTCGCAGGCGACCTCTACGGAAACGGCTCATCGCGCGACTGGGCGGCCAAGGGCACGGTCCTCCTCGGGGTGCGCGCCGTGATCGCAGGCAGCTTCGAGCGCATTCACCGTTCCAACCTGATTGGTATGGGGGTTCTGCCCCTCGAATTTGCCGACGGCCAAAGCTGGAAGAGCCACTCCATAACTGGCGATGAGACAGTTTCAATTGATGGTATTGATATGCTGTCACCGCGCCAGAGCCTGAAAGTGCAGGTCACGCGGGCCAACGGCGAGACGTTCGAAGTCGACACCGTGGTGCGGATCGATACGGAGAACGAGATGGATTACTACCGCAATGGCGGCATCCTCCACTACGTTCTGCGCAACCTCGCCAACGAAGCGGCTTAAGTCTCAGTTTTCACTCGGGCCCTGGAGCATTTATGCCTCAGGGCCCGAAATTACTGCGTTATCACAGCCGTTTGATTTCCAAGTCAGACCCGTGCCACGTAAACGCCAGCCATGATGAAATCTCTTGCCAGCTTCGCGGCGTTTATCGCAACAGCCCTGCCAGTTTCGGCGGAACCGATATTGGTGGAGCTGTTTGCATCGCAAAACTGCGCCGCCTGCCCGAAGGCCCATGACACGCTCAGTGAGGTGAATGATCAACGCGATGATGTGCTGATCCTTACCTGGTCGGTGGACTATTGGGACTACCTTGGCGAACCGGACCCGATGGCAATGGAAATGTCCACGGAACGCCAGGCCGCCTATGCAGACCTGTTTCGCTTGCGCGGTCCTTACACACCTCAAACCGTCTACAATGGTGCTGAGCAGTGTCCCGGAAACCGCCCGAACCGCGTCGCCCGGCGCCTCGCGGCGGCCGAATCTGCGCGCGCGGAAGAAGCCGAACAAGAGCATGCGGCATCCATGGTCTCGTTTCAGCAAACGCCGAAAGGTTGGGCCGTCAGTGTCCCGCCGGGCCTTTCCAGCGATGTCCATCTCATCCAGTTCCGCAAGGATGGGGACCACGAAACCGATATGGTCCATCCGGTAACGGGACTGGCAAAGCTTTCCCACCTGCCGTTTGGCGGAGCGGTCTCTACCGTTCCGGATTGCGAAAGTGGTTGTGCCCTTGTGGTTCAAGCGCCGGGGCACGGAAAGGTGTATGGCGCGCAACGGCTGAATTAGAAGTGTCACAAAAACTTGCCGCAAAAGTCGCTTTCTAGGCGGCCCAGCAAGGTTATCCTGTCACGGAAACTCAGACTGTGGACGGGGATTCCCATGATTGCTTCGCGCCGAACATTTCTACGCTCTGCTTCCGCCATGGCTGTCGCCGCCCCGGCCTTTGGCGCGTTGGCGAGCTGCACAACACAGCCTGCGTCAGCTGACAAGGCCGCGCTTGTGCCTGATCCGGACGGCTGGCTGAACCTGCCCGAAGGGTTTTCCTATACCCGCTTCTCCCTCACCGGTGAGCAGATGAGCGACGGTCTCTTCGTACCGACCAGCCATGACGGTATGGGCAGTTTCCCGGTTGAGGGTGATCCAGACCGCTGCCTGCTGGTGCGCAATCATGAGGTCAACGCCGACGACCCCGAAGAAGGCCCCTTCGGAGACAATTTTGAAGGTCTTGCGAAACTCGATCGCAGCGAACTCTACGATTTCACGCCAGACGGCGCCCCGCTCGGCGGCGGCAACACAACACTGCTCTACGATGTGAAAACCAAGCAGCTGGAGCGCAGCCACCTGTCGCTGGCTGGAACGGAACGGAACTGCTCAGGCGGCATTACGCCGTGGGGCAGCTGGCTGTCCTGCGAGGAATCGCGCAACCGCGCCGGAGAGGACTCCCGCCGGGCCCATGGTTATGTGTTTGAAGTACCCGCTACTGTTTCCGGCCGGGCTGCGCCCATCCCCTTGCGCGCCATGGGTCGGTTCAACCATGAGGCTGCCGCCGTCGACCCCAGCACGGGCATTGTCTACCAGACCGAGGACGAACGTGATGGCCTGTTCTACCGCTTTCTACCGTCTGCGCCGGGTGAGCTGGCCAAAGGTGGACGTTTGCAGGCGCTGGCTTTAGTGGACCAGGCGAGCGCCGACACGCGCAATTGGAATACGGCAACCATCGCACAGGGCCAGAGCCTGCCCGTGCGCTGGGTGGACCTCTCCGCAGTTGAAAGCCCCGACGGGGACCTGAAAGACCGGGGCTTTGCCGCTGGCGCCGCCAAATTTGCCCGGGGCGAAGGCCTCGCCTGGGCCATTCAGCAGGATGGCGCTTCGGCATACTTTGCCTGCACCAGCGGCGGGGTCGCAAAGGTGGGTCAAATCTGGCGCTATACACCAAGCCCCCATGAAGGCACTGCCCGAGAAGCCGAAGCCCCCGGCATGCTCACGCTCCATTATGAGAGCCGCTCGGCAGAGGACCTCGATTACTGCGACAATCTCGTTGCCAGCCCGTGGGGTCACCTGACGATCTGCGAAGACGCAGACCGCGCCTGCAGGATCCATGGACTGACCCCGGACGGCCGCCTCTATACGATTGCGGAAAACCCCCATCCCGACGGCGGAGAATTCGCCGGCGCCTGCTGGTCCCCCGACGGGTCGACGCTGTTCGTGAACATCCAGACGCCGGGCGCGACCTACGCCATTACCGGCCCCTGGCAGCGCCTGGCGGTTTAAGCCCGCGCGGCTGCGATCGCCTCGGCGGGGTCGACATCGCCATCATAGAGCGCTCGACCGAGAATTGAGCCGGCAATTGCGCGCGGCCCACCTGCCGAGCGCAACGCCGTAATGTCTGCCACGCTGGCGACACCTCCGCTCGCGATCACGGGAATGGACACCGCAGCGGCCAAATCGCGGGTAAACGCCACATTCACCCCGGTTTTCATGCCGTCGCGGCCAATATCCGTGGCGATGATCGCAGCTACACCGCAGCCCTCAAAGGCCTTGGCGAGGTCAACCGCTTCCATGTCCGAGGTTTCGGCCCAACCCTCTACCGCGACGCGCCCGTCCTTGGCATCAATCCCGACGACGACCCGCCCTGGAAGCGCGCGTGCGGCTTCCCGCACCAGATCAGGGTCACGCACTGCAACCGTGCCAAGAATCACCCGGGAAATACCGGCCTCAAGCCAGGCCTCAATCTGCCCGCGCGTTCGAATACCGCCGCCCAATTGAACCGGCACTTTGGTTGCCGCGAGAATCGCGCGCACCGCGTCACCATTCGCGCTGGTGCCGGCAAACGCGCCGTTCAGGTCCACCACGTGAAGCTGATCAAACCCCATCGACGCAAACCGCGCCGCCTGATCCGCGGGATCTGCATTAAAGGCGGTAGCCTGGTCCATCTCGCCCCGGATCAGGCGAACGCAGGCGCCGTCTTTCAGGTCGATGGCCGGATAGAGGATGAAGCTCATTTAAGGGGCCCAGGTCAGGAAGTTTGCGAGCAGTTTCAGGCCAACGCTCTGGCTTTTCTCGGGGTGGAACTGGGTACCGAACACCGTGTCGCGCGCCACTGCGGCGACGATAGGTCGGCCATACTCCGTGAGCGCCGCAATATGGGTCTCGTTCTCCGGCGAGAGAGCGTAGGAGTGAACGAAGTAGGCGTGGGGGTCCTTGCCCAGTCCGGACAACACATGGTGGTTGCCGCGCAACTCCAGAACATTCCAACCCATGTGTGGCACGCGGTGGCCGGGGCCGGGATCGATGGGCTGCACAGCGCCATGGATCCAACCCAAACCGCGCCCCTCGCCATCTTCGAGGCTGAAGTCGGCAAGCAGTTGCATCCCCACACAGATGCCAAGGAAAGGTGTTGCCCGATTGAAGACGGCCTGTTCCATCGCCTCGATCACGCCCTTACGCGCTGCCAGCGCCGCCTTGCATTGGGCGAAATGGCCGACGCCCGGGAGAACAATGCGGTCTGAGCGGGAGATCACATCGGGATCGGCCGTCAGTTCGACCTTTGCATCCACGCCTGCCAGGCGGGCCGCTTCCACAAGGGCGCGCTGGGCCGAGTGCACGTTTCCGGAGTCGTAATCAATGAGGGCAACGCTTTGCATCGGCGCGGCTTACGACCTGAGGCACCCCAGCGCAACCACCTGGCTCTTTCCAAGCGCGCGCGTATCGCCTAGAGGCTCGCCCCATGCTGAAGACACGCATCATTCCCTGCCTGGACGTGAAGGACGGCCGCACCGTCAAGGGTGTGAACTTTGTCGATCTGCGCGATGCTGGTGACCCTGTGGAACTTGCTCGCGCCTATGATGCGGCCGGTGCAGACGAGCTTTGCTTTCTGGACATCACGGCCAGCCATGAGGGGCGCGGCACGATGTTGGACGTTGTCACGCGAACGGCTGAGCAGTGCTTTATGCCGCTGACCGTCGGCGGCGGCGTGCGCAGCGCGGACGATATGGTGACGCTCCTGCGCGCCGGGGCAGACAAGGTTGCCATCAATTCGGCTGCGGTCGCTGACCCGGACGTGATTTCCGCCTGCGCCAAGAGGGTCGGGCGCCAGTGCGTGGTCGTGGCCATTGATGCCCGAAAGGAAGTCGGTGGCTACACTGTGTACACCCATGGTGGGCGCAAATCCTCCGGGGTCGACGCCGTCGAGCACGCTAGGCGAGCCGAAGCGCTTGGCGCAGGCGAAATCCTGCTCACCAGCATGGACAAGGACGGAACCAAGTCTGGTTTCGACATCGACATGCTAAAGGCCGTTACCAGTGCCGTGAACATTCCGGTAATCGCATCCGGGGGCGCTGGCTCAGCAGAAGATTTCGGCCCGGCTGTCATGGAAGGGGGCGCAAGCGCTGTCTTGGCCGCATCCATCTTCCACTTCGGTGAGGTCAGTCTGGCCGAAGCACGCAGAGCGCTTTCGCGGGCGGGGGCTCCGGTCAAACCCGTCATGGAGGCCAGACTATGAACGAGGATTCCGCAGCACTTGGCTCGCCAGCAGACTTTTTTGCGGCGTTGGACCACCTTGCCCAGACCATTGACGCCCGCGCAACCGGCGACGCGGACGCGTCTTACACGGCGAAACTGCTCCAGAAAGGCCCACCGAAATGTGCCAAGAAACTCGGCGAAGAGGCGGTTGAGCTTGCATTGGCGCTGGTCTCAGAGGCAGATGACGCCGTTGCAAGTGAAGCAGCCGATGTTCTCTACCACTTCATGGTCGCGCTCAGATCCCGCGGGGTGTCCTTGGATCAGGTCGGCGCGGCGCTCGCGGCCCGCCAGGCCCAGTCTGGCCTGGCCGAAAAGGCTTCGCGGCCGAAAGACTAGTTCGGCGAACGCCAATATCCACTGGCCTCCAGTGCCAGCCGTTCGGATGCATCTTCGGCACCGATCTGACTGAGACTGTCGAGAATCACCATGAGATCCGGCGTCGCCAGGCCCGTGGGATCGCCGAGCGTCAAACCCAGCGTCGAAACCACAACCTCGCCCGCAGCATCGGCTTCCGCCGCCGCGCGGATGGCGAGCATACGCCATTCATCGCCGCGTACACCGGTCTCTCGCTGGGCAATTGCCATGAGGGCGCGAGCCGAGGGTGGCGGAGCGATGCCAAGCGCAGTCCAAAGGGCAAACATGCGTGATGCCTTGGCTTTCTCGCCGGGCTGCTCTGCGGCTACCACAAGGGCTTCCGCAATCTCGCGGGCAGCGCCCTTGCTTTCCGAATGGCCTGCCAGGACAAGCGCCGAGCGCACAAAGGCCAGGTCAAAGGCATCAGGTTCAGGCGCATCGCGCAACCCCGTGGTACGCACCCATGACGCAGCCTTCTCAAGGTCGCCCGCCGCAATCTGGGCGCGGGCAAACACCAGCGCGTGGCGCGCATTGTCAGGATTCCGGCTTACCCGGTCGATATCTCCGCTGAAGAGGCGCGCCGCCGCGGCAAACCTCGCTGGATTACCGGCTGATGTGCGCAGCGCCATGGACAAGCGACGGGCCCGGTCTTCGGGAGACGCGTTGACATCTTCGAAGGAAGCCACGGCAAGTTCTATCGGTCGCTGGGCCTCGAACCCTTCTGCGCGAACCAATTGTTGGTAGAGTCTGCGATGGGCACGCCCGTCCAGCAAACCTGCTTCCGCCGCCACGCCAGCAGCCGGAACACGGATGGACAATGGCAGGGTCGATCGCCCGGCAATCGCTGCGGCGAGGTCTGGGCGAGAGGTTGCGATCGCATTCGTCGCCGGCTCCAGACCCAGCGCCGTGGACAAGGCGAGGTTCAGCCCGGTATCGAAACGTGCGGGCAGTTCGGACGGCTCTTCGACAGAGGCCGCGAAGACCGCATTGAAGAACCAATCGTCTTCCACGCCCTGGGCCTGGGCCAATTCCACGGCCAGTTCCGCCGCCGGGGCGTTCTTCTGAAGAACGGCGCAAACCGCGCGGAGTTTTGCGAAGAACGGACCTTCCCGCGTCTCGGTGACAAGCTCGCGGCAGGCGGAGGCCTCGTTGCCCAGGGCGAGTTGGAGGTCTACCGCCAGTTCCGCCGCGTTCAGGCCGCGCGGATTATCTTCAAGGCGACCAAGCAGGTCTGAGGCAGCATCGGCCTCACCAAGTTCATAGAGAATGCGCGCGCGCTCCCCGAGCACTTCATTTGCGCGCTCGCCTTCCGGTCGGGCTGCAGGCGAAAGCACGACGCGGCGCAAAAGCGTGCGTTCCGCAGGCGTGAGTTGGCGTGTGCGCACCTGGCGCATAAGCGGCAAGAGGTCTTCGGTGCGGGACGCCTTCCACATGTTTGTGGGCATGGCGGTCTCGCCAGCCTCAAGATAGCCGCGCCCAAACGGATCTATGTCGCCAAGCCCACCAAGCTCGAATTCCTCAACCTGGGCGAATGCCGGCAGAGTCAGGGCGGCCAAAACGCCGACGGCAGCAGCGAAGAAGCGGGGTTTAAAGAACATCTTCAACCTCAATGCGGATTTCGCCAGGCTCCGGTTTGTCGGATGTGGCCTGGCCCGCCAGCCAGAACGCTGCGCCGACCAGCGCCAGCAGCACAATCAAAAGGAAAAACAGAAACTTCTTCATGGCTTACGCCCCGATCATTCTCAAAACGCCAAATTTTGCACCACCGCAAAATCGGCCTCTTCCATTGCTCCATCCCCTGCCCCCATATAGACGAGGAGAGTGAGACGCGAAAAGACCATGGGCGCAGACACAGGTTCGCTGGATAATCCGGGCAGCAATGAGGCGCCATATGCAAAGCGCACCATCGCCCTTGTGGGATTGATGGGCGCTGGCAAGTCCACGGTCGGGCGTCGCCTGGCAGACCGGCTTGGTCGGAAATTCTATGACAGTGACGTGGAGATCGAAAAGGCGGCGGGCCTTTCGATTTCGGATATCTTCTCCATCCATGGCGAGGCGGAGTTCCGGCGCGGCGAGCGGAAAGTGCTGGCTAGGCTTTTGGAAGATGAACCTCACGTACTCGCCACAGGCGGCGGTGCGTATCTGGACCCTGACACCCGCACAATGCTGCGGGACCGTGCAATCACGGTTTGGTTGAATGCAGATCTGGAGACGATCTGGAAACGGGTGTCGCGGCGCGATACCCGGCCTTTGCTCAGGGCGCCGGACCCAAAAGGCGTGTTGACGCGCCTGTTCGAGGAACGCGAGCCGATTTACAGCCAGGCAGATCTTTCGGTCGCCAGCGTGGACGGGCCGCACAATGAAACCGTGGTGGCCATTATCAAAGCCCTTGAGGGATGGACCGGACATGCCTGACGGAGAGAGCACTCACCGCACAGTCACTGTCGGGCTCGGCGCACGCAGCTACGACATCACAATTGGCCCGGGCCAACTCGCAGGCATCGGCGCCGTACTCGCGCCCATGGTGAAGAGCCCACGCGTCTTTGTATTGACCGACAAAACCGTTGCTGAACTGCACCTGCAAACCCTGGAAACAGCGCTTTCAGGGGTCGGCTTCAAGACCCGCGCGCGGATCATTCCTGCGGGCGAGGCTTCGAAATCCTGGGCCGAACTGGAAGCAACGCTCGATTGGCTTTTGGAAGCTGGCGCCAATCGGGGTGACGTGTTGGTGGCCCTGGGCGGCGGGGTCGTGGGCGACCTGGCCGGGTTTAGCGCATCCATCATGAAGAGGGGTATGTCGCTTGTTCAAGTGCCGACCACGCTGCTGGCCCAGGTCGACAGTTCAGTGGGGGGCAAGACCGCTATCAATACGCGCCAGGGCAAGAATCTGGTCGGGGCATTCTACCAGCCCCGCAATGTCCTGATCGACACTGACCTCCTTAAAACACTTCCAGCGCGCGAACGCTCCGCAGGCTATGCCGAAATCGTCAAATACGGCTTGCTCGGCGATGCGCCTTTCTTTGATTGGCTTGAACGCCATGGAGAAGCAGTTACCGCGTTGGAAGCGGGCCCGCTCAGCGAAGCCATTGCGCGTTCCTGCCAGGCCAAGGCCGACATCGTGGCACAGGATGAGCGCGAAGGCGGCGTGCGCGCGCTTTTGAACCTTGGCCACACCTTTGGCCACGCGCTTGAGGCAGAGAACGGCTATGGGCCAGATCTCCTCCATGGCGAAGCGGTTGCGTGCGGCATGGCATTGGCCCTGCGCTATTCGGCGCGGCAGGGCCTGACGGACACGGACACCGCCGCGCGCGCGGAGAGCGTTTTAAATACGGCCGGTCTCGTCACGCGCCTCCCGGCGCTCGCCGGAGGTCCCTACCCCGCAAACCGGCTTGTCGAACACATGCGCCATGACAAGAAAGCCCGCGGCAATGCCGTCCCGCTGATCCTGGCGCGAGGGATCGGGAAGGCTTTCATCCACCCCGACGCGAACTTAAGTGACGTCGAAGACTTTCTCAGCGAAGAGGCAAGGCCGTAAGGGCCACACACCATGATCATCGGAACGGCGATAGCCATCATCTTCCTGCTCAGCCTGTCTGGCTTTTTCTCAGGATCTGAAACCTCTCTGACAGCCGCGTCCCGCTCCCGGATGCACGCCCTGGAAAAAGACGGCGATCCCCGTGCGGCGGCCGTCAACAAGCTGCTGGAAGACAAAGAGGGCCTGATCGGGGCCATCCTGCTCGGCAATAATCTGGTCAACATCCTCGCATCTGCCCTTGCGACCAGCCTGTTTATCTCCCTCTTTGGCCAGGGTGGCCTCGCCATGGCGCTGGCAACAGGCATCATGACCGTGTTGGTGCTGGTCTTTGCTGAAGTCCTGCCGAAGACCTATGCCATCACCCGCCCCGATGAGATGGCCCGCAGCGTGGCACGCCCTATTGGCTGGCTGAAAAATGGCGTCGGCTGGATCGTGGTCGGCATCCAGGCGATCGTGAACACGACACTGCGCCTGATCGGCGTGAAGGCCGCCGGCGACGCGGTGCCCTATGATGAGGAAATCCGCGGTGTGGTCGATTTTGCCCACTCGGAGGGCGATATGGGCGCGGAGGATCGCCACAGGCTGGTCGGCGCACTGGAGCTCAAGGAACTGACCGTCGAAGACGTGATGATCCACCGCAAGAACATCAACATGCTCGACCTCGATCTCGGCCCCCGCGAACTGGTGATGCAGGCCCTGGCCAGCCCCCATACGCGCCTGCCGCTGCACCGGGGCAATCCGGACGAGATTGTCGGCGTGCTGCACGCCAAGGACCTCCTGCGGGCCATGGCCGCCCAGGGCAACGATCTCGACGAGTTGGAAATCGACGAGATCATCCGTGACCCGTGGTTCATTCCCGAAACCACATCCGTCCAGGACCAATTGGACCAATTCCTGTCGCGCCGCAGCCACTTCGCGCTCGTGGTCGACGAATACGGCGCGCTGCAAGGTCTTGTAACCCTGGAAGACATTCTGGAGGAAATTGTCGGTGACATCCGCGATGAGCACGACGCCACAGTCCAGGGCGTGCGCCCGCAGCCCGATGGCAGCGTAAATGTGGATGGATGGGTGCCGATCCGGGACCTGAACCGTGCGCGCGGCTGGAACCTGCCCGATGATGGCGCCGTGACGGTTGCCGGGCTCGTGATCCACGGCGCCCAGACCATTCCGGAACCGGGCCAGTGTTTTGTCTTCCACGGCTACCAATTCGATATACTTCGACGAAACCGCAACCAGGTCACAGGCCTGAAAGTGCGCCCGGTCGTTGATGAAGACGAACCCGAAGGCGAAGTCATCGCCGCGAAATAGACCAGAGGGCGAGCAGCTTGCTCCCCCCTAAAAAAAAAGGTGTCCCCTTGCGAGGACACCCCAAGTCGGCAGTTCCACTCGGAGGGCCGAGCGACCGTCTGATTAACGCGTCAGACCGGCCATTTGGCGCCGAGCAGCTGGGTCACCGATCTGCTCTCCGTGGAAAGCGATCAGGCTTTGATTCCGTGTGGCCGCGACGGCCTTTGCGAGGAGGGTTTCTGTGCACGCCTCCTGCATCCGCATCCGCGCACCGAGTTGGCGAACCTCGCGGGGGGAGACCCGGCAGGCGGCCTTCGCTGTGTCGATAAAGGCGGCATAGGTCGTGGAGACCGGTGCTGTAGGGGAGTAGGTGAAGTCTGCCTTTACGGGTGCTTCTGCGACAGCAGTTGCGGCGAAGGCCGTAAATGCGGCACCGGCAAGGAAGGTTTTGATCATGCGGGTCATGGGTGTCTCCTCAGAAAGCGATGTGTGCACAGCGTCTCGTGCTGTGACGTCACCCTTGCCGGGCTGGACCAGCGAGGTCCTTGTGGAGACCTGAAAACGGCCTGATTTTCGTCTTATGAAAATCTGAGGATGTTGTTTTTATAGCGTTTTCGGTTTTGAGTTTGCCCTTGTGACGCCCCATTGCGCTGATAATCTACCTTTGTAGACGGGGGACCGTGCGCGTGGATGGATCATACAGAACAACACCCGAAGCCTTTCGGATCGGCCGGATCGACGTTGATCCCCAGTGCAATCTCATCAAAGGCGAGCATATCGAGATCAGCATCGAGCCGCGGATCATGGACGTGCTCTGCGTGTTGGTGGAGCATGCTGGCGACGTGGTGGCGCGCGATACGCTGATTGAGCAAGTCTGGCGCGTTGAGCATGGCGGCGATGACAGTCTCAGCCGCGCGATATCGCTGTTGCGGAAAACCCTGCGCGATGCAGGTGAGACTGACACGGTGATCGAAACGATCCCGAAGCGTGGATACAAGCTGACCTTACCCGTTAAGGCACTCAGTCGTGTGGAATTGCCGGGGGGTTTGTTTTTGGACAACGCACCAGACGAAACGGCCGACGCGCGACCCGACAAATCATCAGGACGGGGGCTGGCGCTCGCAATTGTCGCGGCAACCTTGATGTGCGCTGGCGTACTTGCGGTCCTGCTCACCTGGCCTGCCCCGGATACGCAAACGGTATCGGTTGAAATCGACCGGGTGTGGCTCGCCCCAGTCCAAACCGTCAGCGACACACCCCAGACAGAACGGTTCGCGAGCAATCTGCGCGCCCAGATGTCGAGCCAGCTCCTGGCGAACGGGCTGTTCACCACGTTGGCTGCAGGCGGCGAAGCACAAGGCCAGAAGTTCGACATTACAACACGCGTTGACGGCGGGGAGGACATGCTCCGCGTCACGGTGAATTTGGTGGACCATCCCAGCCAACTCCTGCTGTGGTCGCGAGTCTTCGAGCCCAGCGAGGAAGGCCAAGCCTTCGACCTGACCGTCTCGACGCGCCTCGCGGGCGTGCTGGGCTGCATGACCCGCTGGCGGCCGGATTTTCGCGAGACACCTGTGGAGACCCTGGCGCTTTATGCCCGGTTCTGCGAGCGACCATACGAGGCAAAGATGGGCGATGTCCTGACATTCTCCCAGCCGATCTATGACGCAGACCCAACCAACCCCTACGCCATCAGCCTGCACGCCTGGGCGACGGTGCTGGAAGCCAAACATCAGGAAAGCCCCGAAGACAGCGAAATCCTCTTCGCAGACGCCAAGGACTTGATCATCCCCATCCTGGACGGCGATCCAGAACACCCGTTTGCCAATTTCGTTGCAGGCGCAATCAGTTGGACCCGAAGCGGCGGGAAAGATCTGATTGAAGTGGAGAACCGGATGCGGATCGCGTCCGCGCCCCAGGCGATGCCAGACGAATTCTACACGCTGTATTCCAATTTTCTGCGGTCCGTCGGGCGGTTTTCTGCAGCGTCGGACATGTTCTACAAGGCCGCATCCAACCACCCCAACGATCCTGAACTGCTGACGCAGATGGGATGGATTTTCGCGTCGCTAGGCGATTACGGTGCGATGGAACGCCAATTTGATCGCGCAGCGGAGATTGATCCTGACCTGTGGCTGCTGCACTTGCGCCGTCTTCAAAGCAAAGTGTTCCTCAGGGATGATCCGGACGACGCCCTCGCCTTCCTGCGCCAGCCACCGGAAGGCGATTACCAGGCGCCCGAGAACTACCAGCAATGCTACCGAACATTTCTTAGGCTGAAACAGGGCGCTGGGAATGACCCTACGGCGCTCGAAGAGGCCTGCCGCGGCGTCGCCTACCATTGGCCGATGCGCATGTATGTTGCGCTGGGCGAAATTGATCGGGCCTGGGCACTGATCGAAGGCGGAGCCGATGCCACAGTCTATGACGAGACCATCATACACTTCTATCCAGACATGGCCCCGTTCCGACAAGACCACCGATTCTGGATTATGATGGACCGGTATGGGCTGGTAGACTATTGGGCCGAGACCGACCGTTGGCCAGACTTCTGCACGATGGAAGCCCTGCCGGTGGATTGCCGCACCATGGCGCGGCGCGCGATCTCCGAGACCGACTGAGCAATTCGCCGCTCAGGCTTCAGTGAATTGCAACTCCGCCAGCCGGGCATAAAGGCCACCTGCAGCGACCAAGTCATCATGGGTGCCCTGCTCCACAATCCGGCCCGCATCCATCACAATGATCCTGTCGGCCCGGCGCACGGTGGCGAGACGGTGAGCAATGACCAGGGTTGTGCGCCCCTCCGCAGCCTTCGCAATGGCGCGCTGAACCGCAGACTCACTTTCGCTGTCCAAAGCACTGGTCGCCTCATCCAGCAGAAGCACCGGCGCATCGCGGACAAGGGCACGGGCGAGGGCAACCCTCTGGCGCTGCCCCCCGGACAAGCCCCGTCCCTTCTGACCCAGTTCGGCGTCCAGTCCACCCTTGGTCTCCAGAAAAGCCCGGGCTTCGGCCATGTCCGCGGCGTCCAGCAGCTCTGAATCCGACGCCTCGAGGCCCCCAAAAGCAATGTTTTCGCGCGCGGTCCCGGTAAACAACGCCGATTCCTGGGGCGCATAGGCAAACTGGCCGCGCCAGGCGTCCAGGTCACAGCTCTTCGCTGGGTTACCGTCGAGCCGCACGGCGCCAGCTTCTGGATCAAACAGCCGCAAAGCGAGGCGAAACACCGTGGATTTCCCGGCGCCACTGGGGCCGACAAGTGCGATGAAATCGCCTGGTGTCACAGCCAGAGAAAAGTCTGACAGAGCAGGTGACTCGCCAGGCGCATATCGGAAAGTCACATCGTCAAAACTCAACGCCCCGCTGGTGCGCTCCGGCAAGGCCACCGGCTGTGCGGGGCTTGTGATCTCCGGCTGGGCACTCAACACATCTGCGGCGCGGTCTGCTGCGCCCGCTGCGCGCATCACTTCGCCGTAGATCTCTCCAAGCATGCCGAACCCCGACCCGGCGTAGAGCGCATACAGCACCATCGCCGTGAGATCTCCGCCGGTCATCGCACCGGTGGCCACCGCGCGGGCCCCAAGCCACAGAACCAGCGTGATCCCGCCAAAAGCGAGGATCGAAATCAGCAGCATCATCCAGGCGCGTACCGTGTTGCGCTTCAGGGCGGCAGCGAAGGTTTCTTCCACGGCTTGGGTGAACCGGGCCTTTCGGGCGCGCCCCTGGCCGTAGGCCTGGACGAGTTCGATGGCGTCGAGGGTTTCAGCGGCTTCGGCCCCGGCATCGGCCAGTGCAGACTGGGTTTGGTTGGAGAGACTGCGAATAATCCGGCCGACGGCCATGATCGGCAGGATTGCTAGGGGTATAATCACCAACAGCATCCCGCCCAACTGCCAGTTCACCAAAAGCATCGCGATCAATGCGCCCACGGTGTTGAGCAAGGTACGCGTGGCCAGCGACATGGACGAGCCGAGGAAGTTCTCGATAAGTGCCACGTCCGCGGTCAGGCGCGAAACAGCCTCTCCCGAGCGCATCTTTGAATGATACCGGGAGGAGAGTCCCAACATATGCCCGTAGAGATCCCGGCGCAGGTCGGCCGCAATCCTCTCCCCGAACCGGGACACAAAATAAAACCGCAGCGCACCCACCCCACCCAATGCGACGGCTGCGAGGAACACAAACAGGAAATTCTGGTTGATCGCGCCCAGCACGGCATTCGTGCTCGCGCCCGCGCCAAACCCCGCATCGACAGCGCCCCCAAACAAGATGGGAATGGTCAACAAAATCACGGTACCCATGAGCAGGAACACCAAAGCCGCCCCAACGGTCAGCTTATGCTGCAAAGCGTAGGGCAGCAGCATCGCCAAGGGTTTCAGGCTGCGTCCCTTGGGCCTTTCGTCGGCTGCGGCGCGCGTATCGACTGCTGAGCGGCGGTCGATTTCAACGGTTTCAGTGTCTTGCGCCATTGAGTCTCCGGGACCTGTGGAAAGAAACGGCATCCAGCGCCTTGATCAAGTCCTGTGGATCATGTATTCGGCGAGCTTGATTTTTACGCGTGGTCAAACGCGCGCACCCATGTTTTGCGCCCACGGCTTAAAGAGGCAGGCACGATGAAATCCGAAGGACATCCCGACTATCACTTCATCACGGTTGTGATGAATGACGGCACCGAATACCAGACCCGTTCGACCTACGGAAAAGAAGGCGATCGCCTCGTCCTGGATATCGACCCAACCACGCACCCGGCCTGGACAGGTGGCGGCGCCCGCATTTCGGATCGTGGTCGCGTGTCCAAGTTCAAGGACAAGTTCAAGGGCTTCATGTAAGCCTTACCCTAACACGGTATCAGAAGCCCTCGCCCGCTGTGGTCGGGGGCTTTTTCTATTCAGGGCTTGTTGTCCCCTCAGGCGTCTCAGAACACGTTGCAAAGCCATCCAGGCAAAGCGCATCGTGTAGCGCCGGGATCTGGTGGTCCACACGGCGCAGGATCGGCTCACCGGCATCACCAAGCAGCCACCCCAATGGAAGGTCCACCGGACGGGGCTTGTAAACCGGGGTTTCACTGGTCGTCTCGCGATAGGCGTCCCGGCCACCACACACTTCATCGGCTTGCGCCTGAAGCGGTGAGGTCAGCCACTGGTATCCGGAAGAGGAAACATCCTCCTTGAAAGCAACTTGGAAACGCAGGTTGGGTCCATCGCAATCATCAGCCGGTCTTGCGCCAACGGGATCTGCGAGAAACCCATTCAAATCTTCGCAGCGGCTGTCTCCATCAGCTAATCGATCGCCTTCAATCGTTCGGCAAAGCTGGGCAATAGGCACCTGGCCATGGGCGCCCCGCGCCTTGAGAACACCGTTCAGTGGGACCGCAAAATCGAAAAAGGCGGGCAAGCGCGCTTCTGGCAAATCGCCGGGCAAACCGCGATAATTGATGTGAAGCACCACGATCGGCTTATCCGGCGCGATGCGGCGAAGCTGGGCAACGGCGCGCTGGATGCCCGCAGCGCCGGAATTGTCATAGTAGCCGCCATCAATGAAAGGCCCTGCGCCCCGTTGATCGCAATCCACATTGCCAGGGCACAACCGCCCCGGTGGACTGATCAGCGGAAAGCGGGCTGACATGTGCGCAGCGCTCGCCACATCGAGATAGGCTCCCGGCGTGCTCCCTGGGTCGATCACGTCCAATACGTTCCAATAGGGATAGGCATTGGCCCAGCCGGGTTCTTCATCGAGGTCGGCGCCCGAGAGACGATCCCCATAGCGGACATTGCTGACAATCGCAGGCTGACCTGATCGAACATCAAACGTGTTGAACACGACGATGGGCGGTGCTCCCCCAGATCCGAGCTCGCCACCGGTTCCACTGGCCATGGCAACCGCTTCGAGAAAGCCCAGGGCGGGGGCTTCCAGATCGGCCTCCCCGTCTCTGAGATCGGCATCTGTCTGACGGAAGCCCTGCCGGAAAGAGTCTTCGAACACGCCTGCCCGGTCGAACTTGTCTTTGAAACTACAATCGGTGAACACGCACCAGCTGATGTTCATTGGAAAGTCGCGCAGCATGAAGCCGGACATGAGGGGCGAGAAGAAGTCTTTCTGCAGGAAGCTGGTGGTGAGCAGAGGGAGATAGGATCTATCCGGCCTGACCTCGTTGCTGGGGCTGAACGCGAAATCACAGCCACCCGTTTGCGCCTCCAATGCGCGGAACTGATTGCCGCGGTTCATTTCCGCCCGCGCGCTCAAATAGGCCCCCAGGCCCACCGATCCACCGGAAACGCCCGACATGGCAAAAATCGAGTCGTAGAATTCTGTGTCCTGGGAATCGAGGCACGTCATCACTGCGGCCGTGTGCAGGGCTGCGCGAATGCCGCCGCCTTCGGCCAGTACGATAATGGCGGGGGCATCGCTGGTCTCGCGCGCGTCGACCCATGACTGGACCGCTTCATCAACACTCTGAACAGATAGATCGTCGCGGTCTGCGACCGACTGGATCTGAATGTTGTGGTAGTTCGACGTTCCCACGGCGCCGGACAGGATCGCCACGCCCAGAATAAAGAATGCGAACGGCATGCTTTCACGGCGAGCATTCAGATAAGCGAAAAACGCGAATACACCGCCCAGCGCCAAGAGGCACACCAGGAGCGTCGCAACGGGGCCAGCGAAACCAGCGACGGCAGCAGGTCGCAAGGCAAAACCCAGCATCAACGCGGCAAAAACGACCACAAAAGCCCAGGACACACGTGTTCGGCGCCGCCCATACACAAAGAACTGGTTCGTATTCGAGTAGAACTGGCGCATCATCCAGGTCGTGGTGTTGGCGGTGGTCCAGAGGATCGACAACAAAAGGGCAGCCAAAGAGACATAAACCCCGGTCGCAGCGCTCGAGGCAAAATCGAGCGTATGCAATCCGTTTCGAACCGTTTCCATGACGGGGCCCGCCAGCACGCCGGACGTGAAAGCCAGCAGCCAAACGATAATCAGTGCATTGAGGAGCCAGATCGCCATGGTCTCAACGGCGCGCAGCCATGCGCTCGGTTTTGGATTGCGCCAGGCAGGCGTCGAGAAATCGTAGATGGCGCTGGCGATGAATACCAGCACGACGCCATAGCCAATCCGGGCGCGCACATCGCCAATCCAGCTAAAGGTGCTTTCCTGATATTCGACCCAATTCTGCAGGTAGAACAGAAGCAATGCGACGGGTAACGCCAAAGCCGCAACCGCCGCCACACGAAACCTTGCCCGCAGACGCGGCTCTGCCCGGCTTGAAAACGGATAGTATACGTTGATCGAGCGAAGGACCGCTTCATGCACGGCGGCGGAAAAAAACATGAGCGCCAGGAACGAGCATACCATGCGCCAATGCCCGCCCGGGTAATTCAGGCTCACCGAGTACTTTAGCGCTTCTCGGCCCTGGCTCGTGCCTGTTGCAATCAACAATGCCGCCACAACCGCCGCCAGAATGGGCCATGCGGTCCGGACCATGTTCAAATAACTGGTCAAAACCGACCAGCGCGTGGGTTTATCATTGTTCCAAATGGCCTGCAGGGCGGGCCAAAGGCCCTGACTCATGGGCCGTGTGAATGTGTCTGTCAGGTCATCGGCAATAGCCGACACTTTCAGGTGAGGAGAACCGCTCTGATCTGTCATGTCCGACCTCAGAGCTCATCTGTTGTCTTGGACAGGTCTTCCAGCCGCCGGGGCGCCTCGATGCGCCGGAACGCCTTCGTAATCAGGCGCTCATCCTCATCGGTATAGCCCAGCAGTGCGACGCCCTTGATCTTGCTGTTCGCAATCCGCTCCGGAGAGAAGTAGGCCACGATGGCACGGACCATCTCCATCGCGTTTCTTTCCGCCTTCTGGGGGGATGCGTATGAGCCGATCAAGGGAATGATCACGGTTCTCAGGGGTTGTTGGAACCGTGTCTTGTTGCTGTCATCCATCGCGCTGAGCACGCCTGTGACGCATTTCGCAATCTTGTCGCCGGATACCGCTCTATACCCAGCGCCGGGTTCGCGGCCCTTCAATTCCACCGCAGCAACATGGGCGACGGCTTTCACCAGATTCACGCTCTTGAGGTCCCCCTTGGTGGACGTGAGCTGTGCAAACCCTGGCTCCACAGGCCCGGCAGGCAGTTTCTGCGCCACTTGCCGACGCATGAAATCATCGCTGCGCGTCCCGCCACCCGTCCATTTCGATGACAGATGCCGAATTGTGCCGGAGATAGACGTATCGAACACGCGGGCCATTTCCAGATGGGTGTTCTCCGGGTTCACCCAGACATCGACCCCCTTCACCATGCGAATATCACCGACTGCAATCGCTACGCGCGGGCTATTGGTAAGGCCGCTCAACGCATATTGTCGATACTGCGGCGCCTTGCCCTTTTTTCGGTCTGATCCACGCAAGGAAACGGAAAGCGCTTCAAGGTCCTTGTAGACAGGGCTGAATCGTTCACCGGCGACGGTCGGCCCCATCGCCTCAATGACCTTCGCCTTGACCCGGCTGCGAACGTCAGCCTCCTGTTCCGCATCCTGACCGGCATAAAGTGCAATATCGGCCACGGGTCGCGGGTATGACACCATGCGATAGTGCTGGTTCCGATCAATCGCGATGGCGGGCCCCTTTGACAGGACGAGCCGCATACTGAGATAGCTCAAAGCACGGTGATCATAGTCGGTCACATCTGCAATGCAGAGTTCAGCCAGATGCATCGCCCGGTAAGCCATCTCCATATCGGCATCGGAGCCGGCGAGGCGGCGATTTAGGCGTACAACCTGGATCGCTCGCCCAAGCGTGGCCTCAGCCTCGCTGATGGCCGGTAAAATCACCCGTTCCTGAAACGCCTTGGCCTTTCTGTGCACTTCATGATCGAACGGGCTGATCAGGATAATGTCTGCCTCGTCAATGTCCTGACGCGTGGCGAGTTCTTCGTCCAGCGCCGGTTCGTCCCCCGAATGGCTGTCATTGGACATGTCACCCTCTTGCATGTGCGTCCCCTGAAAAAAAGCTACCGGGCGGATTGAGCGTTGCAGAAGAACGTCAGCCCGCGCTCCAATTGGCCAGCGCAGGCCGGTGAGCGCTCGTCGCCATCGCTGGCGCACGCCGACCCCGCAGGCTCAATGGCCAGGACACTGGCCACATCTGCGGCGGCATAAATGTAGCCATTGCGCGCAAACACAGCCGAATTGTCCCCGGTCTGGGCGCGCGTCCGCATCGTGTTCAGCCATGTCGGGCTGCCCGACTGCGCTGCAGCGTTGAAGGCGCAGGCATTGGCAATCTGGCGCTCGGAGATCGGCGTCAAATCCTGATCGCCCAAAGGAAACGCTGAGATGGCGTCCTGGTAAATGGGCCAGTCCTGGGTCACGGCGACACCGTAGCTCTCCGCACTGGCCTTGGCGGCCTCGGCGTCATCACTGGAGACAGCAGCCTCGAAGTCAGCCAACGCCGTTTCGCTGCCATTGAGGACCTGGACCATGGTGCCCGCAGCGCAACGATAGCCGAGGCGGGGATCTGCCGTCCCTTCACCGCAGGCTTCCTGAAGCGCCGATGTCGCCGAAAGCACTTCCGTGCGATAGGCGCTAATTGCGTCAGCGCCAGCGGGCGTCATCATCGCTGCCATGTCGTAGGCGTTCGCTGCGATGGACAACCAAACCAGGCGTGCATCACTGTCATCGGCGGCTGCATCGGCCTTGCCATTGGCATCTTCAGCCAGCGCTGCCATGGCATCCACTGCAGCCTGTAGAGCCTCCGGCGTGTCGGCTCCAAGGGCATCTTCAGCGTGCCCTTGAAGCCGGCTGTCATAGCCCGAAGTCAGGTTGAAAATATTCATCCCGGTCACGGTGCCGCCGTTATCGGTGGTGGCACACCCGGCCAGAACGATGGAAGCGGTTGCCAGGAGGGCTGCGAAACGGTGGGTCATCCAAGGGCTCCTTCGCGGAAGACGGGATTGATTACGGGGCCATCGGCCGGGCTCTCGCCGGGGGCCGTTGGAGGGGAGGTTTCTGAAAAGACCGGGTCCGTCTCCGGCTCGGGCCCAGATGGGCCGTCACTGGCAAGCGCTCGACGTTCGGCATTCAAAACAATGTCAGCAATTTTGGCGGGCGGAATCGCTTCCGACGGGTTTGCGATTGCGTCTGCGGCAAACCAGCGGAACGCATACACCCAATCATCGGCAGTTAGGCTTCGTCCCCCCAACAGACTGCTGTCCGCTGCCATCTGGTTCAGTGTCCCGATAAAGTTCAGCAGGGCCGGAAGGGTCTGGGGTTCTGCAAGGCGCCTGGCATTGGAAACCGCCGTGTCCAGCACAGCCATCAGCGCCCGTGTCAGCGTTTCGCCAAACATGAGACGCCCACCTTCACGCGCCAAACCGCCCGTGGCTTGATCCTTCAGGCTCGCCGAGGCTGTGCCCAACACCTGGGTGATCAGTTGAACAGCGAGGTGTTCCTGCGGGCTGTTTGCGTTGAGGCTGAACAGGGCGCCGGGGTTCTGCATCGCCAGGTCCGTTGCCTTGGCAGACACACGTTTCCAGTCGCGGCGCGTGAGCAATGATGCATGTTCGCTGGCGATAAACGCGGCAACGCCTTCGGCGATGCGCACCACTTCGTCATTGACGTCATTGGGCAGGATCATACCCGGTGTCTGGGCGGCCTGATCGGCAATAATGCCAACCATTTCCATGAGAAAGTCCAGGTCTGCATCCAGCGGAAGGACATTGACGGAAACACCCTGGTCGCTGAACCGCGAGATCATTCCGTTAGCAATGCGCGTGACAATCTTGATGCCCACCGCCGCCCATGGCTCTGCCTCGCCGGTGACCGAGGCATTGCTGGCTTGGGCGCTGCTGGTCCATGCGGCCAGTTCCTGACGGGCCTCATCGACAAGGAAAGTGCGGGCATGCTTGCGGGTAATCTGCATCCCCATTTCGAACAGGGCCTGGGTCAGTTTCGGACTCTTCTCGACCGTCAAATGCGTGTGCAGAGCTCCCATCATGGAGGTCAGCAATTCCTGACCGCCGACGACATGCTGGCCCTTGCCCCGCACGAACGCCTCGGGCGACTCCGACACGGCCTGCAGCACGAGCGGGAAACTGCGGCGCACAAAGCCGGGCGCAAAGACCTGGCGGATATCGTCAGGAGACGCCTGGGCCCGGTCGATCACGCCCTGGAAAAGGGCCTCGGTCACGGCGCCCGCTGCCTCAGTCTTTTCGGGATAGTTGTCGAAGAACAGGCGCCGGTTTTCGTGCAGCGACTCCAAAAGACCCATGGCGATGGGACCGCGCAGGGTCTTACGCACGGAGTTGAACCGCTGGAGCGTGGACATGCCCTGTCCAGAATTTTCCACGTTTAACGTGCGCAGGGGCTCTGCCACAGCCGACACAAGGCTTTGAACGTGTTGTTCTTCAGAAAACAACTCAGGCCGGGTCGCCGCCATATCGAGGCTGGTGGAGATAAACATATCCAGCATGCGCTTGGGCATTCCTGCCGAAAAGGCCGTCTCTACGAACTGGTCCTTTCGGGTGTCGAAATAAGTGTTCAGGCTGGACGCAAGAGTCGCAACGACGCCCTGGGCGTCAGGCCCTACACCAAGCTTATGACTGCCAGCCGACAGGACGGAAAAGCTCAGCTGGATCGCAGAAAAGAGAATGGAATTTCGATCCCGCCGGGCAGCGTCCGCGCTGTCCCAATTCTTGATCTCGTGAAGAAAGAACTGATCCCTAACATTCATGTCTGAGCGCACATCGCTGGGCACGGGGCCAAACCGCTCGTCCCAGAGACCATCGGCCTTCGACAAGCGCCCCAGGATTTCAGCGATCAGGTCCGAGCGGCGACCAGCGTCCGCATCTGCGGAGATAAAGAAGCTGAACTCATCGGCATCGATAACGTCGGCGTAGCGAGGACGGATGTCGGAAAACACGCCCTGGGGGCCGAAGAAGTCTTCATTCGACAGGAGCGCTGTCGCCACGGCTTCCGGGTTACGGGGCGCGACCTGGGGGATAAGCACCACCATGTCCTGCAATTGGGCGCGGGTGTCGATAAACTCGCGGACCGACTGGCTCATGCCGAATACAGCCCGAACGACCCCAAGAATACTCGTGGCTGCCAGCATGCCTGCTTCCCTCCTCAGGCCGACCCGCGGCCAACTCTACCCAATTTTACTTCGGCGCCACCTCGGGCGGAAGCGTGCCGATAACCCGGCCCGGTGGCGGCTCACGATGCTGGTCGCTCCAGGCGTCTTCTTCTTCGCTCAACTCAACTTCTGTCCCGCGCCCCAACACGGTGAGGTAAGCTCGCTCCAACTCCGCCGGACGCAGGTCCAGCGGGCGGCGAACGGCGCCCAACCGATGTGCCGGCACAGTGGCAGTTACTTCAGCTTGCGGCTTTGAACTCCCCGGTACAGGAGAACTTAGAGTCAGGCGTGCCATCGGCGCCACGATCGCTGCCCCGCGCGCAAACAAGCGGAACCAGAACGGCGCCCCGAGACCCAGCAGCCCCCCTCCGATCAAAATGCCAACCAACCACATCGTAAAGGTGCCTGGATTGTTCCAGATCGCCACGCCGCGATTGCTAACATGGCCAGCGAGCGTACCAATCGAGTGGGACGATGACGACGCCTGCAGATAATCACCGTAGCTCTGCTGCCACGAAACTGTTTTCGCCTCGCCGCGCTCTAGCTCAACATTACAGCGGGTATCTCGATAGGTTTCGGCGTCGGCCTCCGACGCAACCACAAAGCCCTCACAATATGGGAACATTTTGCGCCCGACGGGCACGCCCATGTCGAGGAACGTTGTCTTCAGCCCTTGCAGGTCTGGCGAGTTCAGCGCGGCAGAAATCTGCGTGGTCGCGCCCTCTTCCGTAAGGTTCTGGGCCTGCTGGAAGCTAGACGACTCTGCCAGGGTGGACAGCCGTGCCGACAGCGTCGCATTGGTGGCAAGCTCCTTATAGAGCGTGATCGCGTCGAGATTGACGAAGAAAGCCACCGCGATCCCGGCGAGCACCGAGACCATATTTGCACGCGAGCGGAAATACTCCGTCTGGGCTTCGCCAATCCGCTCAAACTCATAGGCCGCAGCTGTTAACGCACGCCGCAAACGCGGGCGATCGTGGCGCGCGAGAGCCTGGCCTTCAGGCGTTTCAGCAAGCCGCTCAATGAACTGTAACGTACTCATCTTCTGGACGCGCGAAGACAGTATCTGGCCAATCAGCGGCCAGCGCCGAATGTACCAGGGCCTGAGGTTCTCCGAAGCCGCGCGCCGGGTCATTGAGTGGGCGAAGTTTCGGCTGTCGGCGGATGCCACATGGCTTCCGGTGGCGCCGGGCGCGCTTTGCTCAGGCGGCGTATCATTGGATTGCAGGTTGGCGAGTTTCTGGTCGTAGAAGTTCCGCAGCATCTCGGACATGCCGGCACTGCGCAGGGCAAACATCTTGTGGATGCCTTCGACAACCACCGACACGATTGTGGAATAGACCGCAACGACCGCTGCAAATCCGACCAATGCGAGGAGCAACGCCATTTGGGAATCCCACCCTTAGTTTCACTCGAACTGGACGGGACTAAAGCATTGGGGCACTGTCCTGACAACTTTTCAGTAACTTTTTGGCAGGGGACGCCCGTGGCCCAAAATCTCCAGGTGACTGCCCGCAGTGGGCTGAATATTCGACGTTTCCCCGTGGATACTGCAGATCGGCTCGCCGCAATGCCCCGCGGAATGGTCGTTGAACCCCTCGATCCGCTGGTGTGGAACGGTCGATGGCGCCGTATCCGGGCCACGTTTTCCACCAATGCGGTCGTAGAGGGATACAGTGCAGTCGACCATCTCAGCCCCGTTGGAGCTTCTGCCTCGAACAAGGTCCGTGTGGCACCGGTGACGGGAAACACCCATGCGGGGGGCAGCGCGGCAACGAACACTCAACCGACACCGTCGCGCCCTGTACCGCCGCCCCCTAACCGCAAAGATCTTGTCCGCCGCGCCGTACCGGCCTCCCTCGTGGCAGGCCTTTTCCACCATTCCGTTGCTGATAATGTTGAACGCTATCTGCCGCTGGTCCTCGATGCGATGCGTGATGCCGGATTGGACGATTGGCCCCACATCATAACAGCCCTGGGCACGATCAAGGCTGAGACCGCCGGGTTTGATCCCATCGCGGAGTACGAGTCCCAGTACAATACCGAGCCGGAAGGGCGCCCCTTCGGAAAGTATGATTTCCGCACAGATATCGGCAACAATGCCGAAGGAGACGGCTACAAGTATCGTGGACGCGGCTTCGTCCAACTCACCGGCAAAGACAATTACAGGCGCTATGGCGAGCGCCTCGGCATCGACTTGGTCAACGATCCAGACCAGGCGCTGCAACCTGATATCGCAGCGCGGATCCTCGCGACCTTCATGCAGGATCAGAAAGACCGGATTGCAAAGGCCTGGGCGTCTGAAGACTGGGCGGACGCGCGCAAGGCTGTAAATGGCGGTCGCCACGGCGTCGAGGCATTTGAGAAAACCGTAAAGGCAGCGCGCACGATTTTTGATTGGTCAAAGCCGATCTGACCAGATCCCTGGCACAGTTCGCCCCAGGATCAACGCGCCCCTGCCCCAGCCATGCCCCATTCAGACGGGAAAGTCTCCGCAACAGGGAGACGACCATGAAACGCACGCTGATTTCCATCGCCGCCGCCTTATTGCCCGCCACGATGGCCGGCGCTGCGCCATTTGAAGAAGGGGACACACACATGCACTCATACATCTTGCTCGACCGCACAGGCTCCATGTCCAGCATCTGGGACGAAGCGCTGACCTCCGTGAACGCCTATGCCAAAACCGTGGGCGAAGAGCGCGAAGGCGAGGCGCCCGATACGCTCAACACGGAAATCACGCTCGCAGTCTTCGACCACCAGGGCGGGCTGCAATACGACGTCCTCCGCCGCAAGAGCGATGCCGACAGCTGGCAGGCGGTCACCTCGGATGAGGCCAGCCCGCGCGGCATGACACCACTGTTCGACGCCATTGGCCGGACTGTTTCCATGGCCGAGGCCGACAATCCTGAGCGCGCCGTCATCGTTATCATGACCGATGGCCACGAAAACGCCTCGCAGGAATTCACCAAGGACACCGCCCGCGCCGCCTTGGACCGCGCCCGCGCCAAGGGCTGGGAAGTCATTTTTCTGGGCGCCGATTTCGGCCAGTTTGGCGACGCGGAAGGCGTCGGCATGGCCCAGAGCAAGGTGATGGGTATGAGCGCCGGCACCATGCAGGAATCCATGCAGCGGCTGGCCACCAAAGCCCGTGACTACGGCACCGGCGAAGAGGCCGAGGTGAACTTCAACGACGAAGACCGCGCCATCGCTCGCGAAGACGATGTGAAAGGCGAACGGTAAGGCTGCTTACAATGCAGCTTTAAGTCGATAGCACTCACGGGGCCTGCCAGAGGATTTCATCCACGGAGACGAAACGCGCCAGGCGGGCCAACTCCGACTGGAGCTCGGCAATCCGAGCGTTGGTCCACTTCACGCCCGGCTCTGGCCAGACGTTCAAGATGGTGAGCCGACCAGCCCTGCGATCGGCCTTAACCTCAATGCGCCCCACAAAGCGGTCACCCTCCAGAAGGGGATAGACATAATAGCCCCAGCGGCGTTTGGCAGCCGGCACAAACATCTCAACGGTGTACTGATATCCGAAAAGACGCTGAAGCCGGTTTCGGTCGCGAATTACCGGATCGAATGGGTTCAAGATGCGCAAACGGCTCGTGGGAACGGGCAACGCTTGCAGCCGGACTTCAATATCCCCGGGCGCGACCGCGGGACGCCAACTTCCATCGGCGCACTCGATCTCAACAGGGACAAGCTCGTGCGCTCTGCCCGCGACCCAGTTCCTGGCTTCGCTATTGCTGACGGCGTTCCAAAATCTCTGAATGTCACCTTCAGTTCCAAATGCGAGACGCTCGAGAGCAGACTGGCAAAGCCATGAGAGCTGATCTCCATCAGAAACGCTTTGGTCACGATACGGCTTTGGGATCACGCGCTCGCTGAGATCATAGAACTTGGTGAAGTTCTCGCGATGCGCCGTTGCGAGTTCCCCTGCGTACCACATGTAATCGAGGGCTAGCTTATGGGGCGGCCGGGACCACATCGCCTTCTCGCCTTTGATCTTCGTATCGAAAGCTTTGGTGCAGAGGGGGCCTTCAGCCTGAATTCGCTCCTTTATCGCATTACGACCATCGCTTTCGAGCATGCCGCGATGCCATTGCCAACTGCGAACCTTCTTCTCCAGGCGCCGGAACTGGCGGGTCCACATGGGGTAGAAGTCCATCGGGATGACCGATGCATCATGGGTAAAATGCTCGAATACACGCCTATCCCGGCTCATATGCTTGCCCAACATCGGCTCGCGATAGTTCTGGTTGCGGCTCCACAGGATATGGTGATGAGCGCGCGATACGACGCGAATGGAATCGATCTGGACGAAACCTAGCCGCTCTATCATCGCATCTAGATTGATCGGGCCAATCGGCGTCTCCGCCAATCCTTGAGCGGACAGCCAAAGCCGACGGGCCAAACGATTGGATATGCGAAGCTTCGACGTCAACGCTGATGCATCACTCTCACTTGGCGTCGCCGAATATTGTCAGGTCTGGAGCCCCACGGCGTTTCGGAAGGTCTGCAGGAGGCCGAGCTGGTCTGGGTTTGGCAGGCCTTCGGCTTCGCTGATGGCGACCAGCATGCCATCCAGATCAACGATTTCCTTGGGGCCGATGGCGTCCATTTCCATCAGTGTCTTGGCCATGCGGCTGACAACAGCGTCTGGCACAGGCGCTTCGCGCAACACCCATTGGGCGTGGGCGATCAGGGCGTCGGCATCTTCTTCTTCAAGCTGGAAATCCGAAACAATGATCTTTTCAATCTCTTCGCGGGTCTCGCGGCTGAGATCCCCGCCAGCACGGGCCATTTCCACCATAAGGATTGTGGCAGCCTCGCGCGGATCATCCACCAGTTGCAGCCCGCTCTTGCCCATTTTGCGCTTGAAGGCAAAGCGGCGCGGCAGGTTGGCCGCCGTCTTGACGACGCCCTCGAGTTCCCGTGCGGCCTCAGCGGCGCGTTGGATACGCCATTGCCACACGCCGATGGCGGTCACAACTGCAATCAAAAACCCGATTATGGCCATGGTGTCATGTCCTCTAGTCCCCACGATCAGATCATCAGGATAGGACAAAACGAAACCCGCAGACAGGGGGTCTGCGGGTCAAATGTATTAACGCCGTCAGTGATTCAAACGCAGCAGCCTAGGGCTGTCCACCAGTCACCTCTGACGCATTTTGCGCATTATGGGCCTGGCGAAGCACATAAGCGCGAATGGCCTCACTTTCCTCGTCGCTGAGCACGTCGGAGAACGACACCATTCCGTTCGACGCAAGGGTGCCTTCATTGACAACGGCGGCCCAGGTTTCCGCATCGGCTGTAATTGGCGACCAGCGCAGATCCGGCAGCACGCCGGAACTAATGGCAAGTTGCCCATGGCATACCGCGCAGTTGCGCGCGAAGTGGACCGTGCCGGCCTGGACCAATTCCGGGCTGCCGAAGTCTTCACCCTTGGGCGTGCGCTCAATCATCGGCACGTCCGCGTCGGCGATGAGTTGGTTACCGCCAAGTTTGAACGTGACCACCTTGCCCACGCTTGGAGGCACGGCTGCATCATAGGCGAGCCCTGCAGCGAGGGCATAGGCGGAGCCCCAGCCGGTGGTGATGGTGACATACTGTTCGCCATCGATTTCGAAAGTCCCCGGCCCCGAATTGCCACCAGACTTCAGGTCATAGGACCAGAGTTTTGCTCCAGAAGCCGCATTGTAGGCCGCAAACTCACCGCCCAGCGTCCCTTGGAACACCAGATTTCCTGCTGTCGACAAAACCCCGCCATTCCAAGCATTGGCATGCTCGACGACCCAGCGAGGTTCACGAGCCACGACATCCCAAGCAATCAGGCGTCCTTTCAGCGTAGACCGCAGGGCCTGCATTGTGCCAGGCGGAAGGTCTGGCACGGTGCCGGCAGAAAAGTCTGTGCCGGTGTTCCATTTGGTACGCTGCTCGGTGAAACGGGGATCTTCCGCATAGGCCGCAGGGATTTCCTGGGCCGGGATGTACGCCAGGCCATGGTCAGGATTGAACGCCATGGGGTGCCAGTTGTGGGCGCCGAGAGGGCCGGGCGTCTGGAAGAAGGCGGCGCTGCCATAGCGCGCCTCGGGGTTTTCAAGCGGCCGGCCAGAGCTGTCGAGGCCCGTGGCCCAGTTCACCGGGACAAAAGCGTCGCCGGAGATGAACTCTCCCGTCGCAGCATCCACAACATAGAAGAACCCGTTCTTAGGGGCCTGCATCGCGACCCGGCGGATGGCGCCGTCAGCGCCCAGCGGTAGATCTGCCAGGATGATTGTCTGAGTGGCTGTGTAGTCCCAATTGTCGCCCGGCGTGGTCTGGAAGTGCCAGTTGTATTCGCCAGTATCCACGTCCACTGCCACTATGGAGGACAAGAACAGATTGTCCCCGCCCGACGGATCACGGAAGGCCTGGTTCCACGGCGATCCGTTGCCAACGCCGAAGATAATCTGGTCGTTGACGTGATCATAGACGATTGAGTCCCAGACCGTGCCGCCGCCGCCATCGCTGGTCCAGGCTCCCTCATCGCCCCAGGAGTCGCTCGCCATCTCGGCGAAAATCGCGTCAGAGGCGGCATTGTCAGGCTGCTTGTTCGGGTTCGGCACCGTGTAGAAGCGCCAGACCCGTTTTCCGGTGGAAGCGTCATAGGCCGACAGGTAGCCGCGGACACCGAGCTCGGCGCCGCCATTGCCAATCAGAACCTTACCATCGACCACGCGTGGCGCGCCGGTGATCGTGTAGGGCTTGGACTGGTCGACCGTCACAGTGCTCCAGACCAGTTCGCCGGTCTGCGCATCAAGCGCCTGCAGGCGGCCATCAATGACGCCGACATAGACTTTGCCATCGTAGACGGCGACGCCCCGATTCACGACATCGCAGCATGCTTTTACGCCCACGGCACGGTCAACGTCGGGCTCATGGACCCAAAGCTCTTCGCCCGTGGCCGCATCCAGCGCATGGACAACCGACCAGGCGGAAGTGACATACATCACACCGTCCACAACGATGGGCGTGCTTTCGACCCCGCGCGCTGTGCGCAGGTCATAGGTCCAGGCCACACCGAGCCGTTCCACCGTGTCCGTGTTCACTTTCTGCAGAAGCGAATGGCGCGTTTCGTCGTAATTCCCGCCATAGGTCAGCCATTCGTCCGGCCGTTCGTTCGCCGCGAGGATACGCGCGGTATCCACCGCAGCGAAGCTGCCGTCGGCTGTCGTGGTTTCAGCAGGTGCTTCGGTTTCGGAAACGTCATTCGTTGGTTCAGGCGGGCCACAGGCCACCAGTCCGCAGGCCAAAACGCTCGATATCAACAAGGATCGCCACTGCGCCATGTCAAACTCCTCCCAGGGTTCGGCCTGTTGTCAGGCTCTTACGATAGAAGCTTACGGGAAACCGGCCCCTTGTCGAGGCAAACCCGGCGTTACCCCTGGGCTGCGGCACGCAAATCTGCGCTCGCCGCATCCAGAGCGTGCGCGATTGCATCTTGCCACGCGGCATAGGTGTCTGCGGACTGCGCTGCGGCCGGGAACGTGATCGAACGGGAGGCATTCACCACCCCGCCCTCAAGCCCATCGGGACCTGGAACGAAGCCTGCCAACGCCGCCGCGGCGTCCGCGCCCTGGGCGCCATATCCCGGCACGAGAAACAACGCCGATGGCGCAATATCCCGCAAGGCGCGCGCTTCTTCCGGCCCGGTTGCGCCGGCAACAAACATCAAAGAGGACCAAGCCCCCTGCCCCCGCAGACGCGTGATTGCCGGGCTGAGCGCATGGCCGACTTCGCTCCAGAGAGATCGCTCGCCCATCGCCTTGGCCTGGAAATCTGCCGAACCGGGGTTAGACGTGCGCACCAGCACGGCTACACCTTTTCCGCTCGATTCAGCAGCAGAAAGAAACGGTTCCAACGTGTCTAGGCCCATATACGGGTTGACGGTCACGCAATCGGCTGGAAACGGCGCATCTTCCGCCAAGTAAGCTGCGGCATAGCCCTCGGCAGTCGAGCCGATATCGCCACGTTTGGCATCTGCCAAGACCAGCATGTCTTGGGCCTTTGCACGCTCCATGACCGCCTGAAGCGCCGCCATACCTTCCGGGCCATGGCGCTCGAACAAGCCCACTTGGGGCTTCACGATGGCTACCTTGCCGGCGCACGCATCTAAGACCGCCATGCCCCATGCCGCGATGCCCTGGGGCGTGTCGCCACCAAACAGCGCTGGAATGCGCCCGGCATGTGGATCGATCCCAACGCACAATGGACCAAACGCACGTGTGCGGGCGATGAGCCTATCAGCGAAATTCACGAAGAGACCTCACACGCCACTTTCACGACTTGCAGTGAGTTGCGCGCCAGATCTGCCTTTGCGCCATAGTCGGCCACGGTGATGGGCTCGAGACGGGCGGGAGGATTGGTCTCGACATCTACTTCATCGAGAAAACGGCGGATCGACTCCGGGTCGGCGGTATAAATCCGCCCGCGCCGGGGGCTTTCCGCAACAATGACGCCGCGGACCCGACCCTCGGCATCGAATACAGGTCCACCGCTGAGGCCTCCCAGGCCACCATTCAGGCCGCGAGTCCGGCCCACCTCCGCCCAGGCCAATACGGGCTCATCGGAGTGGCGCTCTCCACGGCTCAAAAGGCGCGAGCGGGCCAGGAGCCGAGAGGCGACCTCGCCTGGACGACCATTAGGATACCCCACATGAAAACCGTACTCCCCCACACGCAGGTCTTCGCCCAGTTCAAGGGCCGCTGAGCGTGGGCTGCGCCCCGTAGACAAGACGGCCAGATCACTGGTGTCCGAAACCCGCACCTCAGCCACTGGAACGTATCGGCGCGGCGCGACGAGGATGGAGACGCGATCACAGCCTTCCACCACATGGCGGGCTGTCAGCCAGTCTCCATTTCGATTGATAGCAAAAGCGCTGCCGAGCCCGTTCTGCGGCTCATCCACCTGAACCAGAACCCGCTCATCAAACACGGAGGCATTGGGCAACATGGGCCCGTCTTGCTCGAAATGGTCCGGCAAAGGCTCGGGCGCATCAGCGTTTTCCGTTCCCAACCCCGACAGCACCCAGAGAACGGTTCCCAGGACAAGGGCATAGAGAAGAATATCGAGCTGACGCACCAAAACTATCCTTTGCTGCCGCCCCTACCTGGCAAACAGATTGGGATCCCAAAGCCCGGTTGCCAGTATCAGGGCCGAGGCAATCTTCGTTCCGATGAGAACGATCGCCGCGCCTGCCTGATCTTCTTCGATCCGTCGCGGCAAATCCCGCAGCAGCAGATCAGTTACTCGGTAGGCGAGAAGCTGGAACAAGATTGCCACCGTACCCCAGATTAAAAACCCCTGCCATGTCAGCGCATTGGCAAGGCAGGCAGAGATGGGAATGGCCAATCCAATGACCGCGCCGGCCAGCGCGAGGCCCGCTGCGCCATTCTGATCTTTCACAAGGGCCAACTCACGCCAGGGCGTCAGCTTGATATAGATGGTGGTGGCCACGATCAGCATGCCAAACGCCATGCCGGTATGGATAAGAAAGTCGGGCAGGCCTGCCTGGAATGCCTCCAATGCTGCGAAGACGTCGTCCATGCTCGCTCCTGTGATTGTTCGCCCGGCGCAAAGTGCTAGGGAAGGGCTCTGCACCGCCACACCCTGCCTTTATACGGGCGTTCACCTGCGCCTCAAGGAGATCAAAACATGCTCACTGGAAAAACTGCCCTCGTAACCGGCTCAACCAGCGGCATCGGTAAGGCCATCGCGACGCGATTTGCTTCAGATGGTGCCAATGTGGTGCTCAACGGGTTTGGCGATGCCGATGAGATCGAAGCTCTGCGTTCGAGCCTCGCAGAAAAACACGGGGTAAAGGTCGGCTACTCCGGCGCAGACCTGACAGACCCGGACGCCATTGAGGGTCTGATGGGATATGTGGCGCGCGATTTTGGCGGCGCCGACATCGTCGTGAACAATGCGGGGGTTCAGCATGTTGCGCCCGTGGAGGAATTTCCGGTCGCCCGCTGGGATCTTATCATTGCGCTGAACCTGACGGCGGCGTTTCACACCACGCGGATGGCCATTCCGGGCATGAAGGAGAAAGGCTGGGGCCGCATTATCAACACTGCCAGCGCCCACGCCCTGGTCGCCTCACCCTTCAAATCGGCCTACGTCGCCGCAAAGCACGGCATTGCAGGGTTTACCAAGACCATCGCTCTCGAAGGCGCTCAATTCGGTGTGCGCTGCAACGCCATTTGCCCGGGATATGTGTACACGCCGCTCGTCGAAGGCCAGATCGCCGACACCGCCAAGGCGCGCGGCATGACCGAAGAGCAGGTGAAAAATGACGTACTCCTCGCCGCCCAGCCCACCAAGGAATTCGTGACGCCAGAACAGGTCGGCGAGTTTGCCAGCTTCCTGTGTTCCGACGCCGCCAGCCAGATCAATGGGGCGATGCTGCAGATGGATGGCGGCTGGGTGGCGCAGTAACCGAGGCGCTAGAACCGTTCCGGACGCATCACATCCACATTGCTGACGCTCACCACACCAATGTGGGAGCCGAGAATATTGGCGATCTGATCCAATGCTGCGTCGACCTTGTCTTCGTCTCCGATGGATATGACGACCACCATATCGGACGCAGCCGATATGTCCGTGTCTCGGCTCCAGCGATTGCCGCCGCCAAATCCTGCCATTGACGGGAGTACGGTGTATCCCGTCATCCCGGCCTTTTCGAGCACGCGGCAGGCGCGTTTATAGGCCATCCGCTCAATGATCAGTTCGATACGACGCTTGCGGTGCAACTCCATGGCAAAGTCTCCCTATCCTGAGAGGCTGGCGGCCTGCTGGGCCAGAAAAATGTAGATCGGAATGCCGACGGTCACATTGAACGGGAAAGTCACGCCAAGGGAAAGCGTCAGATAAACAGAGGGCTTGGCTTCTGGCAGGGCCAGGCGCATCGCTGCTGGCACGGCGATGTAGGAAGCAGACGCAGCCAGCGTGATCAGCAGTGCCGCATCCCCAACCGGAAGGCCCAAAAGCGCTGCCAGGCCTGCTGTGATCACGGCTGATATGAGCGGCATGTAGAGCCCAAAAACGAAGGTGGACATCGTCATCTCGCGCCAGCCCTGGCGCAGACCCCGCCCTGCATTCAAGCCCATATCCAGGAGGAACAGGCACAGCACGCCCTGGAACAGGCCCGTAAAGAAGGGCTGTACATTGGCCGTGCCATCCTCGCCCGCGATCCAACCAATGATCAGCGCGCCCACCAGCACGACCACTGACGCATTCAGCAAGACCTCACGCACCAGTTCGCCGCGCTCCGACCCGGCAATATCCCCGCGTGCCTTCTGTCCCTGATGGGCCAGAATCAGTGCGGTGATAATGGCCGGCGTTTCCATGAGGGCCGCCGTGGCAACAAGGTGTCCGCCCGGCTCAAATCCGGACAGGCGTACGGCTTCGGTGGCGGCGACAAAGGTGACGATGGAGATAGATCCGTAGTGGGCAGCCGTTGCGGCGGCATCCGTCCGGCTCAATCGCGTGGTGAATTTCAGCAGGACAAAGGCCAGTGCCGGAATGGCGAAAGACAACACAATCCCCGCCACCAGCACCAAAATCACCTCTGTCGTGAGCGGGTTTTTTGACATCTCCACGCCGCCCTTAAGGCCGATGGCCATCATGAGATAGATGGACAGACCCTTGGAGAAGGCTTCCGGGACCGACATTTGCGAGCGCAACAGCGCCGCGCCCATGCCCAGCATGAAAAACAGAATAATTGGCGACAGAAGAGTAGAAAGGGCGGTGTCCATCGGCTGGCTCCCGTGACCGTCGGTGTCCGCCGGATTGCTCAAGTCCGGGCAATTCCGAGCCAAATAGGGCGCATTGCGGAAAAGATAAACCGCAGCCGGTTCGAATTCTCCGACGACCACGCCCGGAGCAAAGAGGTCGTTGAGGTTCGTATCGAGCGACGAACCACGCAGCTCAGGCGGGCGTTTTGCAGTCTTCAGTGCAATTCCCGGTACAACGTGCCCAATCGGGACTTGAACGGGGCGTCAAAAATGCGAATGAACGGAACGTACCGTTTTTCGGAGAAATCGCTAGCTGCCCAATCCCTTGGCGAGGGTGCAGGCTGAAAGAAGGACCGCCATGGCAGGCAGCACTCGCAAACAAGGCCCAAAACGCAGCGAAGACTCCCGTGCTGCGATCCTGGCGGCAACGCGGGAGGAGCTGGCGGAAAATGGCTGGCGCAAATTCAGCGTCGACGGCGTTGCCAAACGGGCGCGGGCTTCCAAACAGACCATTTATCGCTGGTGGCCCTCTGTGGGTGCCATGTGTGTGGACGCCGGCCTCGAACTGCTGCCCGCCCCGGGGCGTTTGGGCCGCGATCCTGCAGAGCGGGTGACAGATATCTTTCTGCCGCTGGAAATTGCTGCGCGCGCTGGAACAGGCCACGCTGTTCTGCGTGCGAGCCTGATAGCCGCAGCCGACGATGCGGACGCGGGAGAGTATTGGCGAGCCTGGCTCCAGGACAATCTGCGCACGCCCTTGAGGAATGTGCTCGCAGAGCTGACTGCAAAACGCATCATTCGGCGCGACTGGGAAATTGATATCGCCATGCAGCTTATGCTTGGCGCGTTCTGGCACCGGCTCGTGCTCATGCGCGCCCCCATCAGCGATGGGCACATGGCCTCACAAGCGGGCCTTTTGCTGAAACTGTTCGAAGAGACCTGAGAACAACGCCCCGACTCTTCGATTACCCCGGCGCGTTCGCTGCGGGGAAAACGCCGAGAATTTTCAGGCTGGCCGAGAAGAACCCAAGTTCCTCAAGTGCCAATTGCACGGGTCGCTCATCGGGATGGCCCTCAATCTCAGCGTAGAATTGCGACGCCTGAAATGCCCCATCGATCTGGTAGCTTTCAAGCTTGGTCATGTTCACACCGTTCGTCGCGAACCCGCCTAACGTCTTGTAAAGCGCGGCTGGAATGTTGCGGACCTGAAACAGGAAAGCCGTCTTGATGGGGCCACCGCCCGACTCCAGTTCCTGCGGCTCAGCCGACATGATGACAAACCGGGTCGTGTTGTGGCGCGCATCTTCGATATCTTCGGCGAGTATCTCCAAACCGTAGACATCCGCGGCCAGTCGGGGGGCAATGGCTCCAATGGCTGGATCGCCCGCCTCGGCCACTTCGCGGGCCGCGCCGGCCGTATCGGCGGATGTAACGGCATCGATCCCATGCTGCTTCAGGAACTTGCGACATTGCCCCAGCGCCATGATGTGGGACCGCGCTTTCGTGATCTCCGCCAGCTTGGTTCCGGGCAAGGCCATGAGTTGGAACCGAATGGGTAGATAGTGCTCGCCCACGATGTGCAGGTTTGTGCCGGGCAGGAGATAGTGAATATCGCCCACGCGCCCAGCAATCGTGTTTTCCACAGGGATCATCGCCAGCTTTGCCGCGCCGCTTTCAACCGCCGCGAGCGTGTCTTCGAAGGTTCGGCATGGCAGCGGCGTCAGGTCTGGAAAGGCTTCATTGCAAGCGATGTGGGAATTGGCACCGGGCTCGCCCTGATAGGCAATGGATACTGTCATCTGAGTCCTTCGTCGCAGTGCGTCACCGCGTCAGTTGTGGAGGCCCCTCTAGCGTGCCACCTAGCGGAAACCAAGACCACACTCATCTGGATACGTATTATGGGCGGTATGAGCTTAAACACCATTTTTGGATGCCTCCTGGCGGTCCTTCTTGTGATCCTCGGGCTCCACAACCTTTCACATTCTCTGTTTGCCCCGGAGAAAGGTCACCATGACGACCATCACGGCGAAGAACTCTCGCTGAACGAGAAGATCGCATCTAGCTACGCTTACTATGTCGAGATCGCAGATGCTGGCGGCACCGACTCGGGCGAACCCGAACCGGTGTTCGACTTGGGACTGGCCCTTGCCAACGCGGATCCCGCGCGCGGCGAAAGCAGCTTCAAGCAGAAGTGCCAGTCCTGTCACTCCATCGAGCAAGGCGGCGGCAATGGCATCGGCCCTGCCCTCTGGAACACGGTGGGCGCTGCAAAGGCAACCCAGGACGGGTTCCGTTATTCCGGCGCCCTGTCCGGCATGGGCGGTGAGTGGACCTACGAAAATCTCAACGACTGGCTGAAGAATCCGTCGGGCTATGTCAGCGGCACATCCATGGCTTTTGCGGGCCTGAACCGCGACAGCGAACGCGCGAACGTAATCGCCTACCTGTCAACCCAAACAGCCAGCCCCATTCCATTCCCAGCTGCGATGGACGCAGCTGTTGAGCCCGCTGCCGCAGAGGTTGAGGCTCCCGCAGATGCCGCTGAACTTCAGGAAGTGATCGATACACCCGTGGAAGAGGTCGTCGAAGAAATTATCGACGACACGATCGGCGAGTAAGTAAACCTTGAGCCCGAATGCGAGAACGGCGCCGGGTAAACCCTGGCGCCGTTTTTCTTTTGTAGGATCAGGCGGCTTTGGAGACCTTGGCCGGTTTCTTACCGGGCGTGGCGCCTTTGACGATTGGCCTTGCCATGGCGCGCAGAAAAGTGGTGCCGGCCTGGGTTCGTACGATGAAGACCGAGCGCAAGTCTCGCTCATCGGTTTGCCGCCGCACCAGGCCAAGCGACTCCAATTTGTCCACGGCGCGCGTGATAACGGGCTTTGAAAGCTCCAATTCTGCGGCAAGTCCCCGAACGGTATGCGGTCCGCGCTCCAGCGCCACCACCATCAGGATCGCGCTTTGGCGTGCGGTCAGGTCAGGTGCATCGCCCGAGACATTGGCCGTAAACGCAGATTTGAGGAACTCCAGCGCTTCACGTTCGTTGATGGACATGTCCGCTCCCTCCCGACATAGGAAGAAGCGTTCCGTGATTTGGTGATTCTCGCAAGACGCGAGTGATCAGGCGCCGTAACGTGCCTGAAGCATGGACCAGCTCGCGCGCAGACCCGTCGCTGCTCCGCCCGCCGGGCGACCATATTTGGACTCCCGCCAGGCCCAGATATCAAAATGCATCCATCGCGGCACATCGACAAAGCGCGACAGGTAAACAGCAGCTGTGATCGACCCGCCCATCCGGCCACCCGCATTTGAGATGTCAGCGATCGAACTGGACAGCATGGACTCATAGGGCCGCCAAAGCGGCATCCGCCACACTGGATCTCCGGACGCCTTCGCGCCCGCCTCGATGGCTAAGGACAGCTCCTCATCATCGGTGTAGTAAGGCGCCAGATCGGGACCGAGTGCGACACGGGCAGCGCCGGTCAGCGTGGCATAATCAACCAAAACGTCCGGGTTGCCTTCGCAGGCGCGGGCGAGCGCATCGCACAAGATCAAGCGGCCCTCAGCATCGGTATTGTCGATCTCGACCTTCAGCCTCTTGCGCGTCGCGACGACATCTCCCGGCCGGAACGCATTGCCGGAGATCGCGTTTTCGACCGCAGGCACATAGAGCTTAAGGAAGACCGGGAGCTGGGCCTCCATAACTAGCTTTGCGAGACCGATGGCGTGGGCCGCACCGCCCATATCCTTTTTCATCAGGCGCATGTAATCGCCCGTTTTGATGTTCAGGCCCCCGGTATCGAAGGCGACGCCTTTGCCAACAATTGCGAGTTCGGGATGATCCGGATTTCCCCAGCTTAATTCCATAAGGCGCGGGGCAATATCTGCCGCCCGGCCGACGGCGTGGATCATCGGAAAGTTCTGATCCAGCAACGCATCGCCGAGCGTGGTCTCCAGGCGCGCACCATTGTCTTCGGCCAAAGCGGAAATCGCGCCCTGGATGGCATCTGGTCCCATATCTTCAGCCGGAGTGTTAACAAGGTCGCGAACGAACCGAACGGCGCCGGCCTCCCGATCGATGGCCACACCGTCCTCGCCCTCTGGTATCACCAGTTGCGGCGGCGCAGAAGGGGCATCCCGGTAAGTGTCGAAGCTGTACGCGCCATCGTGCCAACCTGCAGCGGCAGACGCGAAGCTGAATCCGTCTGGAAGTCGGGCGATTTCATAGGCCCCCTTCGGAAGCCTTGCGGAAAGGGCAGCAAGCGCCAGTGCGTCGCGTCCCGAACCAATTCCAAACAAGACGTCCCCAAGGCTGCCATCACTGCGCGGGGAAATCACGCACTGGCCTTGAGCGCCCACGAACCCTGACGCATCGGCAAATGTGCCAAGGGGTCCGCCGGGCCGAGCCTCCTGCCAGTCGGAGGAGGTGAAAACGTGGATCTGAGCCGGAGCCTCTGCCGACGCTGTAAATACGGGGTCCATTTTGGCTCCTCCAGGGAAAAAGCGCAGAAAAGTTAAGGGATGAGCCCGCAGCGTTAACCAGTCCTTGACCGGGGCCTGCGCACATCTTTCGACATCCTTAGAACGTGAGGTAATGCGACATGTCCAGTGCCCAAAAAGGCAAACTGTCTCTGGTGGTGGCCGCAGCAATCGCCCTGGGCGGTTGTGCAACAGATGGCAGTGCTGATCTTCCGGTTCAGTCAGAGGTCGCGCCCGAAACAGATCCGCAGTTCATGCCCGCCACAGCGGAAGAGCGCGAAATCGCCAATCGGATGCCACCGCTCGAACGGGCAAACTTCTGGGCTGTCGAATATGCGAAAACGCCAGAAGATCTCGACACCGCGCTCGATTTCGCCCGTGCGCTCGCCGGTATCGGCAGCCATGAGCGTATTGTTCAGTTGATGACGGAGACGGAAGTTATCCATCCCTTCTCCGCCGAAGTGAAACGCCTGAAAGCGCGCAGCATGACTGCGACAAACGACTTTGCTGGCGCACGCCGGGCCTTGCAGGCCGCCGCCGTCATCGCTCCGGCAGATGCGGCCATCCTGGCGTCACTGGCCCTGACAAATGACCGTCTGGGAGATCATGTCACAGCTCAGGTGGCCTACCGCCAAGCCCTTGAAATCGACCCCAATAGGGTCGCGACCCTGTCCAATTTCGGATTGTCGCTCGCCCTGTCGGGTGACCTTGATGCTGCCGAAGCTCAGCTCCGCAAGGCAGCCAGCCTCGAGGGCGCGAACTCCAATGTACGCCAGAACCTCGCCCTCGTGCTCGGTCTGCAAGGTCGGTTCGATGAAATGATCGCTGCTGCTGGGGATGCCCCCGAAGAGACGATGCGCCGGAATGCGGATTTGTTGCGCGAGTTGCGGGGTGATGCCGCTCCAGCCTCGATCGCACCCGAGGCAACCACCAATGATGCGCCGACCGAAACTGCAAAAGAAGAAGCCTCCGCTCGCGCCCCTTCCCTTCGGCGCAGCTCTGAGGGCTGATCTCCACGGCAACCCGATAACGCAAAAACCCGCTGCGCCATGATGTGCAGCGGGTCTTTTTTTGTCGGCAGGCAATGCGGCACGCGGGCCGCCGCCCTACATTTCCTGGAAGTTGATATACGCCGGGCCGAGCACCACAACGAACAGCACTGGCAGGAAGAATACGATCATGGGCACGGTCAGCTTGGCAGGCAGGGCGGCTGCCTTCTTCTCGGCCTCGGACATGCGCATATCCCGGTTTTCCTTGGCCATTACGCGCAGGGCGTCGCCAAGGGGCGTACCGTAGCGTTCGCCCTGGACGAGGGCCATACAAACCGATTTCACCCCCTCATGGCCCGTCCGCTTGGCCAGGTTTTCATAGGCCATCCGCCGCTCGGGCAGGTAGGAAAGCTCTGCCGTCGTCAGCGTCAGTTCTTCGGCAAGTTCAGGCGACGCCGATCCGATCTCACTGCCTACCTTACCGAAGGCCATCTCAATCGACATACCGGATTCAACACAGATCAGCAGCATGTCCAACGCGTCGGGAAAGGCCTTCATAATCGAAGCCTGACGCTTTTGTTTCAGGTTCCCGATATACATGGTCGGCGCATAGAAACCCGCCGCTGCACCAAACAGGATCGCGCCGTATTTCTGGATGGGCTCAAACCCCATATCGTTGACAAAGAAGATGTAGATGAAGGTCGCGATTGCGCCCACAAAGGGCAGCGAGAACCGGAAGAAGTAGAAGGTTGCGATGGGTTTCGGCCCGCGAAAGCCCGCTTGCGCCAGGCTTTGCTCCACATTCGGGTCTTCGAGAAGCGTCGCCAGGTTCAGCTTCTTTGTGATGTCCGCCATTGTGCCCTTGGCTTCGCGGCGGATCGATTTTCCGTCCTGTTCCAGCCGGGCACGAGATTGCTTGCGCAACCGCTCGCGTTGGGTGGTTACGGCCTTTAGGCGTGTTTCGAGCTTGTCGCCCTTTAGCGCGGGCAGCGACAACGAAACGATCGTTGCAAACATGGCCGCCGCCGCCAGGATCGAGGCGAGGGTTGGTCCGTTCAGGAAGGTCTCAGCGAAGCTCTCCACACGCGCCCCCTAGATCTCGAAGTTGATCATGTTGCGCATCACCATGATGCCGCAGAACATCCAGAAGGCACCGCCTGCCAGGAAGGTATGGCCGAGAGATGTGGTGAAGAGTTTCATCACGTATTCGGGGGTAGTCATGTAGACCATGCCGCCCACGGCAAACGGCAATGAGCCAATAATCATGGCGGACGCTTTCGCCTCCGACGACATCGCCTTGATCTTCTCACGCATCATTTTGCGCGACCGGATGATGCTTGAGAGGTTGCCCAGGGCTTCCGAAAGGTTACCGCCCGACTTGGACTGAATGTTCAGCACGATGACGAAGAAGTTCACCTCGGGCAGCGGGACGCTCTGGTAGAATTTTCCCAATGCCTGCTCGACTGTGTTGCCCATGCGGATGTTGTCAGACAGCTGTTGGAATTCCGTTGAGAGCGGATCGGGGCTTTCCCGCGCAATAATCTGAAGACATTCATTCAGCGGCAGGCCGGATTTTACACCCCGCACAATAATATCGATGGCGTCGGCAAACTGGTTGGTCAGTTTCTTGTTCCGCATCCCTGCCAGAAAGCCCAGCAGGAAACGTGGCAGTCCCAGGAAGCCTGCAAACCCGGCCGCGAAGATCACGACAGGTCGCGAGCGCAGCTCAATGCCGCTGACAGTGGCACCATCCGCGCCGGAAATATAAGCCACGGTGGCTGCTGTCAGCCCCAAGACCACAGAGGCGATCCAGAAAGCCGATATTGGAACGTCCAGCCCAGCCTGCTTGAGACGCGAGCCGATATCGCGCGGCATGATTGAACGCTTCCGGGCTTCGTTTTCCGTGCGCAGCCTGTCGAGCATCTGTTGTGTCTGGCGACGCCGACTATCCTGCTTTTCATTGCGCGCCTTGCTCACGCGATCTTTCTTGTCGTTGGACAATTGCTTGGCGCGTTTCGCAACCGCTTCGCCTGATCCACCACCGGCGAAGGCCAGTCCAACCCCTGCGATTGCAAGGAACGCCAATCCAGCAATGCCGTATATGATCAGGTCTTCGTTCATGTCCTAGCCCAACTCGTCCAGCGCCTTGGCCAGATCACTTTCAAGGTTGTAGTACGACGCACGTTCCCAGAAGCGGGGGCGACCAATACCCGTGCCCCTGTGGGCACCCTTCACCTTGCCGTTCTCATCCTCGCCGTCGATTTCGTACTTCAGCACGTCCTGGAGAATGACTGTGTCACCTTCCAGGCCCATCACTTCGGTCACGTTCATGATCTTCCGGGAGCCATCGCGAAGGCGCGACGCCTGGACCACAATGTCGATCGAGCCGACGATCATTTCGCGGATCGTTTTCGCCGGCAGCGAAAAGCCGCCCATGGTGATCATCGATTCCACACGGCTCAGCCCCTCGCGCGGGGTGTTGGCGTGCAGCGTTCCCATGGAGCCATCGTGACCTGTGTTCATGGCCTGCAAGAGGTCGAACGCTTCCGGCCCACGCACCTCGCCCACGATGATCCGCTCAGGACGCATCCGCAGACAGTTCTTCACGAGATCGCGCATGGAAATCTCGCCAGACCCTTCAATGTTCGGTGGGCGGGTTTCAAGGCGCACCACGTGGGGCTGCTGGAGCTGCAATTCCGCGGAGTCTTCGCAGGTGATGACCCGTTCACCGGGCTCGATGAAACCCGTCAGGCAATTCAGCAGGGTGGTTTTACCAGAGCCCGTACCGCCTGAAATCAGAACATTGCAACGCGAATGACCAATGATTCGAAGGATTTCAGCGCCTGCAGGAGAGATTGAACCGAAATTCACAAGGTCCTGTAGGCGCAGCTTGTCCTTCTTAAACTTACGAATGGTGAGTGTTGGCCCATCAATCGCCAGCGGAGGGGCGATAACGTTCACACGCGAGCCATCCAGAAGACGCGCGTCACAGATGGGAGAGCTTTCGTCCACGCGTCGGCCAACCTGGGACACGATGCGCTGACAGATGTTCATCAGCTGGGCGTTGTCGCGGAACCGGATGTTGGTCCGCTCAATCTTGCCGCTTACCTCAATGTAGCAGGTATCCGCACCGTTCACCATGATATCGGCAATGTCATCGCGGGCCAGAAGCGGCTCGAGCGGGCCGTAGCCGAGCACGTCGTTACAGATATCGTCGAGCAGTTGTTCCTGCTCTGAAATCGACATCACCACGTTCTTGATGGCGATGATTTCGACGACGATGTCGCGGATTTCCTCGCGCGCACTTTCCGGATCAAGCTGCGCCAACTGCGCCAGATCGATGGTGTCGATCAACGCATTGAAGATGGTCATCTTGGTTGTGTAGTACGCCTCAGAGCGGGTATCGACGTCGCGAACCGGCTCAGGCTCAGCCTGGGGAACAGGCGCTTTGGCTACAGGCTTCTTTGGCTCCGGCGCAGGCGCCTTCGCTTCAGGTTTCGACTTCGGCGCCGCTGCCTTCGGGCTCGGCGCGGTTGCAACGCCGCCAGCTTGTTTCTTGCCAAATCCCATGGTTCAGCCCGCGCTCCCTACTTACCCATCAGCTTGGCAAGCAAGCTCTTGGTGGGTTGTTGCACTGTCTGGCCACTGATAGCCGAGGCGAGGTGATCAATCGCCAGGGATGGCTTGGACGCCGGGTCGGTCTCGGAAATCATCTGGCCATTATTGGCCGCAATCCCGAACAGGTGCGGATCGAACGGCAGCACAATCTCCGGCTCAAACCCAATAGCCGCAGCGAAATCCTTCACGGGGATTTCTGGGCGCTTCGGTATGCCGACCATGTTCAGAACCAGGCGGGGCGCGGTATCATTGGGCCGCTCGGCCGTCAGCTGGTCGATGATGTTTTTGCCATTGCGCAGGGATGCAAGATCGGGTTGGCAGACAATGACCAACTCATCGGCATCCACCAGGGTTTGCATCACCCAGGGGTTCCAGGCATGCGGCAAGTCGAGGATCACATAGGGCGTGTTGCGGCGCACGGTTTCGATCACCTTGCCATAGGCCTCGGTGGGGATCTCCGGCATGTCGGCCACGGTTGCCGGCGCAGCAAACAGCGAAAGCCGGTCTGTGGCGCGGGCGAGGAGGCGATTGACCACGGCTTCGTCGGCGCGGTCCGGGTCGAGCAACGCGTCCACGACGGTCTGCGCAGGATCTTCGTTGAAATCCAGCGCCGTGGTGCCGAAGGATACGTCTAGGTCGACCAGCGTCGTGTTGCGCCGGGCATTTTCTGCCATGGACCAGGCCAGGTTGTGGGCGATGGTCGAGCTGCCAACGCCACCCTTGGCGCCGACCACGGCAATCGAGCGACCCAGGAACGGCGCGTCGGGATCCGTAAACAGGTCAGAAATTGATCGAATGATCTGCAGCGGCTGGATGGGCGGGACCAGATACTCGCTGACGCCGCGCGCGACGAGTTGACGATAGAGCGGAATGTCGTTCGTCGCACCGATGACCATAACTTCGACGCCTTCGTCGCAGTGTTCCGCGAGGCGATCGATTTGTGCCACCATTTGGGGGCCCGGCGCAGTGCTTTCGATCAGCAAAAGGTTGGGCGTGGCGTTTTCCGTCAGATAGGCCGTTGCGGCTTCAAGACCGCCTTCGAACACCTCCACGCTGGCGCGGTTCATGCGCCGGTCGCCGGCCATCGCTTCAATCAGTTCGCGCGTTTCGCTATTCTCGATGAAGGCAAGAACGGAAATTGCCGGGATGGGTTTGTCTCCCATCTCGGGCACCAGGTCCGGCAGCTCAGCAACAGGCTCGCTGGCTGAGGTGTCTTCGCTCTCGAACGGGGTCAGCTCTTTCGCCGGAGGATCGAGGTCAACGCCAACGGTCTGGTCGTCGGCCACGTCTTCCACAGCACTTTCAAGCCCTTCCAGGCCCAAATCGGTGTCTTCGGTCTCGAGGTCGGTATCGTCAAAGGTTTCGAGATCGAAGTCGAAATCGTCTTCAAACAGTGCGCTGTCTTTTCCCATCGAACCTACTCCAAATCCTACTGACGCCGGTCATGGGCGTGTCTATCCGCCTACGCCGACCGCTTCGCCGCCGCCCCAATTGCCTGACCGATATGCTTCCATCACAATGGAGACCCTGGAGTTCTCACCAGGGCTGATTTCACGCCGCGAGAGCAAGTCACCGGGATCGGCGAGCATCATCGCGATATTGTTGCGTACCGCGCAGCCATAATAGGCTGGCTCATTGTTGCTTGAGATGTCTGACATGTCGTAAGCCGCGAGAGAGAGACACTCAGGCGCCACGGCTTCATAGGCGTCAAACGCCAGCAAAATGGGCGCGTTGGCGCCGTTGGCATTGTAGGCCGAGCCGGAAATCTGTTCCCAGGAAATCCCGCTTTCCCAAGCCAGGTTGCGCACGTTTTTAAGCGCCTCAATCGATGCGTCCGGGTAGAGCCCGTTTTCCGGCATCGCCATCACAAGTTCGCCATGGCCGCGGTCGCGATAGGCAGCAACGAACCGCTCAAGCGCGCGACGGTCTGCCAGGCGCAATTCAGGATAAAGCGGGTTGATCTCGATCTCGAGCACTTCGGTAACGCGCTCAACGCCGATGCGATTATTATCGAACGGCAAGCCCTCCAGCTGCACGTTCTCCGGCAGCGCGAGATCATTGTTCGAACAGGCGCCGAAAGCTGCCAGCGCGGCGCCGGCCAGGAGGAATTTGGAGAGTTTCGTAACGCTCACGGGAGGGTCTCCTATTCTTCGATAAAGCCGACAGGGGCGCGGTAAGTGTTGGCGTTGAGGCGCGCATCGCCATTGCTGTACATCTGGTTCAGGCGGCCAAAGAGGATGGCGTCGCGGTCACTCGGATTGGCAAAGCCATCCGCAGGCGTGCGCATGTCATGTTTGGAAGCGGAATCGACGAGATAGGGCGTGATCATGATCACCAGTTCGGTCTCGTCATTGGTGAAGTCACGTGACTGGAAGAGGCTGCCCAGCACAGGCACATTCTTGATGCCCGGGATCTGATCGAGCTCCTGGCGCGTGCGCGACTGGATAAGGCCCGCAATCATCATGGAGCGGCCAGATGGCAGCTCTACATTGGTTTCCACTTTCCGTGTCGTCAGCGATGGAATGCCACCAACAGCGCCCTGGGCGGCAAGTTCGGAGAACTCGGTCGCCACTTTCAGCGCGATACGGTTTTCGGTCATGACAGTGGGCGTGAAGCCCAGGCCGATACCGAATTGCTTGAATTCCACCCCTGCCGTGCCGTTCAGGGCGGCCGGTGTCGGCACGGCGAACTCGCCGCCCGCCTGGAAGGTCGCTGTCTCGCCCGAAAGCGCCGTCAGATTCGGCTCGGCGAGCGTACGTGCCACACCCACACGCTCCAGTGCGTCGATGTCGATGCTGACCTCAGACTGCAGCAGACTGCCGACAAAGTTCTGGTAGCCGAGCTCTGCGCCAAACCCGCCAGCGAAGCCCGTGCCCTGAAAACCAGCCTGTCCATCCAGCGTGCGATTGTTTGGAATAGCTTGCGTTTCTGTGCCCGTGACCAGCCCCGTTGCCGGGTCTGTAATCAGAACGTCACCTTCGACAAACGTCTCGGCATCACCAAAGCTTGTATTGCCCTCGGGGCGAATGCCGAGCTGCTTAAGGAAGGTGCGGGACATCTCAACGATGCGCACTTCCAGCAAAACTTGATCAGCGGCAGCCACATTTAAGAGGTTCACCACGTTGGCTGTCTCGTAGAGATTGACGAGATCGAGCACCTGCGCGGCCTGAGCGGCATCATCGACTGTGCCTGTCAGAATAATCGAACCATTCACGGCCTCGGTCGTCACACGCGCCTGGGGAAGGTGGCGCGCGAGAAGCTCATCGAGACCCGCCAGATCGTTCTCAACAACGATTTCGAGATTCAGGATCTCGCGCCCTTCGGAGTCGAAGAGGAACGCGTTGGTCTGGCCGAGCTGGACGCCGCGGAAAATAATGCGTTGGCGGCTCTGAACGGTGGCATCTGCAATGCCTGCATTGGTGATGACAACATCTGCGGCTGGGCGCGGCAGGTCGATCACTGTGGACTTGTTCAAGCCCAGTTTCAGGGTCTGCGTAACAACGGAATCGCCTGGATCGACGATTTCAAGCCCTATGAGGTTCTGGGCATGGGCGAGCGGCGCCAGGCCGAGACCCAAGGCGACCGCACACGCAGCGGATTTGAAGAGAGTCAGTTTCATCGGGTTCAACTCCCACCCAATTCTTCGACCTGGTCGACGGTCACATCGCCATTTCGATAGACACGGACTTCCGATTCCTCGCGAATGTCAGCGAACTCATCGGTTGGCAGGACGTCGATCAAGAAGTCGGTCCGCGCCATGGTCGGCCCGCCTTCAACGAAATCCTGGAGCGATCTGAGCGTCATCGTGACGGCCCCAAGACGATCGGCAAGGATGAGCAGTCTGGCCTGTTCGGGATAGAGCTCTACGGTCGCGGTTGAACCAATGGCGAACTGTCCACCAGTGCCCTCTCCGAAAGCCTGGTCAATGGCCAAAACCCTCACATTTTCAATGAGCGTAAGGGTCGTTGGACGCGCCTCCTCGACGCCGTCCACCAGCACCTGGACTTCCATGGAGATATGCACGTCCACATGGTCACCGGGCAGAATGAAGCCGCCCGAGGCCCGGTCCACCGAGATCTCAACGGAAACAGCTCGCATACCGGGGGTAATCAGCGCGGCCATATAGCCAGCCTCGCCCTTCTGCACGATTTTGTGTGGCAGGACAGGTTCGTTCTCGACCATCGATTTGCGCACGACCGAGTTTGACAGGTCTTCGTTCGCGGAAGGGAATACGTCCTGCGTAAAGTAGTTGATGTTGATGGCTTCGTCGGGCCACTCTTTCCAGGCGAAATCCGTCGGGTAGAGCAGTTCACCCACCGCAACGTCTCGCGTGACCACCAGAACCGGGGTTTGGGGTACTTCGATCACCTCAGTCACCTGAACCGGTGGCGGGGCGACCTCGACAGGGGTTGGCGCAGGCTGCTGAGCCATGTTGCGCACCAGGAACGCGGCACCAGCGGCGGCGCCAGCCGCGATCAGGAGAATGATGATTCGCATTGGTGACATGGTCGATCCTCCAAACTCGGCCGGTACATCGGGCAGCCTTCCCGTATGAGCGCGTTTTAGGTGCCGTGCGCTAAGGCATGGTTAATGGGCTTAATTCAGCAACCCGAACGGGGCGGTAAGAAGCGGGGAGTGAATGGCGGCCAAAAGGGCGCCGCCAGCAATCGCGACGCCGTAGGGCACACCTTCACCGCGCGAAAGCGTATTGGTTACCCAGGACGGTGTTGTTTGCGGCAAGGGCGCGTAGCGCGCTGCCAAACCCACCAGGGCGATGCCGCCGCCGATGAACGCTGTCCAAACCAGGAAGGGTACAATCGCCACCGGCCCCATCCACAGGGCTACGGCTGGGATCATCTTGGCGTCGCCGCCGCCGAAGACGCCAAACGAAAACAGGGCGAAGGAAATGGCAAAAGCAATCAGCCCGATCAGAAGGTGCCAGCCCATATCCACCAGCGGCAACCCTGAAACGGCGAGCGCTGAAATTCCGAGGCCGGCGATGGATGCATTCACCCAATTGGGAATTTTCAACGTGGCCACATCATGCAGGGCGGCGAAAATGCAAAGGGAGAGGCAAGCCAGCGCGGCGAACGTCAACATGTGGAAACACCTTTAAACTTTGCGCGAAGAATTGACCGCAAAGCTTGAAGGAACCCTTACCAATCAGATCATTGTGACAGTCGCGCACAGAAAAACCCGCCAGCTCGAAGCTGGCGGGATTCCCTTGCCTGCAGATGCAGGCGGATCTTCAAGAAGATCGCCTGGCCTTAGGCCATTTCGTTGGCGATGCTGTTGAAGGTGTTACCAGCGTTCGTGCCGAGCGAAGTAACAGCCGTGATGATTGCAACAGCGATCAGTGCTGCGATCAGGCCGTATTCGATGGCGGTTGCGCCGGACTCATCTTTGAAGAAGCGAGCAAGCTTTTGCATAGGAGACTCCCATCATGCGTTTGGTTTCAAACGTCCCGAGTTATCGGGTTTGTTTCCCGGAACAGGGCTGGTTGTAGACCATCGCGATGAAGACCAAGTAAAACGGAAAAGGAAATTCCTGAACGAAAACATAGATTTCGTTTACACTGGATTTTCGGCTCCAGCCCATCGGCCACGGCGCATGATCCGGTGTCTTTATGTATACGTTGTGCACCGATAGATCGAATTTGCTTCAAAACTGAACCAGCCAAATAGGGAAGCTGAAAACGAGATTTGCTAGGCCCGACCCAACATCTGGTGTGGAGCCATCCATGAAATCTCTTCTCCAACGCGTGCGCGCCCGGGCCGCCCAGCGGCGCTCACTGCGAGACCTTGGCAAAGACAATAGCGGTCTTTCGGCTGTGGAGTTCGCCTTCGTCGCTGGACCCTTCTTCATGTTACTGGTCGGCATTTTTGAAATCTGCCTGATCTTTCTCGTATCGACGATCCTTGAGTATGGCGCCCGAGAGGCGGCGCGCGACATCCGCACCGGAACGCTGCAGGCCTCCACGGCGGTGGTTGCAGATCAGAAGACCGCTTTCGAAACCGAGATCTGCAATCGGATGCTGAACCTGTTTGGCTGCAGCACCTCGCTTTCGATTGATGTACGAACGTCCAGCACTGGCTTCCCATCGGTGCAGGACGTCATCCCCCGCAACTCAGACGACTCCCTCGATACATCCGGCTTCGGGTTCGATGCGGGTGGGCGCGACGATATCGTGATCGTCAACGTCTACTATGAGTGGGGCCTCATCACGCCGGTGATTTCGCGCTCTATGGCCAACCTGCCGGACGGCAAGCGTCTTCTCATTTCCACACAGGCATTCCGCAATGAACCTTTCTAATCTGTCCCCCCGCCGCATGCTCGGCCGTCTGAGCCGGGACAAAAAGGGCGTGTCTGCCGTCGAGTTTGCTCTCATCGCGCCGGTTTTGGTCTGCTTCTATTTCGGCTGTATCGAAATCTCGACCATGCTGATCACCGACCGGAAGGTGACGTCTACGGCCGCATCTGTGGGCGACCTGGTCGCCAGGCTGCCCTCGATCGACACAACGGAAATGAACAATGTGTTCAACTCCACGGTCATCAATATGGCGCCCAACGATTTCACCGACACCCGTATCCGCGTCACCTCAATTCAGTACGCATCCGACGGGGTGACTCCGGTCGTTGGGTGGAGCCGGTCGACCTCCAATTGGACAGCCCACGCCAACGGAAACATCATGACCGTGCCAACGGGCATCATTCCGACAGGTGGCTCGGTTGTCCTGACCGAGGTGGAATTCGACTATTCCTCGATCACGGGCCTCTACGACCCGAACACCGGTTTCCTGTTCGACGTTTCAAGGACCATGACCGACAGTTACTACGCGCGCCCGCGCCGGGTCGACATTATCCCATTCACCTAGACTGAGCCGCCATGGCGACCCCGCCCATGGCCTGGACGTTCTCTGCGGAGTTGATGCTGATCCGCCCATTGCGGTGCCAGCCGCGCACCTCAACGCGAAGTCCCGGCTCAAGATCGCACACGGCCATGGCGGGTCGTTCCACCACGAGTGTGAGGCGGCTTCCGAGCAAGTCCCGCGCGCAGGATGTGTCATCGAATGGGGGCGCATCCCGCGGTCCGAGGATACCAAACAGTACAGTGAAGCCCCTCGCATCCGGGTCGATATCTCTTGCATCACCCACGCGGTAGGCCGAAAGGGCCCAGAGCCCCGTGCCCGCCGTGCGCGCGTCTTGCTCGGCCTGAAACAATGGGGCACTGCCGCGCGCCGTATCCGGATAGGTGCGAACCCTGACAGCGCCGCGCGAGACCAATTCCTGATTTACCCAATATCGCGGTCCAAGGCAGTCTATCGTGGCGACGTGGGCAAGGGCGCGGTCATATCGGTCACGGGTCAGTCCCGCATAGTGCAGCTGGACCTGGCGACCCAGGACAAGGTCCTCCAACGTCCTCTGAGATTCCTGAGCGAAGGGTTGATCGGCGCGACCATCGCGCCCGAACGCCGGAGCCTCAATGCCGACCAGTCGCACCGATTGGCCCGTGTCCAGGACAAGGGCGTCACCGTCGATCACGCGCACGACACGGCCTGTCTCTCCTTCCTGGAAGTCCTCTAGCCCCGTCGATCGTGTGCAAGCAGCCAGAAGCGCGCCAAACACCATTAGCCGGATGACCACCCAGAATTTCAAACCGCGTCTCCCACCCAACCGGCATAGGCGAGACACGAGCCCAAAGCCATGGCTTAAGGACGGTTTTCGCACACTCGAAATGGCGCTAAAGGCTGTCCTGCGCCGTCTCCGTAGCTCAGCTGCATAGAGCAACCGCCTCCTAAGCGGTAGGTCGCAGGTTGGAATCCTGCCGGGGACGCCACGCTGGGTGTACGAAAATAATTCACTTGATAGGCGAGCGATGGAACGGTCAATTGAAGCTTGGCGGGGGCCACTTATGACGGTCATAAGGAACACAGCCATGCGGGGACTTAGCTCAACAGCCATGTCGGCATTTGCCGTCATCCTCTCCACGTTTACGACATACCTCACCTTCTTTGACGCGCGCTACACAGTCTCCGCGGCTGTGGCCAAGGTCAGCGTTCAAGTGCAATCGGGCGGCGGCAGCAGTAACGGCGTACAGAACGTCGCCTATCGCTACTTTCCAACGGCAACGGTCATCCTGTCCAACCGGGGGACCCGGCCTGTCGTGGTCTCAGAAATCGATATCGTTCGCTCCTCGTCGCTGGAAAGCTGCGAACCGGTTGAAGCTGAGGTCTTTGTGACCGAGATTTCGCCCATCATCGTTGAGCCGGGCACGGTCACGAGTCTGGACCTCGAAATTCAGCTTCCGAGGATTGCAGCAGAAGGCCCGGTCGATACTCCTCTGCAAGTCGACGATGAAACGGCGCTTTGGTGCGCAGCCTGGGTGGCGTTTGACCCCCAAGGGTATCGCCGCGAGCCGATGACACCGTTTTTTACACTGACCCGCCGTTTTGACCCTGCCGGCCCCGGAGATCGCTATCCCTCACCCCGCCTCGAGCTGGATTATCCGCGACAACCCGAAACGATCGTCTCAAAGGGTTTGTTCTAGCTCGTGACATCCAACTGGATGGAGAAGAACACCTTGTAGCCGCGCCGGCCGCCACGCCAGACTTGCAACAGCAGCGGCGTCTCGGGTTGGGCGACGGCGTCTTCCATCTCCTCCAGCGCGTCGGAAACGGTGGATACGGGATCAAAGCCCATCTCGAGAATCACATCGCCTTTCTCGAGTTTGCCAAAGCTGGCGCCTCGCGGGCTGACAGCATTGACGACGACTCCATTGATGTCGCTCGGTACGCCGTAGCGACGCCGTGTATCGTCATCGAGTGGAGCAAATTCAACGCCGAGCGCATTGTCTGTGACGGCGAGTTCCGGAAGAACTTCTGGCGTCTCGGCCTCGCGGCCGGGGTCGAGTTCTCCAAGGGTGACGTCCACTGTGCGGGCCCGGCGGTCGCGTACGATTTCAAGACTTGCGGTCGTCTCCACGCCCGCATCAGCCACGATACGTGTTAGCGCGCGAACATCGGAAACGGTCTCGCCATTGAACGTGCGAATGAGGTCGCCGACCTGAAGACCCGCTTCGGCAGCGGGGCCCTCCTCATCCAGGCGGATGACGATAACACCTTCATCGCCGTCTATGCCGTAGGCGCGCGCGATATCAGCGTCGATGCCCTGAACGGACACGCCCAGCCAGCCCCGGCGCAGTTCGCCGAACTCGATCAACTGGCCGGAGATCCGTTTCACCATGTTTGCAGGGATTGCAAATCCGATCCCGACCGACCCGCCCGTCGGCGAGATGATCGCGGTGTTCACCCCAACCACTTCACCGGCCAAGTTAAACAGGGGTCCGCCGGAATTGCCCCGGTTAATGGCGGCGTCGGTCTGGATGAAATCGTCATATCGCCCGCCCGTGTCGCGGTTTTGGGCCGAAATAATGCCTGCAGACACAGAGCCCCCGAAGCCAAACGGGTTGCCGATGGCCATCACCCAGTCCCCGACTTCCGCGGCATCGCTGTCGGCCAGGTCGACGAATGGCATGCTTTCAGCGGTCTGTAGCTTCAAAACAGCGACATCTGTTTCCGGGTCAGTTCCGACCAGTTCAGCGCGAATCTCGCGGCCATCGGAGAAAACACAGGTGATTTCGTCCGCGTTTTCGATGACATGATTGTTGGTGATCACAAGGCCATCGGCGGAAATGACAAACCCTGACCCAAGGGAGCCTTCTTGGCGAAACCCGTCCTCATCGCGTCCGAAAAACTCGTTGAAACGCTCAAGTGGAGAGCCTTCCTCGAACTCCGGCAGGCCCGCAGGCGCCACTGTTTGTGTCGTGGTGATGTTCACCACAGCGGGCATGAGCCGTTTGGCGAGGTCGGAAAAGCTTTCCGGCGCATCGGACATGTCCACCGCGTCAGCGGCGTTGCTCAGGGATTGGGCCAGGCCCGACATCGGAACAGCGGCAACACACGCCGCCAGGCAGGCGATCTTGGCAAAACGCACCATGGGCTCAGATCTTCCTTTCACCGATCAAATCGAGATCCATTACGCTTAAAACTATGGCGCTTCTGGGTCAGGGGGCAATGGCTCACAGCAGGCGCAGGGCGCCATAGAGGAAGATTGCGCCCAAAACGGCCGTCCAGATTCCAGATGACCGAATATCAGCCACACCCAGTCGAGATGCCCACTCCAAAAAGCGTTTCATCGCATCGGGAGCCAGGGCGTAGGCCATGCCCTCGATCAGAAACCAGAGACCAAATGCGGCCAGAAAGAGCGGCCAACCCGGTGCATCGGCGAGCATGGCGCGTCTCCCATCTCAAAGGTAGCGCCCCCCGAATCAGGTCCGGGGGGCGCTGTTAGTGCAACGACTGTCTAGCGGCCTGTGCGAGAGGCTTCAGTCGAGAAAATATCGCATACGCCGAGATTGTTGGGGTCGACGATCAGTTTCGTACCAGCCTGAATAGAGCGTTCACAGGCGATGAGGGAGCGATAGAACCGGAAGAACTCCGGGTCCTGATTGTAGGCATCGGCGTAGATCTCGTTACGCCGGGCATCGCCCTCACCGCGGATGATCTCTGACTGCTCGCGGGCCTGGGCAACGATCACGGTCGCCTCCCGGGCGCCGGTGGCGCGAATGAGGCGGGCGCGTTCTTCACCTTCGGCTCGGATACGTTCCGCTTCCTGAAGACGGTCCGTCCGCATCCGCTCATACACACCTTCAGCGATTTCCGCTGGCAGGTCTGCCTGACGGATCCGTACGTCGATAATGTCGATGCCGGTGCCTTCCAGGTTGGAGTTCACACTGTCGCGGATCCTGTTCATGAGCACCACGCGTTGCCCGGAAACGATCTCAGGCACGGGCACATCACCAAGTGCTTCCCGGATCGAGGATTCAGTGAAGCGGTTAAGCTGTGCAGCGGCCGCGGCCTCGGTGCGCAAACGTTGGTAGAACAGGAGTGGATCCTTGATCCGCCAGCGCACAAAAGCGTCCACGGTCAGGCGGCGCTGGTCCGATGCAAGCACTTCGATGTTTGGAATATCGAGGCCGATATTCTTACGGTCGAGCAGTGTGACCTGCTGCAGAAGCGGCATCTTGAAGTAGAGGCCTGCTTCATCCGTGCCGGGCTCGTTGCGAACGTCAACAAGGTCACCAAACTGCAGGACAACGGCCTGCTGGTCCTGGCGCACGGTGTAGAAGGAGTTTGCTGCGACAACCGCGCCGATCACGACGAGGAATGCGAGAATGATTGTAAAAGCTCTCATTGTCATATCCTCCTAGCGACCGCCACCAGACTGGGGCGCCAGCGGCAAGTAGGGCACCGCGCCGCTGTCTGAATCCAGAATGGTTTTTTCAGCATTGCCGAGCACTTTTTCCATGGTCTCCAGATACATCCGCTCGCGCGTCACCTGCGGGGCTTGGCGGTACTCGTTGTAGATCGAAAGAAAGCGCGCCGCTTCACCCGAAGCGTCGGCGATCACCTGGTCGCGGTAGCCTTCAGCTTCCTGTACCAGACGAGACGCCTCACCGCGGGCCCGCGGAACCACCTGGTTGGCGTCGCGGGTTGCCTCGTTGACGTTTCGCTCGGCGTCCTGCTGGGCGAGGTTCACGTCATTGAAGGCTTCCACAACACGCTCGGGCACGTCCGATTTCGCCAACTGGACATCGATGACTTCGATGCCTGCATTGTACTGGTCGAGGAGTGCCTGGACCTGGGTTTCAACGTCGTTCTCAACCCGGTCCCGCTCGGTCGTGATCACGTCCTGGCGGGTCGATTTGCCAACCACTTCGCGCATCACTGATTCTGCAACCATCTCGACCGCCATTGCGGGCTCTTTGACGTTCAGAATGAAGTCTTCGGGCGCGTCGGTTTTCACTTTCCAGAACACGGAGAACTGAATGTCGACGATGTTTTCGTCCTCGGTGATCATGAGGCTCTCGTCGAGACTCTGGCCGATCGAGCTTTGGCGCTGCTCTTCGACATTCACCAGTTCATGGGTCTCAATGGGTGTTGGCAAGTGCACGTGGATGCCGGGAGCCAGATTGGTCTGCCAATTGCCGAAGCGGAAGACCGAAGCCTGCTGACCCGCATCGACCACAACGACGCCCGTCGAAAGCCAAGCAATCAAGGCAACGATTGCGATGACGATGAAGCCAAAGGGACCAAACCCACGACCAGCACCGCCGCCATTGCCGCGCCCGCGTCCGCCTACGCCGCGGCGGAACCGCTCCTGCATACGGCGCATCTGCTCTTCAATGTCAGGGCCGCCACCGCCGCCGCCCTGGCCACCGCCACCACCGCCGCCAGGACGGTTCCAGGGTGAGCCACCATTATTGTTTCCGCCTGATCCGCCAGACCCCCAAGGGCCTCCTGCAGCGTGGGGGCGATCCCCGCCGCTCTCATCCTTCCAGGGCATCTATGGCCATCTCCTTACAGAAACTTGTGTCTTGGGTTTTTCCCAACATCACCGATATGTGGTCCATCTGTTATCGTCTATCAAGAAGGCCTGCACCGCTTGTTCCGTCCAAAACCGAAATCGTCGCAGGGTCTTGAGGCCGATATACGCTCCGCGCTGGGCACGCCGGACTGGTTGCAAACCGTAACAGTGACACCTGAAGGGCGCGCCCTCCTGGTGATTGAAGCTGATCCCGATGACATGGAGCGCTTTGAATCCCTTCGGCTCGAGGCTGAGAGCACCGTGCGGATGGTCAAGGGTATTCAGGATGTCGACGCCATCCTGACATCCGAGCGGAGCTCTGCTGGCGCCCCCCCGCCCAACGCGGCAAAGATCGATCTCACCCCCAGCCCTGCGCCGCGCCGGGTCCGCAAGGGTGCGCGCCTCTCTGATGAAGCGCTGCAACAGGGAAATGCTGGCCCGGCACCCACCGCCGTGGCGCCCGTGCCGGGTGCGGCGCGCATTCTTGTGGTCGCCAGTGCCAAGGGCGGCGTCGGAAAGTCCACGGTTTCGGTCAATCTTGCGGCGGCACTTGCCAAAGTCGGCATGAAGGTCGGCCTTCTGGACGCAGACATTTATGGCCCGTCTATTCCCACCATGCTGGGCACGGTGGACGCTCAGCCCGCCACGACCTCGGACGGCAAACTGGACCCCGTCCTGGCCCATGGGCTGCAGACCCTGTCCATCGGGTATTTGTCAGACCCCGATGCCCCGATGATCTGGCGCGGCCCGATCGTCATGTCCGCCATAGACCAGATGTTACGAGAAGCCGCCTGGGGTGCGCCCGGCGATCCGCTTGACCTTTTGATCATCGACACTCCACCCGGCACAGGCGACGCGCAACTGGCCCTGGCCCAGCGCGTGCCGGTCGACGCGGCACTGATTGTGACAACGCCCCAGGACGTCGCCCTTGCCGATGTACGGCGGGGCGCTGCGATGTTTGCGAAGACCCACGTTCCAGTGCTCGGCATTGTGGAAACGATGAGTTGGTTCGAAGACCCCACAGGCGCGCGTCATTATCTCATGGGCGAAGGCGGCGGGGAACGTATGGCGGGCGCGCTGGGCCTGCCGCTGCTGGCGCAAATCCCAATGCTCCAGACCATTCGCGAAGGCGGTGATACGGGTACGCCATCGGCTCTTGCGGACGAAAAGGCCGGTGCCCTGTTTCATGGTCTCGCCCGCGAAACCGCCCTGGCCCTGGACGCTCTAAAGACGAAGCCCGCGCCGGAAATCGTCTTCGAGGACTAGGGCCTACATATTCATCGGGGGTGGGCAGGCAGGCCCGTCAGGTTTACGCATGCCGGCGGGGGCGCGCAGGGCGAGGATACGGGCCTCGGCAAAGCGAAAGTCGATCTGATCTGTATCGAGCGCTGCGGTGATGCAGGAGATGGGTTCGCCTGTGTCAGCCGCGATGAGCACAGTGATGCCGGTGCGCCCGCCATACCAATCCCAGAGATAGCCCGCCTTGTGTGCATCGGCCGTGCGAATGACATCGGCGAAAACCGCCAGCTTTTCTTCATCGCTGGCGCGCCATGTCCGGGTCATGTCCAGTTCGACAAGTTCGAAGTCGCCGGGCGTTTGCCGCTCAAGCACTTCATCGATACGCGGATCCACGATGCGGCAATTCGGGCACCAGTCAGCGGTGAAATTGATGATTTTCACCAGCGGCTCAGCTTCTGGGCTCTCGACCGCTGTTTCAGCGCTCACAACGGGAGCAATCAGCACAACACACGCCGATAGAATTGCTTTGAGCATCTCACGCCCTCTCACACATCGCCATGCCCATGCATCAAGGCGCAAGCGGTGTAAAATCAAGCCCCTGTGAGCAGTGCAGGCCGAGGGCTACTGTCGGGTGAAGAAGCCAGCGGCAAACTCCCAGAGGAGTAACAGTCCCAAAGCGCCAAACGCGAAGGATACAAGATACGAGTACTCGAAAAACTCGATGCCCGGCCCCAGCGCGATGACCGCGATCAAACCGGCAGCAAGCGCGGCGATCACGAGGGAAATGCGCAACCACAGCGAAAGCGCGCCTTTCTTTTGTGTTTTCTGGTGGCGGAACGTCACCGGCACATCGTCTTCATAGGGACGTGAGGCGCTGGCGTCTGGCGAAACTCCTGAACTGTCCGTCATTTTATCCCTCGTCTCGGCGTTTTAGCTGCGACAACCAATAGCGGCGCTATTTGTCACAAATATGGGGAGTTTCGCGTTTTTCGAGGCCTCGAATGCGCGTTGCCCTGCCCGGCCAATGCGATTAAGGCCACCGACAATCCAAATGGTGCTAGGGACACAGGACACATGAGCGAGATTGTCGACATTTACGCCCGCGAGATCATGGACAGCCGGGGCAACCCGACCGTCGAGGTGGACGTGACCCTGGAGGACGGGTCAACGGGCCGCGCGGCCGTCCCTTCCGGCGCCTCCACTGGCGCCTATGAGGCCCATGAATTGCGCGACGGCGAAGCAGACCGTTTCGGCGGCAAAGGCGTCGAAAAAGCCTGTGAAGCCGTGAACGGCGAGATCTTCCAAGCCATCGAAGGGCTCGATGCCACAGACCAGCGCATGGTCGACGAGTTGATGATCGAGATTGACGGCACCGAAAACAAATCCCGCCTTGGCGCCAATGCCATGCTGGGTGTGTCGCTTGCCGTTGCAAAGGCCGCTGCCGAGAGCTGCACGCTTCCACTTTATCGCTATATCGGCGGGGCCAATGCACGCATCCTGCCGACGCCGATGATGAACATCATCAATGGCGGCGAACATGCCGATAACCCTATCGACATCCAGGAATTCATGGTGATGCCTATCACCGCACCAACCCTGGCTGACGCGGTCCGCATGGGGTCTGAAGTGTTCCACGCGCTGAAAAAGCAACTGCGCGATGCGGGCCACAACACGAATGTCGGTGACGAAGGCGGTTTCGCTCCCGGGCTCAGCTCGACGAATGAAGCTATCGATTTCATCATGAAGGCCATTGAAGCGGCTGGTTACGCTCCGGGCGAGGATATCGCGCTGGCCCTCGATGCAGCCTCCACCGAATTCTACAAAGACGGCAAATATGTCTTGGCAGGTGAGGACAAGACACTCGATGCTGAAGGCATGGCGCGGTACCTGGAAGATCTGGTCACGCGCTACCCCATCCTCTCCATCGAAGATGGCATGGCCGAGGATGATTGGGAAGGCTGGGAGACGCTGACCGAGATGATCGGCGACAAGTGCCAGCTTGTGGGCGATGACCTCTTCGTCACCAATCCAGAGCGCCTTGCAACCGGGCTGGAACGCGGCGCAGCCAACTCCATTCTGGTGAAAGTCAACCAGATCGGCACGCTGACCGAAACGCTGGAAGCGGTCGAACTAGCCCACCGCCACGCCTACACCGCCGTCATGTCCCACCGCTCAGGCGAGACGGAAGACACCACAATCGCCGATCTCGCCGTGGCCACCAATTGCGGACAGATCAAGACCGGCTCGCTCGCGCGTTCGGACCGGCTGGCCAAGTACAATCAGCTGATCCGGATCGAGGAAGAGCTTGGCACCAGCGGCTACTATGCCGGTCGCGCGCATATCAACGCTTAAGTCACTTGCAGAGTCGCGCCGATTGAGGCCTCCTCCCCCTGAGTAAACCGGGAGGAGCGCCATGGCGTGGATCTACCTGATTGCAGCCCCTGAAGACGAAACCCATGCGGAAGCACTCGCCGACTGGCTAAAACAGCGCGGTCATGTGGTGCGCCCCGAGATGGGCAAATACGGCTTTCCGCCCGCGCGGCGCGGCGAAGTGACGTTAGCGCTTTGGTCCCGCGCGGCGATGATGAGCGCACGCCGGTTTCTTATGACGAACCGGGCGATTGACGCGTGGGAGGACCAGCGCCTTGTCATGGTCAAACTGGATCAGGGTCTGCACCCGAATGGGCTCGCCGATGTCGAAATGATTGACCTGACCTTCGAACCCGCGCGGCAGAGCCGCTACTTCGATGTCGACCGTGCAATTCGCGACGCCGATGCGGCCTATATGCAGCGGATGAATGCCCCGGCTGAACCGCCTTCAAGCCAAAGCGGCGAAGCGACGAACGCCGCGGCGGGACTGCCCGAAAGCGACGGAAGGATAGCGCCCCGGGAAGATGAGGCACCTTTGTCGTTGCAAGAGCCCGATCACCATGCGGTTTTTGTGTCCTATGCCCATGCCGACAGCGACACGGTATTGCCGTTGGTGAACCCGATCGAGCAAACGGGAAATCCAGTCTGGATTGACCGTGAAGGTATCAAGTCAGGCCAGACTTGGGCGGGCATGATCGTTCGGGCTATCAAGTCGGCCCAGGTCTTTTGTCTCATGTGTTCGCAAAAGGCCTTTGCCTCTGACCACGTCCGCCGGGAGGTCTATCTGGCAGACAAGTACAAAAAAGGGCTGCTGCCGGTGCGCCTCGATGCTAGCGATATGCCCGATGATATTGAGTATTTTCTCGCTGGCGTGCAGTGGGTCGATCTGGTCGATGCATCGGACGCAGAGCGAACCGAGCGATTGAAAACCGCCTTCGCATCGTAAAGTCGGCGTTAACCTGCTGGGCCGATTTTCCGAACCATGCGCTCGAAGTTTGCCGGTTTCGGCCTCACGGCCCTGATGCTCTATTTTGCCTTCCATGCCTTTGCGGGGGAGACCGGCCTGGGCACGTGGAGCGATATGCAAGCTGAACTGGTTGAGAAACGGGCGACACTCGACGCGCTCGAGGCTGAAATTGCCCTCAAAGAGCGTGATATCGAGCGACTGACGCCCGGAACTGTCGACCCGGACTTCATCGAGGCCCTCGCCCGCGAGCGCTTGGCGTATGTCTATCCCGATGAACTGATTTTGCTGCCCGGCGACGAAACATCCATGCGATAGCGCATAGGTGAACTGACTGGACCGCGCCCAATTCCTCATCCAAAGTGTGGAAAATACAACACCGGGATGGAAAACGAGGGCATGGCGAAAGCAACGAAGCTGACCAAGGGTCCGCTGCGCGGTGCAACGCGCGACGAGCTGCACGAATATTATCGAATGATGCTCCTGATCCGACGCTTTGAAGAGCGCGCCGGACAGCTTTACGGCATGGGGCACATTGCCGGATTCTGCCACCTCTATATCGGCCAGGAAGCGGTCGTGACCGGCATGCAAGCCTGCATTGGCGAAGGCGATCAGGTCATTACTGGCTACCGCGACCATGGCCACATGCTGGCCTGCGGGATGGACCCGCGCGGCGTGATGGCGGAGCTGACGGGCCGCGAAGGCGGGTATTCGCGCGGCAAAGGCGGCTCGATGCACATGTTCTCGCGCGAGAAGAACTTCTATGGCGGCCACGGCATCGTCGGCGCCCAGGTCGCCATCGGCACCGGGCTCGGCTTCAGCAATAAATACAACGGAACAGACCGAGTGTGCCTGGCCTATTTCGGCGATGGCGCAGCCAATCAGGGCCAGGTCTACGAGAGCTTCAACATGGCCTCGCTCTGGGACCTTCCAGTCGTCTATGTGATCGAGAACAACATGTATGCCATGGGCACGAGCGTGGAACGCGCCAGTGCCGAGACGGAACTCTACAAGCGCGGCATCAGCTTCGAGATCGAAGGCGAAGAAGTCGACGGCATGGACGTCATGGCCGTACGCAAAGCTGGCGAGAAGGCGGTGAAGTATGCGCGCTCTGGCAAAGGGCCGTACATCTTGGAGATGAAGACCTACCGCTATCGCGGCCACTCCATGTCCGACCCCGCGAAGTACCGAAAGCGCGAGGAAGTGGACGACATCCGCTCCCACCGCGACCCCATCGAAGGCCTGAAGGGCCAGCTCATCGAGGCCGGCGTCGCCGATGAAGATGAGCTGAAAGCGCTCGACAAGGACATCAAGGCCATCGTCAAGGACGCGGCTGACTTTGCCCTGGAGAGCCCCGAGCCCGATCCCAAGGAACTTTGGACCGATGTCCTTATTGAAGCGGAGGCGCTCTAAATGCCCCTGATGTATGATTATCTCGTCGCGGCTGTCCTGCTGTATCTGGTTATGATCTTCTTCCAGGCGGTCTCAGGCGCCATGCACCATGGTCTGGTCCTGCTTGGGCCACGCGACAAGCTGGCAAAGGAAGACAGCGTTCTGATGGGCCGGGCCAAACGCGCCAGTGCCAACATGCTCGAAAACATGGTCCTGTTCATTCCGCTGGTGGTCGTGGCGGTTGAAACCGGCCAACAGACCGCCACAGCCGAGTTCGGCGCAGGCCTCTTCCTCGGCGCGCGCATCATCTACGCCCCAGCCTACTGGTTCGCCATCCCATTGCTGCGCCCAGCGGCCTGGCTCACCGGCATGGTTGGCACGCTCATGGTCGCGTCGCAGATCCTTCCATTCACAGGAGCGGCCTAGATGTCGGTTGATATCCTAATGCCCGCCCTGTCGCCGACCATGGAAGAGGGCACACTCGCCAAATGGCTGAAATCCGAGGGCGATTCCATCAGCTCCGGCGACGTGATCGCCGAGATTGAGACTGACAAAGCCACGATGGAAGTTGAAGCCGTCGATGAGGGCGTGCTCGCCAAGATTCTCATCCCGGAAGGTACCGAAGGCGTAAAGGTCAACGCCGTCATCGCGCTTCTGGCCGAGGATGGCGAGGATGCGAGCTCAGTGTCGTCCAGTGGGAATGGCGCAGCGGCCCAGGCTGCAGAAGCGCCCGCCCCGACAAGCGTTGAGGCCACCCCCGCACCGATCGGCCACAATTCGGCGGCGCTGGCAGAGCCCGACGTGCCCGAGGGCACAAGCTTCACCGACACAACGGTGCGCGATGCCCTGCGCGATGCCATGGCCGAAGAGATGCGCCGGGACGAAACCGTCTTCGTCATGGGCGAGGAAGTTGCCGAGTATCAGGGCGCGTACAAGGTGACGCGCGAACTGCTCCAGGAATTCGGTGATCGCCGCGTGGTGGACACGCCGATCACCGAACATGGCTTTGCGGGCCTCGGCGTGGGCGCGGCCTTTGGCGGACTGAAGCCGATTGTCGAGTTCATGACGTTCAACTTCGCCATGCAGGCCATCGACCACATCATCAATTCGGCCGCCAAGACGCTCTATATGTCCGGCGGGCAAATGGGCTGCCCCATTGTGTTCCGCGGACCGAATGGCGCGGCCAGCCGTGTTGGCGCCCAACACAGCCATGACTATTCGAGCTGGTATGGCAACGTGCCCGGCCTCAAGGTTGTCGCGCCTTACGATGCGGCTGACGCGAAGGGCCTACTCAAGGCCGCGATCCGCGACCCAAACCCGGTGGTCGTCCTCGAGCATGAGTTGCTCTACGGTGAGAGCTTCGCCGTGCCGGACCTGGATGACTATGTCCTACCCATCGGCAAGGCGCTGGTGCGCCGCGAGGGCAGCGATGTGACGCTGGTGGCGCACAGCCGGATGGTCGGTTTCGCCCTGAAAGCCGCGGAAATCCTCGCTGGCGACGGCATCGACGCCGAAGTCATCGACTTGCGCACCATCCGCCCGCTGGACACGGACACCGTGGTCGAGAGCGTGAAGAAGACGAACCGGATCGTCACCTGCGAAGAAGGTTGGCGCTTCATGGGCGTCGGCGCGGAGATTGCCGCGACTGTCGTGAACGAGGCCTTCGACTATCTCGACGCCCCGCCCGCCCGCGTGCACCAGAAAGACGTGCCCCTGCCCTATGCGGCCAATCTCGAGGCGCTCAGCCTGCCTGGCACCGACGACATCGTCGAAGCCGCCCGCGCTGTCTGTGAGGGGATGTAAAATGCCCATCAACATCACCATGCCCGCCCTGTCGCCCACCATGGAGGAAGGCACACTCGCCAAGTGGCTCGTGAAGCCCGGCGATACAGTTGAGAGCGGCGACGTCATCGCCGAGATCGAGACCGACAAGGCGACCATGGAGGTCGAAGCCGTCGACGAGGGCGTCGTCGCCCAGATCCTGGTGCCCGAAGGCAGCGAAGGCGTGAAGGTCAACGCGCTGATCGCCATTCTGGCCGAAGATGGCGAGGACCCGGCCACCGTCACCGCCGATGCAGGCCAGGCTCCAACCGCAACTGAAGCTACCCCGCAACCGGCACAATCGGCCGCGCCATCCAATCCCGCGCCCGCCATGGAGGTCGCCTCAACACCCCTGCCGAGTGCCGATACCGCAGACGGACGGATCAAGGCCTCCCCCCTTGCGCGCCGCATCGCTGCCATGAAAGGCATTGATCTGGCAGCGCTCGCCGGAAAGGGGTCTGGCCCGCGCGGGCGGATCGTGAAGAAAGATGTCGAGTCTGCCCAGCCCGGCGCCGCACCAGCCGCCGCCGGCCAACAGGCTCCGGTCCAGTCCCGCGAGCTGACCGTGGTGCAAACCGGCGACCTGATCCAGCCCGCCGAGCTCGACGACCGGGTCTACGATCCCGGCAGCTATGATCTCGTTCCGCTGGATGGCATGCGCAAGACCGTTGCGCGCCGCCTGACCGAGAGCTTCATGCAGGTGCCGCACTTCCCGCTCAGCATGGATTTGCGCCTGGATGCCCTTCTCGCCTTCCGCAAAAAGCTGAATGACGGCGCGCCCGAGGGCGTAAAAGTCTCGGTCAATGACATGCTGATCAAGGCGTCCGCGCTCTCCCTGATCGACGCGCCGGAAACAAATGCCAGCTACACAGATCAGGGCATCGCCTATCACCACGCCGCGCATATTTCCGTGGCCGTGGCCGTGGAAGGCGGGCTGATCACGCCGGTCATCTTCCATGCCGAACAGAAGGGCCTGAAGACGATCGCGGCGGAGATGAAAGACCTCGCGACGCGCGCGCGCGAGCGGAAGCTGAAGCCGCAGGAATATATGGGGGGCACGTTCAGTCTCTCGAATCTCGGCATGTTCGGCATCAAGAATTTCGGCTCCATCCTGAACCCGCCCGAAGGCATGATCATGTCTGTCGGCGCGGGCGAGAAACGCCCCGTGGTGAATGAGGCTGGCGAACTCGAGGTCGGCACCGTGATGAGCGTGACACTGACCTGCGACCACCGCGTCATCGGCGGCGCCGAAGGCAGCCAATTCCTCGCCGCCTTCAAACGCTACATCGAAACGCCAGAGGCGATGTTGCTGTAGGACTGGGACTGGCTTACCCAACCGGGCAGCCAATAAATTAGAAAGAGCCCCATGCCCCAGACCACGCCCCGCCATGACTGGACCCGCGACGATATTCGCACGCTGTACGAACAACCGCTGGACCAGCTGATTGCGTCAGCCCTTGCCGTGAAGTCCGCCAATTGGCCCGATGGCGCGGTGCAGAAAAGCCAGCTGCTCTCGATCAAGACCGGCGGCTGCCCGGAAGACTGCGGTTATTGCAGCCAGTCCGCCAAATTCGAAACGGGGCTGCAGGCGGAAAAACTGATGCCGCTCGGCGAGGTTGTTGCCGCCGCGAAACGCGCCAAGGCGGGCGGGGCTGACCGGTTCTGCATGGGCGCAGCCTGGCGATCCCTAAAAGACCGGGACGTACCGAAAGTGGCCGAGATGATCCGCGCTGTGAAGGCCGAGGGGCTAGAGACCTGCGTGACGCTGGGCATGCTGGACGAAGGCCAGGCCGAAGCGCTCGCCGAAGCGGGCCTGGATTACTACAACCACAACCTCGACACCTCGCCGGAATATTACGGCACAGTGGTCTCGACCCGCACCTATGATGACCGGCTGGAGACGCTGGGCCGGGCGCGCGGAGCAGGCATCAAGCTCTGCTGCGGCGGCATTCTGGGCATGGGCGAAGGACGCGAAGACCGCATCGGCCTCATCCATGAATTGTCGAAGATCACACCCCATCCTGAGAGCGTGCCGGTGAACATGCTGGTGCCGATCAAGGGCACGCCGCTGGGCGAAAGCGCGCCGATCAGCGTGGTGGAGATGGCGCGCGCGATCGCAACATGCCGCGTCGTTTTTCCCAGTAGCTGGGTGCGGCTCTCGGCCGGGCGCGACACGATGAGCGAGGAAGGCCAGGCGCTTTGCCTGCTGGCAGGTGCGAACTCCATCTTCGTAGGCGACCGCTTGCTGACCACGGACAATCCCGGCGAGGACCGCGACGGCGCCCTGCTCGATGCCATTGGTTTCGAGACCTTCGAGCGCGCTGACGCTGACCCCACCGAGCCCCGCAAAACAACACTGATAGCGCAGACCTGACGAAAGAACGCCCGACCATGGCCAACGACTTCGAACTCATTAACCTCGGTGGCACCGAAGGCAGCCAGTTCCTCGCCGCCTTCAGACGCTACATCGAAACGCCCGAGGCTATGTTGCTTTGAAGTCGAAGTGGTGGGCGATTATTCTCAGCTTCATTGTGATCGCCTTGCCGTGGCTAATCATGGTCGTTGGGGTGACACTCGGCACCCTACAAGAGATTCGAGATCCAGAAATCATCTGTCCTTGGGACGAAGGGCCCCACGAAACACCAGAGATAACTCACTACTATCTCGCCCGTACAGTAGCAAACTTTGGTCTTTTTTTGGTCAGCGCTGCTTTTCTGGTGTCATTAGTCCTCCGTCTTATGCGAAAAATCACACTCAAAATACTGGCGATGCTTTGGGCAATGCCTCTGATCGCAGCCGCTGCCATGAGCGTGACTTTCGATAGATTGTCTTTCGCGTACTACGACGCCGTCCATCCTTACTGCAAACAAACTATACCGGACCCAAGGGAGGCCTGAATGGCTGATACAAACTTCGACCTCATCGTCATCGGCACCGGGCCTGGCGGGTATGTCGCCGCGATCCGGGCGTCCCAGCTCGGCATGAAGACGGCCGTCGTGGAGAAGGACAACCTTGGCGGGGTGTGCCTGAACTGGGGCTGTATCCCGACCAAGGCGCTGCTGCGCTCGGCGGAAGTGTTCCACTTGATGAAGACCGCCGACCAATTCGGCATCAAGCCGGTGAAACCCGAGGCCGATATCGAAGCCATTGTGAAGCGCTCGCGCGGCGTGGCGGCCCAGCTATCGGGCGGGGTCAAACATTTGATGAAGAAGAACAAGATCACCGTGATTGAGGGCACGGCGCGCCTGGAAAAAGGAAGCGCGGCGCCAAAGGTGATCGTCGCGGGCAAGGACGGCAAGGATACGGCCTACCAGTCCAAACACGTCATCCTCGCCACCGGCGCGCGGGCCCGGGCCATTCCCCAGGCGGGGCTTGAGCCCGATGGCGACCTGATCTGGACATATCGCGAGGCCATGGTGCCCAAGGCGCTGCCGAAGAAGCTGCTCGTCATCGGCTCCGGCGCGATCGGGATCGAGTTTGCGAGCTTCTACAATGAGCTCGGCAGCGAGGTCACCGTCGTCGAGGTGATGGACCGCATCCTGCCCGTGGAAGACGCTGAAATCTCCGCCATGGCGAAGAAGCAGTTCGAGAAACAAGGCATCACCATAAAGACCGGCGCGCAGGTGAAGGGGCTCGAAAAGCTCAAGACCAAGGTGAAAGCGACCGTGGAGTCCGGCGGCAAATCCGAAATTATCGAGGCCGACAGGGTGATCCTCGCCATCGGCATTGTCGGCAATGTGGAAAATCTCGGCCTGGAGACCCTCGGCGTCGAGGTGGAAAAAACCCACGTGACGGTTGATGGGTTTGGGCGCACCGGCGTGCCGGGCCTCTATGCCATTGGCGACCTCACCGGCCCGCCCTGGCTCGCCCACAAGGCCAGCCATGAAGGCATCATGTGCGTGGAAGGCATCGCCGGGGCCAATGAGACCCACCCCTTCGACGCCTCAAACGTGCCCGGCTGCACCTACTCCCATCCCCAGGTGGCCAGCGTCGGCCTGACCGAAGCCGCCGCGAAAGAAGCCGGCCACGAGGTAAAAGTCGGAAAGTTCCCCTTCATCGGCAATGGCAAGGCCATCGCGCTCGGCGCGGGCGACGGCATGGTGAAGACCGTGTTTGACGCCAAGACCGGGGAACTGCTAGGCGCCCATATGATCGGCGCGGAAGTGACCGAGCTGATCCAGGGCTACGTCATCGCCCGCGAGGCGGAGCTGACCGAGGAAGACCTGATGCACACAATTTTCCCGCACCCAACGCTCAGTGAGATGATGCATGAGAGCGTGCTCGACGCCTATGGCCGGGTCATTCATATGTAGGCTCGGAACGCGGTTTCGATGCACGGCTACTGTTCAATTCGATATCTCCCTGTTCGAAGGCAATCCGCCCCGCTGGGGCGGGCATCGCGCGTCTTGCGAGCCATGCTTCGCGTGCCTGCGAGGCGGTTTTCCCGGGGCAAGCGTCGAGAAAATCGCGCACATACTGCAGGTATTGGTTGTCTGTTGCGATCTCCCGGCGAAACTCGGGGTCATCCTTGCGCGCCTCGAGGGCCCTCCATGCCGAAATCGCCTCGGAGAGGGTGCTGCCCGGATGGGCGCGCACCCAGGCCATGAAATCTCTATGACAGGAAAAACCGGGCCCGACTTGCGCAGCCATGAAGCGCCGAAAGTTCGGCCCGAAAGAGACACCGACATCGATGCGGGTCTGCGGGGTCAGCGGATCGCGGGCCCAATTCACGGCGCCAGTGCAGCGCTTGCGCCGTTGCGTCGGGTCCTCTTCGCCTGACAAGTGGGCGTGAATTCGGGCAAACAGGTCCGCCTTGCTACCGTCCTGGCGCCACTGCTGGGATCGGCAAAAGTCCGCCATCTCTTCGCGCGTCCAATACCAGTTCCAGAAAACGCTGGCCGAAAGATCTGTCGAAAGCGCGGGCCGTTCACTCAAGCTCCGCACCCCTCCGCGATGTGCCAGCCCAGATCCTTCAGCATGCCGAGCAGCACGGCGTCCGGCTTGTGGATGCTTTCGCCCTTTCCGCTATCGTACAGCATGATCGGGTTCGGGGCGCGGGGAAATGCCGGGATGTGGGAGATGTTCAGTGGCGTCACCCCAACGGGATAACCGCGATTGGCCGCCCGCGCCGCTGCGCCGTCGAAATGGATTGTCGGATTGGCCAACGCATAGGTCAGCTCCAGCGAAGGGTTCTCGAAATCCATCAGTGTGCGCCCATCGGCCAGGCGGATGAAGCTGTCATAGAGGGTGGGTGTGCCATCAAGTTCGGGTCGCTCGAACGTATAGTCGAAATAGTCGACCCACTCATTCGGCAGGCCGATTGCGCCGATGGGCTCGCCCTGCCACGGCACGAAACTGCCCGAGGAAATGCCCAGCCCATGGGCAATTTCATGCAGCGCCACATTGATGAAGTCGGTCTGCTCGTCCGCGATGGGCGCCTCGGACGCGTAATACCAATTGGTGCGTGCCGACAGGAAGATGTTCATGTCATCGGCGTCGCTCTGGCGCGCGCCCGCCAGGGCATTGGAGAGCGCGGTGGGATACCAGACATTGGCGACGGGCAGATGGCTTTCATTGCGCGCCCCGTTCATGGTGGCAAAGCCGGTGGGGCCACGGGGGATCCAGGTGAGATGGATGTGGATTGGCGCCGCCGAGACGAGGCAGCTTTCCCAAATGTCCGCGGCCGTCTCGAAATCGGCCCGCGCTTCAGGCGGCACGTCCTCGGAATAGGTCGTGATGATCGCGGTCTCGGGCACTGACCCATCGCCCATCGTGCCATGGCTGAGCTGCACGGCCATGCAGGCCGACAGGAGCGTGGCGAACATAGCAGCGATCAGGGCGCGATGGGGCACGGGCATCTCCAACAAGGCTTAGCCGCTATACGGTTGCGCGTAGCCCGCAGATCACACCCATGGCGCGTGATCCGGCCTGCAAATGTCTCCCATATGCCGCGTTGGCGCCTTTACTATCCGGGCTGTTCCGGCACCGCCCCGCGCCACCCCTGATTCAATGCGCGCCGGGCGGCCGCATGCGCCTGGAGCAGCACATCCATGGACCAGTCCAGGAAACGGCTGCGGCGATAGGCGGGCGCGTGGCCCGGCGGGATAGCACTGGCCTGGCCCGCGCGGCCGGCGAGCAGGAACCGCGCCATGCGCCGCGCCGCCGCAGCCGGGTCATCGAGGACAGCTTGCAGCGCCGAAATCCTGCGGAAAAGTCCGCGCGTTTCCCTCGGTTTCTGTTCGGCAGGGGCGAGGGTGGCCAGGCGCTCACTGGCGCCGGTCGGGACAAGACCCGCAAGAACGAGCGGATCAGGCAGGGGCTCGAACAGCGCAAAAGATGGGGTTGCGTTCGCGGCGCCACTTTGTGCGTCACCCGGGGCCGCGTTCGCGCTGTTCCCGGGCGCAAGGTTGGACGGGCAATACCCCGCGGACGGTGCATGGATCGAAGGCTGATGGCGGGCGGTGGCCAGCCCGACCTGTACCGCGCCCTGTACGATCAAGCGTCCGGCTTCGGCAATCAACAGGCGGCGGGCAACCTGTTCAGCGTGGCGCAGCTCGGCGACGGCGCGCGCCCAGTCCCGGCTCCAGAGGAAACCCGCGGCCAGGCCTGGCAGGGCCGTGAGCGCGGTGAGGGTCATCCCCACCAGCCGCCAGCCGCCAGCCGCCAGCCGCCAGCCCAGCTCAAAGGTATAATGATCGCGCGTGTCCATGGGCTGGAGTATAGTAGCGACGTGAAGGCGGTCGGATTCGACCGCCCGTTTTGAGCCATGGATCTTCTGACCGGGAGAACGAACGGCAGAAGTTCGCCGAGAACGGTCTTTGGCCTGAAATTGCTTAGTGTCCGACTTGGGGCGAGAAAGAGACGTTCAGGGAAACGTACAGCGGACCAAGACTGCCCCAAGCTGGAAGCTTTTTAGACTGGGTTCGGCGACATCAAGCTCTTTTGGAACCCCCCCCCCCAACGAAATCATAGCAACTCCAACGTGTTACGAAGTGGGAAGCAAAGCCCAGTTGTCTATAGTTGCAACCAAGTCGCGTCAGACGTCGATCAAATTGCAAAAGAGGTGCTCTTGAGCGCAGAAATAGTATTTCGCTCCGGCACCGTGGATTGGATCGATTAGCAACTGGAAAGACTCCACAATCTGATTTAACATCAAAACTGCCAAAGGGTAGGAGGGGAGTCTGATGCGATTTCGTTTGCCTATTATTTTCTTTGTCTTGATGACGTTAGCCGCTTGCGTATCGGCAAAACCGCAATTCATAGTACGGTCAGAAACGTCGCTTTCTGGCGATCCCGTGGACATATTCATCGAAAACGTTGAGCAGAATGTGCGCATCACAACGCGGCGGTCATTCGGTAGAAACCGTTTGACGGTGTTTGAAGCGAGTGCGCTTTACGCTCCAGAAGATCAACTTGTAGACGTGTCGCAGCACGCTCCGATCTCGGGCTCCTACTCAGGCGTTGCCCCAGCGGGGTTGTTCTGGTCCATGACCGATACGTCGGAACTCGCCCCCGAAAATGCCGACCCTACACAAGTAAGCGTTTTGATCGATGTTGGAGATGATCGAACAGTTGAGTTCACGGATACGATCACCATCGGGCAGGAGAATGAAAGATTCACAGAACAACCGGTCGACGCAAATCTCGTCGGCGCGTTTCTTTTCCTGCCCGACAATATCGATACTCCGCCTGTCATCATTACGCTGGGGGGGTCAGAAGGAGGAGATCGGTCTGCCAGAAACGTTGGCGCGAAGTTCGCGTCGCGCGGTTTTGCTGTTTTGGGTTTGCCCTACTATTCACCCGCAGGCTGGGGAGGAACCGCACAGTTCCCGGACTTGCCCGACACTTTTGTGAATATCCCAATTGATCGACTGGAGACTGCTCGAGATTACCTGCGCACGCGTTCTGACGTGAATTCAGACCGAATGGGGCTTTACGGAGTTTCGAAAGGCGCTGAGTTCGTTTTGGCGGGCTCGTCTTTGATCGAAGGCTTTAGCTCTGTAGCCGCCGTCGTGCCCACCGATGTCATCTGGGAGGGGTTTGGCGATGGTGTGGAGGAGAACAGGTTCTCAAGCTTCACGTGGCGTGGCGATCCACTCCCGTTTGTGCCTTATGTTGGGATCAAGGAAGAGTACGCCAAATACGGTAATCCAAATGAGACTGTCAGGCTTCGTACCCCCCACGATGCCGGTCGAGCCGCCTATCCTGAACGCGCCGATGCCGCTAGAATTCGCGTGGAAGATATTGACGAGCCGGTGTTTCTGGTGGGCGGTGATGAAGACACCGTCTGGGCATCTGGTCCTATGGCGCGATCGATTAAGGAAACCCGTGATCGCGCCGGCCTCCAAACGGAGCTTTGGGTTGGTGAAACAGCGACGCACTATCTATCGGGTGATGGGTACGCGCCGATCAGGGGTGAGAATAATGCTGGAGCGACGGAAGAAGCCAAGTTGAAAGTGGCGGCCTGGCGCGCACTCATCGAGTTTTTCAACACGACTCTGAAATGAACGTTAAACCAATTGCCGACAGCTCTTGCATTTTTGATCTCCGACTGACCGCATCTTGATGGGGACAATTTCTCTTCAGCATAGCGAAGGAACTCACTCAATTCAGCTGCTTTCGTGGTACGTGGGTGTCGCAGCGTTCGGAAAATTTTGACTAAGCGCCAGCGACCGTTTTAGGGCGTTTTGAGCCGCTCACTACGGCAGCTTGATTCCGGTTTTCGGACATTCATTCGAGCAACCCCAATGTCTAAAATGGGCCAATAGGCGACACTTGTGATCTACACTGCCCCCACCAAGGCCCGGGCAAACGCCTCTGCGCTGAACGGCTGTAGGTCTTCGGCCTTTTCGCCGACGCCGACGAAGTGGATCGGGAGGTCGTGTTTGTCGGCAATCGCCACAAGAACCCCGCCCTTGGCGGTGCCGTCGAGCTTGGTCATGACGAGGCCGGTGACGCCGGCGGTGTGGCGGAAGGCTTCAACCTGGCTGAGCGCGTTCTGGCCCACCGTGGCGTCGAGGACGAGGATCACGTCATGGGGCGCTTGCGCGTCGAGTTTCTGGGTCACGCGGATAATTTTCGCCAATTCCGCCATGAGCTCGGACTTGTTTTGCAGGCGCCCGGCCGTGTCGACCAACACGAGGTCGAGGTCCTCGCGCTGGGCCTTCTCCACCGCCTCATAGACGAGCCCGGCCGCATCGGCGCCCGTGGGCTTGGAGAGGACGGGAATGCCCGCGCGCTCGCCCCACACGGTGAGTTGCTCGATCGCCGCGGCGCGGAACGTGTCGCCCGCCACGAGCAGGGCCTTGGCGCCCTGGGCCTGCAGCTTTGAGGCGATCTTGCCAATGGTCGTGGTCTTGCCTGAGCCATTCACGCCGACGAAGAGAACAATGCGCGGGCGGGGGCCGTCTGCGAAGTCGACCACCTGTTCGCGCGGTGCTAAAACGGTGGTGATTTCCTCGGCCAGCGCGGATTTGATCTCCTCATCGGTGACTTCCTTGTCAAACCGATCTTTCGCCAGCCCTGCCGTCACGCGCGCGGCCACGCCTGCGCCAAGGTCTGCGGCGATGAGCAGGTCTTCGAGCTCTTCCAGCGTGTCGTCATCCAGCTTCCGCTTGGTGAAAACGCCGGTGATCGACTCTGAAAGGCGGGACGAAGACCGCGATAGCCCCTTGGCCATGCGGGAGAAAAAGCCGGGTTTTTTGGTTTCCTCAGTCGGGTCGGGCGCAGTGTCCAGTTCAACCGCAGGCTCGGGCGCGGGGGGATCCGGAATGGGCTCAGGCTCGGGGGTTGGTTCCGGCTCCGGCGCGGGCTCGGGCGGATCAACATGGAGCGCCGCGCCGGGGTCTGGCGCGGGGGGCGCTTCCTCAACCGGAATGGGCGTGGCCTGCACAGGCTCGTCGAAGGGGGCGACTTCGCCTGCCGTGAGCTCCGCCGATACATCATCCACAGGCGGGGGAGATACGTCCTCCTGGGCTGTTTCAGCTTCAGCGGATTCCGCAGCAGCTTCCTGCTGCTCAATGGCTTTGCCGGCCTCCTCCAGTTCCTTCTTTTTCTTCTTTTTTCCGAACCAGAGGATCATACGGGGGTTCCAGTCAGTCGCTCACGTGTGTGGCCGGTAATGTGGAGGCGTGCGGGGCGGCCCGCAACCGGCAAGTGGTCCCCCTCGACCGAAACCGGGGTGAAATCGGGCAGTCGGGCGGCGTTTTCGCGCTCAATGAGGGCGTCCACGGTTTGGCCGACCTTCGTGTCGAGATGGCGCGCCAGGGCGCCAGCCGCGGCGTCGCGCAGGCGGGCTGCGCGCTCCTTGATCACGGCTTTCGGCAGCTGCGGCATTCGCGCGGCAGGCGTGCCGGGGCGCGGGCTATAGGGGAAGACGTGCACAAAGCTGAGCCCGCAATCGGCGATCAGGTCGACACTGTTCTGGAACGCGGCTTCATCTTCCGTCGGGAAGCCTGCGATCAGGTCTGCCCCCAGCGCGATCTCCGGCCGGGCACCGCGCAGTCTTGACGCCAGCGCAACGGCCTCCTCGCGGGAATGGCGCCGCTTCATCCGCTTGAGGATCAGCGTGTCGCCATGCTGCAGGCTGAGGTGCATGGAGGGCGCCAGGCGCGGCTCGGACATGGCCTCGAACAGGGCGTCGTCGATCTCGATGGCATCAATCGAGGAAATGCGCAGCTGGGGTAGCTCCGGCACCAGTTTCAGGATGCGTTGGACCAGATTGCCGAGCTGCGGGCTGCCGGGCAGGTCAGCGCCCCAGCTGGTGAGGTCGACACCTGTGAGCACCACCTCATGGTGGCCGGATTCCGCCAGCGCGCGCACCTGGGCGACGACGTCTCCGGCGGGCACGGAGCGCGAATTGCCCCGGCCATAGGGGATGATGCAGAAGGTGCAGCGATGGTCGCAGCCCTGCTGGACCTGCACATAGGCCCGCGCCCGGCCCTCCATTCCATCGATCAGATGGGCGGCAGTTTCGCGGACCGACATGATGTCGTTGACCTGCACCTTCGGGCGCGTCTCATCCAGCAGCGTGGTGGGCGCCCAGGTCTCGGCCTGCATCTTGGCGTGATTGTCGATGACGCGGGTGACTTCCGGCATCTCGGCAAAGCGTTCGGGCTCAATCTGCGCAGCGCAGCCCGTGACGATCACCGGCGCGTTCGGGTTGTCTTTTGCTGCACGGCGGATGGCCTGGCGGGATGAGCGCACGGCTTCAGCGGTCACCGCGCAGGTGTTCACGATGACGGCCTCGCCCAGCCCAGCCTCGCTGGCATGGCGACGCATAACTTCGGATTCGTAAGCATTCAGCCGGCAGCCGAGAGTGATGAGTTTGGGGTCGGCCATGGCCTATTCCGCCGCCAGCGCCTCGCGCCGCTTCTCCGCCGCGCTTTTCTTTACGCTTTCGCTGCGCAGCTGTCCGCAGGCGGCGAAGATGTCCCGGCCGCGGGGGGTGCGGATGGGGCTGGCATAGCCGGCGCGGTTCAGCACCTCGGCGAAAGCTTCGATGGTTTCCCAATCGGAGCATTCATAGGGCGCGTTCGGCCAGGGATTGAACGGGATCAAGTTGATCTTGGCGGGCACACCGCGCAGCAATTTCACCAGGTCGCGCGCCTCGGCCAGGCTGTCATTCACGCCCTTGAGCATGACGTATTCGAAGGTCACGCGCTTGGAATTGCCAAGGTCCGGATAGGCGCGGATCGCCTCGAACAGGGTTTTGAGATCATACTTCCGGTTAATCGGCACGATTTCGTCGCGCAGATCATCGCGCACAGCGTGGAGCGAGATGGCCAGCATAGCGCCGGTGCGCGCGCCAAGTTCCGGAATCTTCGGCGCCACGCCTGCGGTCGAGACCGTGATGCGGCGCCGACCGATGGCGATGCCGTCGCCGTCGCTGATCGTGTCGATGGCCTCGGCGACGTTGTCCAAATTGTAGAGCGGCTCGCCCATGCCCATGAAGACGATATTGGTGAGCTTGCGGTCTTCATTGCTGCTCGGCCATTCGGCGAGTTCGTCGCGCGCGATGAGCACCTGGGCGACGATTTCCTGGGCCGTCAGGTTGCGCACCAGCTTTTGCGTGCCCGTGTGGCAGAAGGTACAGTTCAGCGTGCAGCCGACCTGGGACGAGACACACAGCGCACCCGCCTTGCCGACATCGGGAATGAAGACGCTCTCGCCTTCCACATTAGGGCCGAAGCGGGTGAGCCATTTTTGGGTGCCGTCGACGCTGATCTTGTGTTCGGCGATTTCGGGCCGGTCCAGCGTGTAGCGGGCAGCGAGATCAGCTCGCATCTCCTTCGCCACATTGGTCATCGCGTCGAAGTCGGTCACGCCGAAATGGTGCACCCATCCACGCAATTGCTTGGCACGCATACCGGCCTTTTTCGCAGGCACGCCCATGGCCTCCATCTCCGCCTTCAGGGCAGGGAGGGACAATCCGGCGAGGGAGCGCGGCTGCGGCGTCGGGGCGCGCGAAAGATCAAGCGATGTGGCCATGGGCGCTAAATAGCAGAAAACGCGGTAATTTGAATGGGTCGCGTGCGGACGCCGGTGCGGCATAGAAAAAGGGCGCCCCAATTGGAGCGCCCCTTCTGAAAAATGTCAGTGCGCTTAGCTGAACGTGTCAGCGGCAACTTCACCCATACGCGGGTCGGGACCGAACTTGTTTGGCCCATTCGTGCCGGGGAAACAGAACCAGACAATCTGGCCAATGCTTGCAATGAGGCCAACAATTGGGATCAGACCGGCAACGGCGAAAGCCAGAACCAGCCAACCGGTTTGTCCGAGATCATGGAAACGACGCACGGCCAGGGCGATCCCCGGGAGGATGATGGCGAGGCCAAAAATACCTACAATTGCGAGCATACCAAGTCCGAGCGCGTTCGGCTCACCGGAGGCCAGGCCACCGACCGAGAACATCAGGATGTAAGGCACAATGAGCACAAGGAGCAGGAACAACTGCACCCACCAATACTCAGAGCGGCGCGAACGCCCCTGAAAATTCGTGTAATTCTTGAAGAACAGCTTCACGGCATCAGGAAAACTGACCATGGAGACCTCCCAATCTCGAGCCGTGACCCCCACGGCCCTCCCATTTAGACCTTTAGGCCTAGCAGGCGTCAGCGCGTTGTCAAAGTGGAGGTTTTGTTAAATCCGGGCTTACCGGCAGACGGCGGCGGCCTTGTCGATAGCATTAGCTGAGCCCGACAGGGAGAAGTGATACGCCACCGATGTTCCGCGTGCCGAAACGCTTTCAACCCGCAACTCCGTGCCACGCTCTATGGCACGGACCAGTTGGGGGTCGTCATCATCATCGGCGAAGGCTTCGCTGCCCACATTGAACAGATTCCACGCGGAGCGGCCCACGCGCGCTTTTGAAGGCAGATCTTCGCGGAGGTCATATCCCACGCGCAGGCTGGGTTGGTTGCGGGCGCGCCCGGTGCTCCAATTCGTGACGTAGAACCAGACATCGCCATGGGTGGCGTCGCGAGGCGCTTTGTCCGTGGCCTCGGTTGCCGCGTAGCAAATGGTCTCGCCACTAATGTCCTGGGTGAAAACCTGCCAGTCCTTATACCGGGCAACGGCGGTCGGATTGGCCGTCGCTGTGGCGGCCAGGGCGAGGGCCCCGGCTGCAAGCGCCGAACACCGGAGGGAAATGCCAAGCGAAACGCGCATGTGTGACCCTTGTTTCGATTGAGATTTGACAGACTTACATCGCTCCTGCCCGTTAGACGAGGGTTAAGGCCGAAATTTGACAAACACCAATTGCGTGTGCGCAAAAAGCGTAGCTATCGCCACAGTTGCTAATTGGCCGTTTGACCATTACATCTAAGGGCGCAGACACACAGGGCATCTGACGTGCGCCTAAAGGCACCCTCTTCCGCGGATCTCAGTCAACGCGAGCGTTTTGCCGAAAATATGGCAAGGATCGCGTCTGAGCAGTGCCGCACGTCTTTTGCCGAACTGTTTGAGTTTTTTGCGCCCCGCCTGAAGAGCTATATGCAGCAACTGGGTGCGGACCCCTCCCAGGCCGAAGAACTGGCGCAGGAAGTGATGGTTACTGTCTGGCGCAAGGCCGAGCAGTTCGACCCGCAAAAAGCGTCGGTCTCGACCTGGATCTTCCGAATCGCCCGCAATCGCCGCATTGATGCCCACAGGCGCACCCAGCGTCCGGAGCTCGACCCGGACGAACCGATGTTGCGGCCACCGGATCCGGAGACACCGGACACGACGCTAAACCGGTCCCAGCTTGAAGAAATTGTCCGCGCGCAACTGGAGACGCTGCCTGCAGAACAATTGGAGCTGTTGAAGGCGGCGTTTTACCAGGGGCTCTCCCATTCCGAGATCGCCAAGGCGTTCAATCTGCCCCTCGGCACCGTGAAATCCCGCATCCGACTCGCCTTCAATCGACTGCGGGGACAATTGGAAGGCGAACCTTAACCAGATCACGCCCAATCTAAAGATGTGAATGCTTGACCAAACAAGGGACTGAACAATACTCGGCTATGAAGGGCGAATGTACTGGAGCAAATTTGTGAGTACCCCTAAAGCAGAGCCAGCCTTCAGCGAGCTCTACAGTGCATATGCCGCCGGCTGTCTGGACCCGGCTTTCGCGCTCCTGGTGGAAACCCAGGCGGCGCTGCGTCCCGATGTGAAGCGGGACATCCAGATCAGTGAGATCATCGCGGCGACTCAGTTTGAAAATGCCGAACCCGCGGAAATGGAAACCGACGCCATTGATCGGGCCTTTGCGGCCATTGACGGAGTTGATGGCGCGCGCCGCCCATCGCACCGCGTTCTGAATAGTGTTTCAGACGCCCTTGAAGAATTGCTGGACTTGCCCGATCCGCTGCGGGAACCCGCGCTTATGGCGGCGGGGGAAACGGGATGGAAGTTTTCCGGCCCGGGTCTGCGCCGTCTCGCTCTCCCGATTTCGGATAAGGCAGAGACCGAACTGTTCCGGATAGAGCCGGGCGTGGCCGTTCCCCGTCACACCCATGAAGGCTCAGAGCTGACATTGGTTGTGTCCGGCGGCTTCACCGATGAATCGGGCTCGTTCGGCCCCGGCGACCTTGCCGTAAAGGGTCCAGCCGATACCCACCAGCCCGTGGCGGACATGGACGGCCCGTGTATCGTTCTGGCTGTGCGCGACGGCGGTCTGCGCTTCCAGGGTGTGATCGGCATCGTCCAGCGCCTGATGGGCTAAGCCGCCAAGGCGCCCACCCGCAATTATTCAGATTTTGGACCGCCCGGCATGATCGGGCGGGGCGCATGATTGCCCATGCTGAGGTGGCGGTCATACATCACAAGGGCGCCTGCGAGGCTGACATTGATGCAAAACTTGGTGGGGATCTTCACCACATGGTCGCACAGGGCCGTCATCTCCGGAGACAGGCTGCCGCGCTCGGGACCCAGCACATAAGCCGCCGCCTGGGGATGGCGAAATGTCGGCAAGTCGACCGCATCGTCGGTTAACTCGACCCCGACCACCTGGCAGCCCTTGGGCAGGTTCATCTCCCCAACAGACTCCCAAGCATACCAGGGCAGATGACCGAATGTCTTTGACGTGTCCGCCTTGTAGGCAAGCTTCAGATTCTGCTCTGCTTCCACGGTAAAAACGAAACTGGCGCCAAACGCATTGGCCGTGCGCATGAGCGCGCCGAGATTCATCGGTTTCGAAATGCCTTCGGCGCCTATGGCGAAATACCCTCGCATGGCGGGTGTCTTTAATCAGAACGGCCAGAAACGCCAAGCGACCAACATCAGCCCAAGCATGAAAGGCACAATGAGGCTGATCGTGCGCCCGATACGGATGAACTGGAGCGGGCGGGTGTGTTCTTCGCGCAGGTGCTTCACCTCAGCCGCTTGGGCAACAAGTTCCACGGCCGGGGCGCGCCGACCCCCAACAGCATTCAGAATGATGGCCTGCACATCGCCTTTGCTGGCCTGCTTCAGCCGGTTGCTGACGTAAATCTTCAGCGCCACACCGGCAAAATAGCGCATCTGCAGGCCCAGAAAGCCGATAAAGGCCAGCACCATGAACGCGATCCAAAAGGCGATCTCACCGCTCGACATGGGTCAGGGCCACACTGCAACGTCGAACCGGCCTGTGGACGTGGCGCAGCCGCGCTTCATGCCCTCAGACAGGAATGGCATCTCGACATTGCCCAGAACATCGACAGCGATAAGCCCGCCATCGCCGCCCAGAAAGGCGACATCCTGCAGTGCCGCTTCACACGCCGTGCGCAGGCTGGCTTGGCCATAGCGCACGCGCGCGGAGACATCGGCGGCCACGGCAGCGCGCATGAAATACTCCCCTTGGCCCGTACAGGATACGGCCACACGCTCATCGGCCCAGGTACCCGCCCCCAGAATGGGCGTATCCCCGACCCTACCGGGCATCTTTCCCAAGAGCCCACCTGTGGACGTCGCCGATGCCAAACGCCCCTGGCGATCCAGCACCACCGCGCCGACCGTGCCATGGGCTAACTCACCTTCCGCCACGGGGCGTGTCACCGATGGACAGTAATAATCGCGAGGGTTCCATACACGCCGAAGCTTGAAATCCTTCAGGAAGTGGGCCGCCCCCTTTCCGACCAGCATGAGGTGGTGGGACTTTTCCATAACAAGGCGGGCGGCCGAGATGGGGCTGCGATAGCCGCGCAAGGCGGCCACAGCGCCAGCATTGCGCGTTGCCCCATCCATGATGGCCGCGTCCAGTTCCCATTGGCCGAGGGCGTTCGGCGACGCGCCCCGCCCGGCCACATGGTGCCCGCACTCTTCCAGTTCCATCACTGCCGCCTGCGCCACATCCAGCGCGCCTTTGCCCGCCTCCAGGCTCTCCTTCGCCACCTCCAGAGTTTCTGCAAGGTGCTGCTCGGCGGCGCTGTAGTCGTCCTTGCGAAGAGGGCCTGCGCCTCCGTGAATCGCGATCGCCCACACCCCGCTCATCGCCCTGCCCCGGCGACAAACTTGCCAGCCCCAAGGGCTGCGTTAGGCTCGCACGCAGATACACGCACACACTCGGAGGAGCCCACCATGAAAGCGATCCTGTCAAAAGCGCCCGGAGGGCCCGAAACGCTGGTTCTGGAAGATATTCCCGCCCCGGATGCGGGGAAGGGCGAAGTGGTTCTGGAGGTCAAAGCTATTGGCGTGAACTTTCCAGACTCGCTGATCATCCAAGATCTCTACCAATTCAAGCCTGAAAGACCGTTTTCTCCGGGTGGAGAGGTGTCAGGCGTTGTGAAATCCGTCGGCGAGGGCGTCACCAACCTGAAAGTGGGCGACAGGGTGATTGGCTCCACTGGCTGGGGCGGCATGCGAGAGGAAGTCGCCGTCCATGCCGGGCGCTGCATCCCAATTCCCGACGAAATGCCGTTCGACGAAGCTGCCGCGCTCATCATGACCTACGGCACCAGTCATTATGCTCTGAAAGATCGCGCTGATCCCAAGCCCGGCGAAAAACTGCTCGTACTCGGCGCCGCCGGCGGCGTGGGCATCGCGGCTGTGGAACTCGGCAAGGCCATGGGTCTCGAAGTCATCGCGGCAGCGTCCAGCCAGGAAAAGGTGGATTTCTGCCTCTCCAAGGGCGCAGACAAGGGCCTCGTCTATGAACGGGGCGCACTGGACCGGGGCCAGCAGAAAGAGTTCTCCAATCAGATCAAGGAAGTGTCAGGCGGCGGCGTCGACATCATCTATGACGGGGTTGGCGGGGATTATGCCGAACCCGCGCTGCGCGCCATGAATTGGGAAGGCCGCTTCCTCGTAATCGGCTTTCCAGCAGGCATTCCGAAACTACCGCTGAACCTGACCTTGCTGAAATCCTGCGATGTGCGCGGCGTCTTCTGGGGCGCGTTCGTGGCGCGTAACCCTGAGCGCAATGCCCAGCACATCGCTGAGCTTTTTCAGTTCTACCGGGATGGAAAGATCAAGCCACATGTTTCCGGCCATTATCCTCTGGAGCGCGCCGCTGACGCCATCACAGAGCTGATCGAACGCCGCGCCCAGGGCAAGGTTGTGGTAACGGTTTAGGCCGGATTCCAGATTTCTAGAGGCCCATCTTTTGCCGCGATCGTGAGTTCAGAACCCTACGGGCGCAGGCAAGCTGGGCGACGACAAACACATCGCCTTGAAGCGCTGGCCCATGCGATCAGGTTCGACCAGTTCGCGGACACCTTCATAGATCGCATCTGCGGACTCTGGCGCTTTGCGGATCAGGGCCTGCATCCGCGCTTCAATGCCAAGCTGGCCCAAAAACATGCCCTGACCGATGGGGCCTGCCACATCCAGCCGGGCCGCTGACGCCAGCCGGGAAAGGCGGGCGAAGTCCACATCCACTGTCAGGTCACATGCGCCGGGCGCCTCGAGGGGGTGGACCTGCTGGCCAGAGCGATACGCACGCAACGTATCGCCGGGTCCGCTGCCATCGGTGCCGTAGTCAATAAAGAGAGCTCTCAGGGGATCACGACGCTCTGCGAGGACCTCCACCACCCTTTGGAGGCCCGGCTGGAACTCGATTTCTTCCTCGATGGAAGAGGCAATCTCTGATGGGGGACGGTCCGCCGACAACCCGAAACAGAGCTTGCCGTCGGGGCCCGTCGATACTTTTCGCTCAAACCAGCCCCCATCGGCGCGAACAAACTGGCGTGCGGGCAGGCAATCGAGAAACTCGTTGGCGATGAAGATGGCGGGGCCGCCAGGAACATCGCCGAGCCCAGCCACATGGTGAACACTGTGGCCAGAAAGCCGTTCTGCCTGCGCAGCCCGCAAGACGGGACTCGCTTCTACCAGAACCAGTTGCATGGCATCGTGGAAGCCTTCGACCTTCCGGGTCGCTTTGAGCGCATCGGCCATTAACGTGCCCCGCCCCGGTCCAAGCTCGGCGAGAATACACGGGTCCGGCCGGCCCATCACCTGCCACTCATAGGCGGCCCACACCCCCAAAAGCTCGCCAAAGACCTGACTTGTCTCCGGGGCGGTGCGGAAGTCCACGCCAAGCCCCGGACGGGTGGCGTAGTAGCCATGCTTGGGATCGTGCAGGCAAAGCTGCATATACGTCGATACCGGCAATGGCCCTTCACTCTCAATGAGGGCTTTGAGGCGGCGGGTCAGCGCATCTGGGGACGTCTGCGTCATCGTCGGGTCTTTTCCGATTTCCCTTTTGCCCCCATGTGTAGTGTCCGCCGCGCATGTACAAGCGCGGCCGCTCTGCGCCCCGAGGAGTTCGCCCATGTCGACAACACCGCCCCTGCTGGATGACCTGGCTGGCCTGATGACAGGCGCCATGGGCGCAGCCCGCGCCGCCGGCGACGAAGCGCGCACGGCCATGCAATCACGCGTACAATCGATGATTGCCGATATGGACCTGGCCGGGCGCGACGAGGTTGATGCCCTCAAGGCGCTCGCCGTTGCCGCGCTGGAGCGGGTCGAGGCGCTCGAGGCACGGGTCGAGGCGCTCGAATCGGCCGCAAAAAAAGACAGTTAACGGTCAATTTCCCGTGGACAAACCCGGCGGGTGGTGTTGCAGCCGACTCAGCGCATAGTTAGCTTGCGCGGTCGGCCAGGGGGCCCGCAGTGATTCGAAAGGGCGAGGCAATGAGCTTAAGCCAGACAAATATCGAAACCACAGACATCGAAGCGCTCGACGTGATCGAAGAAATGCTGGAGGCCAATGGCTGGCAGCACGAGCGCGAAGAGGGCGATGATGCCATCCAGTGCATCTGCCCAACACGCTGGGGCGATATGGGCGCGCTGTTTGCCATGCGCCACGAGCCTGCAGCGATCCATTTCTCCGTGACTCTGGATGTGAAACCGCAGCCGGGCAAACGCATCGCGCTCGCGGAACTGGTCATGCTCTGCAATGAGCGGCTCTGGCTCGGCCACTTCGACTATTGGGCCGAAGAAGGCGTCATCATTTTCCGCCACGCCCTGCCCATGCTCGACCGGGATGTTCCCAGCACAGGCGAGCTGCGCTCTTTGATGGCGGCTGCCGTGGACAGCTGTGAGCGCTTTGTGCCAGCGTTCAACTTCCTGATCTGGGCCGGCAAATCCCCGCGCGAAGCCATTGATGCGGTCATGTTCGAGACCCTGGGCGAGGCCTGATGGGCGATCCCTCCGCGCCTGTCGTTCTATTTGGCGCGGGCAATATGGGCGGTGCCATCGCGGCGGGCTGGCTGAAGGCTGACCCGCCTCTGCGCCCGGCGATCCTCGCGCCACGGCCGCGCGACATCGTTCAGGATTGGGCAAACACGGATCGTATCGACCTCAACCCGGAACCCGTTTCCGCAGGCGTCCTGATGGTCGGCGTGAAGCCCCAGGTCTTCCCTTCTGTCGTTGACGACTTAAAGGCCTGGATCGGGCCAGAGACGCTGGTCATTTCCATCATGGCGGGCGTCACGCTTAACGGCATGGCCAAAGCCCTGGACACGGATCGATGCATCCGCGTGATGCCGAATACGCCCGGCGCCATTGGCAAGGGCGTGGCCCTGGTGAGCCCGTCAACGGCCTGCACAGGCGCGGATATGGAGACTGCACGCGCGCTTCTCTCTCCGCTTGGTCATGTCGAAGGCCCGATGGAGGAGGCCACCCTGCAGGCAGCTACGGGCCTGTCAGGATGTGGCCCGGCCTACGTGTTCCTGATGGCGGAAGCGCTGGCCGACGCGGCAGAAGCGCTGGGCGTGCCCGCCGATATGGCCGCGCGGCTGGCGGTGCACACGGTGGAGGGGTCCGCCAGCCTGTTGGCAGCCAGCGACCAGTCCCCCGCAGACCTGCGCCGCGCCGTGACATCGCCCAATGGCGTCACCCAGGCCGCCCTGGAGGTCTTGATGGCGGACGGCGCGATGCCATCTCTCTTCAAAGACGCATTGAAAGCTGCCCTGGCGCGAGACAAGGCGCTTTCGGGCCGCACTTGAAGGATACGCCATGGCCAACGCACGGGACGACATCATCGAAAAAGGCATCATCGCCGCCCTGGACCTGGCCGAGACCCGGCGTTGGGGCGAGCTGACCCTTTCGGATATCGCCACGGCGGCAGGACTCACCCTGAACGATTTCCATGGGGTCGCCAGCGTCGAAAGCCTGGCAGAAGCGGTCGAGCGCCATTTCGACAAGGCCATGTCCGGTGAAGGCATTGACCCGGAAGAGACCCCGCGCGAGCGCCTGTTTGATGTCATCATGCTGCGGTTTGAAGCCATGGAAGCGCGCCGCGCCGGTGTGTTGTCTCTCGTGCACTACCGCGAACAATCCCCCATTCGCCTCGCCAAACACCTGGCCGTACGCAAGGCCAGCGCGGATTGGGCGCTGGTTTCAGCTGGCCTGGATGGTGCAGACCAGGCCGTGCCGAGAGATATCCGCTCGGTGGCGGTGGCCTATGCCATGGCCCAGGCCGAGCGTGCTTGGCGCAAGGAAACCGACCTCGGCTTTGCGCGCACCATGTCCAAGTTGGATGAGGAACTCCGCAAGCTGGAAGATGGCGCAGGCCGCTTCGCAAACTTTCGCGGCGGGCGTCGCAAGAACACCTCGCAGCCCGAAGGCGAAGCCTGGGACGGCGATCCGCCTACCAGCGGCGAAGGCCCCGCTGACGCCGAGCCAGCACCGCAGGGCTAGGCCTACAACCCCAAACAAAAACCCACGGCAGATGGCTCCACCGGGGGTCTTGTTTGCAGGTTTCAGTCTGGCTTAGTCGCTGGACAGCAGCTGCAGGAAGAATTGGAAGATGTTCACGAAGGACACGAAGAAATTCAGCGCGCCCCAGTTTGTCATCACGGCCATGCCGCGGGTGTCGCCACCAAGCTGGTAGTAGCCTTCCTTCAGGCTCTGGGTTTGCCAGGCGATGATCACCGCTGACAGCAGGGCGAAACCACCCGACAGGATCAGCGAGAAGGGTTGTCCCCAGCCAATCATGCCTGCTGTGCTCGGGAAGATCATCGGGATGACCAGAGCGAGCAAGCCCACCACAAAGAGGCCCCAGATCGCCATGAAAGCGAAGGATCCGATCGGACCGAGGTTCATCTTCGTCGTGTAGCCGAAGAGCGAAAGACCACCGAATGTGATTGCCGTGGCCAGGAAGGCCTGGGCAATCACCACATGGCTGAGCCCCCCGATACCGGCCGCCGCCATGGCGACATAGATGCCCATGGAGAGGCCGAGCGTGCTGACAACGCCCCAGTAGAGAATGGCCGTGCCCATCGGGCTTGGGTTGCGCATGCCAAAGTTGGCAAACAGCAGGAAGCCAACTGGTGCCAGCATCACGACCCAGCGCAGCGGCGTGCCGTAGAGGAGCTTCGCCAGAGGCTCAATTGAACCCGCGGCGTAGGCCAGGACGCCCGCAAGAGCGATGCCCAGGGCGAGCTTGTTGTAGACGCCGAGCATGAAACTGCGCAGGCCGGCATCCTTGGACATGTCCATTGTGCCAGTATTTGTGGCGTAGGACCTGTTGAAGTCGTTCATCGATAAAACCCTTGTTTTGGTTTTCCGTTCAAGTTGCACAAGGCCCGCGCGAAATACTCCCGCGCGGATTGCTTGTAATATGGGGAAACGAGCGGATGTTCGCAAGGAAAACCGGTTGGCAATGCGCCGCGCCCCGCTATGCATAAAACGTCAACCATAATTCAAATGACGGAGCCCCGCCCCATGGAAAAACGAGAGCTTGGCCGAACGGGCATTGAGGTTTCTGCTTGCTGTCTGGGCACAATGACCTGGGGCCAGCAAAACACCGAGGCCGAGGGCCACGCCCAGATGGATTACGCCCTGGAGCGCGGTGTGACCTTCTGGGATACGGCCGAGCTTTACGCCATACCGCCCAAGCCGGAGACCCAGGGCAAGACCGAAGAAATCATTGGCACCTGGTTCAAAAAGACGGGCCGGCGAAGCGATGTTGTGCTGGCAACGAAAGTCGTCGGCCGCTCCGATATGACCTGGCATCGCTCCATGGACGTGAAACGCTGTCGCCTGATCAAAGATCATATCGATGATGCAGTGGAAGGCAGCCTGCGCCGCTTGCAAACTGACTATATCGACCTTTACCAGATGCACTGGCCAGACAGGCCGGCGCCGATGTTTGGACGGGAGATGTCTCCCAACGAGTATGAAATCCCGTATGAGCCTTTCGAAGACATCCTCGATCACCTGAATTCCCACGTGAAAGCGGGTAAAGTGCGCCATATTGGCGTTTCCAACGAGACGCCGTACGGCGTGATGCGGTTCCTGGCCGAAAGCGATGCACGGGACCTGCCGCGGGTCCAGTCGATCCAGAATGTCTACAATCTGGTCAGCCGGAAGTTCGAGGACGGTCTGGCCGAAGTGGCCATGCGCGAGCAGGTCGGCCTCTTTGCCTATTCCCCCCTCGCCCAAGGCTATCTGACCGGGAAGTATCGCGGCGGCGCGCTGCCAGAGGGTTCACGCAAACAGCTCTTCAACCGCCTCCAGCGCTATGAGAGCCCTGAAGGCCTGGCGGCGATCGAAAGCTATCTCGCGCTGGCCGAGCGCCGCGGGCTGGACCCAACCCAGATGGCCCTGAAATTCTGCGATACCCGGCCCTTCACCACGTCCACCATCATTGGTGCGACCACGATGGATCAGCTCAAGATCTGTATCGACGCGTTCGACCTGGCCTGGAGCGAGGACCTGGAGCAGGACATTGCAGAGCTAAACCGGGCGCAACCGTCCCCTTGCCCCTAGGAGAGAGCGCGCATTGCGGCGCAATATTGACTTGCCCCTGAACGCGCGCAAACATTCCGTATCGGTGCAAATATTACACAAACAAGCACCGGAGGAAACGTGAGGGAGGGCCGCATGGCCGATGCATCTAAGTACGAAGAGAACGTCAAGAAGTACGCTTCTGGTTACAACCAAAAGGCGGCGGAAAAGATTGTGGGGCATTTGGGAATTGCCCTGCGCAACCGGGACAGCTCACTGGTCTCCTGCTCGGACCAGGGCGAGCTTGACCGCGTGCGCGAGAAGTGGCTCCGGGGCAAGCTTGGGCTCGCCCATACATCCAGCGAGCTTGATGCCGCGATCGCTGCGATATGCGAAAAACTGAAGCCGGAGGGCGGTAATAAGGGCCGGGTGACGTTCTATTATCTCCTGGCCGAGCATTTTGGAAAGCTCGACGATCTGGCCGGCTAGCAGCGCGCAAAGACCTGTTCCAGAGCCCCTTCGCCCGCGCGGAGGGGCTTTTCTATTGCCGGGACTGCAACTAAGTCCGCACTTCAGCCAACCGCGCCAGAAGGCGTCGTCGCAAGATGCTCCACCGCCTGTTTGCAGCCCTGCCCGTTCCCGAAGAAATCGGTGATGCCCTGCTGGACCTCCAGAAGAGCCTTGCCGGGGCGAGTTGGCGGCCGCTGGAAAACTTCCACATCACGCTGCGCTATTTCGGTGAGGTGGACACGAACACAGCCCGCGAAATTGACTACGAGCTTGGCCAGATCGAAGCGGGCCAGTTGGAACTGGAAATCGATGGTATGGGCTGGTTTGGCCGGCGCGAGCCCCATGCTGTCTGGGCGCGGATTGCCCCCCATAGGGATTTGTCGCGGCTTGCTGGCGCCTGCGAGCGTGCGGCTCGCCGCCTTGGCCTCCCCAAGGAGCCACGTGCTTTCAAGCCCCACATCACCCTGGCCCACCTCCATGGCACTGGCCTTGAGGAGACCCGCGCCTGGACGGAGCGCCACGGAGCCTATCGCGACGGCCCCTTCTGGGTCGACCGCTTCCATCTCTTCGAGAGCATCGCAACCAAAGGCCCCTCGCGCTACGACCCTGTGGCAGATTATCCGCTGCTCTAGCCCTGCAAAGCTGTTCGCGATGGCTTACTTACTTGAGTGAGGAGCACATCCATGGCCCAGGACCAGATCGATCCGGAACGCAACCGCCTGACGGGGCGGATCGCCCGCACCGCGCGGGTGGGCGCCAATCTGTCCGGCGCGGGGCTGAGTTTTGCGGCCAATTCCCTGTTTGGCGGCGATGAGCGCGACGAACGCATCGCAAAGGCCCTTGCTGAGGCGCTGGGCCGGTCGAAGGGTCCGCTCATGAAGGTCGCGCAGATGGTGTCGACCATTCCGGATTTCCTGCCCGCGAAATATGCCGGAGAGCTGTCCAAGCTGCAGGCGCACGCGCCAGCCATGGGGTGGCCTTTCGTGAAACGGCGGATGCGCGCCGAGCTGGGGCCTGGCTGGCAGGAGAAGTTTGCCGAATTCGGGAAAGAGGCCGCCCATGCCGCCTCCCTCGGCCAGGTTCACCGCGCCGAGACGCTCGACGGAAGGACCGTCGCCTGCAAGCTGCAATACCCGGACATGGCCAGCGCCGTTGAGAGCGATGTGGCGCAGCTGCGCACCCTTGCGGGCCTGTTCCGGCGGCTGGAAGGGGGCTCAATCGACCCCAGCGCGATGATTGAAGAGATCAATGAGCGCCTGCGCGAAGAGCTCGACTATGACCGCGAGGCCGCGCACATGCGCCTCTACGCCCACATTCACGCAGACACTGAAGCCACCAACATTCCCGAACCGGTCGAAGACTTGTCCACCAGCCGCCTGTTGACGATGACTTGGCTGAGTGGTGACCGGCTGATGGACTTTGAGGACGCGCCCCAGGACGTGCGCAACCAGATCGCCACGAACCTGTTCTGGACCTGGTGGAAACCTTTTAACAGCTATGCGGTCATCCACGGTGATCCACATCTCGGGAACTACCAGGTGACCGAAGGCGGGGCCGGATTGAACCTCCTGGATTTCGGCTGCATCCGCATTTTCCCGGCCAGTTTCGTGGCCGGAACCGTGGATCTTTACCGCGCACTGCGCGCCGATGATTTCGATGCCACCTATGCCGCCTATGAGAAATGGGGGTTTGAAAACCTGAACCGCGAACTGGTCGAGGTCCTCAATGTCTGGGCCGGGTTTATCTACGGCCCACTGCTGGAGGACCGTGTGCGCACCGTGGGCGATGGCGTTCCGCCCGGCGAATACGGCCGGCGCGAAGCGTTTGAGGTGCGCAAACTGCTCAAGGAAAAGGGTCCGGTGAAGATTCCGAAGGAGTTCGTGTTCATGGACCGGGCCGCGATCGGACTGGGCGCGGCCTACCTGCGCCTTGGCGCGGAGCTGAACTTCCACCGCATGTTCGAGGAAAGCATCGAGGGCTTCGATGTGGACGCCCTCGCCGCTCAACAGCAGGCAGCGCTGGAGACGGTGGGGTTGGCGTGAGCCAATTTGCTGGCCATCGGCGACAATCGGCACTACCGCTCAGGGCATGACCATGCTCCCCTTCGGCGTTCCATCGGCGCTGACCAACCGACTCTGGATCAGCATCGCCTGGGCCGTTTTTGCCCCAAACGTGGTGGCCTTCACTCTCGTCGCCATCCTGAATGTTCTCACCGACAACCAGGCCAGTGAGCAGTTTCGTAGCGACGGTAATCTGGCCTCTGCCTACCTTTTGCTCAGCATCAGCCATGGTCTGGTTTTTGCTGCGATGAGCTTCTGGTCTGAGCGGATCGGAGCTGGGCCTCTCGGAGGCCCCTTGCGTGCATCGCCTGACTGGATCGCCATTGCCGCCGTGACCGGACCGGTCGTGTTGACGCTCACTTCGGGACTTGTCGGCACCTTTCTGGGCGGCGGGGATCCGGCTTGGGCCCTGCGAGATGGGTATGACCCGCGATTGCTGAGCCCGAACGCGCTATCGCTGTCCATGGTCGCACTGTTCGTGTTTCTGGCGCCTATTGTGGAAGAAATCGGATTTCGGGGATTCGTGATGGGCTCCATCCTCGCCAAGGGTGTTTCCCCCGTTGTGGCAACACTGGTGAGTGCACTTCTGTTTACCGCGATCCACCTGCAATACTCTCCCCTCGGGCTTATCCCTGTTTTTATTATGGGATTATACTTGGGGGCCCTGCGCACAATCTCTCAATCCATGGCGCCCCCGATTGTTGCCCATATGAGCGCCAATCTCATCTCGGTGATCGTCTTCGCCATTTCGGTGCTCTGACGGCTTGCTCCTGTGTGCCGCGGGAGTATTCTGCGGGCTTCCGCGGGAGGATGACATGGCCGACATTTTCATCAGCTATAAGCGTGAGGATCAGGAAGAGCATGGCCGGGTCCGGCCGATTGCTGAGGCGCTGCGCGCAGAGGGCTATGACGTTTTCTACGATGTCCAGGTGCCGCCGGGCTCCTCCTGGGAAGACGTTCTCCAGTCCAAGATCAATGCTGCGCGCGCCGTTATCGTACTCTGGTCGGCCCATTCAGTCGGCAGTGACTGGGTGAAGGAAGAGGCCGAAATGGCCAAGCATGCGGGAAAGCTGATCCCCGTCTTCCTCGACGCCGTGCCCCCGCCCTTCGGCTTTGCCCGCATTGAGGGCGCCAATCTTGTCGATTGGGACGGCGACCTCACCCATATCGAGTGGAAGAATCTTGTCGCAGCCATCAAGACGCGCATCGGCGACGGCGAAAAGGACATCCAGCCGGGCCTCACACGTGTGGCCTACCAGCCCTCCAAGACGGTCACCGTGACGAAAGCGGCCCCCAAAAAAGGCGGCGGAGGTGTGCTGAAAGCACTGGCTGCGGTGGTTGCGCTTGCGGTGGTCGGCGGCCTCGGCCTTGTGGGCTACAGCCTCGTGCAACAGAACGGCATGTTGAAAAATCAGGCGGAAGACGCCGCTTTTGACGCTGCCATGACCCGCTCGATCGATGAGCGTGCCTGGGCGGATGCGAAGACCGCAGACACGATAGAGGCCTATGAGAAATATCTCTCATTGCGGGCAACTGGCGCCTACCGGGCTGACGCGGTCGCACGGATTGAAGAACTGAAGGCTGAGGCGGAAGAACGCCCCGCTCCTGCCAATGAAGGCACGGTGACGGCGGTGGTGAACCCGGCAATCCGGGACGCTATCGCAGGCCGCCAACTGACCGCAGAAGCTCCTGAAACCGTGCAGATTTCCCCTGCTGTGCGGGAAGCTATCGCCAGCAACGGCCTTGTTGGTCTTGCTGTCGACCTCGGCGAATCCTGCCGCGATTACGGCACCGACTGGGAGGTCCGCCAGGAACAGGGGCGATGGAAGCTGTGGGGCTCGAACCGGCGCACGGTCATCGAGTTTCCAAACCAGGCCGAAGCGGAACGCGGCGTGGAGATCCTTCAAAAGCTGGGCGTCAACAATTACTGCACGGTCGGCGCGGAATTCCGCTATTTCAAAGCGGGCAACACTTTGCCGACCGGCGCCCTCGGCAATGAAGACTGCACAACCATCCAGCGTGACCGGCTGGGCTACAAGGTCGCCGGCGGGCGTCACCTCGTAATGAATGGTGATGCCAGCATGATCGCCATGCGAACGGAAACCGAGGCCCAGAAAGCGCTGACGATCCTGCGCGGACTCGGCGCGGCGGAGCTATGCTATCTCGGGCGGCCGGGGCCATCCCTGACATATCTGAAGCGCTAGGGCAGATTCTGACCAAATGGAATCACTTGGCCGCTTGGGTTTTTCGTCAGGGCTAGGAGTGTGAAGTCCGGCGATGCGGGCATCGTCGGACCTTTACGCGACGACGATCCTGGCGGAAAAGACGAGTGGCGGGACGGGCTCTGCGGCTCAGTCTTTTGTTCCGCCTGTACTTTTCCAGATACAACGCTGGGACGTCTTTTGCGCTCTGGCGGCGTCGCAATGCTCGCAGGATGCCAGCATCCTGCTCCGCCTGCTCCTTGCCAGATCACAAAATCCACCCCGCCAAGTGCTTCAATTTGATCGGAATCTGCCCCAGGCCCGCAGCGCCCACCGCCAATCACAGTTGCCACTGTAACGCAGCTGTTACTCTGGCGCTGGCCTTGCATATGTTAATGGGAGATAAACAAGAAACTTCAGTTGGGGTGCCCCGATGATCCGTACAGCTCTCTTTCCTGCCTTCGCTGCTCTGGCGTTCCTGGGCGCCTGCGCCACGGCAACACCGTACCAGGCCGCAACCGAATCTTCCCGCGGCTATGACAATCAGCGCATCGAAAGCGACCGGTGGCAGGTGAGCTTTGCTGGAAACAGCCTGACGGACCGGGAAACCGTGGAAACCTATCTGCTCTACCGGGCCGCTGAATTGACCCAGCAGGAAGGCTTTGACCATTTCCGCGTCGTGCGCCGCGAGACCGACGAAGACTCCCGCCTTGTGTCCACGGGTTTCTCCAGCACGTACTCGCCTTTCTACAGTGGTTTCTATTGCGACTATCGCTTCTTCGGCCCCCGCGGCGTCGCATTCCGGCGCTCCGGGCTCAGATCGAGCCGGTTCAATCATTTCCACGATCCGTTCGGTTATGGCTTCGGCGCGCCGGACTATCGCGAAATCGTGCGCTATGAAGCCACCGCAGAGATCATCATGGGGCGCGGTTCGAAGCCGGAAAGTGATCCAGCGTTTTTCGACGCTGGAGAGGTCCTGCAAAACCTCTCCACCCAGATTGTTCGCCCGGAAGTTGACGCTTAACGGTTTTCACGCGTCACCGGCCACGACTTGGACCCCATTAAGGGATCGTTCTGCGCCCTTTGGGGCCGGCTATTCAATCAGGCGGCCTTTGCAAACATGCCCTTTGGCATCCCGTTCACAAGGTCAGTGCAGACCTCATACACGGTTGAACGAAGTCGTTCGTTATATCCTGCTGGATAAACCGCGCCATCGACCTCGTACCCCTGTTTGGCCCAGTAGGATTTTATCCGGTCTAAGATCGCTTCGGCTTCTGCCTGTGTTTGTTCGCGTTGCATGTTTGACTCCTTGTCTGTGGAGATCATGCAATTTTCAATCTGAACGCAGTAAGAACGGTTTTTTAACAGGTCGGTAACCTTGGGTCACAAACACTGTTGAACAAGCCGCCCTCGCACCTAAACCGGCACGTCATTGCAAAGCCCTAGAACGCGATCATCAGCCCGCGTTTTGGGGAGACCTTGCCGTCGACGAGGGCAGCCCATTCCGCTTCGATGGCTTCAGCTCCGCGTACCCAGTCCACGCTGACCCAACTTCGCGCATCCTTTGCCATGGCCGCGCACGCAGCAAGCGCCCGCTCCATGATCACGCCGCGGCCCCACTCTTCGTCGCGCTTATCGATCTGCCCCGGCGCGAAGAACATGGTCGGCTTGGCGCCGGGAAGTTCGCCCAGATCTGTGCGCATGGCTTCCCAATGGGTGATGCCGACCATGCAGCTTTCCACCAGGTTTTCGCCGCAATGGGTGTGCAGCGCCGTCGTCAGGCGCGCATCTCCGGACATGTCGACATAGGCCGTGGGCAAGGATCCATCGATCTCGGTCTCACTGCCATAGGTCATGACGCGGTCGTAGAGGCCGAGTTCCTTGGTGAAGTCCAGATTTCCCGGTGAGGTAAAACCGATGACTTCGGGCGTTTCTTCCTCGGCGTGGCGCAGGGCATGGGCCAGGCCAAAGGCGGTTTTCGAAGACGCCGAACCGATCACGACCTGTTTGGCACCGAAATACCCATTCGCTTTGAGATAGTCATACAGCAGGTAAGAGGTGACGAAGAGCGGGAAATAGAGGCAGCGCTCATTGTCGAGGCCCTTCAGGACGTCTGGCTCGGCGCTCTTGCGGTTGTACTGATTGTAAAGCCCCGGAAGCTTCTGGCGATGCTCCGCGCCGTCTACAAACCCGGTTGCACGCACGCCGACCGGTTTGAGCACCACATGGCTGGCCAGCGGCCAATAGCCATAGATCACTTCACCCGGCTCTACGCCGTCGCACTGGCTTTCAACGACGGTGGCATAGCCCCAGACCGGAACCTTGCCCCAACCGTCTTCGCCCGTGGGGAAAAACCCCCAATAGCCGACCATGTGACCTGCCACGGCATAGGTGACATTGTTCGCGGTCAGCGCCGCCTGGTCGACCCGCATGAGGACTTCGCCCGGCCCGATGTCCGGCATAGGCCGAGAGACAGGCTGCGTTGCGCGCAAGTCATCCATGCGCACGTGGATTTCAGTGATCTCAGACATGGCGGATCAGTTGTTGCGCGGCGTTGGGCGGACAATCTGGCTGCGGCAGGGCGGCAGTCCTGAGCCTCCGGCCAGTTCACCGCCAGGATCGCACGCCTGACCCACGCTGACCTGGGGATTGCGATAGGTCACGTTGCGCGACTGGACCTGAGCCGTGCGCGTCTGGCGCGGCTGCGGCCCGAAGAGCTCGCGCTCCATGAATTGGGCCGCGCTGGTCACGCCGGACCCCACGGCCTGAACATCCTGGCCTACGCCTTCAATCGTGTTGCAGGCGGTCATGAGCGGAAGGGCAAAGAGGCCCACAAGGGCAGATTTCGCGAAATTCATTGGCGTCTCCATCGTTTCGCTTTGCCAACGACCCTACTCCGAGGCGGGCCTGGGCGCAAAGCAGGACTTCCAACGCGCGAAAACTCCCGCTAAGCGGTGCGGGATGAAAAGCGCAGTCATCGTATTTCCCGGATCGAATTGTGATCGCGACGCCGCCGTCGCCCTTGAAGCCGTCACCGGTTCGGCGCCGGCCATGGTCTGGCACAAGGAAGAGGGCCTCCCGGACGGGTTGGACTTGGTGGTTGTGCCCGGCGGGTTCTCCTATGGTGATTACCTGCGTTGCGGGGCCATGGCAGGCAATTCCCCGATCATCGGCGCGCTGAACGCCCATGCAACGCGCGGGGGCTATGTGCTCGGCATTTGCAACGGGTTCCAGATCCTCTGCGAAACGGGGCTTCTGCCCGGCGCACTGATGCGGAATGCTTCGCTCAATTTCGTCTGCAAACCGCAGGATTTGAAGCTTGAGAGCGCGAATACGGCGTTCACGAAGGCCTTTGACGGGCGCGACGCGGTCTCCATTCCCATCGCGCACCATGATGGAAACTATTTCGCCGATGAGGCGACTCTGGACGCGCTGGAAGGCGAAGGCCGTGTGGCCTTCCGGTATCTTGGCAATCCCAATGGTTCAGCGCGCGATATTGCCGGCATCCTGAGCGAAAATGGCCGCGTCCTCGGCATGATGCCCCACCCCGAGCGCGCCATGGGCGGCCACGAAGGCGGCGGAGACGGACGCGCTGTTTTCGAGAGCTTGATGGGGGCGGTTTAGGCCAACGCCGGGCTCGTTTGCCGACGTTGACCCTAAATAGCGACTTACTGGACGCAGTCGCATATTCTTAGAATTTGCGTGTTGGGCGCACACCGCTCCGTGCACCACTCCCCATCATTCTGGACGATGTAACACCCCGGATCGGGTTGGTACCCATCGCATTGGCCAGAGCCGGGAAATGGGAATGGAAACGATTGCGCGGTTTCGGTGCTTCCCGCGGCGGCCAGTTGAAGCTCAGCAGCGGTCGCATCATGACCAAGGTCAACTAGCAGCTCGACAACGCTGGGCTCGGGGCCTGGCGCTTGGCCTTGGTGGTCGGGTGTGTCGGCGGTCGCAACGGCTGCCAACATGAAGAGGGCGGCGAAGGCAGAAAGGACTCTAACGACGTGTCTAATCATTGTCTTACTCCTCTGATCCCCAGCCTCACCAGACTAACTGGCCCGGTTCGAGAGAGTCGTTTCAACTTGATCATTTAAGAAAATTTCACCCAGAGATTGAATGCGAATTCACTTGTGATCCAGAAACTTGCTGCTGGTCAGGCGAGTCGAGCGGCGCTAAACCCCCGCCATGACAGACACCTCCTCGATTCTCGCCCATTTGCGCACCGACCAGACGCCCGATGACGGGCTTGAGCATGGCATCAATGCCGAGGAGTGGGAGCGGCTCACGTCCCGCCTCGGCCGGGCGCCAAACCTGGTCGAGCTTGGCATCTACAGCGTGATGTGGAGCGAGCATTGCTCCTATAAGTCTTCACGTCGGCACCTGTCGAAATTCCCGACAAAGAACGAACATGTCATCCAGGGCCCAGGCGAGAATGCGGGTGTCATCGACATTGGCGACGGCCAAGCCGCGATCTTCAAGATGGAGAGCCACAACCACCCCTCCTACATCGAGCCCTATCAGGGCGCGGCGACGGGTGTGGGCGGCATCCTGCGCGATGTGTTCACCATGGGCGCGCGGCCCATTGCGCTGGTCAATGCACTACGCTTTGGCGACCCGGATCACCCCAAGACGCGCAGCTTGGTGGCAGGAGTGGTGGCCGGCATTGGCGGCTATGGAAACTGCGTGGGGGTGCCGACCGTGGCCGGCGAAACCCAGTTCGACAAGGGCTATAATGGCAACATTCTAGTCAATGCCATGGCCGTGGGCCTCGCCGACCAGGACAAGATTTTCTATGCCCGGGGCGCGACACCCGGAAACCCGATCTTCTATGTGGGCGCCAAGACGGGCCGCGATGGCATCCATGGCGCCACCATGGCGTCGGCGGAATTCTCCGAAGGTGATGAGGAGAAGCGCCCCACGGTTCAGGTGGGTGATCCGTTCACGGAAAAGCTCCTTATCGAGGCCTGCCTCGAACTCATGGCCACTGACGCGATCCAGGCCATTCAGGATATGGGCGCGGCGGGCCTCACCTCCTCGTCGGTTGAAATGGCCGACAAGGGCGGCATCGGCGTGGAGATGGATCTCGACCTCGTGCCCCAGCGTGAAGAGGGCATGACCGCTTACGAGATCATGCTGAGCGAAAGCCAGGAGCGCATGCTCATGGTGCTAAAGCCCGGCAAGGAGGACGTGGCGAAGGCGATCTTCTCCAAATACGACCTCGACGCCGAAGTCATAGGCATGACGACCGATACAGGCCGCATGGTGCTGAAGCAGTTTGGCGAGGTGGTGTGCGATATCCCCGTGCCGCCGCTGGCCGAGGACGCGCCGAACTATGACCGTCCGTGGACGGAGCCGAAGCCGCGCAAGCCGCTGGACCCGGCCACAATCTCGGAGCCCGAAGACTATGGCGAGGTGCTGCTCAAGCTCATGGCCTCGCCAGACATGGCCAGCAAACGCTGGATCTGGGAACAATATGACCGCCATGTGATGGGCGACACGATCGATAGCTCCCAGTCCATGAGCGACGCGGCCATCGTGCGCATCCACGGCACGAACAAGGCGCTGGCCATCACCTCGGACTGCAACCCTCACTATGTGGCCGCAGACCCCTATGAGGGCGGCAAGGCGGCTGTGGCTGAGGCGTATCGGAACCTCTCAGCCGTTGGCGCGCGGCCCATCGCGATCACCGACAATCTGAACTTCGGGAACCCGGAACGGCCCGAAGTCATGGGCCAGATCGTGAAGGCGATTGAAGGTATGGCCGAGGCGTGCCGCGCCCTCGATTTCCCGGTCGTGTCCGGCAATGTCAGCCTCTATAACGAGACAGACGGCGTCGGAATTCCGCCCACCCCTGTCGTGGGCGGCGTGGGTCTGATCGAAGACGTCTCAAAGATCGCGACGCTGAAAGGCGCCCAACCCGGTGACACCCTCATCCTGATCGGCGAAACGAAGGGCCACCTCGGCGCCTCGCTCTATGCCCGCGAAATCCTCGGCCTCGAAGGCGAGGCCCTCGGCCCGCCGCCAACCGTTGATCTGGAGACGGAGAAACGGAACGCCGATTTTGTGCGGTCGTTGATTGAGCAAGGGCTGGTGAATGCCGTCCATGATATCAGCGACGGCGGGATTGCTTGCGCGGCGGCAGAAATGGCGCTCGCGAGTGGCACATCGATTTGGTTGAAGTTCGGCAGCTACGAACTTTCCGCTCAAGCTTTGTTTGGCGAGAAACAAGGTCGGCATCTTATTAGTCTAAATCAGGGAAAGCAGACCGATGACGAGTTCGCCGAATTGTTTGATGACATAGTGAATTGGAGAGTTGTTGGCGGTTCTGGAAACTTCCGTTCGTCAGCTGTCCAACCCCATTTCATCCTGACCGACGAAAGCCCAGAAGGGCATCACCATTGGGCGCGGTTTGAACTGCCCCTCTCCCGCCTACGCGAGGCTCATGAGGGCTGGTTGCCTCAATACATGTCCAGCGTGGACTAGTGCCCCGCACAGCCACTTCTATGGACTAGCCCGGCTGCTGCCCGCCTGCGAGGAAATCGAGCTTGCCGAGGGGTACGCCCTGTTGGCGCAGGAGGCCGTAGGCCATAGAGGCGTGGAACGTTATGTTCGGCACGACGAAATTCGCCATGTATTGCAGCTTCTGAAACTTCCGGTCGCCGAACGGGGTCTGCATCACGATGATGGAGTCCGGGTCCGCATCCAGCGCCGCATCCTCCAGACCGTTCACGAAGGCCACGGTTTTCCCGGCGCGCTCGGCCAGGTCGGCCAGCGTCTTTTCCTCATCGGGGAAGCTCGGAATCTCCACGCCAGCGAGTCGCGCCCCGCCCCGGGCCGCCATATCGCAGGCAATCTGAACCTGCCGGTCCATGGCGAACATGTCGGGGTAGAGCCGCTGGGCCATGAAATTGGCGTCATCGATTTCATGGCTTTTGGCGTGGTCGGCCGCCTTGCCGAGCCACATGGCCATGGAGCCGATGATCTGGCCGGTATTGGCCTTGAGCATGTGGGAAATCTGGCCTTGCATCAGCGATCCTCCTCGCGGGTAAACATCTGTAAGTTCTCATCCAGCGAGATGGCGATCATCAGCGCGGTTTCCACCGCGCCAAGATAGAATTCCGGCTTGATCTTGGAGAAATCATCGCCCGGGCCGTGATAGTCTGGATGGTCCTCCACGCCGAGATAGAGGTGGGGAATGCCGCGCTGGAAGAAGACTGCGGAGTCTGTCAGTTCCGTCCAATCATCCTGGCTGTCATCGGAGCCGTCATACCCCAGAGCGAGGGGGATCGGCGCGTTTGGGATGATCTCACTGAGCAGCGGAGCAAGGGCCGGCGTGTGATGTGCGCCAGAAGCCCAAAGCTCATCGCCCTCATGGCGCGAGATCATGTCCATATTCAGGTTAAATGCGATCGCGCTTTCGGGCAGGGGCGGGTTGCCCGTGAAGGCCTTTGCACCACCAAACCCCTGTTCCTCAGCGTCGAAGGCGACAAACAGAACATCATGGCGCGGTGGGTTTGCAACGAAATACTCCGCTATTGCCAGAAGACCGCCAACGCCCGAGGCGTTGTCATCGGCGCCATTATAAATTTGCCCGTCGACGACGCCGAGATGGTCATAGTGGGCGGTGACGACCAGCGTTTGAGGGCGCTCGGAGCGGCCGTCCACCTTCGCCATGATGTTCACGCCCGGCTGATCACCCTTTTCGCCATAGGTGATCGCGTGGCGGTACGTGCCGCCGACAGGCGAGGCGCCGATTTCCTCAAGACGCGTGATGATGAGGCTCTGGGCCTTTTCACTGCCGTCCGTGCCCGGCAAGCGGCCAAACAGGGCATCGCGGGACAGCTCCTGAACAATATCCAGCGTGGCTTGGCGGTTAAACGCCTCGGGCGCGCTTGGCTCCGGTGCTGTGGCACATCCCGCCAGCACAAGCGCAGCGGCGGCAGTGGCAAAGGCAAACGGTTTCATAGGCAGGGCTCCATCAGCGCGGTCTCTACCCCGTGTTTGGCCTGAAACGGCCCAGAAAAAAACCCCGGCCACGCCGGAGGGGACGGCGGGCCGGGGCAGGACAGGGGTTCGACCTTCAGGGGTGAGGGAGGAGGGGCGGAAGTCGAGCCCCCTGTTTCTTGGTGTTGGGACCTAGTCGAGCACGGTGGGCCAGTTTCCATCGGCCAGCGTGACGAAGCCGGGGATATCTTCTTCCCACGTTTCCTGAACGGACTTGTTGTAGTTCAGGTAGAGCTTACCATCGACGATCTTCCAGTGGTCGGCATCGCCCTTGGCGGTGTAGCCTTGGCTCACGGCCCAGGCGCAATACCCGCCATATTGGGGGGCATACTTCACAGGGTCGGCCAGGAACGTGTCCAGATTGGCCTGGCTGGCGAAGCGGAATGTTGCTCCGTTGTAGTCTGTGGAGTAAGCGCGCTCACCTTTCACCGGGCGACCTTCCGTGAAGTAGGCGACGGGGTCATGGCCTTCCACGGCGAGGTTGTTGAAGAGGCCCGTATAGACAGGTGCCTTTTCGGCATGGGCGGCGGGGGCCACGGCGATTGCTGGGATCAGGGTCAGTGTGGCGGCGGCAATCAGGGTCTTGAGGGTCATGGGTCTTAAGCCTTTGCGGATGCGAGTGGTGCAGGTGTCAGTTTGGGGAGGGTGACGCGCTCTGGAAAGAGCGCGCCCGCGATACCCCGGCCGAGGGAGATGAGCTCGTTCCGGCGGATCGCGATGAGCGCGATGGTGGTGAACCAGATGGTCACAGCGGCCGCAAACAGGCCTCCGCCATCATTGTTCGGGTCAATGCCGAGCGGCGTGAAGAGGTGGAAGCTGATGGCGCCCGTCATGACCGCAAAGGCGATGAGTGCGCCCACAGCCTGCAGACGGCGCAGGGCAGGATGGATGCCAACAACGAGGAGCGTGGCAGCGATGAGCTCTGCGGTGCCAATGGTGTACTGGCTGAAGAGGCCCGTTTGGGCGAAGAGGCCATCCGCGCCGAGGCTGGCGGCCCAGTCATTCAGCTTGCCAAAGATGACTTGCGTCTCAGGCGCATTGGTGAATTTAAAGCGGAGGCTGTCGGTGAATACGATGGCGGCAAAGCCAGCGATGGCATGCGGCGCGAAGGTCCTGATGCGGTCTAGCATGGTGTCGGTGTCCCTTTTGATCTCTCGATGAAGCGGAGATACGGCAGGGCGTGATCACTTGCGAACCAAAGGCGTGTGAGCCGGGATCACATCGACGTGCGGGAGGTGTGAGGGGCGCTATTCCAGCCGCGAGAAATCGACGGCCGCCAGGCCATGGCCCGTGGCGTCCAGGAATCGCTCGAAATCCGCGCGCGAAATCGCCGTCGTCCCCGTGTTGACCAGTGGATGGAAGTTGAGCGGGTCATGGGCCAGAAGCGCCGCATCGACGATAAATCTCACGCGAGCCTCAGGATCATTGACCAGGGCAAAGGCCGTCACCGAACCGGGGCGCACGCCGAGCACGCTTTCCATCAGGTCCGGCTTGCCGAAACTCAGCCGTTTCACGCCGAGCGCGCGATGTAGCCTGTTCAGCGGGAGATCGCTGTCAGCATGGGCCGAGATGAGGATCAGGTCCCCATCCTTGTTGGTCATGAACAGGTTCTTGGTGTGTCCGCCGGGCATGGCTGCCTTCAGGTCCCGCCCTTCGGCCACAGTAAAGGTTGCTTCATGCCAATGGGTCGAATGGGCGATGCCGCGCGCATCCAGCCAGGCAAACAGGTCTTCAGGGCTTGTGATCATGGCCATGTTTCGGCAAGCAATCGGGAGTTCGTCAAGCGCGGAGGCTCCCATGCAGCTGGAATGCTACAAGATCTATGATGTGGCGCCGGAGATCGTGCCGGGACGCAGCCAGCGCGAGTGGATGGACGCCTTTCCGGATCGTCACCCCTATCGCTGCCTGCCGCTGACCATGGCCAACTCCACGGGCTGGGAAATCCTCTGCCCCATCGACGTGAAGATCGTGTGGGATGGCGGGCCGATGGAAACCAATGTGCACCTGTTCACCACGGGCGACCCCCGCGCGCTGGCGAGCTTTGCCGATAGCCATTTCCGGCGCGGGATCGTGACCTTCCACACGGGCCACCTGTTTCGCACACCGCCGGGCTGGGGCGTCTGGGCGACGGGCGCGCCAAATTATCCGAAAGATGGCATTGCGCCTCTGACGGGCCTGATCGAGACCGATTGGCTGCCCTTCCCTTTCACCATGAACTGGCAGATGACCCGGCCCGGCGAAGTGGTGTTCCGCAAGGGCGAGCCCTTCTGCTTCATCACGCTGATGGAGCACAAGAAGCTCGAAGAGATCGAACCCCAGCGCAAACTGCTGAAAACCAATCCCGATCTGGTGAAGGAGTATGAGGCCTGGCGCGATAGTCGCTCCGATTTCAATCAGCGCCTCGGCGAGGGCGAGGAGAACGCCCTGAAGGAACGCTGGCAGCGCCATTATATGCGCGGCGAGAAGGTGGTCGGCGGCGGGGCCGATGCGCACCAGACAAAACGCCGGTTGAAACCGCCAAAGGATGTCTGATCCGTAACGCCTTACTCTGCAGCGCGCGGCCCATTTCGCCACATTTTCGCCACACGCCGAAGGCGTTGTCGGCCCGCGCGTGGCAGACCGAGTGCAGGGCGTAGCGCCGCGCGGAAAAATGAAATCCTGTTGGGAGATCCCTCATGCGCAAGATCCTTGCTCTCGCCGCCGCTGGCGCCCTTTTCACCGCCCCGGCACTTGCCGCCACAATGACCGTGGAATTCTCGCCCGAGGGCGGCGAGCCCGTGTCCATCACCATGGCCGATGACGGCACCTACACCGACTCCAATGGCACCGCCGGCACCTATACCTGGGACGCCGCAACGCAGACCCTGTGCGGCACGTCCGACGCAGGCACGCTGTGCGCGACGTTTGAAGGCGAAGCCACCGACGAGCCCGCCGTGGGCGACACCCGCGCCTACTCCGCCGACAACGGCTCTTCTGGCACAGCCACGGTTACCAGCATCGACTGATCCGCGGCCTACTGCGTGACGTTTGATGACGACAATGCCTGCGAGGGATCACGCCTCGCAGGCATTATTTTTCCGGTGTATCGCGACCGTTTTGACGGTTTCGCGCACCGCTCAGGTCAGTCTGATACCTCAAGCCCCAGCGCAATTTCGACGTCTGCCCAGGAGACATAGGCGAATCGTTGGTTCCGTCGCTCGCCGCGGCTGTCTCGAATGAAGCCGTCCTGTATGACTAGGAGCCCTCTCGGATACACCGCACCGATCGGTGTCGATGTTACGTCCAGACCGTCTGTATCGCCGATGATTTCGCCATTGAAACTCACCTGAAAACGCCCGCGAAAGGCGTGGGGCGCGGCGCGGTCAAACACAGCAAACGTATTGTCGCCCTGGCTTGAGGCGATGAGGAAGCCTTCTTCGGCGGTCTCGCCTGTATAGATCGCCAAGCCCTCGACATCGGCGACCAACGGGCCATCAGCGCCCGTCTCAGCGATCAGCAGACCGCGTGTCGATCCATCAGTGTCCGCGTCGAACCGCCAGATGCCCACATCTTCTTCACCTACAAACAGCACTGCGTTCGCATCATCGACGACGCACCCTTCCGGTTGAGTTGGTACGCGCAACTCTCGGACTTTTCTGAGTGGGGATGTATTTGGCTGAAAGCTCATCTCGTATTGCACAACAAGCCCCGACTTGTCGGTGGTGAACGCAAACAATGCGTCTCCGGCATCGAAGAGACACGCCCCGTAAAACTCATCTTCTGCTTCTGCCGGAAAAGGCGCCCCGGGGAGGTGCCGCAGATCGCCAGACTGTGGATCGAGTGTAAAAGCTTCGACCTGTGCATCGTCTTTGTCCGACGCCATGACTATAATGCGTCCGTCATGGGCGCGCAGGTCAACATTGTTCGGTGCACCGATTTCCCCAGTGCGTGAAACGAGCGCGCCGGAAAGGTCATACACGTTCACGCTGCTTTGCTTGTTCGTGCCCAACACGAATACGTCGTTGGGTTTATCATCGCTGACCCAAATGGCCGGATCATCGGCGGCATCGCAGAGGTCTATTACGGGTTCCGTGGTTTGTACGGCCTCGACAATGGGCGTGCCGTCCGGCGCTGGAGCCCAGTTCTGTTCGTAGAAGCTCTCCTCAATCCAGCAACGCAGCGGGCCGCGTGTGGTGGGATGCTCCACCGCAAACAGGAAAGCGGCGAAGGCGACCACGACCAATGCGGCCGTGATCAACCCTCCGCGAAGCAGCACGCGCGTCTCCTAGTCCAGCAGGTTAGAGCGGATGGCAGAGAGCTCCTCATCCGTCACATCAAGCTCACTTTGAATGAAGGCGAGCACGGAGCCGTGTTCGTCCGCCATCTGGTCGAGGCTGGCTTCGATATACATCGGATGCGACGCCATAAGCGGGGCGACTTTCTCCGGGGGCAGTTCGAACAGGAAGGCGTAGGGGCTGTTGCCCGCTTCAGCCTCTGCGCGCGCCTCGTCGTTCAGAAACTCCGCCATGAAGTCCACATAGTCGTCAGACAGGCTGTAGTCCTCAACAACGGTTTCGCGCGGCACACCGAGCGCTGTCAGCACAAGGGCTGCCGCCGTACCCGCACGGTCCTTGCCAGCAGAACAGTTGAATGCCAGGGGCACGCGTCCTGCGGCCAGTTCGTCAAACATGGCCGTGTAGCCTTCCGCCTCGCCTTCAGCGATACCGAAATAGCCTGCGGCCATGGCTTCGGCCACATCGTCCGGCGTTGAGTCCGGGTCCAGCAAGGCAGCAAACATGGGGTTGCTGGCGGGGTCCTCATTGTCGACCGGTGGCGCGAATGTCAGGTACTCAATGTCCCCGGCGCGCCAGTTGGTTGGCTCGTTGTCGCGTTCGTCGGCTTCCCGGAAATCGCAGACTGTTTTGATGCCCAGACCGGACAGATAGTCATAGTCTGCGTCGGTGAGGCTGTTCATTGTACCGGAGCGGTAAACCCGGCCCCATTTCACAGTGCGGCCATCTTCGGTTTTGTATCCGCCAAGGTCGCGGAAGTTGCGTCCACCCTCCAATGGAAGAAGGCGCGCGGCAACGGTCTGGGCCTTGCCGCCGTCCGGGCGCACGAAGAAGTAGCGGCGGTCCCGCGATCCATCTTCCGGCGTCCAGTTAAAATTGCCTGCCGAGACGTCTTCCGCGATGAGCGTTCCACGGGCCGCGTCCGGGGAGTCCGCAACGAGAATGTCGACCGATGCATCGCGCGTCAGGTCCCATGAGACGTCATAGGTGCCGCTGGCCATATCGTAGGAAACGTCTGCGGACTGGACCGAAGCCGAGCCTCGAGACTCTTCCAGCGTACCAGGACCGTTGCCACATGCCGCGAGCAGACCTGCGGACAGAGCGAGAAGTGACGTCTTCAGGAGAGGGGACATTTTGGAGCCTCGTTTGTAATGGACAAAGTCCGGAGCCGCTGGGTGCGGCTCCGTGTTAGTTACGTCGTTTAGTAGTCGATCCGGACCGAAGCGACCCAGCGGCGTCCGAAACCTTCCACCTGGTTCGGCGTCGCACGCGTGTTGATGAAGCGCACGTCGCGTTCGTCAGACAGGTTGTTGCCGTTCAGGGCAAAGGTCACGTTCGCCCCGTAGACCTCCCGGGGAAGCGTGTAGCGGATCGAGGCGTCGAGACGTTCGGTTTCGGCCCAGAACTCGGTCAGGCTGTCATTCTCGGTCGTGGACAGCCAGTCGTCCCGGTACTGATAGTTGAGGCGGGCCGAGACACCGAACTTCTCATAGAAGATCGACGCATTGTAGATCGTCTCGGACGTACCCGGCAGGGAGAACGTCTGATTGTTCAGAGTGGGCGCGGTGAACTCGCTGTCGACCAGGGTGAGGTTACCGCTTACGCCCAGCCCATCAAAGGGCTCCGGCAGCCAGTCTTCAGCTGTGCCGAGGAAGTTGATCTCCAGACCCGTCAGAGAGCCATCCTCGCCATTGAAGAAGGAGTTGAAGGTGGTGTCCGTGCCCGGGTCGATGAGGCCCGGCGCATAGATCGAGCCATCAACAGTGGAAGATCCAGGGTAGATGACGTTGTCGATGGAGCGATAATATGCGCCGACGGACAGCAGGCTGGCCGGGGCGAAGTACCATTCCAGCGAGGCGTCTACACCGATTGATTCTTCCGGGTCGAGGAAAGGGTTACCGCCGCTGACTTCCAGCGTGATCGGGTCCACGCTTTGGGAGGCACGCACCTCGCTATAGGTCGGCCGGGAAATGCCTGAAGAGGCTGAGAGGCGCAACTTCAGGTCAGTGCTCAGATCGATATTGGCGTGCACCGACGGCAGGAAATTCGTGTAGTCATTGCCCGCTTCAATGGCCGTTGTGGTGTCGTCGTCGTTCAGCAGCGTGCCGGACGAGGTGAAATCGGTCTGCTCAATGCGCACACCGTAGACCAGGTTACCCCAGTCAAATTCGGTCGTGCCCTTGGCGTAGACGGCAATGATGTCTTCTTCGATGGAGATCAGGGAGTCGTCATCAAAGGTGAAGCTGCGATCCGCCGCCGCATCCCAGGCATCGTCGAGCCCCACATTGTTCACATTCGTTGCGCCGATGGTGTTGTTGAAGTCGGAAGACCACGGAACGCCCGTTGTAAATTGGTTGATGTCCACGGTTGAAGGGAACCCGCCAAAGACAAGCGTGTCGCCGCCCACGGCTTCGCGCGTGTCATACTGCGCCCCGAAAGCGACTTCTGTAGGCAGCCCGCCAAACTCCATATCGCGGGACAGGTCGCCTTTGATCTTCGTGGCTTCGGTATCGATTGCGTTCGCAAAGATCAGGCCGAACGTGGCCGGATAGCTGAGCAAATTGATATTGACGTCCGTGCCGGGCTGGGCGGTCTGAGTGAGGAAAAGACCCGGATTATCGATGTCGCTTACATCGACATCAGCGCCCACCGTTGCGCCAGTGCTGAACGGCAGTGGGATGAAGGTCTCATTTTCGGTTTCGGTATAGTTCAGGCGGCCTTCGAATGACCAATCCCCAAACATGCCATCATAGCCAAGCGTGTTGGTAAGGGTCGAGTTGTTGTACTGCCCGTCTTCCAGCAGGCGCGTCACGACGAGCACCGGAACATAGGCCTCGGAGCCAAGGGACACCGGGGACGTCAGATCAAAGTCGAACTGATTGCGTTCTTCCCGGTCGATGAACTTCGAATAGAGCGTTGAGAAGAACACCGCGCTCTCGCGGGTGGGGCGGAATTCCACCCGGCCACCATAGGCATTGTCTTCACGTTCGCCGCGATAGGAGCGGAAATCGAGATTGACGACACTGTCATCGCGGCCATCGCCGGTCGTGTCGGTGTATTCATACTCGCGGTTGTCCGTGATCCGACCGCGTAGATTGTGCGATCCAAAAACCAGAACGCCAAATTGCTCATTCGAGAACGACAAACGACCATTGTACTTGTCGATGTCGACTTCGCCGAGTTCCTGCTGCCCGTAGCCCGCTTCCGCGGTAAAGGAAAAGCCTTCGCGATCAAACGGCTTGAACGTTTCAATGTTCACAAAGCCAACCGTGGATTCCCCGGGCATGTCCGCTGTGACAGCCTTGTTGACCTCGATCTTGGACGTGATCACCGACGGGAAGGCATCGAAACGCGGTGTGCGGCCATCTTCGGCACCGAGCACGTCGATGCCGTCAAAGGCAATCTTGGTGTAGCGGAAGGGCGCGCCGCGGAAGTTGATGAAGCGGGCCTGGCCCTGGTCGCGCTCAATGGCGAGGCCCGGAACGCGGCCAAGGGAGTCGGCAAGGTTCTGGTCGGGAAACCGGCCAATCGTATCGGCGTCAAGAATATCAACGACATTGTCCGCGGCGCGTTTGGCCTCGATCGCGGCCAGCTGGCTGTCGCGGATCGGTGTGCCCGTCACAACCACGGTTTCCTGTCGGGCTTCCGCCTCATCACTACTGCCATCGGCCTGGGCAAGTGAGCTCGGCGCGACAAGCATTGTGCTTGCGAGAAGTATATTCAGTGCACGGTATTTCGCTGACATTTGGGACCCTCCAGCTTCGCCAACTGCAAGGCCCGCCTAGCCGCGCTAAACACTGGTACCAAATGAATGATTCATGACTATGCGTTATTGCAACGCCACATTTTTTTCTCAGGCTGAGGCGAAAATCGTCGTAAAATCGACATACGACTGAACAGTCGTATTAATTTTCATGGCGGCTTTGCCACGCGTTAAAACATGTTTACGAAACGAGAATGACTGGCTCCTCCACCGCCGATGGAAAAACAGCTGCCAAGCTTGTCCAGGCCGTTTATGCGGCCTCGGCTGAAGCGCGAGCACTGTCGCTATCATCTCGCACCGTAGCAGGCAGTGCAGGGGTTTCCGCATCGGCAATCAACTACACGTTTGGGTCCCTTGCGGAACTGATCGATGAGGCGCGGCGACAGGCTGACCGCGCGGCAGCGGACTTTTGGAACAACCAGCGCAAAACGCTGGAGATTCAGGGCGCGCAAACAGCAGACATCGCGCCACTTGTGTTCATCACCACGCGCCAGCTCATTTCGGAACACCCGGGCGGGCAAGCTCTTTTCTGGAAGGACGTGATCGAGAGCGCGCGGCTGGACAAAACAACGCGCTTCGGCGCAGGCTTCGAGGCTGAACATCTGTATTGGGACGCACTCTTGCGCCGATCTGGACTGCACCGGCTGAAGGCAGCGATTGTGCAGGCCCTCAGCCTGGCACTGCGCTTCGGTTACCAGGTCTTCCAGTCGCCCGGAGCTTTCGACACCTGGGCGTTGGCCCTGGTGAACCGCTTCACCGTCCGCGTCTCTGGCATGACGCCGGAAACGGGCACCGACAGTGCGGTCCGTGCGCATGCCGAGCAGGTTGCGGGCCTGGATATGGCGCCGTTGGATGTTTCAAATCACGAAACGGCCAGGCTGATCCTCGGCACCACCGTGAAAACAGTCCTAGAGGCCGGCGCTGATGCGGCAACCTTTCGCGAGATCGCGCGCAGGTCGGGCCTCTCGGTCTCGTCCGTTCAACACTTCTTTGGATCACGGCAAGCCTATCTCACCGCTGCATTCCGGACGATCTTTGCGTCTGCCAAGGACAGGGCGATCAAGAGCGTGCCAGAGCCTCGCTCACTCACGATCGCAGAACTGTCGGCGTATTTCGAGCGGGAACACCCCCAAACACCTTTACTCCCCCATTCAGAATTTGCGGCGATACAGGGCCTTATGCTGTCCGCTGCCCAGGCACCAGAGACCCTCACCCTGGCACAGGGCCTGCTGGCAAGGACGGGGCAAACGTCGCTCCAGCTGTTGAACGCGCTTAAGAGCCCACGCGGCAAGATTAGCCGCCTGGATGCCCAACTGCTGAGCTTGATCCTGACCCACCTGGTCACGCTCGAGATCACCGGACGGGTCCCGACGAAGGATGGGGAAGGCCTCGACAATCTGGCTAAAAACCTATTGGCAGCGTTATTCGAGTAGCCACAAGTCCGGCACAGGCGAACGATATCAGAGACGTGTTTGGTGTCGCTCTTTGCCGTTGTGGCGTCAGCGATACTTTTCTGATATCCCGACTCAGCACACGGAAGCGGCGCTCCAAAAACCCGATTCAAAAACTGCATTCTCCAAATCTGCACCGATTAATCGACGTCCAACTTCGGCGAACCAAGCCATTCACAACGACACGGCCCAACGGCGGTTAAGGGCCAAGTCCTGACTGCCCTACACCAAATGCGCGCCAAAAAACGCCAGCGTCCTTGACCATGCCAGGGCGGCCATATCCGGGTCGAAGCGGCCTGTGGTGTCGTTGTGGAAGCCGTGCTGGGCGCCTTCATACATGAACATCTCATAGTCCGCGCCAGCCGCTTTCAGCGCGGCTTCATAGAGCGGCCAACCGGCGTTGACGCGCTGGTCCTCGCTTGCGAGATGGATCTGCAGCGGCACCTCGACCTGCGCCGCTTCCTCCGCATCCGGCCAGCCGCCATAATAGGGCACCGCAGCTGAGAGCCAGGGCTGGCGCACGGCCATGAGATTGGCCACCGCTCCGCCAAAACAGAAGCCAACACAGCCTATCTTGTCGGTCGTGGCAGAATGGCCCCGCAGGAAGTCCGCCGCGGCCATGAAGTCAGCCACCATTTCGCCCCGGTCACGCTGGCGCTGCAATTCGCGGCCCTCATCATCGGTGCCGGGATAGCCGCCGAGGGGGTAGAGTGCGTCCGGCGCGAAAGCGACATAGCCCGCGGCCGCAGCGCGCCGCGCCACATCCTTGATGTGGGGGTTGAGGCCCCGGTTTTCATGGATGACAACCACACCGCCCACTGGCGCGGTGCCCCCCGAAGGCCGAACGAGATAACCCGCCATCTCCCCCGCGCCCCGGGGCGACGCATAAGTCACCATCTCGGCTTCGAAGGCGCCATCGGCCTCACGGGTCTGTTCGACTTCATAGTTCGGCATAAGACAGCCGGCGAGGGCGGCAACGCTCACCCCACCGACCGCAAACTTACCGAGCCCGGAAAAGAAGCTGCGCCGGTCGATCTGCCCATGGGCATAGGCATCGTAAAGGTCATAGGCCCCCTGCGGAATCGCGATCGGCTTAAAGTCATCGGACATGGCGCACTCCTCGGCTACATTTTTGACTTAGGCCGTGCGGAGCACTGGTGAACCCGGTCTTCAGAAATCGCCCTGATTTTCAAGCCAGCGCTTAGGGCGACTTCAACCGATCTGAGCGAAGCTCACCCAACACGGAAGGGGTGCGCCATGGCCAAAAACCCGACCACTCAGGAAGTGATTCACGCCGCAAAAGTACAGATCAACGCGTCCATAGAGACCGTTTTCGATTTGCTCGATCTTTCAAAACCAACAAACCGCCTCATTGCTCGCGGCTTTCAGATTGAAGCAGAGAACAGAGATTCGAACCGCTTCCACGCAACCCATGCCGACCTGCCGGTGAGGTTTCAATTCGACGTTCTGGATCGCCAGTTTCCGCAAACCTATACCTACACAACACGGACAAGGGGCCGGAAAGTGTCCCACGCCAAGCTTGGGCGCACGCACTACACCTTGCAAAGGGAAACGGCCGTATCCTGCAGCGTGGTTCTGGAAGAAACTACCGTCTATCCGGGCGATACGCTGCCTCTCATTGTCGAGAACGAGACGCGCATCATGGAGCTATCGATCCGCCAGGACCTTGAGAAGCTGAAGCTGCAGGCCGAGAATGGTGGCGGTGCTGTGCCGTGGAGCACGGTTTCCGAAAGAGAAACCGAGGAGATTGACGACCTCCTTGATGGCATCGAAGCGGCAGAGGCCACCGGATGATGGCGGCCTAGCGCGCAGCGATGTGAATGGGATGCCCCAGCGCCGATAGCGCGCTTTCCATAACGGTCTCGCTGAGCGTCGGGTGGACGTGGATCGTGCCCGCGAGGTCTTCCAGGACCGCGCCCATTTCCATCGCCAGGGCAAACTCGCCGGAAAGCTCTGCAACGTGTGCACCCACAGCATGGATGCCGAGGATCACATGGTCTGACTTGCGCGCTGTGATGCGCACCATGCCCTTGCTGTCTCCGGCCTCCATGGATAGCGCCCGGCCCGACGCCGCCATGGGGAACTTGCCGACGATCACCTCTTCGCCTTCGGCTTTCGCCTCATCGGGCGTCAGGCCCACACCGACGATTTCAGGCTCGGTGAAGCAAACCGCTGCCACGGCGCGAGGATCAAACACTCGCTTTTGGCCTGCAATAATCTCAGCGGCCGCTTCGCCCATGGCCGTGGCGCGGTGGGCCAGCATCGGCTCGCCGGTGACATCGCCAATGGCATAGACGCCGCGCATGGCGGTTTCACAGCGCGCATTCACCTTGATGAAAGGGCCATCCATATCGAGGCCCATGGTTTCCAGCCCCCAGCCTTCGGTGCGCGGGCGGCGCCCAACGGCCACGAGGATCTTGTCGGCCCGGGTCGTGCGCGCCTTGCCATCCTTGTCTTCGAATTTGAGGACCTGCTTGCCCTTGGATGTGCCCTTACCCGTGGCTTTCGCGCCGAGGTGGACGTCCACGCCATGGGCTTTAAGCCAGCCAGCGACCGGGCGCGTCAGCTCGGTGTCATAGGACGGCAGGATCGCATCACCCATCTCGACGAAGGTGACCTTTGAGCCCAGCTTGGCGAAGGCGATGCCGAGCTCGAGGCCGATATAGCCCGCGCCGATGACGGCCAGGGTTTCGGGCACCTCAGTCAGGTCCAGCGCGCCGGTGGAACTGATCACGTCCTCATTGAAAGGCAGGAAGGGCAGCTCCGTCTCGCTGCTTCCCGTGGCGAGGATCACGTTTTCGGCGGTGATTTCAATCTCGCCGTCCTCTGTGGCCACCACGCAGGTTTTCGCGGTCTTGAACGTGGCCCAGCCCTGGATGCGTTGCACCTTGGCCGCTTTCAAGAGTCCGCCGACACCGCCCGAGAGCTTGTCGACGATGCTGTCTTTCCAGCTCCGGAGGCCCGCCATGTCGAGCACAGGGGCCGAGCTCAGCGTGATACCCATGGATCCGGCCCCACCATTGGCGTGGTGGCGCATCTCTTCAACCTTGGAGGCGGCGTGGATGATCGCCTTGGACGGGATGCAGCCGCGAATAAGGCAGGTGCCGCCGAGGCGCTCGGCCTCAACGATGATGGTGTCGAGGCCCAACTGGCCTGCGCGGATCGCTGCTGGATAACCTCCGGGGCCGCCGCCCACAACGAGGGTGTGGCAGGTTTTTTGGGTGGTCATCGGGCGCCTACATAAACAGCCGCGCCGGGCTTTCCAGCAGGGCGCGAATTTTCTGGATCAGTTGGGCTGCATCATAGCCATCAACGATGCGGTGGTCGAAGCTGGAGCTCAAATTCATGAACAGGCGCGGCACAACGCGTCCTGCGCCGTCGAAGACGGGCCGTTCGACCATCTTGTTCACGCCGATGATAGCCGTTTCGGGCACATTGATGAGCGGGGTCGTCACCACGCCGCCGATCGCGCCAAGCGATGTGATGGTTATGGATGAACCCGTCAGTTCTTCGCGCTTGGCGTTGCCATCGCGCGCTGCCGCAGAAAGGCGGCCGATTTCGCCTGCCATCTGCCAGACGTCCATGGCCTCGGCATGGCGAAGGACGGGGACCATCAGGCCGTTTGGCGTAGCGGTGGCGATGCCGATATGGGCGGCGTCGAATTTGGTCAGGGTGCCCGCCTCGGCATCGAAATGGGCATTGGCCTGGGGCACGTCTGGCAGGGCTTTCGCCAGCGCGGTGGCCAAAAACGGAAGCAGTGTCAGCTTCGGCTGACTTTCAGACTTGTCGGCGTTCAAGGATTTGCGGAGGGCCTCGACCTCGGTGACATCGATCTCCTCCACATAGGTGATCATCGGAATCGACCAGGCCGCGTCCATATTCTGAGCGATCTTGCGGCGCAGCCCGATGACGCGCTCTTCAGCAACGCCGGTGCGCGGCGCGTTGTTGGAAGTTGAGCCGCCACCTGATTTCGAAACCAGTCTCCCTCCGGCAGCGGCGAAGTCTTCAAGGTCTTCGCGAAGGATACGGCCAGCCGGCCCCGTGCCGGGGATGGCAGCAAGATCTATATCCAACTCCAAAGCGCGGGCACGCACGGCGGGACTAGCGAGCGGTTTCGTGCCCGCTGGCGCAGGCGTAATCGGGGCAGGCATCGGCTTCGGGGCCGGCGCAGGTCTTGGCTCGGGCGCCTTGGGCGTGATTTCAGCGAACGCCTCATCTTTATGAGCGGGCTCTGGTTTAACTTCAGCCTTCTCCGGCGTTTCGACTTCGGCGCCCGCATCGGACCCAATAGTCAGGATCTCTGTGCCCACGGCAATCACGTCGCCGGGCTCACCCAAGAGCGCCGTAACCTTCCCCGAAACCGGCGCGGGGATTTCCACGGTTGCCTTGTCGGTCATCACATCGACCAGGTCCTGATCTTCCTCGACCATATCGCCGACTTTCACATGCCAGGCGACAATCTCGGCCTCGACAACGCCCTCACCGACATCCGGCATGCGCAGCTTGTACTCGCCCATTATGCGAACTCCACGGTTTTCTTGAGCGCGCGCGCCACGCGTTCCTGGCCGGGGAAATAACTCCACTCATGGGCATGGGGATAGGGTGTGTCCCACCCCGTCACGCGCTGGATCGGGGCTTCCAGGTGGTAGAAACAGTCTTCCTGGATTTGGGCGGCGAGTTCAGCGCCAAAACCACTGGTGCGCTGGGCCTCATGCAGGATCACGCAACGACCGGTCTTCTGGACCGAGCGGGCGACCGTATCAATGTCGTAGGGAATGAGCGTGCGCAGGTCGATGATCTCTGCGTCGACGTTTTCAGCCTCGGCCGCCGCCAGCGCCACATGCACCATGGTGCCGTACACAATGACCGTGACATCGCTGCCCTCGCGCACCACATCGGCCACGCCGATCGGGACGGTGTAACGGCCTTCCGGCACATTGCCCTTGGGATGGTCTTTCCAGGACGATTGCGGCTTGTGCGGATCACCGTCGAAAGGGCCGTTGTAAAGCCGCTTTGGCTCAAAGAAGAGCGCCGGATCATCGCTTTCCGTGCAGGCAATGAGCAGGCCCTTGGCGTCATAAGGGTTGGACGGCATGGCCACAACGAGTCCGGGAATGTGCGTGAAGAAGGCTTCCGGGCTCATGGAATGGGTCTGCCCGCCATAAATGCCGCCGCCGCAGGGCGTGCGAATGGTCACCGGCGCGGTGTACTGGCCTGCCGAGCGATAGCGGATGCGGGTGAGCTCAGAGATAATCTGGTCGAAGCCGGGGAAGATGTAGTCCGCGAACTGGATTTCCGCGATGGGGCGCATGCCGTTGGTCGCCATGCCCATGGCCATGGCAATGATCGCGCCCTCATTGATTGGCGCGTCAAATACGCGTGTGGAGCCATACTTTTCCTGCAGGCCACGCGTGACGCCGAAAACGCCGCCGAAATAGCCCACATCTTCGCCAAATGTGACGATGCTCTCGTCATGGGCAAGAAGCGTGTCTATGGCGTCTGTCAGCGCCTGCATCATGTTCATTTGAGGCATGAAGGCACTCCCGCTTGAGTCTGGATTTGAGGCTTAAACGCCGAGTTCCTGGCGCTGACGGCGCAAGTTCCAGGGCTGATCCACGAAGACATCTTCGAACATGGTTGGCACTGGCGCGTGGGGCCCTTCTTCCAGCGTGCCGTAGGACAATGCCTCTTTCCACGCCGCCGAAACGGTCTCCTTACACTCTGCCGCCCAGGCATCATGGTCAGCATCGCTCCAGACCCCAGCCTTGATCAAATGAGTACGCAACCGTTCGACCGGATCACCCAGTGGCCAGGCGTCATACTCATCCTTGGGTCGGTATTTGGAGGGATCATCGGACGTTGAATGGGCTTCACCGCGATAGGTATAGGTCTCGATCAGGGTCGGACCGCCACCGTTTCGCGCGCGCTCCGCCGCCCATTGGGTCACGGCATAGACCGCCAGATAATCATTACCGTCAACGCGAATGCCCGGAATGCCATAGCCGATTGCCTTCGCCGCAAAGCTGGGCGCCTTGCCGCCGGAGATCGAATTGTGCATCGAAATGGCCCACTGATTGTTGACCACATTCAGAACCACAGGCGCGTTATAGGTGCTGGCCAGCGTCATTGCTGCGTGGAAATCGCCTTCCGCCGTCGTCCCATCGCCAATCCACGAGCAGGCAATGGCAGTTTCTCCCTTCAGGGCGCTGGCCATGGACCAGCCCACAGCCTGCGGGAACTGCGTGCCGAGATTGCCGGACACCGAGAACCAATTGAGGTCCTTGTTGGTATAGTGCACGGGCAACTGGCGGCCTTTGAGATTGTCGCGCGAGTTGGAAATGCAGTGGCACATCATGTCCACCAAATCGCCGCCGCGCTGGAGGAGCGCGCCTTGCTGGCGGTAGCTGGGGAACAGCATGTCCGTGTCTTCGAGGGCGTGGGCGGCTGCAATGGCAACGGCCTCCTCGCCAAGGCATTTCATGTAAAAGCTGAGCCGTTTGGTCCGTTGCATTTTCAGCATGCGATCATCATAGGCGCGCGTGAGAAGCATCGTTTTCAGATTGTCGCGCAGGGCCTCCGGCGACACATCTGGTGCCCATTCACCTTCAGCTTCCCCGTTCTCATTCAGAACGCTGACCAGACCGAACGCAAGGTCACGGATCTCGGCTGCATCGACCAGGCAATCTGGCTTCGGATGGTCCCCGGGGCGCGGCAAACCGAGTTTGGAAAAGTCCGGCGTATCGCCAGGGCGGAAGGCTGGGGCGGGTACGGTAATCTTCGGATCAGCCTGGCCCATTTCGTCTACCTCACTATTTTCGCTTTATTTTCCCAGATAATATGCCATTCGCGATATAGATTCTGCAAGCATCAGGCCGAAATAGATATTTCGTTTCTATTTTTGCAAAACTGGAAGCATGCGATTGCGCAAACGGAACGCGAAGGACCCGCGATGGGCGATATTCGCCTCATCACCTGCTGAAAATGCTGCAACGCGAAAGACTTACAGGCCTTCGGGAACGCTCCAGCCGCGGCGGTCACAGGACGCCAGAACCGTATTGCGCAGAAGGCACGCAATGGTCATTGGACCAACCCCACCGGGCACGGGCGTGATTGCGCCGGCGACTTTCGAGCAGGCCTCAAAATCGGCATCGCCGACCAACCGGGTCTTGCCCTCACCCTTTTCGGGCGCCGCGATGCGATTGATGCCAACATCGATGACCACAGCGCCGGGTTTCACGAAGTCTTCCGTCACCATCTGAGCGCGCCCCACGGCCGGAACGAGAATGTCGGCTTGCCGACATACCGCAGCCAAATCAGCCGTCCTGGAATGGGCAATCGTTACGGTGCAGTTTTCGGCAAGAAATAGAAGCGCTGCGGGCTTCCCAACCAGGATCGACCGGCCAATCACGACGCAATGTTTGCCCGACAGGTCATCTCCGAGCGCACGTTTGGCGAGAATAACGCAGCCAGTGGGCGTGCATGGACGCAGTCCCGGCTTGCCAAGCGCGAGACGCCCGGCGCTCGCCTCGGTCAGTCCATCGACATCCTTTGCAGGGTCGATTTTCTCGATTGCGCCCGCCTCGTGAAGGTGTTTCGGCAACGGCAACTGTAGCAGGATGCCATCGACGTCAGGATCAGCGTTGAGGTCTGCAATCAGATTCTCGACCTCAAACTGGGTCGCATCCGCCGGCAAATGGCGGTGGATAGAGCGCATGCCCGCGTCTTCCGTCTGGCGGATTTTGTTGCGCACATAAACCTGGCTGGCGGCATTCTCGCCGACAAGAACGACAGCGAGCGTTGGGGCTGATGGCAAGGCATCAACGGCACCGGCAACGCGCTTTCGGACATCAGCCGCAATCATTTTACCATCAATGATATCAGCGGACATAGTACCCTCCAAAACCGGTTGGGTGCCTTCTAGCCGTGATTCCGTGATCAGCCAAAGAACAGCCAAGGCAGGAGGATGTCGCGCAGACCAATAATGATAAGGACCAATACGAAGAATGACATGTCGAACATGCCGAGGGGCGGGACGTAGCGCCGGATCGGTGCCGCCAATGGCTCAATCACGCTTGCCAGGAAACGATAAATGCTGCGCGCCGTGGGGTTTTGCATCGAGACCACACCGCCAACCACGGCCCAACTGAAGATGGCGTAAGCAACCATCATGTAGAACAAGATCGACAGTGGCCAGTAGAAGAGCGGGTAAAGCGGCGCGAGAAAAGACAGCATCCGTGTCTCCGAATAAAAGGATGAGTTGACGCTTAGATAAGGGTGCTTGCCGATTGGCAAGGTGCGGCCATCAGCATAGGTTTCCAGTGTGAGCGTTGCAGACATCCCAAAAACCGACGGCGAGCCGCAACCGCTGCGACCGCTTTCGCGCCTTCAACAGGCTGCTGTGGCGCTTGGCACCGTTTCCATGGGCGCGGGACTTTCAATCAATGTGGTTGTGGTGGCCCCGCTTGCCCGCGACGCAGGTCTGACCGAGTTGCAAGTCGCCGGGATCATGGCGCTCTCAACGCTTCTCTTCACCCTGACCATACCGTGGTGGGGCAAGATGGCGGACCGGTTCGGTCGCAAGCGGATTATGGTGTTTTCGCTCTTGATGATGGCGATCTGCAATGCCGCGTTCATCTTCGCGCTCGATGCTGCACTGGCGGGAATCGTGACCGGAACCGCCGCTTTCGCACTGTTGTGTTTCGCACGATTCTGGTTCGGGCTTTTGTCTCCCGGTCTACAGCCAGCTTCCATGGCAGCAATGGCGGATGCGACAACGCCGGCCACCCGCGCCGCTGGCATGGGCCTGCTCGGCGCCGGCATGAGCATTGGCTCGATTATCGGACCGGCCAGCGCGGCAGTCCTTGCGCGCATTGACGCCCTGCTTCCGATCTGGGCGGCGGTCGTATTTGCGGTCTTGGTCGCGGGAGTGATTGCATTCATTCTTCCGCCAACGCGGCCCGCACGCGCCGGGGCGAAACGCCCGCCTCCCCTTTCAATCCGAGATCCACGGATCATACCGCCATTCGTATTTCTTTTGGTCTACTTCACAATCGTTGGCGGCGTGCAGCAGACGATCGCCTGGCTGATCAAAGACCGTTTTCTGCTTGATCGTGCCGATGCCGTGGAAGCGGCCGGTGTGGTCATGGCAGCCCTTGGCATAATGCTCATTATTGTACAGTTCGGCTATCTCGGGCGCGCGAAGCCGGATCCGCGAAAAATGCTTCCCCAGGGGCTGTTTCTCATCGCAGTCGGCTACGCAATTACGCTTGGGGCGATGCAATTCTGGCTGTTCTGCCTGGGATTTGGTGTGGTTGGCATTGGCGCTGGATTGTGTGTGCCGGCGCTCAACGCGCTTGGCACTTTAGCAGTGGAGCCCCAGGAACAAGGAAGCGCAGCCTCGCTGATGTCGGCTGCGCCTCCCGGTGGCTATATTCTAGGACCCTTGGCAGGCGCGGGGCTCTACATGCTGAACCCCGCATTGCCACTGCTGATATCAACAATCGCAATTGTGGGCCTGTTGGCCTACTCGCTTCTCGGGCGACTTGGACGCCGCAAAAGCGCGCCCGCAGAGTAATTACATGGCGGAAATGCCGCCATCGACTTTCAATTCGGCTCCTGTGACGAGCTTACTCTCGTCCGAAGCGAGGTAGAGCACCGCGTAAGCGATATCATCGGGCTCACCCACGCGTCCCAGGGGAATTTGGCGTGCAAGTTTTGCAAGGCCCTCTTCCTCGCCGAACATCTGCTTCACACCATCCAGAATGGGTGTGTTGATAAACACGGGGTGCACCGAATTCGAACGGATCTGGCCACCGGTTTTTGCGCAGTGGAGCGCGATTGACTTGGACAAATGACGCACGGCCGCCTTGGCAGTGTTGTAAGCGACATAGTTTCCGCTCGCGACAATGCCTGCGATGGAAGAAATGTTGATGATCGATCCGAGGCCGTGATCTCGCATGAGCGGGATCGCGTATTTGCAGCCCAGAAAAATGGAATCCACATCAACCGCCTGGACCTTCCGGAAGGCGTCATATGTCTCGTCTTCTACGGATCCGAGCGAGCCAATACCTGCATTGTTGACGAGAACGTTGAGGCCGCCCATGGCGTCATGCGCCTCTTGCAGGACCGCTTTCCAACGCGCTTCATCCGTGACGTCGTGTTGAAACGCGAATGCGGTTCCAGCGCCATGGTCTTCGTTAATCGAGGCAGCGATCGCGTCTGCACCATCGCCGTTGATGTCGGTCACCGTGACCTTGGCGCCTTCCCGAGCCAGCATCCTGGCCGTTGCCTCGCCAAGTCCCTGGGCACCGCCTGTCACGAGTGCCATTTTTCCGTCAACACGTCCCAAAACGTGGCCTCCCTTTATCAGCTTTGGTGGTACCAGTGCCTTTGCCCCGCGCCCTCCGTCAACGGGGCGCGCAGGGGAAGGCCGGCTAGTCCATGAGCCGGGAGGCAAGCTCATCCATAAAAGTTGCCAGGTCTAAATCCTTCTGGGTCACGCCGCCCGCATCGTGGGTCGTCAGCAGGACATCCACTGTCGAGTAGACATTCGACCATTCGGGATGGTGGTCCATCTGCTCGGCCTTGAGAGCCACAGCGGACATAAACGCCCAGGCTGTCTTGAAATCTGCAAAATTGAACTGCCGCGATACCGCATCCCGCTCATCTTTCGCTCGAGCCCAACGGGGCCGACTTTCCAGGAACACATCCGCTCCCAAGACTTCCGACATACGCTACTCCTACTCTGAAGGTGTTTCATGGAGGAAATAGCGCCATGCACCCGACTCGGAAATAGCAGTGCGCACACCAGGATACGATTGACCCGCCTCAATCTGAGCCAGGCCTTGCTCGCCCACCAGGCTTCTCAAGCGCGCAGCATCCTGAAACGACAGACGCTCAGGAGCGAGGTCTTCCGCAGGCAGGGCCGCCAAGTCTGGCCAAATATACCAAGTTTCTGCTCCGACGCGGCGCACGCCATGGGGCTGGCGAAACAGGTCCTGAAGCTTGGTATTGGGGTCAAAGCCTGTCCGACGCATGAGATCCCAATGCCCATAGTGGTCATCGCTGCCGAGATTCGACAGGAAAACCGGTTCCGCATCGGCGCGTCGCGCAAGCGCTCGCAACGAGTTCCGGTCAGCGATCGCCAGAAGTTCGTCGCGTGTTTGAATCACTGCGTCCGGCAGGGGCGGCGGCGGTGTCGAAGGCGCAACTTCGAAGAGTATGTCGTCTGGCTCCCCGGACGGAACAGCGTCCTGAGCTGGCCCCCCGCAAGCGGCCAAAGCAATGAGCGCGATACCGGCGAGAATGAACCTCCAACACACAATGCCCCCCCTCGGCTGTCGTTTAAATGGGGTATCCTGTCAATTCGGCCAGGTCTTTGAGCACTTGCTCTTCACTGGTCACCTTGATGGTGGCCATACCCATGGCCCGTGCGGGCTTCAGATTAATCCCCAGATCGTCGAGATAAACACAATTGCTGGGCTCGACTTCCAGAGCCTCGCACATAAGCGCATAAATGCGCGGATCTGGCTTGCGGATGCCGACTTTCGAGCTTTCGATCACATGGTCAAACAGCGCGAGTACGCGGGCGACTTCCGCCGCTTTATCTGAGTCGCTGCTCATACCAGCGCCTTTGCCGACCGGCGCATTGTTGGTGATGCACCCGACCTTGGCGCGGCTTTTACAAACCCGAAGAGCATCAACGACACTCGGGCGGATCGAGCCAGACAGCAAAGCCAAGACCGCCTTGCCAGGAACCGTATGACCAAGTTCAGCCGACTCTTTGGCGAAAAGGCTATCGAATTCGTCTGCTGACACTTCTGAACGCTCCAGACGCGCCCAGGCATTCGTGTCACCATTTCGGGCGTTTACAGAGCGGATGAAGTCTGGCGGCAGCCCGTTGGCCGCTTCATACCGGTTGAAGGCCTCGAATGGGGACGTCGTGATGACGCCCCCAAAATCCCAGATAACAGCTTGAATTGAATCGGACATGTCGCTCATGGGTCCTGCTGGCATCCCGTCGGTCAAGCCCCTAAGCAACTGCGCCTACCTTAGCCCGCCTCAACGTCTGACGACTTACGGCGTCCCAGCAAGAACCAAAGCAGGCCGCCAAGCCAGCCAACGCCGCCCGTAGCTGCGCCCCCATAGGTCATGAATTGGGCAGTTTCCTTTTGGTCCTGCAGGCTGTTGATTACAACCGGGTCGACGCTGGTATCATCTTCAAGATACCGGATCGGAATGACGTCCACGACAATTTCGTCACCCTGGATCATTTCGCGTGCAAAGCTCGACGAGATATCCACATTCGCAGCCTTACGCTCTTCGCCCGCCTTGTCGAACCAGACGAGATCCACGTCATATGACGTCGCTCCGCGTCGCCGAGATGTTTCCGTTGCCCCCGTAATATAGGCCTGCGCCTTCACACCTTCTTCTTCCAATTTTTTGAACGTTGCTGTTTCGTTGAAGCCCATAAAGGCGAAAAACGGACCTCCCAGAGCTGCAGCAGCTACCCCCCATTTCAAACGACCCAAAATCCAGTTCATCGCAACCCTCCCTCGTGCGCGAAGCTCGAACTTATCGCCGCGTGCTAAAAGAGTCTCGTCAAATCGATTTCATGTTGACGGATGCTATTCTGACAAGAATCCGGGGCCTGAAATTCCCCTGGGTAACGAATTTCAAAGTCAGCTTTCGCCCCAATCGGCACAGAGCTTGGCCAAGTGTTGACATTGGTCTTTGCCTGTTAACCATCCTGGGACGAAAGCAAAAAAGGTGTGCCATGCTCGTCCATATTACCCTGATCATTGCCGCCCTTGGCCTTTCAATCCCCCTAGCCCATGCTGAGCATACGCAGTCTCAGCATCAGGGCATGTCACCACCTTCAATCGAGGCTTCCAGCACTTGCTGTTTATCGGTCGAAGGGCAAACCGCTCAGGTATTGATAGCGCCAAACGCGAACGCAATTCGCCGGATTCAGGCGGAACTCGCGGTTCGGGGGTTTAATCCGGGGCATATAGACGGGATTATGGGGCCACGAACCCTGCGCGCCTTGCAGGTATTCCAGCGAGACGAAGGCCTGATCGAAGGGCTTCTCACAGTCGAGACGCTCTCACGGCTTGGTATTTCAGTCCATCGGCCGCAACACCATGCACAACAGCCCCTGGTGGGCGGAGTCCACGTACAAAGGGTAAACCATCGAAGCGCCAGCGCGTGCTGTCATACAGCGCCAACCCGCACCGTCAGGCGCGTGGTGCGGAGAGTGGAAACCCGGGCACACGTGGTGAAGCATCAGCCCGAGACTGCCGAACGTGCTGAACGATTGCCGAATTATGTTAGCGCCACGTCCCGGCACGACGTTGAGGCGCTCACTTGGGCCAATAAAACGCCGCGTTAGCGCGGAGCCATGCGGATAGCGCCGTCCAGGCGAACGTCCTCGCCATTGAAGTAGCCGTTGCGGCACATCTCAACGGCAAGTGAAGCGTACTCAGCCGGATTTCCAAGCCGTGCTGGGTGGGGAACCTGCGCACCAAGGGCTTGTTTGACGTTGTCTGGCGCGCCCTGAAGCAGCGGTGTATCGAAGATCCCGGGCAAGATCGTGTTCACACGGATCAATTCACGCGACAGGTCCCGGGCGATGGGAAGGGTCATGCCGACGACGCCGCCTTTGGATGCGGAATAGGATGCCTGTCCAATTTGACCATCTTCGGCAGCGACAGACGCGGTGTTCACAATCGAACCTCGCTCGCCGTCAATCGGATCAAGGGTCATCATCCCGGCAGCTGATTTGGCGATGCAGCGGAAAGTTCCCACCAAATTGATCTGAATGATCAGGTCGAACTTATCGAGCGGGAAATGCTTGATTTCGCCGGTTTCCTTATTGCGAGAGGCGGTCTTGATAGCGTTGCCAGTGCCGGCGCAGTTCACAAGAATCCGCTCTTGACCGATGGCTGCACGGGACTTCTCAAAGCCTGCATCAACACTCTCATCGCTTGTGACGTTCACATCGCAGAACACACCACCCAGCTCACTTGCGAGTGCCTCGCCTTTCTCGGCGTTCAGATCGAACAGCGCGACCTTGACCCCATGCTCTGCGAGTGCGCGAGCCGTGGCGGCGCCAAGGCCTGACGCGCCCCCGGTGATAACGGCGGAAATGCTGGAATCGAGTTTCATAGCTGAAGAACCTCCCTTGAACTGTCTGATTTACTGGCGATCTAATCGGTATGATCGGAGTGGCCAATGTCTGACGCAAGGGAAATCGCGCAAGAGGCGGGCGCCCCTGAGCGGGCAAACCTGCCAATCGCGGTCGAGCGGAACGCCCGCACGACTCGACGACGCTTTTTGCCCAAACTGCTTAAGGTTGCCGGTCGTATCCCGTTCGCGGACGATCTAGCCGCAGCCTATTATGCCGCCCTCGACCCGACCACGCCGCGCAAGGCCAAAGGCGTGCTTCTGGCGGCGCTGGCCTATTTCGTCCTGCCCGCCGATGCCCTGCCTGATTTTGTTGCTGTCCTCGGCTTCACCGATGATGCGACCGTGCTGGCCACGGCGCTCGGCATTGTCGGCGCCCATGTGAAAGAGCGCCACAAACGCGCCGCCCGCCGACTGCTCAGGCTGCCAGAGCCGCCTATGGACGTGAACAATTCGCCTACTTCAAACGCGCGCGAAAAGACACGGTGAAGGAAGGGTCTGGCGAGTTCCCAGGCATCGTTCCCCGTGGCCGGACACAAATGAACGTGACCTGCGGGTCATAGATACCGAAGGCCGAGTTGTAATTGCACGCCGACATGTCCGTTGGCCGGATCGAGCTGTTGGACAGTCCGATATCGGTCAATGGATCAACCGTGAGTGCGGTGCCTGTTTCCTCGAAGAAGACCGGTCCGGAGGCTGGCCCTCCATCGTCCATATCTCCTGTAAAAAACGTGACCTCGTCCGGCATTGCATCGACGAGGAAGAGGGAACCTTCATCAGGGGATGTCGACCCGCGATTTGTGACAGTGAGCGAGTAGATGACGTCTTCGCCGGGGAGGAAATAGGTCATGGGGTCGTAGAGCTGGACGGTCTTCTCCACATCGAGATCGGTCGGCGCGGCGCTGAAGCCGAGAGTCCAGCTGTCGGTGGCGGGCGCGAGCGTGCCGAAAAGAGTCTCGCCATCGGCGGTTGCGGTATTGGTGACAGACCCCGCCGCAACATCTGCCAGCGTTGTGGTGTAATCAGCAGTGCAGGTCATGTCGTCACCAACTGCCAAAGCGGTGTGCGGACAGGATACGGCCCCGATCTGGTCGTCATCCAGGGTGATATCCGTGAGGGGCGTGTTGCCTGTATTTTCAATGTCGTAGCGAAAGGTGATCGTTTCGCCTGCACCATCGAAAACCGTTGTGGGCGCTGACTTGTCGAGAGTGAGTTCAGGCTGGTTGTTGTCATCAAACAGCCAGTAAAACACTTCCTCATCGATATGCGTCCGGCTCGTATCGCCCTGGACGGTTTCCTCGTCGATGCCGCCTCGTATCTGTCCGTTCGGAAGCGGGTCTGTCCCAAAGAAGACAAACCAGCCCCCATCGCCGCCATTCTCACCAGCCATCGACCCAATCCCGAGGTCGAAATCGCCCGCAACAGTATTGGAATAGGGCGGGCTATTGCCGATGCCGCGCAAATTATTCCCAGTGCGCCCCGCTAACGTCGAGATGTTATCCCCATTGCTGGTTCCCGTTTCCACAACAAACACGCCGAGGGTCTCAGTCGCCCTGGTCCCGGAAATGCTTCCGATGTGCTTTCCAACACATGCCCCATCGGCAAAACCCGATTCATAGGGGCGGTTTTGTCTCCGCTCGCAGTCGGTTGCGTGGAAGACGCTCGCCCGGTTGTCATTGAAACTCATGACCTGGCCGACCACGATAGGCGCCGTGAAACTGGTTGAAAGCGACAGCACTTCGAGTCGGTTTTGTTGCCAGCCTGCTGCTCGCCCGCTCGTTTGGTCGGACTCGACCATCAGCGCCTCATATCTGAGGCCGCCGGGCAGGGTGAAGACCCCGGTTTCCGATACGATGCAGAACACCGTTGATGGCGTGACGACGGAGCTGTCCTCAAATTGCTGCACCCGGACGCGAAAGCTGTCAGCGGCGTTGGGATCCACCCGCACCACGGCAGGCGGGCTCGTACGGCTTGGCAGGGCATAGGTACAAACGATGACCGGGTCAGAATAGCTGTTGACGTAGCTGACAGGCGTCCACGCATACCCCGCGTTTTCGAGAACATGGTATTCCAACGTATTCGTGACCCGCTGGGCCGCGGCCTCTGCGCCGAAGCGCACCATGAACAGAACCGAGGCCACCAGCGCGAGGCAAAGCTTGATCGACATCTTAGACCGTCCCTTCACGCCCAGTCGTGTGAGGTTTCGCTAGGAAAGTCATTCTTAAGGTTTAATGGAGCCTTTCGGCCACTGCAGATGGAAATACTGGCGCCCGATCTCTATGGGAGGCTAACGCTTCATAAGCCCTGCGGCCTTGAGCGTTTTTCCGGCCCTGAGGACCCGGGCCAGCTTCTGTTCTGATGACCGATCACCTTTGTTGCTGTCAGGGTGAAAGCAGCGGACATAGTCACTGTAGCGCTCGCGGATCTGGTCTACGGTTGCATCGGCTTCCAGATCCAGTTCGTTCAGGGCCCTTATTTGCAGGCGAGTGCGCCCCCGCGGCGCGCCTGAACTCGGCGCCCCGACAGTGCCTTCATCAAAAATCTCTGCCCCGCGCCAGCGCCGTCGGTCATGCATTTGGGCTGACTTCTTGCCACCGGCTGGCCCCGTTCCGAAGCGCCAGGTGCGCTTGTGTCCATATCTCGCGGCTTCTTCAAACGCCTTGATTTCGGCTTCCGTCATATTGTCGAAGAAATTGAAACTGCGATTGTATTCGCCGGCGTGACGCTGGCAGAACCAATGATGGCCGCGTGCGTTTCTTTTTGGAGCGCGGTGCTCTCCTGCGAGGTCGCATCCGGGATGCTCACACACTCGGGTTTTCGTCGCTTTTTCACGCGATACGTCGTCCGCTGGCGGCTTGACGCGAATATCGCGAAACTTCACTCGGTATGGAAACGCATCATCCATGGGGCGATATAATAGCTGTGTTCCTTAAGGAGACCAGAATTGACAAACAGAACTGAGCGGATTCGTGATCGACTTGATGAAGCTTTCACGCCTGAAACGCTCGAAGTGGTCGACGATTCCGCCCGCCATGCGGGACATGCGGGCGCTTCTCCCGGGGGTGAGACCCACTACAACGTGACGATTGTGTCGCAGGCCTTTGAGGGTTTGTCGCGCGTTCAGATCCAGAGGACCATCCATCTTGTCTTGGCAAGCGAGTTCGAGTCCGGTCTGCACGCGCTTAGCTTGAAGGCCAGCGCGCCCTCCAAATAGCTTGGCTGCACATCGGATTAGCGGATCCGCGCCCTGAAACTGATTGAAAACTCGGGATCGGGGTCGCCGGAGTTCATGGCCCCCTTGGGGTTGATACAAATGAAAGTTACGGCCGGGTCGTAGCCTGCAATTGGCGTATAATTGCAGTTGGCAAACCCTGCCGGTCGTGACGCTGAGTTCGAGAATGCGACGTCCGTAACTGGGGTGAAAAACAGATTGGTGTTTGTTTCCGACCAGCCGACGACTTCGCCACCAAATTCCGGCGTCGCGCCATAAAACAGCTCGACTTCCCCGGGCACGACATCGACGAGATCGATCGAATTCGCATCCACAGGACCGCCGCCCGTGTTCGACACGGTAATGGTGTAGATGACATCTGTTCCCGGCAAGGCAAACAGTCCCGCGCTGGTGGGGTCATAGACCTCAACCTGCTTGCTGCCGCTTAGTTGCCCGCCAGGGCCGCAGATTTCCGAATACGATAGCCCCGCAACCCAAAGAGAACCGGAGTTTCTTGAGAACTCTATGAACCGCGCACCACCGGCTGGGACCGTAAGACTGAGCGTTTGGGCGATGTCATTCGGCCCCGAATTGAAAGTTGCCACGGTTGTGTAGGTCAACCCTGTGTCAGACAGGCCGATATCATAGTTCGCGGAGTTGTTGTTTCGGGCCAGATTTACGGCAATCGTGGAGCCTTCCGGCACCGTGTCTGTCAAATCCAGCCGAAGTACGGGCTGACTATTGGTCAAGCGTGCGGAATTTCCATTCCCCGTCGCCGTTCCTGCCGCTTCGGGCACACCCAACGCTTCGGCACTGTTATTGGCTGACTGGACGACCAGGTCAGCATTGCCAGACTGGGAGACCACGACCTGCCCTGCAGGACATGTCCCGGCGCCGCCCGACGCGGAAATGGTGATTGCATAGTCCTCGACCTCGCCATCACTGGCCTCTCCAGTGTCCGGCGCGAGGTTTGTATCGCTGGAATAGCGAAATCGTGCGAATGATTGTCCGGGCGTGGCTGTTGCAGGCACGTTTGCGGCGAACACGATTGTCCCATTCACTGTGCCGTCAAGATCGCCCGCGCCCCCATCCTGGAGGTTCGTTGCAACCTGGTCCCCCGACGTCGTGAACGTTCCATCAGCCCCCCAGTCGATCCACGCCTGGAGCACGCCGCTGGAGTCTGTCACATCAACAGAAAGTATGGAGACCACCCCCTGGGTGAAACTGGGAATGGAGACGGCATCGTCGACATCCCCAGCCGCATTTGGATCATTGTATCCTGCGGAGTCGGCCGTTCGTGTTGTGCCGAGCAGGAGGCCGGATGTGATGTTGTGCTCAGGATCACCATAAGTCGCCGGTGCATCAGCGTGGTCCTGATCATAAATGCCGGAAATCAGCTCAATGAAAACACCACTGTCGAACTGTTGGTCGACCACGTCGGCGATGGCAAATTTCACGCGATATGTGCCGCCCGGCGTCAGGCCGCGGCTTTCGGCAGTCAACCGGGTGGTGAGTCCGTTATACTCGGTCACAACGGGGAACGGGCCGGCCGGAGGATTGGGCTGGCATGTGGTCGGCAGCGCCGCTGTGTGGCCGTTGTTTATGTAGAACGCACTCTGGGTTAGATCCTGAGTTGTTGCGTCATCCTCACATCCAACCGTCCCGATATTGATATTGTTAATCCGCACATTGCCGCCCAAGGGCGCCTGCGCAATGTTTTGAGTGCCTGTGATCCCGGGACCGGACACAAAGAATGCGAACACATCATTGAAGCGGGAGCCGACATAGTCGGGATATTCGTCTGACCCGAACTGATAGTTGATCGACAATCCCGTCACAAACGGATCCAGCGTGGCGTCGAACTCAAAAATTGCGACGTTATGGTTGGCTTCAATGTCGATCCCCGTGACGTCTGGATCGTTGTAAGTAACGTCAGTTCCTTCTGTGGTCGCAGCCTGCGTGTTTGAAGACAGAGCCTCAGTCACGGTGCCGGTCGACATCACGATGCCTGCGTCGATCTCCAATCCCGCGCCCAATATGCCGTTCGAGAACAAACCGAAAGAGTCGGGCGTTGTGGAGGTGTTCGCCGCCGGAAAGCCTGGATTGGAGAGCGTGACCCCATCGCCATCAAGGCGACTCATCAACTGGTTTTCATCGGCGTTGGGGTCATCAATCGTTGCCTGGGCGTTTGCCACTTGTGCGAACACGCTGGTCGCTAAAGCGCCGAAGGCTGCAAGCAGAATAGATCGGGTGGCAAGCCGTTGAAACACAGTTGCTAGCGCCCCAGCAAAACGGGAAACCGTCAAAGGCAACGCGGCCAAAGAGACAGAAACCCTAACAAAACAAGCGCAACAATGCCGTAAGGATTGTGGATAAGTGGTTAAAGCGGGTGCACTCTATGAGTGGGCTAGTCTGTCGACTGCAGGGCGCCAAGAGCCCGGCCGACCACGCCGCCGCAATCATGGATCGCATCGCGCACTTTTGTCGAAACCGCGGTCAAGTTCATGAAACCGTGGACCATTCCCGGGTGATCGCGCACCGTGACGGGAACGCCGAAACTTGCCAGCTTGTCGGCGTAGGCACGCCCTTCGTGTTGGAGAGGATCCCAACCACACAGGACAAAGTGCGCTGGCGGCAGACCGCGAAAATCGGTTTCCGGCGCAAAAAGGGGGGAGACACGGGGGTCCATTCTGTCTTCTTCGCCGTCAAGGTAGGCATCGCGAAAATAGTCGAACAGGTTTGGTGAGATGAAGAAACCGCCCTGCTGAAAATTCAGCTTCGCCGTGCGAATGTCCACGAATTGAACCAGTGGATACAGCAAGAGCTGGAAGGCTGGCATGGGACCAGCGGTGCGGTTCATTTGCTGGCAGACAAATGTCGCCAAATTGCCCCCAGCGCTGTCTCCCGCAACGGCGATACGTTCAGGATCGAAGTTCAGGTGGTCGACATGACCAAGGATCCAGGTCCACGCCGCTTCAGCGTCGAGGTGCGCGGCAGGAAACTTGTTCTCCGGGGCAAGGCGATAGTCCACCGCGATCACGCGGCACCGGGAGCTGTGTGCGAGGCGGCGGCAGATCATGTCATGGCTGTCCAGATCGCCCAGCACAAACCCTCCACCATGGAAAAATACGATGGCCGGTCCCGGACCGATGCCTGCAGCCAGGGGAACATAGAGCCGCGCCTTAAGCGTCCCGTCGGCCCCTTCAATCGGCAAATGGGACACTTCTGCAAGCTGGGGGGCGTCCGTTTCGATGGACCGGCTGGCTCGATAGAAGCTTTTGCGAAGGCGATCTGTGCTCTGCACCCAGTCTAGTCCGGAAAAATCGGGGACTGCCACTTCAGGCAGCTTGATCTGGTCAAGAAAAGCGCGGATCGTTTGTTCAATCATCGGGGCGAGGATGACCCCGAAGGCACGGGAGGCCAAGAGGGTAAATTATGAAAAACGTCGACGTATTTTGGTCTTTCCGCTCACCGTATTCCTATTTGGCAACCAAACGGCTGCGTGCGCTAAACGAGACGTGGGATATCCGTATTCGCCCGCGCGTTGTTTATCCGATCGCCATTCGCACACCGGAGTTTTTTGCAAAAGCGCCGCCGCAATGGACGCCTTACTTGATGCGAGACATTTTCAGACTGTCAGAATATCTCGGTCTGCCGCTCGCGCCGCCAAAACCCGATCCGGTGGTGATGGACATGGCCACGCGCGAAATTAGCGCCGACCAGCCCTATATTCATAGGCTGAGCAGGCTGGGCGTACTTGCATGCGAAGCCGGCGACTCAGAAGGCTGGGCGTTCCTGGACGCGGTCTCGTCGCTGATCTGGTCCGGGCAGGCCTGGAACGAGGGCGCAGCTCTGGCGGACGCGGTGGCCCTTTTCGGGTTTGACCTTGCAGAGATGGACGCACGTGCCGAAGCAGCGTCCGAACGCCTTACGGTTGAAATCGAATCGGCCCAGGCAGAGCAGGACAAGCACCATTGGGGCGTGCCCCTGATGGTGTTCGATAGTGAGGCCTTCTTCGGCCAGGACCGGATTGACCTTCTGGAATGGCGCCTCGAACGGAGTGGCGTCGAGAGACTTTAAGGCGAACTAGAAGGCGAAATTCTTCGCCTCGCGCAGTCCCTGCCGCACTTCCGGCATATCGAATACGGACGCCCACGCCCGGGCCTTGGTGCCGTCGGGAAGCTGTCGCACTTCGCGCAGCACTTTCACGCCCATCTCACATAGATTCAGGTTTGCCATCGCCGCTTCCTGGCTGTCGGCCATCGCAACGCTCAGGAATGCCGGGTCCGTCATGAAGCTCATCATCAGATTCTGGAAAGCAGCCTCGTCTTGAGGCGTCAGTTTTCCGTGGCGCTGGGGATTGGACTTTGCCCGAACAGCCATCTCCAGGAAATCCGCCTGGAAAGACACCGCCATGGCGTGGGCCGACTCGACGTTAAACCCAGCTTTCTCCAACAGGCGCTCTACCTCTCGCTGAGCACGCGCCGGGCTCATGCCTTCCAAATGGGTGTAGGTCGACCCAAGGCAGAGCTGGTTGTTTGAAGACCGGGCAGCATTCAGCGCCTGGGTCGCCGTATCCAGCATACCATTGATGTCGGACGCTGAGACACGCGCCAGGTGCTCAGCATTGTTGAGAAGAGACAGGCCCACTGCCTCGCCGAGCGCTTCAATCTGCTTTTCCCGGCCGTTGGTGGCCCCGATACGGGTTTCGAGCTGGGCATAGCCCTTCGGGTCCAGTTGCGAGTAAGCGCGCAAGAGGCGTTGCTCGTTTGGCTCGCTAAAGGCTTGCGCCAGCGGGGAGTCGCCTGACATCGTGGCGGCCACGGGCAGTGTCGCGCCACTCGGCGCATCCGATTTGAAGAGCCCCGCACCGAACCAGGCCGCGGCAAATGCAACGCCAACGACAACCAAGGTCGCTACGCCGAAGATCATATCACTCTTGTCGCCGGTCGAACTACGCGCGTCATACATTGGAGGGCTCCGGAAAGGCTGCAGCCTTTAGAGAGTACCCGACTATGTTTTCCTATCCGTTACCGAAAACGACGGAGTTGATCATCCAACGCGCCGGGTTTGGCCGGCCCAATAGGGTTCGCGAAGGTCCTTGCGCAGGATTTTCCCAGACGGGTTACGCGGCAGAACCTCGGCGAAATCCACGCTCTTTGGCGCTTTGTACCCAGCAATGCGTTCCTTAGCGAAAGCTATGATGTCCTCAGCGGTCGGGGATTCCCCTGGCTTGGGGACAATGATCGCTTTCACGGCTTCTCCCCATGTCTCATCCGGGACACCAATGACCGCGACATCGGCCACGCCAGGATGTCCGAATATCGCGTTTTCCACCTCTGCTGGATAGACGTTTTCACCGCCTGAAACGATCAGGTCCTTCACTCGGTCGTGGATAAAAAGGAAGCCATCCTCGTCGAAATAGCCCGCATCCCCGGTGTGAAAGAAACCATTTCGAATGGACTCTTCGGTCGCGTCTGGTCGGTTCCAATAGCCTTTCATTACAAAGTCCGACGCAATCACGATTTCGCCCACATCGCCCGTAGGAACGTCTGCGCCATCAGCATCAACACAGCGCACAACCGCGCCGGGCCAGGGCACACCGCAACTGCGCAGTTTGCCCCATGCCGGGTCGTGGGCCTCAGGCGGAAGGAAGGTTCCCGCTCCGACTGTTTCGGTTAGGCCATAAAGCTGCGTGAACCGCGCGCCCATGATGTCTACTGCTTCCTTCAGGAGGTCTTCTGCAATCGGAGACGCACCGTAAAAGACCTGCTGGAGTTGGGAGAAATCCCGGCTACGCACGTCCGGCTGCTGGGACAGCATCAAGATGACCGCGGGGACCCAGAATGCGTGACGGATCTGCTGTTGCTCTACGAGATCGAGAATGAGACCCGGATCAATCTCGCGCAAGATCACGGTTTTCGCGCCTTGGAGCGCCGCCAGGATACCAACGTTCACCCCCGCAACGTGGAATTGAGGCATGGCGTTCATGACGGCGTCGCCCGCGCCATAGCTCGACCATTCCAGTTCACCGGCCTGGGCAAAAAAGCCTATGTAGTTCGCGTCCGTCAGTTGAACGCCCTTGGGCAGCCCGGTTGTACCGGATGTGTAGAGCTGCACCACATCGTCGTTGATATCGATGGCGAGATTGGGATCGGTGGCATTCTGAGCGCCGCGCCAGGCCGTATACGCTGGCCATGCGCCCCATTCGTCATCGAGGCTGACGATCATGCGCAAATCCGGGCAGTCGTTCATGATGCCAGCAATGACTTGATGAAATTCCTTGGCCACAAACAGAACAGAGATTTTGGCGTCAGATATAATGAATTGAAGCTCGGGGGCAGCGAGCCGACTGTTAATGCCCGTCAGCGCCATACGCGCCTTTGCCGCTCCGAAAACAAGTTCGTAGAAGATATCAGTATTCTTGCCGAGATAACCGATCCGATCCTCGGTCTGCGCCCCCGCAGCCATCAACCCATTCGCCACCTGATTGGCCCGGGCATCCAGCGTCGCAAAGCTGGTTTCCTTGCCTTCGAACCAAAGCGCGGTCTCTCCGCCCCGGATCCGGGCCTGTTCACGTGTAATATCAGCCACGTGGCGAATGGTGGTCAGGTCAATCATCTCGCAGCGTCTCCTAAAGGCTCGGCCATACCCAGTTGTGTATCGTGAGGTTATCTAGTCTGTAGCTTGAGCACGCAAGACTCGCCAAGGCGAGATGCCGGCGGCAAACTCGGTGCTATTATCCTAATCAAGTTGGAGGGAGACTTCGATGAGTGGTTTTTCAACGCGCGCGATCCATGCTGGTGCAGCCCCTGACCCCGTTTCGGGCTCGCGAGCTCAGCCCATCCACCAGACGACATCCTTCGTCTTCAAGGATGCAGATCACGCTGCAAGGCTGTTTGCGTTGCAGGAATTCGGCGACATCTATTCCCGGATCGGCAACCCCACAACAAGCGCGCTTGAAGCCAGAATCGCAGATCTGGAAGGCGGAACCATGGGGGTTTCGGTAGCCTCAGGACACGCTGCTCAATTGCTCGCGCTGCACGTGTTGATGGAGCCCGGGACGAAGGTCGTCGCCGCAAAACAACTCTATGGCGGCTCTCTCAACCAATTTGCACACGGTTTCGCCAAGTTCGGCTGGGGCGTTGAATGGGCAGACATCGATGACCCGGAGAGCTTTGAGCGCGCCATGGGCCCCGATGTCCGTGCCGTATTTACGGAAAGCCTTGCCAATCCGGGCGGTCTCGTCACCGATATGGCCGCAATCGCCGCCATCGCTGCCCGCCACGGCGTGCCATACATCGTGGACAATACCATGGCTTCGCCGGCGCTTTGCCGTCCCATCGAGCACGGGGCGAACATTGTCGTGGAGTCACTGACAAAGTTCATCGGAGGCCACGGCAACTCGATCGGCGGAATCGTCATTGATGGCGGCAACTTCGATTGGACGGCACATGCCGACAATTTCCCGACGCTGACCAAGCCCTTGAGCTTCTACAACGATCTTGTGTTGGGCGAGACATTTGCGGCGTTGCCAATGGGGCCGGACGGATCGAACGTGAACATCGCATTCGCCATCGCGACGAAGGCATTCAGCTTGCGTGATCTCGGACCAGCGCTCTCACCGTTCAACGCCTTTTTGATCATGACCGGGTGCGAAACCCTTCCGCTGCGCATGGCCAAACACTGCGAAAACGCGCTGAAAGTCGCTCAATACCTCAAGTCCCACGAAAAAGTCGGATGGGTTCGCTATGCGGGTCTGGACGATGATCCCCACCATGAGCGGGCAAAGCGCTATCTCGACGGTCAAGGCGGCGCAGTGTTCACCTTCGGCCTCAAGGGTGGCCATGCCGCCGGCGTTGGCGTTGTTGCGGGCGTGAAACTGTTCAGCCATCTAGCAAATATCGGCGATACGCGGTCCCTGATCATTCATCCTGCGTCGACCACCCACAGCCAATTGTCAGATGAGCAGAAAATCGCAGCAGGCGCTGGGCCGGATACAGTCAGACTGTCGGTGGGCATTGAAGATGCAGATGACATCATTGCCGATCTGGATCAGGCATTGGCATCGGTCTGATCTGGACACTTGAGCAGATACAGAAAGGGCGCCTCTTCGGCGCCCTTTTTCGCATTCTCCAGAGAGCTTCTAGCGCTTCAGCGTGAAGCTCACCCCGGCGAAATCCTCATTCGTGGATGCGCCGCCGCTGCGGTCACGCCACTCAACCTCGCGCCGGATATAGCTCAACGACAATTGTCCATAGCCCCGCTGGATGGAAACGCCGGCCTGGAGATCACCAACCGTTACCTGGTCACGCAGCGCCATGGCGCCGCCCATATTGGACAGTCCGTATTCACCTGCTTCCCACACGAGGGCCTCGCCCTCCGTTCCGGCAAATACATACCAACTGTCGGCAACAGCACTTGTTCCCCGCTGGTCAAAGTCTCGACCAAGACGAATTTCAGCACCCACGCGCCGGGTTTCGAACTCGCCTTCTTCCTCATAAGACACGCTGGGCACGAGATTGAGATCGAAAGCCAGACCCGTTTCTTCGCGCGTGGCGCCAAATGCGAACTCGGCGTTGAAGCTACGGTCGGCGACGACAGGCTGTAACAGCCGGGCAGCGTTGAGGGACCCCTGGAACGTCTGAACGGCGTCATTGCCCGACCATTCCACGCCGGAAAGCACCGCTTTGGCGTCTTTCACGCTGTAAGCATCGCTGACCCATGGCCCCGTGATGATTTCCTCATTAAGGAACGTAACAGTTGTCGCCAGTGTTGGTCCGGTGCGCTCAGGTCCGAGAAACAGGGTTTGAGACGTCGCGCGGATGGGAGCTGCAATCTGGATATCGTCAGCGAAGGCGCCGTCTGTCGCGAGGCGCAATCCATCACTGATCGGAACGGCTTGAGCATAGGTCTGCAGCGGCACATCAGCCGGCGCATCCTGAACCATGGTGCCGACACAGCCCTGGCAGGCAATGGCGGCTAAACTGGAAGTCGCAAACAACATGTAGCGCCCCATCCGTTTCATCTGGACTGCTCCTGCTCTACTTCACCCTAGTGCAGCAGTCCTCGTTTAACGTACCATAAAGTGATCGGGTTACCGAAACTCTTTTTCACAGGCCGAAGTTAATACGCCGCCCTGCAACATTTATGCGAAGTGACCGTGAACATCTTCTGAATTATAAGCAATAAATTCAAAAGCGGCGCGGTTACCCGCGCCGCCTCGTTGTTAATAATCGGAAATCCGAAATGGCAGTGTGGTCACGGCGCAACCAAAATTATTGGCAGGCCAAACACTCTTCATAATCGGTTTCCGGTGTCTCCATTTCCTGGGTTTCGGTCTTCTCCGATCCGGCAAAAGCGGCACGCTGGACAGACTTCGAGCGACAGTAGTAAAGCGACTTCAGCCCCTTCTCCCAGGCAGTCCAGTGCAGCATATGCAGGTCCCATTTGGAGATATCCCCTGGCAGGAAGAGGTTTAGTGACTGGGACTGGCAGATATAGGGGGTGCGGTCGGCCGCAAGCTCGATGATCCACCGCTGGTCGATCTCGAAGGCCGTCCGGAAGGTCGCCTTCTCGTGCTCATCCAGGAAGTCGAGATGTTGAACAGACCCCTCATGCTCGAGGATGGAGGTCCACACAGCATCCGTGTTCTGGCCCTTCTCGTCCAACAGCGCTTCAAGCTGCCGGTTCTTCACCGTGAAGCTGCCCGACAATGTCTTATGGGTGTAGATATTGGCCGGGATTGGCTCAATGCCTGCCGATGTCCCACCGCAAATGATCGAAATTGATGCCGTCGGCGCGACAGCCATCTTGTGTGAGAACCGGGCCATCATACCCGCATCCGCAGCATCGCCGCACGGCCCACGCTCTTTCGCAAGCTTCACAGACGCCGCATCTGCCCCTTTGCGGATGTGTTTGAACATCGCATTGTTCCAGGCCTTCGCCGCAGCGCTCTCCAAAGGCGCACCTTGTGCTTGAAGGAAGCTGTGGAAGCCCATCAGGCCCAGACCAACCGACCGCTCACGCTGAGCGGAGTACTTTGCCCGGTCCATTTCTGTGGGTGCGCGATCGATAAAGTCGGTCAGGACGTTATCCAGGAAACGGAAAATATCCTCCAGGAACTGCTCATCGCCTTTCCACTCGAGGAATTTCTCCGCGTTCAGAGAAGACAAACAGCAAACCGCCGTGCGGTCATGGCCCTGATTATCAAGACCTGTTGGCAGAGTGATCTCGGAGCAAAGATTAGACTGAGTCACCTTCAGGCCCAGCTCGCGCTGGTGCGCAGGCATCGCATTGTTCACGGTATCGGTGAACAACAGATAGGGCTCTCCGGTCTGGATGCGCAGTTCCAGGATTTTCTGCCAGAGCTTACGGGCATTTACCGTGCGCATAACTTCGCCGGTCTTTGGCGAACGCAGACCATACTCCTCATCAGCACGCACCGCTTCCATGAAATCGTCTGTGATGTTGATACCATGGTGAAGGTTCAGGGACTTGCGGTTGAAGTCGCCAGAAGCTTTGCGGATCTCGAGGAATTCTTCGATTTCCGGGTGGTGAATATCGAGATAACAAGCCGCCGACCCGCGGCGAAGCGAGCCCTGACTAATCGCAAGCGTCAGGCTATCCATAACCCGGATAAACGGAATAATGCCGGAGGTCTGACCGTTCTGGCCCACCTTCTCGCCGATCGAGCGCACATTGCCCCAATAGGTGCCGATGCCGCCACCATTGGAGGCAAGCCAGACATTCTCGTTCCAAGTTTCAACGATGTCGTCGAGTGAGTCGCCCACCTGGTTGAGGAAACAGGAAATCGGCAAGCCGCGATCAGCGCCGCCGTTCGACAAGACCGGTGTAGCGGGCATGAACCAGAGGTTCGACATATAGTCGTAAAGGCGTTGGGCGTGGTCCTGATCGTCTGCATAGGCCGTTGCGACGCGCGCAAACATGTCCTGAAAGCTCTCTCCGGGGAGCAGGTAACGGTCGATCAGGGTGACTTTTCCAAACTCGGTGAGGTTCGCGTCGCGCGACGAATCGGTTTGCACCGTAATTGTGTCCACGACGGAAAGCTCAGGCGTCTCCGTCCGTTTGGGTTTCCCACGCCGGACACGGGTGCTTTCCACCGCCATTGCTGCTTTATTCGCGGACATCGCCTGTTACCTCAATCCTGAACTATCCATATAGGATGCAGCGCCAAAACTGCCATATGCAGTGTTAACCCAGCCCCTAGCCACAACATATAGTGGTCGATTGGTTAATCAGACGTCAACACGATAATTCGTCCGAGCGCGGAATTTTCCAGTGGAAAAGCTGTTAATGACTCATTAACGCCGCCCCGTCGACACCAGTGTTTGCTCGGAACATAATTCGAACATCGGCAGCCGCTGCGATACTCTCGGGATAGACGTAGGACTTGCTGCAAACCACGCCCCGTGGAAAACATCAGCTATGATCAGATCGCAGAAACGCATCATTGTGACGGGCGGCGCCGGGTTTTTGGGCTCACACCTCATTGATTCGCTTATCAATCGCGGCGACGAGGTCCTGTGCGTCGATAATTTCTATACCGGACAGAAATCGAATGTGGCCCACCTGCTCTACAATCCAAAGTTTGAGCTGATCCGCCACGACGTCACGTTTCCGCTCTACATCGAATGCGATGAAATCTTCCATCTGGCGTGCCCCGCAGCTCCGATCCACTACCAGCGCGATCCGGTGCAGACTCTGAAGACGTCCGTGCATGGCTCGATCAATATGTTGGGGTTGGCCAAGCGCCTTGGCGCCAGAATTCTCCAGGCTTCGACCAGCGAAGTTTATGGCGACCCGGAAGTTCATCCGCAAACAGAGGGCTACTGGGGCAATGTGAATCCGATCGGCGTGCGCAGTTGTTATGACGAGGGCAAACGCGCTGCAGAGACCCTGTTCTTTGACTATAATCGCCAGCACGGCCTCGACATCAAAGTCGCCCGGATTTTCAACACGTTCGGACCGCGCATGCATGTGAATGATGGGCGCGTTGTGTCCAACTTCATTATTCAAGCGCTCCAGGGCGAGCCGATCACGCTGTATGGCGATGGCAGCCAGACCCGCAGCTTCTGCTATGTCGACGATCTGGTCGCGGGCCTCATCGCGCTCATGGATAGCCGCGACGGGTTCACCGGCCCGGTGAACCTGGGCAACCCGGTGGAAATGACGATCAAGGCGCTCGCCGAGGAAATCGTCGACATCGTTGGCGGCAAATCGCGCATTGAGTACAAACCGCTACCGAGTGACGACCCTAAACAGCGACAACCGGATATCTCCCTGGCGCGCAAGGAACTCAATTGGGAGCCCAAAGTTTCCCGGCGCAAAGGGCTCGAATCAACGATTGCCTATTTTGAAGGCCTGCTGTCGGAGAGTTGATCCAAGGCGGCGGATCTCAGAGCCATTGGGCCATTTCTCTCGGCGGGTAATCCCAATAGGCTTGCCTCATGTCCGCGCCGACCCTCTCCATTGTTGTGCCGACGCTGAATGAAGCCAAGGCACTTCCCGACACGCTGGCGTCGATTGCGGCGATGGCCCCACCGGCTTTGGAAATTATTGTCGCCGATGGCGGGAGCACCGACGAGACCGTAGCATTGGCCAAAGATGCGGGCATTGTGGTGCTGGAGAACGTGCGCCGCGGCCGCGCAGCCCAGATGAATGCCGGAGCCGAAGCCGCACGCGGGGATTATCTCTGCTTTCTTCACGCAGACACGCCGGCGCCCCGCGATTTGGCAAAGACAATCCAGGCCACGCTCGAACGACAAGACACGGCCTGCGGCGGTTTTGTTTCTATCATGCGCGGACCAGACAGGACGCGCTGGATAACAAGTGCCCACAACTACCTGAAAACCTATTACGCGCCCGCCCTTTTCAGGCCTATTTCCTTCTGGAAGGGCGCCCGGCTTCTATTTGGTGACCAAGCCATATTCTGCAGATCCGAAGACTTCCATGCCATCGGAGGCTATGATGACAACCAGCCCATCATGGAAGAAGCAGACTTCCTCCTGCGCATGGTGCGGGCAAAGCGAGGACGCGTGCGTCAGATTCATCGCCTCATTTACTCATCTGATCGCCGGGTTTCGGCGTGGGGAGGTCTTGGGGCAAACCTGAAATATCTTGAGATCGGGATCCTGTGGGGGCTCGGGCTGTCGCCGGACAAGCTGGCGAAACGCTATCGCGATGTGCGTTGAGCGCTTTTCTCAAGCGATGAGACTAAGCTAGGGAATCACCCATGGCCCGCGTACTTTCTCTGTTATTCCCGCTCATCTTTCTGTCGGCATGCATCGTCACAGCCCCCGCCAAGGCCGCCTATGAAGGCGTAAAACTGGCCGGGAAAGGCGTCTACTATACGGGGTATGGTGCTTACAAGGTGGGCGAATTCACGGTCTGGGCCGCCGATGGCGCGCTGGATGGTACCGAGCGAACCCTTCGTCTTATCATTCTCACGGCTGACGCCACTGGCGCTGTCGTGCGGACGACTCGGGAAATCAATGCCGCGCGCCTGGACGCCGAATTGGAAGCCCTGCGGCGCACCGAAGGTATCGTTGAGGTGATTGTCGAGCGGGTCGATCCGTCCCCTCAGCCAACTGCCTTGAGCATTCCGTAAAGCTTGTCTTTGAGGACCATCCGCGTCTTACGCAGAGACTCTTCTTCACTATCGGATACGGGCTCAACTTTTGTTTCCGCCCGGTGAATGGCGCGGTTCACTTCATGGTACTCATCAGATAGGCGCGCGAAATGCGCGTCTGAAGTTTTCAGCGTGTGGATCTTGTCCACCAAATCGGGAAACTCTTCGGCCAATTCGTGGGGCGTATGGGACATGCGGTGCCTCCTTGAGATTTGTTGAAGGCAAGTCTGCGACCGCGGAACTGCCGCGTCAGTCCGTAAACATGCGTAGAGAAACACAGCGATGTGACTTGCCCGACTTGGCTGACCCGTTAGCTATCGCCATCCCCACTGATGGAGTTCAAATCATGCGCCTTGTCGTCCTCGCAGCAGTTATCCTCTTCGGACCTGCATTCGTCTTCACCGCCGAGGCGCAAGACCTTCCCAGCGCGGAGGTAGAAACCATCGACCTCGGCGGAGGGGTCCACGCGCTCATTACAAATCGAGCGGGCAATGTCGGTGCGCTGATCGGCGAAGACGGGGTTCTGATGATTGACACCCAAATGGCGCCGCTCGCGCCCGCCCTGGACGAAGCCCAGCGCGAAGTGTCCAATCAGAACGTCGACATCGTCGTAAACACCCATCTGCATGGCGACCATGTGCTTGGAAATGCGTACTTTGCCGAAAAAGGCGCCGTCGTTCTGGCGCATCCATCGGTCCGCCCGGCCCTGGAAAACCCTGTCACAAGTCAGCTTACGGGGCGCACACCAGAGCCGCTGAGCGGGGCGTTCCTCCCAGCAATAGACCTGATGGACCAGACCAAGATCCACATGAACGGTGAGACTGTGCACTTTTTCCATGAGCCCAATGCACACACAGGCGGGGATATCTGGGTCTTTTTTGAGAATGCTAACGTCATCCACGCTGGCGATCTGCTCTTCTCAGGCGTCTACCCCTACATCGACCTGGACAATGGCGGTTCGGTGAAGGGCATGATGTGGGCCATGGAGTCGATCGCAAATCTCGCCGACGAAGATACGAAAATCATCGCAGGACACGGTCCTATGAGCACCAAGGCCGATCTTGAAGCATCGATTGAAATGCTTGCCGAAGGCCGACGCCGCATCTCCGCTTTGCTCGATGAAGGCATGTCGTTGGAAGACATCCAGGCCGCCGCGCCACTGGCTGATTATGATGCCGACTGGGACTGGCGTTTCATCACGTCAGAGCGGATGGTCTGGACGCATTACCGCGACCTCACCGGCAAGACCGAATAGTCCCTCGTTTCCGGGGGGCACCCCGCTTCAAAGGGATACCATCTCGGCCTTCAATTCGACTACCGGGGAAGACGTGCGCCCGCACGTCATCCTTTGGCCCTTTGAAGGGGAACACTGAAATGAAGAGCCTGTTACTTGTTTTCGCCACCGCGCTAATTGCCTGGGTCTGGGCACCCGCCGAAGCGCAAAGCGCATTCCGCCAGATCGACAGCTACGGCGCAGGAAACTGCATCTTTTCCACCGGACAACTGCCGAAGGGACAGGAGACCGCGCCAGGATACCGTCAAATTTCAACCCTATTCGACGAGGGCGACGACATACATGTGCGTTGCTATTTCGCTCAAACCCTCGCGGATTACGCAAGCCTTGGACGAGTTGCGAACTCACTGCGCGACAAGCAGCAATACTATATGCGGCTGGACTGGATGCGCCCTGAAGAGATTTCAGGGAGCACCCGCGACTACAAGGTCGACGGCGCGTTCCACAACTTCAATGCGAACACGCGCGGGTGGGATCAGCAGAGATATGATCTCTACGCACAAGACGATTGCGATTTCAAAATCCGCAATCCTCGTGAGGCTCAACAGTATGGCGCCTATCCCAATCGTTGCCTGAACATCGGGAACTACATACGGGCTATGTCTGCTGAAAAGCGATTCCCAATCGATGAACCCGCAGAGTTCTGCGTTAGCGTTTTCATCGAACTCGCCGACGAACTTCAACTTGTTCAAAGGGGAGGCAACCTCGTTGAAGAGCCGAACACATTTAACCGTCGCCTGACACGCGGTTGCTTCAGCGTAAACGTTGCTCCCTAGAGCGACTTAATTCCAAATGACGATGCTAAAGGGGGATGGCTACGGCGCGTCCCCCACAAGCCTCAGACCCGGGATTGCCTCAACCTTTTCGAGGAGTGCTTCCAAAGTGTCCGCTTCGGCAACTTTGCGGCCCGTTTCGATAAAGAGCGCGTAGCCATCGTCGGTTTTTCGCAGCGGGAATCGGCGCCAATGGGCTTTCGTGCGGTAGATCAACACTTCTTCCGGCGCATCTCCCGCAGCCGCCCAACCCGTCCATACATGATCTTCCGCCACGGCACGCCAAAGCCGGTCTATCGTGTCGATCTCGTCGCGCGTAAAGGTGGAGGTCGTCATGACCGAATCCTCAGTTTCGACCAGCCCTAGCACGCCCCGTGCCGCGCGCAATCTCACGGGCGCGGTTTGGATGGTTGGGTCGGGCATTGGCTTCACAATCTACCTGATCATGGCCAAGCAGGCGTCAAGCGAGATCCATCCCGTCGTGCTGGCATTCTTTAGAGCCGCGATTGGATTCGCGATCACAGCGCCGCTGATACTGCGTCACGGATCAGCCTTCCTGAGGACCGAAAAGCTCGGGCTTATCCTGACGCGCTCAATGTTTGGAACTTTGGGTTTTATCCTCAGCCTTCTGGCGGTTTCTGACTTTTTCACGCTGCCGCTGTCCCAGTTCAACGCCCTCAGCTTTTCCCGTCCTCTGTTTGTGACGCTGTTGGCAGCAGTCTTATTGAATGAAGCGGTGGGCCCGCACCGGCTCGGTGCCGTAGGTGTAGGCTTTCTGGGCGTTCTGGTCATGGCCGTGCCGGGTGTCGTCTTCTTCTGGTTACCGGAAGGCGCTGGTCCGCCGCTGGACCTTGCAGCCTTGCTGGCGCTCGCAAGCGCATTCTTTTTTGCTGGTGCAATTGTCCTGGTGAAGTCCCTGTCAGCCACGCACACAGCCGCCCAATTGCTGACCTGGGCCAACCTGTTGTCCACCATAATCCTTCTGCCGGGGCTGATCTAGTTCTGGAGCCCGCCCAGCCTGACGGGTTGGTTGATGATCATAACCATGTCGATCACCGGCCTGGCGGCGCAATATGCCTACATCACTGCCATGGGCATGGGTGATGCGAGCTTCCTCAGCCCCATGGATTATTTGCGCCTACCCATGGCGGCGGCGGCGGACTTCCTGCTCTTCAAGCTGGTACCCGGCCAGTATGTGTGGATTGGCGCAGCGATCATCGTCGTTGCCACGATTTACATAACCCTTCGCGAGGCGCGGATGAAAAGGAACAACTATCCAAACCCATCAACGCGCGCTTAAACTCTCGCGAAACGGGAGAACAACACATGGCGAATGTCCTGGTGACCGGCGCGACGGGTTTCATCGCATCCCATTGCATCGTGAAGCTGCTCGAGCGGGGACATACCGTGCGCGGCTCAGCCCGGTCCACGTCCCGAGCCGGCGCTCTCAATACGCTTCTCAGCGATTATATGGAGAAGGCAGTCGAAATCCCCTTGGTGGCCGCGGACCTGAGCAAAGACACCGGCTGGGAGGACGCTGTAGACGGCATGGACGCGATTCTCCATGTGGCATCGCCCATCCCAGAAAACCTGCCGCGCGACGCCGATGAATTGATCCGGCCCGCCCGGGACGGTGCGCTCAGAGTGCTCAAGGCCGCCAAAGAAGCAAGTGTAAATCGGGTGGTCATGACCAGTTCGGTGGCCGCGATCGCCTATGGATGGGGTGACGCGCGGCCCGAAAAGATGACCGAAGAGCACTGGTCCAATCCCGACAATATCAAGGACAATACTGCGTATACACGCTCAAAAACTATCGCTGAGGAAGCTGCCTGGGAGTATGTCAACGGCGAAGGTGCGGGTCTTCAGCTCACAACCATCAATCCGTCTGCGGTGCTCGGACCGGTCATGGGCGGCGATTTTTCCGCATCGCTCCAGATCGTTACCCAATTGATGCAGGGCAAACTGCCCGCTGTGCCACGGGTGGGCTTTCAGATTGTCGACGTGCGGGACGTTGCCGAAGCGCATGTTCTGGCGATGGAGAACGATACAGCTATCGGAAAACGATACGCCGTCACGGATGATTTCATGTGGTTCAAGGATGTGGCGCGGTTGCTTCGCGATGCCTATCCAAACCACCCAAAGAAGATACCTACCGGTGAAATGCCTGACTGGCTCTTGAAGTTCATGGCGCCGATCAATCCGCCGGTGAAGCAGATCCTGTCTGAACTTGGAAAAGAACGCATCGTGTCGAGCGAACGGGCCCGAACTGAACTTGGCTGGAGCCCGCTGTCTGCGCGTGAAGCGGTTCTTGCCGCCGCCGACAGCCTCGTGCGCCACAAGGTGGTCTAGTCTTTTCTTTGCAGGATCATGAACGTGCCTGTCCCGGTCATGATGAGCCTATCACCGCACCAGGTGCGCCCGCGCACCGTGTAGAGATCGCCCTGCCGACCCACAATCTCACCCGTGGCCTCGACCCATTCCCCCAAGGCGGCGCTCGAAAGAAAGTCGCAAACGAGGCGCACCGTCACCCACCAATGGTCGTCTCCGGCGTCCACCACATGCCCCCAGGCCGTATCGGCGAACGTCATGAGCATGCCGCCATGGGCATTGGACATGCCATTGGTATGGTGCTCCTCCACGCGGAAGGCACGGGTGTATCCACCGCCAGGCTCAAGGCGCTCGTAAAGTGGGCCCACCATACGGCCAAACCCCCGGTGCCAGGGCAAAACCTGATAGCCCTCGGGGATATCGCTCGTCTGGGATTGAAGAAGGTCGTCGGCCATGGCTGCCGTATCTATTGCAGGCTCAGCCCGCCGTCCACGATCAAGGTCTGGCCGCAGACATAGGCCGCCAAAGGAGAGGCGAGGAATAGAGCGGCGCCGGCCATGTCCTCGGGCAGGCCCAACCGTCCCTGCGGGATGGCGCGAAGGGCGCCGTCGAGACGCTTTGGGTTCTGTGTGGTCACTCTGGTGAGCTTGGTATCTACAATACCCGGCGCGATGCCGTTCACGCGAATGCCTTCATTCGCCCAGGCGGCGCCGAGTGTCTTTGTGAGCCCAACAGCAGCATGTTTGCTCGCAGCGTAAGCTGGATTTCCCATCGCCGCGTTGAAGCCCGCAACCGAGGAAACGATGATGAAGCTGCCGCCCACCGCCTTGAGGTGGGACTGGAATGCGCGTGCGCAATCCATGACGGAATTGATGTTCACATCCATGACAGCGTCCCATCCAGGACGCTCAAACTCCTCGCGGCCATACCGCACAGTGCCCTGACAACACACGAGGACGTCCAGCGTATCGAAGGCGGGCGTATGGTCGGCAAGCGCCCCGGCATCGCTCACATCCATTTGGGCGTAGTGCAGACCGGTCAGGTCGCCGCCATCTTCGGGGCGGTAGTCTGCCGCACTTGGACGCGTTCCCCAAATATGGACCTCGGCCCCAGCTCGATAGAATGCGCGCGCAATTCCATTGCCGATACCCGACGAGCCCCCAACAATGAGTGCACGCTTGCCGGTGAAATCCAGTGCATCAGTCATTGGCGGTGTGCTCGACGCGGATCCCCAAGGCTTCAATGATAACCTCCGGCGGTGGATCGGCTCCATACTCTGCGTCGATCTCTGCCATTCGCAGGCCAGTGAGCGGTGTTTCTGGCTCAAACGCCATCGACAGCGTCCCACCTTCCTTGATGAAGTCTGCAAAGGCCTGTGCCCATTCGCTGACACCCGGCACTTCCCGGTTCGCTTGACCCGCGCCCATGAGCAGGAATCCACCGACCATCGAGCGCAGGGTCTCCTCGTCATATGTCTTGAAAGCCGCGACTTGGGGGATGTCTTCGGGCAGGACCTGCGCAACTTCCACCGTCGCTCCAAAGTATCGATCCAGCCCGCCTTCATCGCGAAGGGTCATTCGCAACCCTTCAAAGACGGCCTCGTCTTCAAATAGTCGGGTCAGCTCGTCCTGCGTCGCATCGTCTAATTCACTGCCATCGGTCGGCAGTTTGGGCGCCCAGTCAGAGTATTCCGGGATCGCGCCGCTCGCATCGAACGAAAAGACCCCAAAGCCCTCCGTGTCCTGTTCGAATGTGAGGCTGATATCGCCAGCTTCAGGCGACCAGTTCCATACCGCGTCGAAATCCGCCTTTGGGCCGAGTAAATTGTAGCGCTCGAGAATTTCCAGTATCTGCTCAGGCACGCCTTCCCAGGCCGGATCGTCGATTGGAATCGCGTCCATGAACAATGGCGCGTAGGCGGCATAGTCGTACACCAGCCCGTCGATATCGAGGCGCGCCATTTTCGGGAGTATCCAGTGACCCTCCGTCAGGTCGACGTCCATGGACGCGAGTTCCAGGAAGGTCGCCCCGTCCAGCGTGTAATTCATGTCTTCGACTTGCCAGAGACCGAAACTGACCGCGTCCGTCTCCGTGTGGGGGAATAGCTCTCCATCCACAATGGCCTCCAAGACCCGCGAGAGGCGAAGATCATGAACCGTGCTGCTTGCGGCGTTGAACTCCGCTGGAAACGACATCATCACGGGAACGCTGCCTGGCGTCTCAAAGGACTGGGCAAAGTCTGGAAACTGAAAGTCAAACACACCCGTGACACCCAGCGTATCGGCCGCTGCCAGGTCGCCTCGGTTCAAACCGCGATAGCCGACAAACTCGGCATTGTAGGAAAACTGTGACGTCTCGCCGAATTGGCTCATTTCGAAACTGGTTGTGGCTCCGATCAATGCGATTACATCGAGCGACAGCGTTCTCGCCCAAGCTGCTGCGTGCCGCAGCGCCGTTGCGCCTTCATCCAACTCTTCTGAAACTTGGCCGAGGGTTTCGAGCGCGTGAATTTCAAAACCGGATAACACAAACGCCTCGGCTTCTAGAACGTAGGACTCGATTGAAAAGTCTTGAGGCGGAAGGTCGGACCCCGTCTGCGGTTGCATATTCTCGAGCGTCGAGTTCATTTCCTCGAACATTGGATCATATAGACGCTCCAGACCTTCAACCGCCAGGCCGTCTGCCTCCAATCGTGCGATCACTGTCCCCGATCTGGCCGTCGCTTCGCCGGAGAGATATGCGGCCAGAAGATCGAAATCGGCATCCCACAGGCGAAGCTCAGCGGCCCGGAGCGTTATGCCATCACCGTCGGCCAGGCCGAGAACGGCGTTGGTCAGGCGCATGGCGCCGGTATCGGTTTGGTCCAAATTGTCAGCAGATAGCGCAAGACCAAACGGGGCAATCGCTTCGTTAATCTGCGACAGGTCTTGGGGCGAGCCCTGTGTTACCGGGGTAGGAGTACTCTCCAGGGCATCAACATATGCCGGTGGAAGACTTCGAGGCGCGTTGTCTTTAGAGCCCCCACACGCGGCCAAAGTGACGGCGACGCACACCAGCCCAAACGTCTTCATCGAGCGGATCATCTTAGAACTCGTCATCCCCATCTCACGCATTTCGTATGGTCAAACCACCATCCACAGCCAGCACAGCACCCGTCACAAAGCTTGCCGCCGGAAGGCAGAGAGACAGCGTCATATGCGCCACTTCTTCAGGCTCGCCATAGCGCCGCAGAGCCGTGCGCCGACGCGCATAGGTGGCTTTATCCTCGTCGGGAATGCCTGCCGTCATGTTTGTGTTGATCGGCCCCGGGCAAACGCAGTTGACCGTAATTCCTTCTTTGCCGAGGTCGACGGCCAAACCACGCGTGAGCCCTATAACGCCGTGTTTGGCCGCAACGTAGGCGCTGTTGTTCACTGTGGCGCCAAGCCCTTCGCTCGACGCAATATTCACAATACGAGGAAACTCCGACTTGCGGAGTTGGGGCAACGCCGCGCGAACAACACGCTGGTGGGCCGTCAGCATGACATCGATGGTTTGCGTCCAGCTCGCTTCATAGACCTCGCTGTTGTCGACCGGGCCCGGCCGAACAATCCCCGCATTGTTCACCACAATATCGATGCCGCCGAACTCATCTGCGACCTGTTCAACAGTGTGCTCGATCGCCTCCGGATCGGTAACGTCCATCGCATAGGCATGGATGGTGTGGAGGCCAGATCGCCGCAATTGGTCGACGAAACCCCCGGTTTTCGCAGGGTCCAGATCCGTGGCCGCAACGTGGGCGCCTTCCCGGGCAAACAGCTCTGCGGTCGCCGCGCCCATTCCGCTTGCCGCCCCGGTAATGAGTGCACGGAGTCCTTTTACCGAGCGTAGAGGATGGGTTTCAGTCATCGGTTCGACCTTGATTTCCTTCTAACTTAGCCACGGAGACAAGATTGTCACGCATGCGAGATTGCTGCCCGGCTGCGCAAGGCGCATATGCAGCCCATGCTCGGATGTTTTGAACGCAGGCTAGATCCCTTCCCGGAGAATCGTCAGGGACCGCCGCCAGAAGGGTTCTGGGCGTTTTGCTGGTATTACCTGAAAGACAGCCGGGGGTGGCTGGCAGCCATGACGGCGCTTTCAGCCTTACTTGCCATCGCCGAAGTGGCCCTGTTCGGCTTCATGGGAGCGCTGGTCGACCGGCTGGAAGCAGCCGATCCGGAAACCTTCCTGTCAGATCACCGAATCGAACTCATAGTGATGGGCCTCTTCGTCCTTGTTGGCATGCCACTCATCGCCCTTGGGTCGTCCATCGCGCCCCACCAGGTCATCGCTGCAAATTTACCGATGAGCGCACGCTGGTGCATGCATCGACAATTACTGAACCAGTCCATGGCGTTCTTTGCTGACGAGTTCGCTGGCCGCGTTGCAACCAAAGTGATGCAAACAGCTTTGGCTGTTCGAGAAGTTGCCAACAAGATTCTGGATATCTTCGCTTATGTGGTGGTCTATTTCGGCGCCATTCTCGCCTTGGTGGGAACTGCGGACCTGCGCTTTCTCATTCCCCTCGGCGTCTGGTTCGCCGCCTATGCGGGCCTGATTTGGTATTTCGTTCCGCGCCTTGCAGACATCTCGGAAAAACAGTCCGATGCGCGCTCCGTCATGACCGGACGAATCGTCGATAGCTACACCAACATCAACACCGTCAAATTGTTCGCCCATGGCGGCGGTGAGGCGACCTATGCCCGAGACAGCATGCAGGGTTTCCTCGGCACGGTGTATCCTCAAATGCGGCTCGTGACCTGGTTCTACGTCGCGATCTATACGCTCAACGCTGCGTTGGTTTTCTCCATCGCGGCGCTTTCGATCTGGCTTTGGCAGGGAAGCGCGGTATCGCTCGGTGCAATAGCCGTCGCCATCGCGCTTTGCCTGCGCATGTCGGGCATGTCGCAGTGGATTATGTGGGAAGTTGCCGCCCTTTTTGAGAACATTGGCACTGTGTTCGATGGCAAGGCGATGTTGACCAAGGCCATAGCGGTGCAAGACGCGCCCGACGCCAGCTTGCTACGTGTTAGCCAAGGCGCCATCGACTTTGACGGCGTTCAATTCAACTACGGCGCCGACAAAAGCGTCATCAACGACCTGTGTCTCACCGTCCAGCCAGGAGAGCGCATCGGTCTGGTTGGCCGTTCCGGCGCGGGCAAAACCACGCTGTGCAATCTGCTGCTTCGCTTCTACGATCTGGAAGGCGGACACATTCGCATCGATGGGCAAGACATCCGCACTGTGACGCAAGACAGCTTGCGGGCGCAGATCGGTGTGGTCACCCAAGACACAAGCCTGCTGCATCGCTCAATTCGAGACAACATTGCCTATGGGCGACCCGGCGCGAGCGACGCCGACATTCTCGAAGCCGCCAAACGCGCAAACGCAGATGGGTTCATTCATGATCTCGAAGATCAGAAGAACCGGAAAGGCCTTGACGCCCAGGTCGGCGAGCGCGGGGTGAAACTCTCAGGGGGTCAACGCCAGCGCCTAGCCATTGCCCGCCTGTTCCTGAAAAACGCTCCCATCCTGGTGCTGGACGAGGCAACCTCAGCGCTCGATTCAGAAGTTGAAGCCGCAATTCAGGACAATCTCTTTCAACTCATGGAAGGGAAGACAGTGATTGCGATCGCTCACCGGCTGTCGACGATCGCCGCCATGGACAGGCTGATCGTTCTCGACCAGGGGCGGATCGTCGAGATGGGTTGCCACGATGACCTTGTTGCCGCCGGCGGGCTCTATGCCAGCCTGTGGGCGCGTCAGTCAGGCGGATTTCTCGTCGATGACGCCGCTCCGCTCGTGGCCGAGTGATGGATTAGACGTTGAACCGGAACAACATCACATCGCCATCCTGAACGATGTATTCCTTGCCTTCCGCGCGCATCTTGCCCGCCTCTTTTGCCCCACTCTCACCGCCATGGGCGACATAGTCATCGAACGTAATGGTCTCTGCGCGGATGAACCCTTTTTCGAAGTCACCATGAATTACACCGGCCGCCTGCGGAGCTGTCGCACCTTTTTTGACCGTCCATGCGCGTGACTCTTTTGGACCGGCCGTGAAGTAGGTCTGGAGATCAAGCAGATCATAGCCGGAGTGGATAAGGCGGTTCAGCCCCGGCTCCTCAAGCCCCAGTTCATCCAGATATTCCTCCCGCTCCTCATCCTCAAGCAGAGCCAATTCACTCTCAATCTGGGCCGAAATCACCACGCAAGTGGCGTTTTCGGCCTTGGCATGGGCGACAACTTTCTGCGAATGGTCGTTTCCGGTGCCCGCTGCGCCTTCATCGACATTGGCGATGTAGAGCACCGGCTTTGCTGTCAGCAATTGCAGCATCTTCCAGGCTTTCAGATCATCAGCATCAACCTCGGCATACCGCGCGGGTTTTCCGGAGTTCAATTGATCCAGGGCGAGATCGATCAGCGAAATCTGAGCCTTGGCATCTTTATCGCCAGAGTTGGCTTTTTTCACGAGATTGGACTTTCGCTTTTCCAGGCTCTCCAGATCAGCAAGCATCAGTTCGGTCTCGACTGTCTCCAAATCCGCGATGGGATCGATGCGACCGGCAACGTGCGTGATGTCATCATCTTCAAAACAGCGCAAAACGTAGGCTATCGCGTCTGTTTCGCGAATATTGGCCAGGAACTGGTTGCCCAATCCTTCCCCTTTGGAAGCCCCCTCCACCAGGCCTGCAATATCAACGAAATTCATGCGCGCCGGCACGATTTCCTTCGATCCCGCGACCTCCGCAAGTTTCTTCAGTCTTGGTTCAGGCACTGCGACCTCGCCCACATTGGGCTCTATTGTACAAAAAGGGTAGTTCGCTGCCTGGGCCGCCGCCGTTTGTGTGAGCGCGTTAAAGAGCGTGGACTTTCCCACGTTGGGCAGACCGACGATGCCACATTTGAAGCCCATAATTTGCGCCTTTCAATTCCTGGTCAGGCCGCTGCTGTAGCCGATTTGTGCCGGAAAACCAGTGCTCGTTCGCCTCAGCGCTGAATCTGTTGGCGTTTCGGACGCACCTGCCTATGGTGCGAATCTGAAATTAAGGGGTTTTTGCCATGAGTTACGATGTTTTCGTGGTCGCTGCGCTTGAAGACCGCGACATGGCCAAGCTAGTTACGCGTCGCCTCCGCGCGCTGAAAATGCGCGTTTGGTACGATGCAAAGTCTACCGACGACCAGTTCGACGAGAAAGAAGCACGTGCTGTGCATCGGTCGAAAGCCATGCTGGTTCTTTGGTCCGAGAATGCCACGAAATCGGACTTTGTGCGCGCAGCGGCAGGAACCGGATACTCGATCAAGGACCAACCCTTCATTCAGGCTGGCCTGGACGATGTTGTGCCATACGACCCCTACGAAGTTGACGACCTGCATGATTTGAAGGGCTTCACGTCTCGGACGAACACCGATGGCTGGTTTGAGATTATCCAGAAACTGGAAGACCAGCAGGATCGAAAAGACCTCAAAGAGTTCCTCTTGATCCCGACGAAAGACAAGGACGCTCAAGACGCATGGCGTACCCGTCATCCGGCCGACCCCCTGGCCATTAAAGGGCAGCCGGTCGGCGTAAAGAAAACGGATATTGCAGCGGGCGCTGCAGCCGCGGGCGCAATCGGCGCCGCAAGCCTCACGAGCACAACGACCACCCCGACGCCAACCACGCCAGCCAAGCCTGAACCGGTAGAAATAAAAACCGCCGAACCCGCCAACGTCACCCCTTTCCGAACGACGCCACCACCTGAGACTGACCGCGTTACGCCACAAGCGTCCTATGCCGCGGCAGAAGAAGAAGAGATCGGCGGAATGGGCGCGATTTGGGCCATGCTCGCAGCGATTGCCGTTCTGTTTCTGTTGGCGTTCATCTGGCGAAACATGCAGGCGGCTACGGGCGCGGCACCCGTTCTGCCAGGTGTTGCCAACGCTGTCTTCGCGACATGCCCGGCTGGAACAGTCCAGCGTGATTTGCTTGATCCCGCATTGCTCGAACCGAGCGGCGGGATCGTCAATGATACGGGTGAATAGACGTTAGCCTTGCTGGCGCGGGTCCGCTTTTGGGGCGGGCGCGAGGCGCATGACTTCTGTCTGAAACCGTTCATCTTCGCCCTGGGCAAAGTAAGGCAGAGCCCGTGAAATCGCTTCAAGCAAGGCGTCTCGCCAAACAGTTTCGGCTTTTGAAAAGTCTGACAAGACGTACGGCATCACCCTGGATTTATCGCCAGGATGTCCAACGCCCATGCGCACGCGGCGGATCTCGGGACCAAGATGGGACAAAACGGATCGAATACCGTTATTGCCCGAGTGCCCGCCCCCTTTTTTGACCCGTAGGCGCCCGGGTGCGAGATCGATCTCATCATGGAAGACAATGACATCATCGGCGGAAGCTTTGTAAAAGCGGACCGCCTCAGCAACGGCGCGGCCGGTTTCGTTGTAGAATGTCGTCGGCTTCATGAGCAGGGCTTTCACCCGCCCTGCGCTGCCCTCGATCCATCCTTCGCTAACAACCGACTGGAACTTTGATTTCCAGGGTCCGAAGCCATGATCGTCTGCGATCTTATCCAGGGTCATGAATCCAAGATTGTGCCGATTGCCCAGATACTTGGGCTCGGGATTGCCCTGCCCCATCAAGATCAGCATGGGAGTCTCCTCGGCAGAAACTGGCCGCACTCCCGGAAGGAATGCGGCCAGCCATTTCGTTGCGGACTTAAACATGGGTGCGGCCCCCGGGGCGCGCAAACGCCAATATTAGTCTTCGTCGCCTTGGGCGGTGGTCTCAACGGCCTCCGGATCGACCTCAGCGTCGCCTTCGGTTTCGGCTTTCGCAATACGGCCAACGATGGTCGCAATCGTGAAGTCACGGTCCGTGATGGTTGGCTCAGCGTCGGCAGGCAGCGTCACGTCCGAGATTTTCACGTTATCACCGATATCCAGCGCCGAGACGTCGGCGGTGAGATCATCAGGAATGTTGCCGGCCGGCACAAGCAGCTCGACAGCGTGACGCACGACATTCAGCGATCCGCCACGCTTGATGCCCGGAGATGTATCTTCTCCGACAAAGGTCACCGACACGTCCACCTTGATCTTCTGTTTGGCGTTCACGCGGTAGAGATCGACATGCATCGGCTGGTCAGACACAGGGTGCATCTGAATATCCTGCGGGATCACCATCTGCTTTTCGCCCTTGTGGACGAGTGTTGCAGTGGAGGACAGGAATTGCCCCGTATTGATCGCCTTGATCACTTCGTTGCGCTTGAGGTTGATTGCAACGGGATCTTCACCGCCGCCATACAACACGCCTGGCACCATACCGAGCCGACGCGCCTCACGCGCTCCGCCTTTTCCGGTGCGCTCGCGCACTTCCACATTAAATACGATTTCGTCGGACATGTTTCTTTCCTTCGCCCTGAAGTCCGCCTGGGTCACATGCTCCAGGTGACAGCCTGACACGAACGGCCTTGCGCCGCCGTCTCGCTAGGCGCGCGCTATGCGCATAAATGGTGCGACGATGCAAGCCTTTGCAGCGGCTATTCTGCGGACCACATATCTATCATGGATAAACGACTGACAGTCTGGTTCGACGGCGCATGTCCGCTGTGCGTCCGCGAAATCGCGCTGATGCAGCGGCTGGACAGGAATAGTACCATCGCATTCGTGGATGTCTCGGAGGGGCAACCAGAGAGCTGCCCGATTGATAAGGGGCAATTACTCACCCGGTTCCACGCGCAGGAGCGCGGAAAGCAAATCGTCTCAGGGGCAGCTGCGTTTGCTGCAATGTGGCGGGCCATTCCGATCCTTGCCCCGTTCGGACATTTGGCGCGGGTTCCGCCGGTTTTGTGGCTTCTCGAGCGCGTCTACCGCGGGTTTCTCAAGATCCGCCCGGCCCTACAACGCCGCGCAAAGCGCGCTCTAGGAGAAAAGGCGGATGCCTGAGCATGAGCGCGATGATCTCGCCGCTGTTGCGCAATCCTGTCTCGACGCGCTCACCCGCGCCGCCCACGACAAAAAGTCTCCTTTAAGATGGCCCGTTCTGATTTCGGCCGGTGTCAACGAGGGCGCTGAAGGCCGCGTTGTCGTGCTGAGAGGATTTGACCGAACTCGCCGGCGCGTGGAGATCTGGACGGATCGACGAAGCGGTAAGGTCATGGAACTGAGAAGCGATCCATTTGTCAGCCTATTGTTCTTTGAACGAGCAAAAATGATCCAAATGCGCGCCAAAGGCAGGGCGGAAATCGTGACTGACGGTGAAGGGTGGGAAAAAGCTTTCGAGCGCGCCAATCATGCAAGTCTGGATGATTATACGACCACATCAGCGCCCGGGGACGCATTGAATGAAGCCGACATCTCCCGGCAAATCAGCTTGGCCCAAGAGACCTTCACGCAAATCTTGATCGAAATCGACCGTATCGACTGGCTTCATCTTTCCCGCGATGGTCACCGCCGCGCTTTTCTGGACTGGCGCCCGGACAGCGACCATTCGTGGCGCATTCCCTGAAAACGCGTTCATTACGGGTAACTGGATGAACCTGTTCCAACGAAAATCGACCGCATTGCCTCAATTACGCCCACAATTCGCTGGCGAACGGCGCTAAAAGAAGAGCAAATGAACTCCTGAAGAAGGGAAAAGCGACCCATGTTGTCCAGCTTTGTTGCCCTGGCCGCCGGCCTGATCGGCGGTGTCGACATTTCTCCCGCCGCTACGACCACACAGGTGGAAGTGGCAGCCACTGCGCCTGTTGCGAAGAGTGAGGCCGACCTAACGCGAACGCTTGCACAGCCGACCACCACTCCAGAACCGCAGGTCATTCCAGTCCAGGAAACGAAGGGAACACCGTCCCCAATCGACCCTGCGCCAGAAGACACTCAGTCCCTGGCACAGGACATGGGCAACGCGCCAGCGGCGTCTGATGAGACGGCTGAAGTAATCCCGCCCCCGGAAGCCGCCGCCCCCATCCAGCGCCGCGCAGACCCTTCGGTCCTGTCTGTCACGGAGCGGCGGGCAGTCCTGAAATCGGCGTCCGACGCCATGTCTCGCGTGGAAACTGCGAAGGGGCGGTTCGTTCAGATTGGTACCAGTGGCGGCTTGAGCGAAGGCGAGTTCTTCCTGCAGCGTCCGGGCCGCATGCGATTCGACTATGACGCACCTGTGCCCATCCTTATCGCCGCTGACGGCGTGACCGTGGCCATGCGGGACGACGAATTGGAGACCGTTGATCGCGTACCGCTGGCCTCCACACCGCTCGGATTGCTTCTGGATGACAACCTCGATTTCGAGACTGAGGCTGACGTTATCCGTGTACAGCGTGCGAATGGCATCGTCGCAATTACAGTGGTCGATCCTACAGATGAAGCTGAAGGCGAGCTCACCCTGATCTTCAATGCGGGCTCTTACGATCTCCTAGCCTGGCGTGTGTTGGATGCGAACGGAGGCATAACTACGGTTGAATTGAAAGATGTTTCAACGGGCATCTCCTTGAATCCCCGTTTGTTTATCGTTGAAGACTTCGAGGATGAAGATGATGACCGTCGTCGCTGATCACGGCGCGAACACTAAAGCGTGAATGCAACACACAAGCAAAATATCAAATTTATCTTGAATTAAATTCTTTAAGTGACATCTTTATCACTGTGAAGCGCAGACGCCAAAGCGGCTACCCCGACCGCGTATGGCAGTTGCTTCACCGCTCACCGGTCCCTTCCCCTCCCGGTGATTTGGTAGCGAGTCGAGCGCCCGGACGGTTTCCCCAGCTGTCCGGGTGCTTTGCTTTTCGGAGTGACTAAGGCGCAAGCCGGGCGGTGATATGGTCGGCAAGCAGGCGACCGTTTCCCGTCAATGTAATGCGATCGGCGGACCTGGTCATCAACCCCTCGGATTCAAGATCGCTCAAAAGAGTTGGGTTGAACGTAAGACCCATGGCGCTCGCACGTTGCAAGTCGATCCCCTCGCGTGGGCGAAGCCCCATGGCCACAAATTCCCTGAGCGTGTCGGTGCCCGACAATGCTTCGACCTCGATCTGCGGCAGGTTGCTTTTGGCCGCCTGAATATACGCTGCCGGCGTGCGCAAAGCCTGCGTTGCGAGGCGTTTACCCGCCTGGGTCAACCGACCATGGGCGCCGGGACCGACGCCAATCCAGTCACCACTTTGCCAGTAGATGCGATTGTGTGAGCTCTCGAAGGCGGCGCTCCTGGCATGGTTTGATATTTCATAAGCGGGCAAGCCGGCAGCTTCACAAATCTCCTGCGTTCGTTCGTAAAGGTCCGCCTGGGCATCATCGTCCATAGGAGCAAGCTCACCCCTGGCCGCTTTCTTTCCGAACACTGTCCGTTCTTCGATCGTCAGCTCATAGAGGGACAGGTGCGGCGCCCCAAGCGATAGTGTCTCACCAAGTTCAACCTCCCAATCGCTTATGGATTGGCTCGGACGCGCGTAAATCAAGTCCATACTGGTGCTTGGAAACATGACCAGAGCGTCCTGAACGGCGCGGCGCGCCTGCGCGCTGGTATGATCGCGCCCGAGAAAGCCCAACGCCTCATCGCGCAGGGACTGAACCCCGAGAGACAGCCGCGTGATGCCGAGCCTGTTCCAGGAGGACAGGGACTCTCGCGTAACGTCGAGCGGGTTTGCCTCAAGCGTGGTTTCCCAACGGGGAGCACCGAAGCACGCGTGAACTGTCTCGAGTATCTGCGCAAGGCCTGCTTCGCCCAAAAGCGACGGTGTACCCCCACCAAAGTAAATCGTGCTGAGGCTGTGGGAGGCTCCAAAACTCTCATGCTGGCGCACCAGGTCGGCGCAAATTGCTTCCACCAAAGGTCCAGTGTCCCGGTTCTTGGCAGCATACACATTGAAGTCGCAATAGGGGCAGATACGGGTGCAATAGGGCCAGTGGATATAGACCCCGAAGCCGTAGCCCCCTCCCAAGGCCGAGGTCGGAAACGTCAAAGCAGGGCGGCTTTCAGCTTTGCGAAGGCGTCGGCACGGTGGCTCATGGCGTGCTTCTTCGCAGGGTCCATTTCCCCAAACGTTTCGGTATCACCGTCTGCCACGAATACCGGATCAAAGCCGAACCCTCGCTCCCCGCGAGGAGGCCAAACCAGAGCGCCACGCACAAGACCTTCAAAAACGATTTCCTCGCCATCTGGCCAGACGACGGCGAGACAACAGTTGAATTGGGCAGACCTATCGGTCGCATCCACGTCTTTCAGCGCGCGCTCGACTTTCTCCATCGCGCGATAGAAATCTCGCGGCTCGCCGGCCCAATCCGCGGTAAACACACCAGGCTGTCCTCCAAGGGCATCAACACTCAAACCGCTATCATCCGACAAGGCAGGCGCCCCTGTTGCCTGACAGGCAGCGCGCGCCTTGATCAGTGCGTTGCCTGCAAACGTAAATTCCGTCTCGTCTGGCTCGTCGAGGCCAAGATCCCCAGCTGACACCACCTCGAAGCCCAGGGGTTCGAATAAGTCCTTCAACTCCCGCACCTTGCCCTTGTTGTGGGTGGCGGCCACCAAGCGTCCCGGTTCCAGCTTTCGTATTGGGGTCTCAGAAACGATGTCAGCCTCCCTGCGGCAGGTTTCTTGCTTTTACGATGAACCAGTATATCGTTTAACGGCAAAGTCACCGTCTCACGGCATTCTGGCTGTGGGGCATCCGCCCGACAAAGGAATTCGGCCCAATATGACATCAAGTCCGCGCAATTCCATGGCCGCAGCGCTCTCTGTGCTTATGACCGTCGTGATCTGGCTCACTGCCATTGTGGGATCACTGGTGTTCGTCCTCCTGCTGATCGGTCTGTTCGCAAGTCTCAATTCCGGCGCGCTCAGCCTTCCGGGCGGCGATGCGGTGGCCGATATCAGTTCGCTCAATTTTGTCTTCACCCTTGCGACCATTGCGGTCATCCTTCCGGGCATCGTTTATGTGTGCGTGCAGCTACGCCGCATCCTGACCACCCTGGCCGAGGGTGATCCCTTTGTCCCTGAGAACGCGCAGCGTCTGACAAGAATTGCGCTGGCGCTCGGCGTGATGGAAATCGCATCCATCGTATTTGTCTTGTGCATGCGGGGCTTCATTCCGGCGGAAGACGCGATCTCAAGGCCAGCCTTGGGCATCAATTTCGTTGTTTGGGCCGCAGTGGCTGCCTTGTTTATTCTGTCGCAAGTCTTTCGTGAGGGCACACGCCTTCGCGAAGAAGAAAAAATGACCATATAGGAGGGTGAAATGTCTATCCGTGTGACCCTCGACCGTGTGCTTCTGGACCGCCGCATATCCCTGACAGAATTGTCAGAGCGTGTGGGCGTGACTCTGGCAAACCTTTCGATCCTCAAGACGGGCAAGGCCAAAGCCGTTCGGTTTTCGACCCTTGAAGCCCTTTGCCGAGAGTTGGACTGCCAACCCGGCGATATTCTGGTCTTTGACGAGGAAAATGGTGGTGCCAGCGAAGCACTCGCGGCGGAGTAGGCCGGTTACTCCAGCGCGGCGCGCTGGGCATCAAAGAGTTCATCACACCCTTTTTCAGCAAGTTCCAGCAGCGTGGCGAGTTCAGCCCGGGTCATTGGGCGCTCTTCGCCGGTGCCTTGGACTTCGATAAAGCCGCCATCGGAGCTCATCACCACGTTCATGTCGCCCTCGCCGCCGCTGTCTTCTGGGTAGTCCAGGTCCAGGACGGGTGTGTCCTGGAACAGCCCCACGGAAATCGCGGCAGCCTGTTTCCGAATGGGGTTTTCCGTGATGACACCCTCTTCAATCAGATAGCGGCAGGCCAAGGACAGGGCGACAAAGCCACCGGTGATAGACGCGGTGCGCGTGCCACCATCTGCCTGGATGACATCGCAATCGATGGTGATCTGGTTCTCTCCAAGCGCTGACAGGTCACAGACAGAGCGGAGAGATCGGCCAATCAGGCGTTGGATCTCCTGGGTCCTGCCCGACTGCTTTCCGCGCGCAGCTTCCCGGTTGCCGCGCGTGTGCGTCGCCCGTGGGAGCATGCCATACTCACCGGTGACCCAGCCCTTGCCCGATCCACGCACCCAGCCGGGCACATTGTCACTCCAGCTGGCTGTGCACAGCACATGTGTGTGGCCGAATTTCGCGAGGCATGACCCTTCAGCGTAGCGCGTTACGCCAGTTTCCAGAGAGACTTGGCGAAGCTCGTCGGCAGCGCGCCCCGAAGGTCGAATGAGTTTGGTCATGGAGAGGTCCTGAGAACTGAATTCGTTGAAGCGTTTCACCGCGCTGTTGGAAGGCCAAATCCACCATGCGCAGGCGCAGGTCAATGGCCGCGCTATTGCGGCAAGCGAAGGCGTGCTCGCAAGCCGCCCAAGGGGGAAGACTCAAGGCGAACATCACCACCATGGCCGCGAGCAGTATCCCGCGCCAAGGCCAGGCCCAACCCGCTACCCGGCAGATAGCTGGACCGGGTATCGTCTAGTCGCATGAAAGGCTTGAAAGCGTCCTCACGTTTTTCCGCGGGTATGCCGGGCCCATTGTCGTCGACCAGAATATCCTTGCCTTTAGGTCCATCTTTCAGATCCACCACCACCTTATTTCCGTAAGTGACGGCGTTGTTGATCAGGTTTGCGATTGCACGCGACAGCGCCAACCGCCGTGCCGTCACCTCAATCTCGGGCAGCTCGCCAACTTCGACGGTTTCTCCGGCCCTTGTGGCAACCTCCCGCAGCAGATCGTCGAGCCGGAAGGTTGACGCTTGCTCGGTTTCCTCGCCACGGGCAAAGGCGAGGTACTCCTCTAGCATTTCGCCCATGCGAGATACGTCCTGTTTGGCCGCGCGGAGGTCTTCTGTGTCTTCCATCATGGCGAGCTGTAGTTTCAGCCTTGTCAGCGGGGTGCGCAGATCATGGCTCACGCCGGCCAGCATGGCTGTACGCTGCTCGGTAAATGCGGTGAGGCGGCGCTTCATGTCCATGACGGCGCGAGCCGCATCGCGGACCTCCGTGGCGCCAGACGGGCGAAAGTCCTGCATTTCCTGTCCCCGACCGAATGCCTTTGCGGCTTCCGTCAATTGCAGGATGGACCGCACCTGGTTGCGCAGGAAACCATAGGCTGCTGCCAGGAGAATAAGGCCAAACCCCAACACCCAGACGATATAGATATGCCCATTGATGATGACCGCGCGTTTGCGGGGAATGGTGAACACGAGGACGTCGGCGCCACTGTTCAAGCACAAGAGAATGTCATCGCGCTCGCCCGTCAGCGAAATATCAAAAGGCCGATCAATTCGGTTGTTGAGAGCCGTCATCACACTGGGCAAACGCCGCTGGATCGTCGCCCGATTGTCGGACTGGGGACACGCGCCCAAAATCTCGAGCGTTTCGCCCTGTGTATCGTTGAAAACATCGAGGCTCGCACGGGTCACGGCCGGGTCGCGATCATGGGTCATGGCGATCAGGGCGGTGTCGCGCGCGACAGAGTCGGCCAGTCTCTGATTAACGCTGCGCATGTGCCCGTCAAAGAAGTACCAGGTCATGCCAACCATCATGGCAACAATCGGCAGAAAGGCGATCAGAGCGATGCGCGGCCAATACCCCTTAGGCATAATATCCCGGAGGCGGATCACGACTTGACCAACTCCAGACAAGTGTTCTGACGATCTCGCCGCAACTGCGCATATCCTTCGCCTAGCAACGCCGCGATAACGTCGCTCGACCATCGCTGAGAATGGCAGTGTTCCATGATGATTACGCGGGGCCATAGCGTGCGCGGGGCGGACTCAAAGAACGGCAAGAGCGCCTGGTCCTCATACCCTTCAACATCGATCTTCAAGACATCAATGGCGTCGACGGCTTGATCCCGGCAAACCTTTTCCAGCGGCAGTACTGCGACGGTAACAGTCTGGCCAACGCTGGAAGCAGCTTCAGCAAGCGTCGCCATACCGGGCTGGCTTGGGATGGCCAGATTGGCCTCTCCGACCGTTGGCCCGATAGCGGCCTGCACGAGTTTGTGGGTCACCCCGTTTTGCTCGCCAGCATCCACCAGGTTGAACGCCAGTCGCTCGAACATGACCGGCTGGGGCTCGATGGAAACGATTGTCCCGGTCTCCAGATGTGCCCGCGCGGCCAAAGACATCATCCCAACATTTGCGCCGATATCGACGAACACTCCGCCGCGTCGCGGAAGGTGCGCACGCAGTGTCTGCAGCTCTGCTTTGTTGAAACTAGCGGGATTGAGCAACGCTTTGAGTTCATTATTGTTTGCGCCCACATGTATACGCGCAGGTTGTCGCCAAAGATGGGCGTCGAGCGGTCCCTGATGGGCTTTTTGAAGCCGAGCCGACATCCAACGCCGCGCCTTCCCGCGCCCAAGCAAAGTGTTCTGAGACAGCCCAAGCAGGACTTTGACCCAGAATGACGGGGCATATGTGCCAAATTCCGGCTGGGCCATGGGCGTGGTATCCGTCAATCGATCAGCAGCCGGTACCCGATCCCCCGTACCGTCTGCAAGTGGGCGGGGTCACGCGGATCGCGTTCGATTTTGCGGCGTAAGCGGGTCACCTGCACATCGATGGCCCTCTCGAGGCCCGAAGATGTTGCATCGGCAAGATCTTCCCGGCTCACGGGCTCACCCGGTGTTGCAGCAAGTCTGGCGAGAAGTGCAGATTCAGAGTCGGTGAGGCGAATTCGCTTGTCTCCGTGGCTCAATTCACCCCGCTCCGGGTCGAACAGAAGTCCCGAGATCCGGATTTCGCTTGGTGCTTCGTCGGGCGACCGCCGGCGGAGGATCGCGGCGATGCGCAGCTCTAGCTCCTCCGGCTCAAAGGGCTTTGCAAGATAGTCATCCGCGCCGCGACGCAACCCTTCAATCCGGTCGTCGGGGTCGCCGCGCGCGGTCAAAATGATCACGGGCGTTTCGATTTCTTCGCGTACGCCCGACAGGAGCGAAAGCCCATCCTCGCCGGGCATCATGATATCAAAGATCGCAAGGTCGAATGCGAGTGTTTGGAGCATGCGGCGTGCAGACGGCGCATCGCCGACGGCCGTGACGCGATATCCCGCCCGAACGAGGTAGCGCTTCAGGAGGTCGCGGATTCGATCATCATCGTCGGCGACAAGAATATGGCTGTCGGTCATCGTGCAATCGCCTCGAGCAAAGACCTTGCGCCCGCAACCGACCCGGGACCCGCCGTCTTGTAGGCTTCTCTCAGAGCCTTTCGCATGGAAGACAGGATCGGGCTCAGCACCGCAATTCCGTCTTCGGAGAGGCGTATTGCGCGCCTTCGCCGATCATCACCCCCCGGGTTTCTCGCAATGAGGCCTCGTTTGTCCAGCGCACCCAAAAGCCTCGCACACGTTGGCACGGTCATCGCCAACCGCGCCCGAAGCGTCGACACGTCCTGGCCGGGCGTTGTCATGATGGACAGCAGAACTTGTAACTCCCCCTTTGTGAGCCCTGCAGCTTTACGCGCCTGCTCCGATGCGGCGGCCAGGGCGCGTTCCCCCATGAGGATTAAACCGGCCCCGCGGTCGAGTTCTTCGTCGCGCAAGTAGAGTCGCATGTCTGCGGCAGGCACTGACGGTGTGTTGACTTCATGTGGCATGGTTTGAGAATGGACTGTCAGATACACCAAGCGCAAGCGCACAGATGATGCGCTTAGCGCTGCGACGTCAGATCAAGGACACCCGACCCCATGGACTTCATTCCCTTCGACGATCGTGACGGACACATTTGGATGAATGGAGACTTCATCCCGTGGCGTGACACCAAAGTCCACCTGCTGACACATTCGCTGCACTACGGGTCTTCAGTCTTTGAAGGCGAACGGGCCTATGGCGGCGAAATTTTCCGCTCGATGGATCACTCGCGGCGTCTGGTCAATTCAGCACGCATTCTCGACTACGATATCCCCTTCACAGCGGAAGAAATCGACGCTGCGAAGCGAGATGTCCTCGCAAAATCAGGTCTCGATGACGCGTATATTCGCGCAATCGCCTGGCGCGGGTCTGAAAAGATGGGGCTGTCTGCAAAAGACAATACGATCCACCTGGCAATCGCCGCCTGGGCGTGGGGGGACTATTTCGACGACAAGATGGCTGGCATTCGCCTGACAATGGCCGACTGGCGCCGGCCAGCGCCCGACACTGCCCCCCATGACGCCAAGGCCGCGGGCCTCTACATGATCTGTACCATGTCCAAACATGCCGCAGAGCGCGAAGGCTTTGCCGACGCGCTTATGCTGGACTACAGGGGTCTTGTTGCTGAAGCGACGGGAGCAAACGTGTTTTTCCAGCGTGACGGCGCGCTGCACACGCCAACGCCAGATTGTTTCCTGAACGGATTAACCCGTCAGACAGTGATCTCCATGGCAAAGGCGCGCCAGATCGAAGTTGTTGAACGTCAGATCCACCCGGACGAACTGAATTCATTCTCCGAGTGCTTCATTACGGGGTCCGCCGCTGAGATAACGCCTGTTCGCGAAATCGCTGGCATAGACTACAAGCCCGGCGAAATGACCGAAATGCTGATCGATGACTATCGCAAGGCGACGCGAGGCGCCCTCGCAATTACGCTTTAGATTCAATGCGCGGGCTGTGGAATTCGCGAATCAGCTTCTATATTGCCTAGAATTAACGTCCAACGACGACTTCTGCAGCTAATGTTGCATTTATGTCAGGGGTAAAGAGCATTCGCAGCATGGATCGTACGAGCCTAATGGTGCTGGTCGCGGGGGCACATGCGTCCCTCCTCGGAGTTGTCGCTTGGCGCGTTGTGCCACTGGTTGTGGGCCACGATACCGACGCCAAGACCATCGCGTTGGTGCCGCAGGATCCGCAGCCGATAGCCGACCTCCCGGAACTCGAGACATTTTACGACGTGCCGTTGCGTCAGGTCCGTCAAGCGCAGGTCTCAACCGCGGCCCTGCCAGCACCCGACGCGTATCCGCAATTCAGGAATTTGGCAGCGTCGATGCGGCTGGTCACAGCCACCGAAACACCTGAGATCTCGCCGCCGCCGGCATCCGAGAAACCTGCCGTAATCCTGGCACGCGCTTCGGAGGCTGATGTTCAAGAGGCATTCCCGCCGCTTCCGGATGCAGCCACCCAGGAAGCGCTTCGAAACATGCTTTGCGATGGTATGAGCGCGTCTGAAGACGCGGCGTGCATGGCAACGCCCCAACCGCGCTATGTGTCCGCAGACGTCGACATCGAGTCTGCCGACATTGAAGAGCTGAGTTTCTACTCCAGCGACAGTTGGAAGTCCGTGAATAGCGGAGCCACCCAGCGTGCGACCTCAAACGGCTATGTTGTGCGCACAGTATTTGCGGGCCGGGACGTGTCGGAACGCCGGATGCAACCAGCAGCACGCGTAACGCCAGCGCGGTTTGAGCGTCGAGCAGAGGCGCCAGCACCGATCGTTTACCGCTAGGGCGGGTAAACTCGGCAATTTCGAAGTATGAAAAAGCCCCAGCCGCAATGGCTGGGGCTTTTTGGTTGGTCGATCCCTGTTCAGACTATTTGTTCGGCTGCGGCGTTGTCCGGAGATAGGGCTTGATGGCCGTGTGGCCTTTCGGGAAGAGACGCTCGATCTCTTCTGGGTCGGTCACGCTCGGCACGATGATGACGTCTTCGCCGTCCTGCCAGTTTACAGGCGTCGCGACCTTGTAGTTGTCGGTGAGTTGCAAGCTGTCGAGGAGACGCAAGACTTCATCGAAGTTGCGCCCGGCACTTGGAGGATAGATGATTGAGGCACGGATCTTCTTGTTCGGATCAATCACATAGACCGCACGCACCGTGACTTTCGGATCGGCGTTGGGGTGGATCATGTTGTAAAGCGTAGCTACGGTCTTGTCCTCATCGGCAATGATGGGAAACTCGACGCTCGCATTCTGGGTTTCTTCGATGTCGGAAATCCAAGCCTTGTGGTCTTCCACACTATCGACCGAGACGACAATCGCTTTTGCGTGGCGCGCAGCGAGCTGGTCTTTTAGTTTTGCTGTATAGCCCAACTCCGTGGTGCAGACCGGAGTGAAATCTGCCGGGTGGGAGAAGAACACCACCCAGTCGTCACCTGCCCAATCATGGAAGCGAATGCGACCTTGTGTTGTGTCTGCTTCAAAATCCGGGGCTGTATCGCCAAGCAAAAGGCTCATCTTCTTGTCTCCGAGGGATTGTTTCAGTTAAGAAGAGTGGTGTGAGACGCTCCGCGTTCAAAGACCGCAGCGCTGAAGCGCTGAATCAGAAATTCTAAGTTGCCACCCCGCAAGGAGCCCCATGAAACGGCTGATCCTCATGCGCCATGCCAAAACCGAAGCGTGGCATGAGGGTATAGAAGACCATGGGCGCGCCCTTATTGAGCGCGGTCGAAGCGACGCGGTGGCCATGGGCGAACACCTTGTAAGACTGGGCTGGCGCCCCGCGAATGCCTTGGTATCGACCGCTCGCCGCGCCCGCGAGACCTGGCGTTACGCCGCGCCAGCCTGGGGCGGTGTCGAGCCAACCTATGAGGATGACCTTTACCTGGCTGGGCCGAGTACGATTGAAGGTGTTCTGGCGGGTATCGATTGGGACGGCACGGTTTTGCTCATCGGGCACAATCCCGGCATTCACGAATTCGCCTGCAGCCTCTCACGGAGCGGCGGCGCAAACGATGATTTCAGCCTCGCAAGGCTGTTTGAGAAGTTCCCGACGGGATGCATCGCCCTGTTCGATGCGGGAGAAGACACGCAGTTTCACATGTCTGCATTCCGTTTGGTTGATGTGGTTCGCCCACGGGATCTGAAAGACGAACCTGACGACTGACAATGAAAAGGCCGCTTCGTTGGGAGGGAATGAAGCGGCCGGAACGGGGTGGCTTGAGCGAGCGCTATGAGGAGGGCGGACCACCCCGGTCGAGGCTAAGAAAATCACTCTATGCGCGGCATGCGAATAAGGACTTTCCCTTAGTTCTGATCATCAGACGCTGCCGGCGTCCCATGCCTCAAACACGGCGTTCAAGTGCGGCGCGTCGATATCCTGGACGGCTTCCTCAAGCGTCTCAGCAACGCACTGTTCGGTCACCTTCCGCGCCAAAGTGAATCTCTGGGTGAATGCGCTAAAGCGGCATTCGTCTTCGATCTGATCATGCAGATCTTCAAAGACGCGCTCAGCGCCAGCGATAGATGCGAGCTCGTCGCGATCATACGTGTAGTCGAAAGCGAAGTCGCCGGCGGCATGGGCGGATGCTGCCAGAGCAAGGCTGGCTGTAGCGAGGGAAATGGTTCTTGCGAGTGACATCTGTTGGGGTCCTTTTGTGAAAAAAGCCCCCCGCCTGCGGGCAGACAAACGGGGGGCAACCGGCCTTAGCGACGGGCCATCCGACGGCGTTGACGTGTGCGGCGTGCAACAAGCAGGGAGCGACCTGAAGCAGCGCCTTCACCATCGTTCGCGGCCGGGAGAAGGGGCAGCTCTGGGCTCAAAAGCCGGCTCAGGGCTTCCCGTGCGACAACGCCCTGAGGGGCAGCGGGGGCGGTGTCTGTGGTGCGAACGAGGGCGGTCATCGGAAATTGGTCCTTCTTGCAGTGTATGGGCGCTTTGGCCGGTTTGTTGTGCCGCCGGGCCAATCCCGCCGACGCCCTCAATCTATGTCAGGAATTATTGAAAAACAATAAGTACATATCGAAAAACATTGAAACCCGAGTGAAATCAGGGACATGCATTTTATTGTTTTTCGATATTTTTTCGATTGTGAGATCAGTGGCCTAATCAGTTGCCCGCGAACGGCGGCAGCGTTCGGAACAGTATTTCACATCGTCCCAAACGCGTTCCCACTTTTTCCGCCAGGAGAACGGCTTCTGGCAGACAGGGCATATCTTCGACGCCAGGTGAGCCTTGGCCGGAACCGATCGCTTGTTTCGACATTTTGCCACTCGTGTCTCCTGCAAGACTGCTCTGTAGATAGACGTGGGCGTCGACGGCGCTAGGTATGCCGAACTAGGACAAGGAAAAGTAGTATGGCCGTTGCAATCATTGGCGCCGGACTGGCCGGTTTGACGTGCGCGGAGCGCTTGGCGGCCAAAGGGGTGGATGTCGCCGTGTTCGACAAGGGGCGTGGGCCAGGAGGGCGGATGAGCACACGCCGCGCCGAAACGTCGATCGGCCAAGTTCGATTTGACCATGGCGCCCAATTCATTTCACCCGCATCGGCGGACTTCGCTCAGCAATTGGAAACATGGGCAACCGCGGGATTTCTGGCTCCATGGAATGGGCGCTTCGTCACTGTCGCGGAGGACGGCGCCGTATCGACCACGAACAACGCCCCCCGATGGGTTGGCAAACCTGCAATGAACGCGCTTATCCGCGCCCTATCAGACCCGTTTGATGTGAACTGGGCCACACGCATTGAGAGCATCACCGGCAGTGCGGGGGCCTGGAACCTAAACACACAGGAGCGCGCGGCGTCTTTCGGCCCTTTCGAAAAAGTCCTGCTCGCAATCCCAGCGGAACAGGTCGGTGCCCTTTTGGACGAGGTCGCAACAAACCTGTCAAAAGGCGCGAATGGCGTTGTCTCAGTGCCGTCCTGGACCGCTATGCTTGCTTTCGACACCGCAATTGGCTGCGATTTCGATGCTGCCAAGATAGCAGCCATGACCTTAGGGTGGGCCGCGCGCAACAACTCGAAACCTGATCGCGGCCCGCATGAAGCCTGGGTCGTTCAAGCTTCAGCCGACTGGAGCGCGGCCCACCTCGAAGATGAACCAGATACGGTTGCAAATGCGCTGTTTCAGGCGTTCCGCGCGCTCACCGGCGCCCCGACTCCAGTCCATGCAGCGGTTCATCGCTGGCGGTATTCTCAAGCAGAGAAACCCCTTGGGTTTTCCCATCAATACGACCCTGGGCTCGGCCTCGGAACCTGTGGAGACTGGCATTTGGGCGGAAAGTGTGAGGACGCGTGGAAGAGCGGCAGAGCCCTGGCGGATACACTTTTTGATACGCAACCCCAATAATACTACTTTAGATTGGTAGATTGTGGAATTCTGTGAGCGTTTGATAGCTCATGGGTGGGGTTTGGAAGCAAGAAGGTTCCTCAGACATTGAGGTGCAGAGACCGCGCGAGCCTCACAGCTTCGCTCGGACCACACCGGAAGCTGACGAGCTTTTTGACTATTGCGCACTGCAAGCAAGTCTTAAGCTGGACTTCAGGACGCCGGAACAATCCGCCTGCACGTCCTCTATCCCCGCTCCTCCGCCCAAAATTCGCGCCATTGCCGGGCTCGTCGGCAGCATAGCTTTGCTTCAGCCTGTCATCGCCATTCTAGCGGCATCATCAATCGCCTTTTGTGTCTTTGGAGCGCTTGTGGCGTGGCGAATTGTGCTTCTTCTGGTCGCCACCACGCCCGGCTTTGTCAGACCAAAAACCATCGAGCTTCCGGGCGCCGGCGACATTGAGTTACCGGTCTACACGGTCCTTGTGCCGCTCTACCATGAGGCCCGCGCCGTGCCCGGGCTGGCAAAAGCGCTTTCTCAACTGGATTGGCCAGCCGGGCGCCTCGACATCCTTCTGCTCTTGGAATGCGAAGACCACGAAACCCAGCAAGCTGTGGGTGTCACGACCTGGCCAGAAGGAACGCGGTGTCTCACGGTTCCAAAGGGCAGCCCCCAGACGAAGCCCCGCGCTCCGAACTATGGCCTGCAATATGCGCGGGGCACTCTGGCGTGCATTTATGACGCTGAGGATCGGCCACACCCTAAACAACTCCTGGCAGCCTATTCCGCGTTTGCACGCTCGGGCCCCGATGTCGCCTGCATCCAAGCCCCCCTTGCCGCCTACAATCATGGCCAGTCCTGGATCGCCCTCCATTGGGCACTAGAGTATGCGGTCCAGTTCGGCCTCCTGTTGCCAGCCTTGGCACGGATGAGGCTCCCAATCCTCCTCGGGGGAACCAGTAATCACTTCCGCGGACTTAGGTAGCAAGCGCACCAAGTTTCATAGGTGACAGAATCCCATGATTTCGCGACTCTGTAACTATGGATCATCCAATTCCCCTCAACCCTTCTGGGTCTGTGAAGCGGTCTCGAACCGATAGCTACGAGCACACAATCAATGGGCTTCTCAGCAAGCGCGCCGAACTGTTCAACGAGGCAGACAATGTCCGAGGCAGGCTCGCAGAGATCAAGAACGATGTCGCCGCGCTGGACCGGACCCTAAAGGCGCTCGGCTTCACAGGCGATCTGGAAGCCCTTATGCCGCGCCAGAAGGTCTACAGGCTCTTCGGACAGGGCGAGCTACTGGAAGCCTGTATGCGGGAACTGAGACACGCTGAGAGGCCGCTCAAGAGCCGTGAGATCGCTCAAGCCATCGTTGCTCTACAGGGAGACGACGCACGGGACAGGAAGCACGTCACGGAGATCACGCGGCGCGTGTCGAAGTGTCTTCGGATTGAGAGGGAGAAGGGGACCGTGCGCGGTCGGTTGGATTCTGCTAGATGCTTGGTTTGGGAGGTGTCTTCATGAGTAATGTAATCCAGTTGGACGCGGCGAGACAGCGCCGTGAAGCCGTCTCGCCGCAAAATCCGATTTTGAACGCGCTAGACACGCTCGCGTTGGCACTCACCGATCATGACCATGATTGGACAGATGAAGAGTGCCGCCTATACGAAACCGCCGTCAGTTATCTTTCTGGCGATTATAAGGGCTCTGATTGGTAGGCTTGAGGCCAATACCCTCAGAACTAGCCTTTCCGTAGATCGCAGCTTCGGTGCGACCCAGCTTAAGGCCAATAACGCGCGTCGGCGTATTACCTTTGGCCAACTTACGCAATTCTGAGACTTCTTTCTGAGTCCACCTTTTCCCAGAGTTTCTAGTGGATTTCGTCATGTCCGTTTTCCTTTTTTTTGGACATGGCGGAGGGTTGACGCCGCAACGATTTTGCTGGAAGTTTCCAGCGTTGCAACACCTTCCCCGGCCGCCGGGGTTTAACTACCAAACTCTACGCCCGCGCTGGTGACACAGCGCGGGCGTAGCCTGTTTTAGGCGTAGTGAAGAGTCAATGACTCAAGCTAGATGTTGCCAGAATCGAACCGGTTTTGTTCACGTTCACCTACTAGATATTGATTCACCGCTGCCAATACCCAGCAAACTCCCGGCTGACAGGCGCCGCCAGCGCACCACCCAGCACCCGCATAGCCATTGCGCCGTTGCTCTCGCGGCGATGATCTTCCAGCCATGCGGCGTGGTTCGCGTACCATTTGAGGTACTTGGGGCTCACGAAGTGGTGCTGCCCGCGCACCATGCGGCGCAGGCGCGAGAAGAAGCTCTCAGCACCGTTCGTGTGGGTGCCGTCGCCGTTCGAGTACATCTCGCCGTGGTCGATCCGGCCCATGGCAAAGCCGCGCGCGAGGTGATCCCAGTGATTGGCCTCGTCAGCGAAGATCGTTGAACCTGGCTTCACGGTGCGGGCCACAATGTCCACGCCTTCACTCTCGCGCTTGGTCACGAAGGTGAGGGTGCGGCCCTTGCGAGCGCGCACGGCGACCACGACGCGGCGAGTGCCGGTCTGATACTTCTTGCGGCGACGGTCCACACGGTCCTTGGCTTGGTTCTTTGGGCGAATATGGCCGCCAAAGTAGGCACCATCAATTTCGACTTCCCCAGACGCTTTGGCGCCTTCGTATTCGTCCTGTATGGCTTCGCGCAGCTTATGGCAGAGAACCCAAGCCGTCTTGTACTGCACGTCCATTTCGCGGCTCATTTGGACCGCAGAGCGGCCCTTGGAGCCATTCACGAACAGACAGATCGCTGCGAGCAGATCCACGAAGTCGAGCTTACGGCTGGCAAAGATGGTCCCGCTCGTGACGCTGAACTGATGGTGGCAAGCCTTACACTTGAACTTGCGGCGCGTGGTGATTTTGTAACTCTCGACACAGCCGCAGTGAGGACACACAGCTTCGCCGTCCGTCTCTGGCCAGCGGAGCTGGCAGAACGTCTCATAGGCAGCCTGTTCGCCCGCTTTGTAGATCGCCCTAAGCGAAAGCGTGCGTGCAGCAGCAGAGAGGAGAAAGTGTTGGGCCATTTGTCATCGTTTACGGTGCTTATGCATCGTATGTAATGACGATAGGTCATCATTGCAAGGGTAAATGTCATCGTTTATAGTGCTTTTATCGCTATGGAGACGACATGCCCGATAGAAACCCCTATGAAGAGCGCGCCGCAAACCTGCTCAAAGCCGAGATCAAGCGTAAGGGGCTGACCTATGCTCAGGTCGTCGACCGCATGGCCGCGAATGGTGTGGCCGAGAATGAGCGGAACCTTCGCAATAAGCTAAGCCGGGGAAAGTTCTCAGCGGCCTACTTCCTGCAAGTGCTGGAAGCCGTTGGGGTTTTCGAGATGAGGCTAGAGCCACGTGCGGTGGAACAGTGAGCAACTAGCAACACCGCAGGTTTTCGTCTTTCTCTGCTTGGGAGTGATCTTGATAGCGGGGCTAGCTTCTGATGCTGGCTTCAATCGCAGTGTGGACGGCCAACACGGCCCACAAACCACCTCCCAGACTACCGAAGAAGAAAAAGCAGAGCGCAAGACCGAAGCGGTTACGCTCGAATCTTTTGGCGCCCCAAAGCCCAACCCCACACCAGATCGCGCTGAGTATAGAGAAGAAGAAGATCTCACAGCGCAGCGCGCGATGGCCCTTTGGACCGGGGTTATGGGGGTTGTCTCTATTCTTGGTCTTGTGCTGTCCGCTTGTGCGGTCGCGCTTTTGTGGATCACGTTGACGGCTACGCGCGACATGATCGTCGCGACCCGAGAGATCGGTGTGGGCCAGAGCGCAGCATACGCCCACGTAATCAGCGCTGAAGTTAAGCACACTCCAAACAATCCATTTGTTGATTTCAGAGCCAAGATCATCGTCAAGAATGACGGCGCAACCCCCGCGAAAAACGTTCGCGTCTGCGCTCTGATGCAGGCGGAATCCATCATTGACTCGGTTGACGCTCACCGCCGGCCTAAAATCAATGAATTTTTCGGTATTTTGCCGACCTTGCCAAAGGGCGAGGAGCGGGGCGTTGCGGTGCGCATTACCGATGAAGCCAGATCGGCGCTCCGTAACATCAGCACCACTGCAAATGTCCACCTGCGTGGGTTCATCCGCTATGATGATGTTTTCGGGAATACTTACGAAAGCGACTTCTCTTTCTGGATAGGCCACACTCCACCCTACGATGCCGCTCTGTATCACGGAGATGACGCTCCGTTGTTCGTGAAGGTCAAATCCGCCGAAGAAAAGATGTAGAACCACCAGGAACTTAATCACTTCCGTCCCCTCCTTTTGGGGCCGGACTCGGCGAAACGCTTGGTGCGTTTGCTACCGAAGTCCGCACTTCCGGATGGCCGTCCTGCGTGCGCTGGGCGGATGGGATGCTTGGAACGTCACCGAGGATGCCGACCTCGGCGTTCGCCTGGCGCGCCACGGCTTTCGAAGCGGGGTAATCCCCCTCGCCACTTTTGAAGAAGCCCCAGAAACCCTCGGAATCTGGACATCTCAACGCTCGCGTTGGCTGAAAGGGTTTCTGCAAACCTGGGCCGTCATGATGCGCCAGTCGAGCGCTACGGTTTCTCAGATTGGCATCGGCGGATATCTCGCACTCCAGGCCATGCTGCTTGGCACGTGCCTGGCGGCTTTCGTCCACGGACCGCTGGCACTGCTGATGATCGCCGGGTTCATATTTTTCGATGGCGCGCTTACTGGACCGGGCCTTTGGCTACTGCTCGTTGGATATGGGATCAATGCTATTGCCTTGCTGATTGCGCCAGGCCCCAGGCGTATGAACCGGCTCTGGGGCGCGTTGACTCTGCCACTTTATTGGCCGCTGCATTCCCTGGCCGCAGTGCGGGCGCTTTACGGATGGATCAAGACACCCCACTTCTGGGCGAAGACACCTCACGGGCTCACAGCGCATCCCTCTTGAGCGCAGGCCCCATCGGAATGAGCGCCCATGACCGAATGGATCCTGACCGGCCTGACACTGGCAGCCTTTGTCGCGCTTGGCGTGTTTGCAAACCACAAGGCCGGCGAAGTCTGGGATGATCCACGCCCGCGGCTCATTTCATGGAAGTTTGTCATGATTGTTGCCGCCTTCGGGGCTTTCCTCACCGTCGTGTTCGCACTGAACCAGGCTGGTATCGAAACCGGCCGGGAAAACGGCATGTTCGGTCGTTAGCAAAATCGTTAACGCGCCCCTTCACGCGCAACGGTTGCCATGGTACATATGGGGAACAAATTGAAGGAGGTGCACCATGGCAAGCGTGAAAGAGCTGGCGGAGATGACTGTCGAGTACAACAATACTGGACGGTCTCGAGAACTACTCGACCAGATTTATGCTGACACCGTTCAGTCGAATGAAGCAGGCCCGATGCCCGACGGCTCTGCAGGCGTTACCGGGATTGAAGCGCTCAAGGGCAAATGGGATTGGTGGGAAAGTGCGAACGAGGTGCACTCGTCCAAAGCCGAGGGTCCCTATTACCACGGCGATGATCGCTTCAGCGTGATTTATGAGATCGACGTCACCGACAAAGCAAGCGGCGAGCGTGTGCAGATGCGTGAAGTGGCTGTTTACACGGCAGCAGACGGTAAAATCGTGAAGGAAGAATTCTACTACAACATGTAAGCTAGCGTTTCCCGTAGATGTGTCCTGTGACAGGGGAACGCGGACCTTGCGTCACCGCTTTCCTTCCCCGTTGCCCAAATGTAGGCTTCGCAAAAATAGGGAGAGATCGGCATGGCCTTTGACGAACCCACAGACTTGGACGCTTTCCGGGAAGACGTTCGATCCTGGCTTGAGGAGAACTGCCCGGCCGCCATGCGCACGCCTATGAAAGACGACGAAATCGTCTGGGGCGGATCACGCGAACAATTCGCCAATCCCGAAAGCAAGGTCTGGTTGGAACGCATGGCTGAGCGTGGATGGACCGCGCCCACCTGGCCGTCCGAATTTGGCGGTGGCGGCCTCAGCAAAGCCCAGGCGCGAATCCTGGAGCAGGAAATGCGGCGCATCAAGGCGCGGCCTCCCCTGTTCAGTTTCGGGCTCTGGATGTTTGGTCCCGCACTCCTCGAATTCGGCAATGAAGCACAGAAAATGCGTTTCATCCCGGACATTGTACACGGACGCACGCGGTGGTGTCAGGGCTATTCAGAACCTGGCGCCGGTTCGGACCTCGCCGGCCTCCAGACCAAAGCCGAAGACAAGGGCGACCACTATCTGATCAATGGCCAGAAAGTCTGGACATCGTATGCAGACCAGGCGGATTGGATCTTCTGCCTTGTGCGCACAAGCACCGAGAAAAAGCATGAAGGCATTTCATTCCTCGTCTTCAATATGACCAGCGAAGGCGTTGAAGCCCGCCCGATCAAATTGATTTCCGGCTCGTCACCCTTCTGCGAGACCTTCTTCACCGATGTGAAAGTGCCCAAGGAGCAACTCGTCGGCGATGTGAATGGCGGCTGGCCCATCGCCAAAAGGCTTTTGCAATTCGAGCGCTCATCGATTTCGGCCGGCGGGTTCGGCGGAACCGGCGGATCAGGCATTTTGGGACCGGAGGAATACGCCAAACAGCATATTGGCGTCGACGAGACCGGACGGGTGAGCGACGGCGACCTGCGCGCCCGGATCACGGAACACAAGATGTACGCCAAGGCGTTCTCGCTCACAGTCCAGCGCTCCACGGAACAGGCCAAGGCTGGCCAGGAAGTCGGGCATACAGCCTCGATCTTGAAATACGCCGCCGCCAAGATGAACCAGGAACGCCATGAGCTTCTCGTTGAAGCCCTCGGCACTGAGGGGCTCGGCTGGGAAGGCGACGGCTTCGATCCGGTCGCGCTGAAAGCCACCCGGGGTTGGCTTCGTTCCAAGGGCAATTCCATCGAGGGCGGCACAAGCGAGATCAACCTGAACGTCATCGCCAAGCGCGTCCTCGGCCTGCGGGAGCATCAGTAGCCATGACTTTCGTACTCACTGAAGACCAGGACATGCTGCGCGATACGGCGCTGTCTTTTGCCCGCGACGAGTTGCCAGTTTCGCATTTGCGCGGCTTGCGCGACGGCGGCGCGAACGGCGCCGATCCAGCCTCAAGAGCCAAATTGGCCGAGCTCGGATTTTACGGCGTCCTCGTGCCTGAAGAATTTGGAGGCTCGGATTTCGGCATGGTCGGCATGGGCCAGATCATGGAAGCCCTCGGGCGCACCCTTGTTGCCAGTGATGTGCTCCAGACCGGGGTTGTTGCGACAAGTCTGATTTCCTTGGCAGGAACGCAATCGCAAAAAGAGACCTGGCTGCCCACCATTGCGTCTGGTGAGACATCTGCGGCGCTTGCCTTGGACGAAGGCGCCCATCATGCGCCCACCCAGGTTGCGACAGAGGCCGAGCGCGATGGCCAGGGCTACACACTCAATGGTGCAAAACGCTTTGTCCCAAGCGGCCATATGGCAGACGTGTTCATCGTAGCGGCGCGCACCTACGGAGAGCCCGGCGAAGCCCACGGAATAACGCTTTTCCTTGTCCCAAAAGATACCAAGGGCGTTTCGGTTCAGGTCCTAAATACCGTGGACTCCCACGGCGCGGCCCACCTTACCCTTGAGGACGTCCACGTGGACGAAGCGCATATTCTGGGCGACGTGGACAAAGCCATCGACACGCTCGAACCCGTGCTTGACCGTGCACGTATTGCGTTGGCGGCTGAAACGCTCGGCTCAGCCCAGGCTGCCTTCGACATGACGCTGGAGTATCTCAATACGCGGCGCCAGTTCGGCCAGCTCATCGGCAGCTTTCAAGCCCTGCAACACCGCGCCGCCAAGATGTTCACAGAGCTTGAAATGGCCCGCTCTTGCGTGGCTGCCGCCCTCTCAGCGGTGGATACGCAGGCGAATAACATGCCGGAACTGGCCAGCGTGGCCAAGACCAAGACGTCCGAGCTTGTGCACCTTGTATCGAACGAGACTGTCCAATTGCATGGCGGCATCGGCATGACCGACGATCATGATTCTGGTCTGTTTATGAAGCGTGCACGGGTTCAGGAAGCGCTCTATGGCGGTGCGAGCTTCCACCGCGACCGCTATGCACGGCTTCAGGGGTACTGATTAGGCAATCTGCCGGGCAATTTTCCTGCAAAACAGTGCTGTCTGAACCAAGAGGTAGAGGCTGAAAAGTGCAGCCAAGACTCTGTATTCTTGAGAGATACCGAAAATGACCCAGATCACCCCGAAGATAATGAGAGCTGCCTCCGACTTTATTGAAGGCGCTCTTGATGGAGGAATACGGAAGGCCAAAGAAGGATTTTCATAATCCCGACGCAAAGCCTCGCCCATTTCTGGATTATTAATGACCGCCCCATTGGGGCCGAAGACGGGCTCTGCTGCCATGCACTGTAAATAGCATGAATGCTGAGCCCGAAAAAGTGCTCTAACTCTTGGCGCGCTCGACGGCTTGTGTGATGAGTTCGCGCGCTTTCTCAACACCCTCAATCCCTTCGACCTTCACCCATTTGTTGGGCTCCATGTCCTTGTAGTGGGTGAAAAAGTGGACGATGCGGTCGACCAGAATCTCAGGCAGATCCGTGTAGTTGTGCACTTTTTCATAGAAGCGCGTGAGCTTCTGGTGGGGCACAGCGAGAATCTTCTCGTCTACGCCGCCATCATCTTCCATCAACAGCACGCCTACAGGGCGCGCGCGCACGACAGCGCCGGGCACAAGCGCGCGTTGACCGACCACCATGACGTCCATCGGGTCGCCATCGAGGCTCAGTGTGTGCGGCACGAAGCCGTAATTACAGGGATAGCGCATGGAGGTGTAGAGGAACCTGTCGACGAACATGGCGCCTGACGCCTTGTCGATCTCATACTTGATAGGCTCACCGCCGAGAGGAACCTCGATGAGAACATTGAGGTCGTCCGGTGGGTTTTCCCCAATTGAGATCTTGGAAATGTCCATAATGTCGTCCTTGGTCTTTTTCTAAGTGCTCGTGGCGCGAGTGAGCGATGGGGTCAACCAAGACTTCTGTCGCAACACGATACGGTCTAGCCGACCGATACAAGCTGTGGGCCGATTTGATCCGGACCCTTAAGGGCGCATCACACTTCTTCCACCGCGAAGTTGAAGCTTACCGAAATGCGGGCATCCTCGCAGGTGCTGGGCATAACTTCGTGGCGCAGCCAGCTCTCCCACATATAGATTTCACCGGCTTTCGGTCGGACGTACACAAATCGCCGGAGGTCTTCCGGAGCCTCTTCAACTAAAGGCGGCGCCGCCATGAACTGGGGCAGCCGTGGATCCTCCAGCTTCAGCGCGCCGGCGCCCGCTGGAATCGTGACATAGGCTGTGCCGGACAGAACGCTGCCAGGGTGAATATGTCCCGAGTGGCCCATGCCCTCGCCGAGAATGTTCACCCAAAAGCCGGAGAGGCTTAGCCGCTTTCCCGCCATGTCCCAGTGCAAAGCGGTGGCAAAGGCATCGGCCTCGCGCGAGAGCCCTTTTGCAAGGGCCTCAAAGGCGGGAGCGCGGGACGGCAGATCGTCGAGGGAGGCATAGGACGTATAGCCTGGATAGCCCTCCCGCTCGCACCAGGCGTGACCCGCCTGGTCGCCCTCTTCGATCATCCAGCATGCCGCGTCTAGCGCCTCCAGGCCGAGACCGGATGGAATCTCGGCCCTATGCAGGAGCGTTGGAAACAGAGTGCGCTGGGGCATTGGGACGACGCGAGCTATTCGGGTTTGCGGAACTTCAGGGTCATCCGGTCGCTTTCGCCGATCGCGGCGTAAGAAGCCGCGTCAAACCCTTCCGGCGCATTGCCCTCGCGATCGGATGTGCGGGAGTTGGGTGGCAGTGTCCAAACGCCGAAAGGATGATCTGCCGTGTCCGCAGGGTTCGCGTTGATCTCGCTACGAGCTTCGAGCACGAAGCCAGCGCGTTCCGCCGCTGCGATCACAAAATCCTCGTGGACATAGCCTGAGCGTGCCGCTGGATCCTGCTCGGTCGTGGATGGCAGGCGATGCTCAACCACACCGAATACCCCGCCGGGCTTGAGCGCGTTGAAAGCGTCTGAGAACACCTTGTCGAGATACTCTCCGCTCATCCAGTTGTGGATGTTGCGGAACGTCAAAACGACATCGGCGGCTCCGGGTTCAGTCAACGGGCCCGAGACGCCGGAGAGGGCCGCGATCTGGATGTCCCCGAAGGTTTCGGCGTCACCAAAGGCTTCGCTATAGCCGGTGATACGCTCTTCAATGCGGGCTCGACGATCACCTTCGAAAGCCTCGGGGTCCCAAGTGGCAGCAACCAGGCTACCCCTCCCGGACGCAAGGTAGGGCGCGAGGATCTGCGTATACCAGCCACCACCCGGCCAAAGCTCCACAATTGTATCGCTCGATTGCACATCGAAGAACTGCAGCGTTTCAACCGGATTCCGCCAATCATCCCGCGCATTTGCATCTGCACGCCAGGCGCCCGCGGCAGCCCATTCGAGACTACCCACCTCAACGCCTTCTACCTCGGTGGTGTCAGAGCTTGGTGTTCCGAGAGGGGCGGGATCGGCCTCAGGTGGCGTCTCTCCGCCGCCGCACCCCGACATTGCAAAAGCAGCGGCCAGCGCCGCACCCGCAAGAAATCTATCCATGTCCATTACTCCTCATGCCCATCAAGGCGCTTGAACCTGCGCAGAATGCTACCCAGATAACAGAAGTCGCGGCGCTGCCAAGCAGGCCGGGACCGGACGCCGTGGCAACGCCGATATCGGGTTGGAACACCATTGCGGACGAACGACAAACCCGCCGGGCGAGATCGCCGGGCCCAGTTGCTTGAACGAGGACTGAAATGAATACGATCGACCTATCCCCCCTGTACCGCACCATGGTTGGCATCGACCGCATGGCCAACATGCTGGACACCGCCGCCCGACTGGACGGCGCCCAAGGCTACCCCCCTTACAACATTGAACGTGTTGGCGACGATAAGTTTGCGATTGAGATCGCGGTTGCTGGATTCTCTGAGGCGGATCTGGATATCGAGCTCAAGGAAAGCCTCTTGACAGTCGCGGGCAAGAAAGATGCCCCTGACGGCGCTGAAGAGCGGGATTTCCTGCATCGCGGCATTGCTGAACGCGGATTTCTTCGTCGTTTCCAACTGGCAGACCATGTGCTGGTGACCGGCGCAGCCCTCGAGAACGGACTGTTGCGCATTGAATTGCGCCGGGAGCTGCCCGAAGCGGCAAAGCCCCGAAAGATCGAGATTGGCAATGCGACCACTCGAGAGGCGCCGAAACTGATCAGCGGCGGCGATGCATCCGCCGCTTAAAGCCTAGTTTTTTGGGCGATTGCGGCGCAGGCTCAATTGAGCTTGCGCCGCTTTTTATCAGGCCTCTGCCCGGCGGAGCCAGGTTCGCAGCCAATTCAATAGGTCTTGTGGGGACCGCGTTGTCGGTTTCGACCAAGGCGACCCCGACCACCCCAGAAAAATACCGAAGATCAATGCCATCGCGCCCATTGAAAGGCCAAACTGCGTGGCATCACCGAACTGCCCCAGGATTGCGCCCCCCATGGCGTAAATCCCCAGCCCAAACAGCACGACACCAATCAGCAGGAGCGCGTACGTTGCAAAACGGCCGCCTCCGGATCGAAACGCCGCATTTGGACTGACAACCGCCAGATCCCCAAGCAGGGAGACGACAAGGCTCATATACTGGGCGCGAGAGGCGCCGGTTCGCATGTCACGGCAGGCGATCTTGGTTTTTCCGCCCGAATGCTCAAGCACAAGACAACTAACCCAATGGGCCCCGGACGGCATATCCGAAAAGGTTCCGCCAACAACAGTTGAAAGATCAACCTGTTCACCGTTTTCGAGCTGAAGCGTCTTGCCCGTGAGCTGCCACGAGACTTCAGCGCCTTCAGGCTTGCTCTTGAACGTGTAGGCATACGGGGTCACAGCTCAAAGGCCCTCATCAACGAATGTGCAGCAACGACATGAACATGTCCTTAGTGTTAGCGTTAACCGAAATGTCTTTCCCGATCTTAAACAGACGGACTTTTTGATAGACAGGCGACGCCCCCGCTGTTCTGGCCGGTGAACCCAGCGATGCGCCGCTGGCGTGCCAGTGCCCCGCCCCTTTGGACCAAGATTGGATTGACGGAGAGGCACGGATTTCGCTCTAACTGGCGCGAATGGAATTTCGTCCACTCCTCCTGGCCCTTGGCATCATGATCATGCTGCTTGGCGGCGCGATGGTGCCGTGCGCCATAGTCGACATTCTCGGTGAGCGTCCAGAATGGCCCGTCTTCGCGGCGTCCGCCTTTGCATCCTTTATTCTCGGTCTAAGCCTTTACACGCTGGCGCGCGGAGAACCACCGCGCACCGGGCAGAGGGAGGCATTCCTGCTGACTGTATCAGTATGGGTGATCCTACCGCTGATGGCAGCAGTTCCATTCCTCGCTTCAGGCATGACATTTACCAATGCCATGTTTGAGAGCATTTCCGGGCTGACGACCACGGGCTCAACAGTGCTCACTGGCCTCGACAGTCTCCCGCCCGGCTTGTTGCTGTGGAGGGCGATCCTTCAATGGATTGGCGGAATCGGCATCATTGTAACCGCAATCGCCATTCTCCCCCAGCTGCGCGTCGGCGGGATGCAGTTATTCCAGCTGGAAAGCTCCGACCAATCCGGTAAGTTTTTCGCGCGGGTTTCCGACATCGCGAAGTCGGTTGGTCTTGTCTATGTCGCCCTCACCCTTATCTGCGCTGCGCTTTATGCAAACACCGGATTGGAAGGCTTCAATGCCATCACACACGCCATGACCACCATGGCGGCTGGGGGCTATTCCACCCACGATGCCAGTTTTGGGCAATATGATCATCGCGCCGCGCCCTGGGTGGCGATTGTTTTCATGTTTATCGCAGGTCTACCCTTCAGCTTGCTCGCGGCAGCGATTTACAGCCGCCGCCCCTGGATCCTGTTTCAGGATCCAGAGATCCGGCTTTTCTTCGGGCTGATCCTCTTTTTCGTTATCGCCATTCTCGCCTATCACGCCCTCGCGGCTCCAGACCGTTTCGACAGCCCGCTTCTGGCTGCACGCGCAACCTTGTTCAACGTCACCTCAGTGATGACGGGGACCGGTTACGCCCTTGGAGACTATGGCCGCTGGGGTGGCCCGCCTGAGGCGGCCTTCCTCGTATTAACCTTTCTAGGGGGATGCGCGGGCTCCGCAGCGTGCGGGATCAAGATGTTTCGCCTAGAGCTTTCTGCCAAGGCGGTCTTGGCCCATGCGCAGAAAATGGTCATGCGCCGACGCCTCGCACCGGTACGCCACAAGGGCCGGGTGGTTAGCGAAGACGTACTCCAATCCGTGATGGTGTTTGTCTTCCTGTACCTGTCCACATTTCTTGTCGCCGCGATGCTGCTGTCCATTCTGGGCGAGGATCCGATAACGGCCATCTCCGGCGCGGCAACTTCGGTATCGAATGTGGGTCCAGGCCTGGGCGCGAAGATTGGACCCAACGGCACATTCCAAACCTTGTCAGACGCCGGGAAATGGGTCTGTGCAATTGCGATGTTGCTGGGGCGACTGGAATTCGTTCCGGTGTTTGCGGTTCTGACCCGCCGTTTCTGGACCGCGTAAAGTCGACTACGGCCACATGTTTACGATGTTCTCGTAATTCGTCTGCGTCGGATTTCCGAGTGCCGAGATTGCCGCAAAAATGGCAAGCACAAGAAGCGCTACCAGCAATCCATATTCGACCACTGTCGAACCGCGTTCATCGCGCAGCATGGACGAAAAGATTTCGAAATTCGGTTTCATCATCTACCACGCTTTGAGTTTCGCCAGCACGTCAAAGAGTGGCAAATCAGCTTCCGGCGCGGGAAACTCATGAAGGCGCGTCGGCTCGACCCATGCCAGGGCCTGCCCCTCCGCGCCAACAGGAACCCCGTCCCAGTGCCGACACGCATATAGAGGCATCAAAAGATGAAAACTCTCATAAGTGTGGCTAGCAAATGTGATCGGTTTCAATGAATTGGGGTCTGTCCTAATCCCCAGTTCTTCCTGAAGTTCCCGGCAAAGCGCGGCTTCCGGTGTTTCCCCCTGCTCCACCTTTCCACCAGGAAATTCCCAGAGCCCAGCCATGGACTTGCCCTCAGGGCGTTGTGCAAGAAGAATATGCCCGTCTGAATTAACCATGGCCACCGCCGATACGAGCACGAGTTTCATGTGCGATAGGCCCCGTTGATGTCGACATAGGCGTGGGTCAGGTCACACGTGTACACAACCGCTTCGCTGGCCCCGACGCCAAGATCGACGGAAATGTCTATTTCTCGGCCGGCGCATTGGGCACTCGCTGTCTCTTCGGAATAATCAGGCGCCCGCGCTCCGCCTTCGGCCACCTGATGATCACCAAACCAGATCGCCAAGGCATTCGGGTCTATCGACACGCCTGACTTGCCGACGGCCATAACGATCCGCCCCCAGTTTGCATCGCCGGCGGCCAGCGCTGTTTTCACCAAAGGCGAGTTCGCGATAGACGCCGCAGCGCGTTTGGCACTCTTGGTATCGGCGGCGCCTGTTACCCGGATCGCGATAAATTTCTGGGCGCCCTCTCCGTCTTTGACGATCTGATGGGCAAGATCCAACGACACGCGCAAAAGGGCTTCACTCAATACAGCGTAACGCGGATCATCCTCATCCGACACCTGATCCATTCCGCATTGCCCCGTCGCGAAGACCTGGAAGGTGTCCGACGTGGAGGTGTCCCCATCCACGGTGATGGAGTTGAACGTCGCGTCGACAATTTGCGCGGTGAGCTTCCGGAGCAGGTGCGGCGCGATCGCGGCATCGGTGAAGACATAAGCCAACATGGTTGCCATGTTCGGCGCGATCATTCCCGAGCCTTTGGCAATGCCCGCAAAAGCAACCTCGTGGTCGCCACACTTGGTCATGACACCGGCGCCCTTAGGGTAAGTGTCGGTTGTCATGAACGCGCGCGCGCACGCCTCCCAGTCCGGCGTCGAAAGGCTTTCTGCAAGCTGTGGAACGATAGCGCCGACGTAGTTCGGATCGGGCAGGGGTTCTCCGATCACGCCCGTCGCCGCGAGGAAACACTGTGCTTCCGAGATGCCCAGCGAAGACACCATGGCTGCGCGCGTCGCCGCATTCTTCAGGGCGCCCTTGGGCCCCGTGAACGCATTCGAGTTGCCCGAGTTCACCACCAGAGCCCCCGCGCGCCCGCGCCCTTCGGCAAGGGCCTTTCGGCACCAGTCGACGTCATCCGATGCGGTGGTTGAGCGTGTAAATACGCCCGAACAGACCGTGCCTTCGTCAAAAGCAAACAGAAACACATCATCGCGCTCAAGCCCGGCATGGCTATAGAAGCCCCGGCTGCCCGTGGCCGCGCGCACGCCTTTCACAATTGGCAGTTCGGGGAAACACTCAGGCGCGAAGGGCGAAGGCTTAAGGTTCACAGGCTGTCATCGTCAGCTGGGGCGCGCTCCAGCAGTGTCTCGGGATCAATTGTCGGAACGCCGTTGCCAGGCTCCACGATCGCTTCTTCGCGCAAGGTCTTCAGGATCTGGCTGATCTCACCAAGCGTGAGGAAAGTGACCAGGTCCGAGCGCATTTCTTCAAGGGTCTTCGGCGCAGGCGTACGCCGGTCTTCCACTTTGATCAGGCTCCAGCCGGCCTCTGTCTCAAACGGTTCCGAGACATCCCCAACCGCTGTGTTCGCGATTGTGCTGGCAAAGGGCTCTCCCATAAGGTTGGGCTGCACGTACCCCAACTCGCCGCCTTCGATACGCGTTGCGGAGTCGGTGCTGACCTCAAAAGCAACAACGGCGAACTCTTCTCCCGTTGTGACGCGCTCACGGACGGTGCTGGCCTCGTCCTCCGTTTCGACCACGATCAGGGCCACGCGCACCTGATCTTCGATCTGCTGGAGGGCAGCCTGCTCGGAATACATCTGGCGAATACGCTCTTCAGTGACGTTTGTCGCCACGAGATGTTCGACCAGAAGGTTACCAAGAACCCGTTCGCGGGCGGCCTCCAAGCGGCGTCCCGCACTCGACTCAAGATGCAGGTCTTTGCCCAACGCCTCCTGGGCCATAAGGCGCTGGTCAATCAACTGATCAAGAATCGTCTGGTAGGATGGATGACCAATCCCGATGGGCTCTCCGCGCCCGATAACGCCTTGAGCCGTTGCTTCAAGCTCCACATCAGCGAGGTATATGGCATCGCCATTGACCACCGCGGCAACCGCTCCATCGACCCGAACCCGGACCGGATCATCGATGGATTGTGGCTCGCAGGCAGAAATCGCCAAACACGCAGACAGGCCAATGCCAAATGCAAACAGGGTGTTTCGCATGCTATTTCCCTCGCCTTGGTGCCAGTCCGCCTGATTGACACGCTTCCGGGGCGTTCTTAAGTCTCCCGCTTGCGGTGGTCGAGAGGGTTTCACCATTGCAGCTCTTCCTGCGCAAAGGGGTTGTACGCCTCCCGATGCAGAGGGCAAGTTTCTCATAACCCTCAAGCGTATTGGTTAGGTCTATGTTGTCAGTCGCCCGCAAGATTTTCGGTTCCGTAAACGACCGAAAGCTGAAGCCCCTTCGCACGCGGGTCTCGCGCATCAATGCCATGGAGCCTATGATCGAGGCGCTGTCTGACAGCGCGCTCAAGGCCAAGACAGAAGAGTTTCGACAGCGCCTGGAAAACGGCGCCACGCTGGACGACCTCCTGGAAGAAGCGTTCGCAGTTGTCCGCGAGGCATCCAAGCGCGCCCTCGGCATGCGCCATTTCGATGTTCAGCTGATTGGCGGCATGGTGCTACATTCCGGCGCGATTGCAGAGATGAAAACCGGCGAGGGCAAGACACTTGTAGCTACGCTGGCGGTTTATCTCAACGCACTGGCTGGCAAGGGTGTCCACGTTGTCACCGTGAACGACTATCTCGCCAAACGTGACGCTGAATGGATGGGCCAGCTCTATGGCTTCCTCGGCATGACGACCGGCAAGGTCATCCATGGCGTTGACGACCAGGGCCGCAAAGAAGCGTATGCGGCTGACATTACCTACGGGACCAACAATGAGTTCGGTTTCGACTACCTGCGCGACAATATGAAATACGCGCTGGATCAGATGGTCCAGCGCGGCCACGCCTACGCGATCATTGACGAGGTCGACTCCATCCTCATCGACGAGGCGCGAACGCCGTTGATCATTTCCGGTCCCACCGATGACCGCTCCGACCTCTACCGTGCGGTGGATGCCCTGATCCCGAACCTCGTGGAAGACGATTACGAACTGGACGAAAAGCAACGCTCGGTTGGGTTTTCCGAGTCCGGCACAGAGAAGATGGAAGAACTGCTCCTCGAAGCCGGACTGCTCGAAGGCTCGCTTTGGGAACCCACCAACATCTCCATCGTGCACCATGCCAACCAGGCCCTGCGCGCACACAAGCTGTATCAGAAAGACAAGGACTACATCGTCAAGGACAGCCAGGTGATGCTCATCGATGAGTTCACCGGTCGGATGATGGAAGGGCGCCGGCTTTCCGAAGGTCTTCACCAGGCCATCGAAGCGAAAGAGCGGGTCGAGATTAAGCCTGAGAACCAGACCCTCGCGTCGATCACGTTTCAGAACTACTTCCGTCTTTACGAAAAACTGGGCGGCATGACGGGCACGGCGCTGACCGAAGCCAGCGAATTCGGCGACATTTACAAGCTGGAAGTGGTCGAACTACCGACCAACAAGCCCATCGCCAGGATCGACGAAGACGATGTGGTCTATCGCACCGCTTCAGCAAAATATGCAGAGATCATCAAAGAAGTCCGCGACTGCCACGAGCGCGGCCAGCCCGTTCTCTTAGGCACGGCCTCCATTGAGAAGTCCGAGATTCTGGACCGACTTCTGACTGAAACAAAAATCCCCCATGCCGTGCTCAATGCGCGCCACCACGAGCAAGAGGCTCAAATCGTCGCCGACGCTGGCATTCCGGGCGCAATCACCGTTGCGACAAACATGGCTGGGCGCGGCACCGACATCCAGTTGGGTGGCAATCTCGACATGCGGCTGGAAAAGGAGGTTGAAGCCCTCCAGGCCAAGGAAGGGCGCGTGCTCACGGAAGGTGAGATAGAAACCCTCCGGGCGAAGATCAAAGCCGATATCGAGGCGAAGAAGAATGTCGCCCTGGAAGCCGGCGGGCTCTATGTTCTGGGCACAGAGCGCCATGAAAGCCGCCGCATTGACAACCAGCTGCGTGGCAGAACAGGCCGGCAGGGCGACCCGGGCCGGTCGAAATTCTTTATCTCAGTCGAAGACGACCTCATGCGCATCTTCGCGGCAGACCGCCTCGACAATGTGATGCGCAAACTCGGCATCAAGGAAGATGAGGGCATCACCCATCCCTGGATGAACAAGGCGATGGAGACCTCGCAGAAAAAGGTCGAACAGCGCAATTTCGAGATGCGCAAGAACGTCCTGAAGTATGACGATGTAATCAACGATCAGCGCAAGGTCATTTTCGAACAGCGCAAGGAATTTATGGAAGCCGACAACGTCACGGACGTTGTTGAAGACATGCGCGAAGATGTGATCGACAAGATTGTCGCCTACACGATGCCGGAAAAGGCATATGCTGAGCAGTGGGACGTGGACGGGCTGAAGGCCCAGTTACAACACGCCCTACACCTTGACCTGCCGGTCCACGACTGGGCCCAGGAAGAAGGCGTTGCCAACGAAGAAGTGCGCGAGCGTATTCACGAGGCCGCCGAGGCATCGTTTGCCGAAAAGCGTCAGTTCGCCGGCGACACACAGATCAATTACATTGAAAAGCAAGTGCTTCTGCAGGTGCTCGACCTCCAGTGGCGTCAGCACCTCCAACAGCTCGACCAGCTGCGTTCGGTGATCCACTTGCGGGGCTATGGCCAGCGCGACCCCCTGAATGAATTCAAGGAAGAAGCGTTCAAGCTGTTCAACTCCATGCTGGCAGACCTGCGCCTCATGGTGACTCGCTCTCTGATGGGCTTGCGCGTCGAAGGTGGCGCCGAGCCAGCGCCGCGGCCGCGTCCCGTTCAGGCGCCACCTCCAAAACGGGAACCGCAACCGGAACCTGATGCCGGTGCCAATCAGCTTGGCCAGGACGCGCGATCTGAAGATGCCGTCGACCTAAAAAAAAAACTGGTCTGATACACCCCGAAACGCCGCCTGCCCCTGCGGATCGGGCAAGAAGTACAAGCACTGTTGCGGCGCAATCGGCTCAGCCAAAGAAATAGCTGGCGCCTGATATCTGCAGGCTGCGGCAGGCTGCCCCTGCTCGCGGATGTCGCATGGTAGTCTGTGTCTCCCTTCCCATTTCTATTAGAGCAGAGTGACCACTGTTCTTATCGGGAGAGCTTGATGGACCTTGAAATTGACATTGAGACCCGCCGTGCGCCCGGCACAGTGCGCGACCGCATTGCGCTTGGAATGGTCAAGTTCATGCGCGTTTTTGCGGACGCTTTTTTCCGCAAACGGTATGGCCACCGCGCCGTCGTGCTGGAAACCGTCGCTGCCGTGCCGGGCATGGTTGGCGGCCTGCTCCAGCATTTGAAAGCGCTGCGCCACATTCGCGATGATCAGGGCTGGATTAAGGAGCTTCTGGAAGAGGCGGACAATGAGCGAATGCACCTGATGACGTTCATCCATGTTGCCCAGCCCAGCGCATTTGAGCGCGGCCTGATCATGGTGGCCCAAGCAATCTTCTACAATTTCTACTTCTTCTTCTACCTGTTCTTCACACGGGTCGCCCACCGCTTTGTGGCCTATCTCGAGGAAGAAGCCGTGGTGAGCTACACGGGCTATCTGGAAGCAATTGATAAAGGTGAGTTGCCCAACGTACCGGCGCCTGAGTTGGCAATCGACTACTGGAAGCTGGATAAAGATGCGACCCTGCGGGACGTCGTCATCGCCGTGCGCGCTGACGAAGCCAAGCACCGGGACGTCAATCACGCATTCGCCGACGAAATGGCCGAACCCCCGAAACAAACGGAGATGGTCACAGACCCGACAGCGCCCCGCAAGGCGGCCTAGGTCAACGACCGACTCATCGTCAGGACGTCCTGCAGGAAACCCTCAAGATCGTCCTGATGTGTCCTGTGATTTGTGAGGTTTACACGGATCGCGAGCTTTCCATTAATGCGCGTGGTTGACGGTGCAGCGCGCCCCTCTTCTTGCAACCCGATCACAATCTCGCGGTTCAGCGCGTCCAATTCAGTTTCGCTGAGCCCCCGCCGTTTGACGCGGAAGCAAACGATCTGGAGCGAAACCGGCGCCAAACGCTCCAGTTCCTCGATTTCATCCACACGGTCGGCAAGGAAAGCCGCCTGATCGCAATTGCGTTGGACGAGGGCGCCCAGGCGATTGGTTCCAAATTCGGTCAGCTGCGCCCAAACCTTGAGTGCTCGAAAGCCCCGCGACAGTTCAGGCCCGAGATCGACGGGCCATGGCGCGCCCGCTGCGAGGCCCCGCGATTCCCCGGCCAGATAATCCGGTCGGTTTGCAAACGCGGCCGCTTGTCGGGACTGGTCACGAAACAGGACGCAGCCCGCATCATAGGTCACGTGCATCCATTTATGGAAATCAAAGGCAAGACTGTCAGCTTGCTTAATACCTGATAGGCGCGGCGCAAGGGCAGGCGCCATCTGGGCACATGCACCGAAGGCACCGTCCACATGCAACCAAAGACCTTCCGCCCGGGCCAGTGCCGCCAACTCCGCCAAAGGGTCGATGGCGCCTGTATTCACCGTGCCTGCTGTTCCGATGATGCAGAATGGCGAATACCCGGCTTTCCTGTCCGCGGCGATTGCTTCGCTTAGCGCCTCCACATCCATTTCGAATGCGTCCGTGACTGGCACTCTGCGAAGCGCCTCGGTGCCGAGGCCCAGCGTGTCGAAGTCCCGCGCCACGCAGGAATGGGCCTCACTCGACGTGTAACCCACCAGTCTCGCGCCAGACACGCCCTCGGAGCGGCTGCTCCCCGCCAATGCGTGGTCGCGCGCGGCCTTCAAGGCAATTAGCGTCGCCATACTGGTGCCAGAGACGACAAGACCGCCCGCACCCGACGGAAACCCAAACAACTCCGTCATCCAGGAGATCACCTGACGCTCGACACGCAATCCCACATGGTCCCGCCCGCCGCAGTTCGCGTTCATCGCCGCTTCAACCATCGCAGGCAGCATCTGCGCCGGCGTGCCCGCGCCGTGGACCCAGCCAAAGAAGCGAGGATGGGTGTTGCCTACGCCATGGGGCATGATGTCGGCCAAGAGGGCGTCCGGCGCACTAGGTTCGCGCGGCAGAGGAACATCCAGTTCCGTGCTCAATGTCTCTGGAACCGGCGTCCAGACACGTCCCGTTCCAGAACCCTGCATGTGGTCCAGCGCACGGTCGAGCATGTCATGGGCACGCGTGCGAAAGGCGTCCCAATCGATCGGGTCCAGGGACAGCGGGTCTTTGTCGGTCAAGATTTCCTACTCCAACCGGCGGAAAATCACGTCGCCCTTCACCACTGTCATCACAGCTTCCGCTTCCAGGATTTCCGGGGCTGGGATGGTCATCAGATCCCGGTCAAACACGGTGAAATCGGCCCACTTTCCCACTTCGATCGTGCCCAAATCATCTTCCTGAAAACTGGCAAAGGCAGGCGCTGACGTGAACATCGCCAGCGCCTCGTCCCGCATGACGGCCTGTTCGGGATGCCAGCCCTCGCCCTGAAATCCGTCCAGGCTGGTTCGCGCCACGGCGGCATAAAACTCGATCAGCGGTGAGCCAACTTCCACCGGCGCATCCGAACCACCCGCAATCACCGTGCCTTCCACAAGCAAGTCGGCCCAGGCATAGGCACCGTCGAGGCGATCAAGCCCCAGCCTGTCAGGGGCGAAAAAGAGATCACCGATCGCATGGGATGGCTGCATGGAAGCGATCAAGCCCTGCTCAGAAAGGCGCGGCAGGTCCTCCGGGGCAATGATCTGGGCGTGCTCGATGCGCCAGCGTTGGCCAGCACACAATCCGGTTTCCTCACAGGCTTCGACAACGCGGCGATTGGCCAGGTCACCAATCGCGTGGATCGCCAGTTGAACATTGGCTTCGGCGGCGCGTTCAATGAATGCGCGCAAATCGGCGTCGCTGGTCAGGCTCAGGCCACGCTCGCCCGGCCGGTCCGCATAGGGCGCGATAAGTTGTGCGCCGCGAGACCCAAGCGCACCATCCATGTAGAGTTTGACAGCACGATTGGTGATCGTGCCGGTCTCATGGTCGCGCGCGCCAGCCAGATCGAACGCTTCTGGCACCACTCCATTGTGCACGCGGATGGGCAGCCGCCCCTCACCGCTCAGCTGGGCCATGAGCCGGGCCTCCTGGGCGGTGACGGACATGTTGTGAAGACCTGTCCAGCCGCGGCTGGCATAAACCGAAGCACCCGTCTCAAGCTTGGCGAGCACATCCGCTTCCGTGGGCGCAGCAATGAGCGGCGCGACAAGGCCCATGGCAGTATCGATGAGGAGACCGGTGGCTGCTCCGTCGGCATCGCGCTCGATCCGCCCGCCCTCCGGATCCGGCGTGTCCGCGGAAACGCCTACGGCCGCGAGCGCTGCCGTGTTCGCGACCAGGGCATGGCCATCGGCGCGTGTGAGGATAACCGGATGGTTCGGCGCCACCGCATCCAGGTCTGCCGCCAAAGGCATACGCCCTTCCGGCCAGACCGTTTCGATCCAGCCCCGCCCCACCAACACGCGGCCGGCATCCAGACTGTCGACTTCCGCCTCAACCCGGGTAACGAGCTCGACCAGCGATGCGGTGCCCGCGAGATCCAGGCTCAGTTCACGTTCACCGATACCGGACAGATGGGCATGGCTGTCGACAAAGCCGGGGAACATGAATGCCCCCTCCAGATCAATCACTGAAATCTGGGGTGACAACACATAAGACACATTCTCTTCAAAGCTGATCACATCTGTAATCCGGCCAGCCGCATCCGCGAGCACCATGCTCGCAACAGGCTGGTCTGGATTGCCCGTATAAATCACACCCCCGGTGTAAGCGACGGCCATATCGGTGAATGGCTCTGGCAAAGCGGAGTCTGGCCCCGTGGGCGGATTGCCTGTCCCACAGGCTGAAAGTGCAAAGGCTGAAAGGGCAGCAATTGGGGCGACGAGGCGCGAGAAAACGTTGGTCATCTGAGCACCTGGCCCAGCCATCAATCGTTTGTCCAGATACCAAACGGTCGGAGGGCGCGCGGATAACATTACACAAAGTTTAGACTTGGCCTTCGCCCTGCCCCATTACGTGCCTGTCATGACCGTGTTTCGAGTGCTTGATCACTCCAGACAGAGCTCACGCAGGCGAGGGACGCGACTGCGAGGCGGGTGGCGCGAGGACGGGCGGAGATTTCGCCATGCCTTGCGCCACTTGGCGTGGTCGCTTCGCCTGCGTGGGCGAGCTCGTTATCCAAAAAGCCCGATAAAGGTGGGGCTGATCGCCAGGATCGCGGCCCCAAGCAGGAGCCGGTAGATCACGAAGGGCAGAAAGCTCATCCGCTCCAGTAAGGCCATCAGCCCCCAGATGGATACATATCCAGATACGAATGAGAGCCCTGCCACGATGAGACCCTCATTCAAGCTGGCTCCCGCGGCCTCTCCGGTCGCCAATCCTAAAACCGCTCGCAGGCCTACCGCGAAGATAAGAGGCGCGCCGACCAGCATGGCGAACCGCGCCGCCTCCGTGCGCTTGAACCCCAGCGCCAGCGCGGCGGTCATCGTGATCCCCGAGCGAGACGTGCCCGGGATGAAGGCCAGCATTTGCGAGGCGCCGATGAGCATGGCATCGCGCGGCAGCATGTCTTCCTGATTGCGAACGCGTTTGCCGAGGTAGTCAGCCAGAAGCAGAGCGATCGCAAAGACGATGGTCGACATGGCAATTGTCTCTGGGCTCCGCAGCGCCGCTTGGACGCTGTCGCCGGACAGTTCGAACGCCAATCCTGCCGCCACACCAAAGGGTGTTGCGATAATGATGAAAAGCGCCAGTCGCGCCCGCTCAGACAGTCGATTGCCAGCTTGACGCCCAATGCCCAGGAGTTCCAGTCCGCCCACAAAGGCCCGCGCAACATCCTGACGAAAGTAGAGCAGCATGGCGAAGAGCGTTCCGAAATGCGCCATGGCATCGATGAGAAGGCTGTCTTCCGAGGAGCCAAACGCATCATGCAGCAGGATCAGGTGCGCAGACGAAGAAATCGGCAGCCATTCTGTTACGCCCTGAACCAACGACAGGAGAACAAGTTGCAATAGTGACATGGAGTGCAGTGTCCTCTTGTGGATCGCCCGAAGGACGGACGCTCACCTGATAGGCAGCTTCCATGCCGGGAACAACCGCAAGGCCTAAGTGTATTGTACTGATATATTTATACGGGCCCCATACACGCTGATTTGCCGATGCGAGCAAGCGCACAATCTATTGAAGCTCATTTCGATACGTAAAGGCAGTTTTTGCCTTGTGCGGCGCGCTTGGAGCCCATTATAGGGTATCATCACCCAAAAGGCAGGATGTCATGGCGCAGAAGATGCTGAAATTCACGCGTGTGGACCGGTCAATGCCGGCGAAACGCGATGTGGAGACGCGCGCGGTCGACTTTCAGGAGATCTACGACACCTATTCTCCGGAGGCCGCTGAAGCCCAGGCGGGTCGATGCAGTCAGTGTGGGGTCCCCTTCTGTCAACAGGGCTGCCCCTTGCAGAACAACATCCCAGATTGGTTGATGCTGGCCGCTGAGGGGCGGATGGAAGAGGCCTACCAGGTCTCCTCAGCCACCAATAACATGCCTGAAATCTGCGGGCGGATATGTCCCCAAGACCGCCTGTGCGAAGGCATTTGCACCATCGAACAATCCGGCCACGGCACCGTAACGATCGGCGCCATGGAAAAGCACATCACCGAAAAAGCCTGGGACAATGGCTGGGTCCGGCCCATCAAGCCCGGGCGTCCGAGGGGGCAATCGACAGGAATTGTTGGCGCAGGCCCAGCCGGGCTCGCAGCCGCCGAGGAGCTGCGACGCAAGGGTTATGACGTTACCGTTTACGACCGATATGACCGCGGCGGCGGCCTTCTTACCTACGGGATTCCAGGCTTCAAGCTTGAAAAACACGTTGTAGAGCGCCGCCTGAAACGCCTCGAAGATGCCGGTATTAAATTTGTCTACAACACGGAAATTGGCACGGACCTGACGTTCTCAGACTTGCGCGGCCGCCATGACAGCGTGCTGATCGCAACCGGCGTTTACAAGGCACGCGACCTGAAAGTGCCGGGCATCGGCCACGGCGCCGTATTTCCGGCACTAGACTTCCTGACGGCCTCAAACCGCAAGAACTTCGGCGATGCCGTGCCTGATTGGGATGACGGCACCCTCAATGCCAAAGGAAAGCGCATTGTTGTGATCGGTGGCGGGGATACGGCAATGGACTGCGTGCGAACCGCCGTGCGCCAGGGCGCAAAGTCCGTAACCTGTCTCTATCGCCGCGACCGCGGCAACATGCCAGGAAGCCAGCGCGAGGTCGAGAACGCTGAAGAAGAAGGCGTGAAGTTTGAATGGCTTGCGGCGCCAGAAGCGATTCTGGACACGAAAGCTGGCAAGTTGAAAGCGGTTCGCGCGGCTCGCATGAAGCTGGGGCCGGTCGACGCATCCGGGCGCCAATCGCCGGAAAAAACCGGAGAGACGTTCGACGTCAAAGCCGACATGGTGATCAAGGCCCTCGGATTTGATCCCGAAGACCTGCCAGCACTTTTCGACGAGCCGACCCTCACCGTGAACCGTTGGGGCGCAGTTCGTATCGATTTCGCGTCCATGATGACCAATCTCAAAGGCGTTTTCGCGGCGGGAGATATTGTCCGCGGCGCGTCCCTCGTGGTCTGGGCCATCAAGGATGGCCGCGACGCCGCCGACGCGATGCACGCGTACATGCGCGCCGCCGCCAAGGCTGAAGCGCCGCTCGTCGCTGCAGAATAGGAACGCGCGATGACGGATACTTATCAGGGTCATTGCCTTTGCGGCGCGGTACAGCTTGAGGGGCACGGTGCGCCAAAGGTTGAGATTTGCCATTGCGACATGTGCCGTCGCTGGCATGGCGGACCGGCCATGTCGGTCATGTTCGCCGATGGCGTGAGCATCGTGTCGGGACATGAACACATTGGTGTCTATGAGAGCTCAGACTTCGCCGAGCGCGCATTCTGCAAGATTTGCGGCTCGAAGCTTTACTACAAGCTGAAAGCCGAAGCTGAGCCCTACGGCGCCCAAGCTGGCCTATTCGATCTGCCCAAGGGCCTGTCGATCCATGAGGAAATCTTTGTGGACGAACAACCCGACTACTACCGCTTCGACACCGATGCCCCACGGTTCACGGGCGCAGACATGATGAAACGCTTTGAAGCGTATATGGAAAAGCAAAACCAAAAATGACGCATTCAATCCAATCCTACCTCGACAACCGCGAACGCCTGATCGAGGCCCATGCCTATGATCCAACCCATGAGCGCGATGCCTGTGGTGTCGGTCTTGTCGCTGCTCTGGATGGGCGACCCCGTCGGGAAATCGTCGAGATGGGCATCAAGGCGCTTAAAAACGTTTGGCACCGGGGCGCGGTTGATGCCGATGGCAAGACCGGTGATGGCGCGGGCATTCGCATTGAAGTGCCCCAAGATTTTTTCGCAGAGCAAGTCGAACGCGCCGGCCATGCACGCCCGGATGTCGATGTGTGCGTCGGTCAAATCTTTCTGCCGCGCACGGATCTTGCCGCGCAGGAGCGCGCCCGGACAATCGTAGAAACCGAAATCCTGCATTTCGGGTTCTACATCTATGGTTGGCGCCAACCGCCCGTCGATGTTTCGGTCATCGGCCAGAAAGCCGCCGACACACGTCCCGAGATCGAGCAGATCATGTTCCGCGATGATCGCGGCCGCAGCGAGGAAGACCTTGAGCGCGCGCTCTATATCTGCCGCCGCCGGATCGAGCGTCGCGCGCGAGAAGCAGGTATTCCGAGTTTCTATATCTGTTCGCTGAGCCAGAAATCCCTGATCTACAAAGGCATGTTCCTGGCGCAGGACATTGATGCTTTTTATCTCGACCTGCAGGATGAACGGTTCGAGAGCGCCTTCGCGATCTACCACCAGCGTTACTCAACGAACACATTCCCCCAATGGAGCCTTGCTCAGCCTTTCCGCATTTTGGCGCACAATGGCGAGATCAACACGCTCCAGGGAAATCTCAATTGGATGAAATCCCACGAAATCCGTATGGTTTCCAAGGGGTTTGGCGGCCATGTGGACGATGTGAAGCCGGTGGTTCCACCAAACTCATCGGATTCGGGCGCACTGGACGCCGTTTATGAGATGATGGTGAAGGGCGGGCGCTCAGGGCCAATGGTCAAGGCCATGATGATCCCAGAGGCCTGGTCCAAACGCGCGTCGATCATTCCTGACAAGCACGCCGCGCTCTATGCCTACTGCAACTCAGTTATGGAACCGTGGGACGGCCCGGCGGCCGTGTGCAGCTTCGACGGACGTTGGGCGGTCGCAGGGCTGGATCGAAACGGGCTTCGCCCGCTGCGCTGGGCTTTGACGTCCGACAACATCCTCGCTGTTGGATCAGAAGCGGGAATGTGCCCCCTGTCGGATCACGCTGTCACCCGGAAAGGGCACGTGCCAGCAGGTGGTATGATCGCGGCCAACCTGGAAACAGGACAGTTTTACGAACATGCAGAAATCGTCGATGAGCTTGCCAGCTTGCAGCCCTTCGAAGATTGGCTGGGCAAGGTTCGGGAGCTTGACCAGGAAATTGGCCCTGGGCCGGAACCGGTCATGTTCGACACGGAAAAGCGCTTGCGCCTGCAAGCGGCCGCCGGATTCACGCTCGAAACCCTCGAGCTGATCCTCTCGCCGATGGTCGAGGCCGGTAAGGAAGCTGTTGGCTCCATGGGCGATGACACCGCGCCGGCGGTGCTCAGCGACGAATTCAGACCGCTCAGCCACTTCTTCCGCCAGAACTTCAGCCAGGTCACGAACCCTCCCATCGATCCCCTCCGCGAAGCGCGGGTGATGAGCCTGAAAACGCGGTTCAAGAACCTCGGCAATGTGCTCGCCACTGACGAAACCCAGCAGGATGTGCTCGTACTTGAAAGCCCCGTCCTCACGACGGGCATGTATGAGCGGCTGCGCAGTCTCCTCGGCTCGCAGGTGACGGAGATTGACTGCACGTTCGACGCTGACGCTGCGACGGGCAATGGACGCACACTTAAAGAGGCGCTGGACCGCATCCGCAGCGAAGCCGAAGACGCCGTCCGTGCCGGTCATGAGCACATTGTTCTGACCGACGAACACGCCGGGGAAGGCCGCGTCGCGATCCCCATGATCCTGGCGACCGGCGCTGTGCACGGCCACCTTGTTTCGCAGGGACTCAGAACCTTCTGCTCCATTACCGTGCGCTCGGCTGAGTGCCTCGACACCCATTATTTTGCCGTTCTCGTCGGCGTCGGCGCGACGTGCGTGAACGCTTATCTCGCCCAGGAAAGCATTGCTGAGCGCCATGAGCGCGGCCTGTTCGGCGAAATCGGTCTCGGTCAGGCCGTGCTCAACTATAAGCGCGCCATTGAAGGCGGGCTCCTGAAAATCCTTTCCAAAATGGGCATTTCAGTGATCTCGTCCTATCGCGGTGGATACAATTTCGAGGCGCTTGGCCTCTCTCGTGCCTTGGTTGCGGACTACTTCCCGGGCATGACGAGCCGGATTTCCGGCCTTGGCCTGGCTGGCATTGAGGAGAATGTGGTCTCCCGCCACGAACAAGCTTTCGACGAAGATGTGGTGGCGCTCCCCGTGGGCGGGTTTTACCGGCTGCGCGCGCGCTCCGAGCCCCACGCCCTGGATGGCAATCTGATCCACACATTGCAGGCCGCCTGCGATACGGGTCGATTTGATACGTTCAAGAAATACGCAGATGCCGTGAACGCCCGGCCGCCTATTCAGCTGCGCGATCTTCTGGACTTCAAACCCGCTGGCCGCGCGATCCCGGTCGAAGACATCCAGTCCATAAACGAAATCCGAAAACGGTTCGTCACGCCAGGTATGTCCCTGGGCGCACTGAGCCCGGAAGCCCACGGAACGCTCAACGTGGCCATGAACCGGATCGGCGCGAAGTCCGTTTCCGGTGAAGGCGGCGAGGTGCGCGCGCGGTACCAGCCCTTACCAAATGGCGACAACATGAATTCCGCAGTCAAACAGGTCGCCAGCGGCCGATTTGGCGTGACGGCGGAATATCTGAACCAGTGCCGTGAGATCGAGATCAAGGTGGCGCAAGGCGCAAAACCCGGCGAGGGTGGCCAGCTGCCCGGTTTCAAAGTCACCGAATTCATCGCCAAGAACCGGCACTCAACGCCCGGCGTGACGCTGATTTCGCCTCCACCACACCATGACATCTATTCGATCGAAGATCTCGCCCAGCTCATCTATGACCTGAAGCAGATCAACCCGGACGCACGCGTTTGCGTGAAGCTCGTAGCGCGCTCTGGCGTGGGCACCGTTGCAGCTGGCGTGGCCAAGGCCAAGGCCGATGTCATCCTCATTGCCGGCAATGTCGGCGGGACAGGCGCTTCCCCCCAAACCTCCATCAAACATGCCGGTCTGCCCTGGGAACTTGGCCTGGCAGAGGCCCATCAGGTGCTCAGCCTGAACAATTTGCGAGATAAGGTCACCCTGCGCACCGATGGCGGCCTGCGCACCGGACGCGACATCGTTAAGGCGGCCATGTTGGGCGCCGAGGAATATGGCATTGGCACGGCCAGCCTCGTCGCCATGGGCTGCATCATGGTGCGCCAGTGTCACTCAAACACGTGCCCTGTCGGAGTCTGCACCCAGGACCCGGAACTCATCAAGAAGTTCACCGGCAATCCGGACAAAGTCGTCAATCTGATGAGCTTTATCGCCGAGGATGTTCGACAGATCCTGGCCGAACTTGGCCTGCCGAGCCTTGATGCCGCGATTGGGCGCACAGACCTGCTCGCCCAGGTCTCACGCGGTGCAGCCCACCTCGATGACCTCGACCTGAACCCGCTTCTTGTCCAGGTCGACACTGCGGAACCAGTTCGTTATGCGCCGACCCGTCGCGAGCCGGTGCCCGACACGCTCGATGCGCAAATCCTGCGCGACGCGGAGCCCTTCTTCGCCCGAGGCGAAAAGATGCAGCTGCAGTATGGCGTGCAGAACGTTCAACGCGCTATCGGCGCACGGTGTTCGTCGCACATTGTCCGCAATTTTGGCGAGAAAGAGCTGCCCGAAGGGCGCCTCCTTATCCGGCTTGAAGGGTCTGCCGGGCAATCCCTTGGCGCGTTCTCCGTCCAAGGCCTGACCCTGGATGTGACCGGCGATGCAAACGACTATGTTGGCAAGGGCCTTTCGGGCGCGACAGTGCAACTTCGCCCCACGGCGCGGCTCGCGACCGATGCAAGCGACCATACGATCATCGGCAATACCTGCCTTTATGGCGCAACATCTGGCCGGCTTTTCGCGGCCGGAAAAGCCGGCGTGCGATTTGCCGTTCGAAATTCGGGCGCGGAAGCCGTTGTGGAAGCCACCGGCGCAAACGGTTGCGAATACATGACTGGGGGCGCAATCGCGATCCTTGGCGAGGTGGGCGACAATTTCGGCGCTGGCATGACAGGCGGAGTGGCCTGGGCCTGGGATCCGGAAAACCGTTTCGAAAAGGTCGCGAACCCCGACAGCATTGATTGGCACCCGCTCAGCGAAATGCCAAATCAGCATGTGGAGCGCTTCGAAACCCTCGTGCGCGAACATGCCGAAAGGACGGGATCACAGCACGCAACCAACCTGCTCGACGATTGGGACAAGACACTTTCAGAGACGGTCATGGTGGTCCCGAAAGAGGTGGCTTCGCGCATTCTGGCGCCAGAGACTGTGGAGGCGGTGGCCTAGCCGCCCCTTCACAAACATCGCGAAAACACCGACATTGGCACCATGCCCCATGATGCCCGTGCAAACACGCCCTGCAGCCCGGAAGACACGGACGCTTTTCTGTCTGTTGCAGAGGAGATCGCCCAATCGCACGGGCAAAGGATGACGCGGATCCGGCGAAAAGTGCTCCGGCTTCTTGTTGAATCCGAAAAACCGGCAAAAGCCTATGATCTGATGGAAAATCTGGACGGCGAAGGCAGCGCCAAGCCCCCTACGATTTACCGGGCGCTCGAGTTTCTTCAAAGCCTGGGGCTTGCCCACAAGATTGAGAGCCTGAACGCCTATGTCGCGTGCGGGCATGCCAGCCACAACCATTCTGCAATTTTCCTGATCTGCGAAGCATGCGGCGCGGCGGAAGAGCTCCACTCCAGGTCCACTGTGCCTGCTTTGATGGAGGAAGCGGAAGCGGCCAATTTCAAGCTGAGCCAGGCGGTCATTGAGGCGCGAGGCCTGTGTAAGGCATGCGCGGCGTGATTGCGGCCCTCGACCATGTTGTCCTGATCTGCCCGGACTTAGCGGAGGGCATCAAAGACTATACATGCGTTTTCGGCCGTGGGCCCGATTGGCACGCCGAAGACACTGAAAGCGGCACAGCGATCGCCCAGTTCCGAACACACAATTGCGCGCTGGAACTCATGGCACCGCACGGCGCCGGCCCGGTGGGTGACCGCCTCAATGAGCTGCTTAGCAAGGGCGGCCCACGCCTCACCAGCCTCGCTTTCATGACCGAACAGATCGAAGACGCCCACCACACCTTCCAAAGGCGCGGGCTTGGTCCTTCGGACATTTCCGGCGGCAAGGCTGTCCACGTCGAGACAGGGCAAACCCGGGCGTGGTGCCGAACCCGCCTTGCTGACGCAGCCTGCGCCGGGGTGAAAACGTTCGTGGTGCAACACGACGCGCTGTTTCAAACGCCAAAACAACCCGCCGGAGGTATTGCGTCGCTCGATCACCTTGTGATCAACACACCAAACCCGGAGCGCGCCACTGCGCACTATGGCGCGCGTCTTGGCTTGCGCCTCGCGCTCGATCGCACCGCTGAGCAATGGAACACGCGGTTTCTGTTCTTCCGGGTCGGCGACCTGACGCTGGAAGTCATCCACCGTCTCGATCAAACCAATGATCCAGCGGGCAACGATACGATTTGGGGGATCACCTGGGCCGTCGACGATCTTGGAGCCGCCCATGCACGGCTTTCCGCTGACGGCGCAGACGTCTCCGAAATTCGTACAGGGCGAAAACCAGGCAGCCGCGTTTTCACGCTCCGGAACAAGACTTTAGGCGTACCGACACTGTTTATCGCCCACACGCCGCGCTAAAGAAGCCCCTATGAAACCGTTCACCACCCTGAAGGGCACTGCCGCGCCCCTCACCGACAAGGGCCAGCTCATGGCCAATGTCGATACCGACATGATCATCCCGAAACAGTTCCTGAAAACGACAGAACGTGTCGGCCTGTCGAAAGGCTTGTTCCACGAGCTTAAAACCCTGCCGGATGGCTCGGAAAACCCTGATTTCGTGCTGAATCAGCCGGCTTACGCTGGCGCGAGCATTCTGATAGCCGGTGAAAACTTCGGCTGCGGTTCGTCTCGCGAGCACGCCCCGTGGGCGCTGCTGGACCAAGGGATCACCTGCGTTATCGCGCCCGGTTTCGCTGATATCTTCCACAATAACTGCTACAAGAACGGTATCCTGCCCATCGCGCTGCCCGTTGAGGTCTGTGATCAGCTGGCAGAGCAAGCCGGCGGCGCAAACCACCTGTTCGAAATCGATCTGACCGCGCAGACGGTAACCACGCCGGACGGGACCGTTCACAATTTCGAAGTCGATGAAGGCCGGAAGGCCAATCTGATGGCCGGCCTTGATGAAATTGGCACGAGCCTGAAATCGGATGCCGCCATTTCAGACTATGAAAGCCATCGCCGCCTCATGACGCCCTGGTTGGAACGCGGCGCATGAGCCAGACCCTGCTGCTCCTCCCCGGTGATGGGATTGGCCCTGAGGTGACCGAGGCTGCTGCGCGGGTCGCGAACGCTGTTGCACCTGATCTCGCGATCGAGACCGCCCTGGTCGGCGGAAGCTCCTTCGATGCCCACGGCACCCCACTTACAGATGAAACGCTTGCCTGCGCCAAGGCCGCCGATGCTGTGCTGCTCGGCGCCGTGGGCGGACCGAAATGGTCGGGCGTTGCCCGCGAGCATCGCCCTGAAATGGGACTGCTTGGCTTGCGAAAAGGGCTGGATGTCTTCGCAAATTTGCGTCCGGCCTTCTGTTTCCCCGCTCTCGCTGACGCGTCGTCCCTGAAGCCTCATCTGGTGGAGGGGCTCGACATCATGATCGTGCGGGAGCTCACTGGCGGGGTGTATTTCGGCGAGCCGCGCGGCATCGATGAAGGGCCAGACGGCGTGGCGCGGGGCTATGAGACCTCGATCTACACCCAGCCTGAAATTGAACGCGTGGCCCGCGTGGCGTTTGATATCGCCCGGGGCCGGTCGGGTCGGCTTGCCTCCGCGGAGAAGTCGAACGTGATGGAAAGCGGGCTCTTCTGGCGCCAGACGATCACCGCGCTCCACGAAACCGAAGGCGAGGGCGTGGAGCTTAGCCACATTCTGGCCGACGCCTGTGCCATGGAACTGGTGCGCGATCCGAAACAGTTCGACACGCTGGTCTGCGGGAATCTGTTTGGGGATATCCTCTCCGATGCCGCCGCCATGCTCACAGGCTCCATCGGCATGCTGCCCTCAGCCTCCCTCGGCGCGCCAGGCACGCCAGGGCTTTACGAGCCGGTTCATGGGTCTGCACCCGATATTGCAGGCCAGGGCATTGCGAACCCATGCGCGGCGATCCTGTCGCTGGAAATGGCACTGCGCTGGTCGCTGGACAGGCCAGACGCCGCAGATCGGGTATTCGCAGCCGTCAGCTCTGCACTGGATCAGGGCGCGCGAACCCGCGACCTTGGTGGTGACCTCAGCACCGAAGCGATGACCGACGCCGTGCTTGCTGCACTGTAGCAAGCACGGTTGCCCGAGGCCTATTTCTTCTTTTTGGCCGCGGTTTTCTTGGGTTCTTCGAGCACGAAGGTGACTTTCATCATCACGCGATACTCAGCCACTTTGCCCTTTTTGACGACGGCCTTGATGTCCTGAACCCAGACGGATTCGACATTGTTCAACGTGTCCGTGGCGCGGGCCACACCGGCCTCAATGGCTTTCTCGACGGTTGCGCCAGAGGCGCTGATTTCTGTAACACGGGCAACAGACATGGGAATTCTCCTCTTATAACAACGGGGCCGTTGGGACTCCCGCAAGCGGCGAGTTTAGCATGGAATTTTTACCGTGCACGGATGCTCCCTCGACAGGCGAAAGAGCGAGGATGACATTGGTGGCAGCACAAACGTGCCGGAACAAGGAAAGGCAGACGCATGGAATCTGCTCTCGCACCTAGACTTGAAACGGAACGCCTCATCCTGCGCCCCCATGCGGCAGGGGATTTCGACGCGTTCTCAGCCATGTGGCGCGACCCGGTGGTGCTGGAATATACAATCAGGGAAGCGCGCTCACCGCAGGATGCCTGGATGACGATGCACCGCCTGCTCGGCAGCTGGCCCTTGCTGGGCTATGGCTTCTGGGCGATTGCGTTAAAGACCAGCGATACCCTGATCGGTGATGCCGGTTTCATGGATGCCATGCGGCCCGAAACGCCCGATAAGCGTACCACGCCTGAGCTTGGCTATGCGCTTGCTGCCGCCCACCACGGGAAGGGGTACATGACAGAAGCCCTCGCGGCGGTCCATGACTGGCTGGACCGGGCCATGCCTGGCACAGAGGCCTTCGCGCTGATTGACGACGCCAACCCCGCCTCCATCGCTGTGGCTCAAAAGTTCGGCTACCGCTTTGAGCGCCGACACGATTTCAATGACCGCCTTGGTGCCCTCTACACACGAAAGCCCTTGCAGGAGAGGCGACCGGCAGACTAATCAGGCGCTATGACCACGACATACCTAGACTTTGAAAAGCCCCTCGCAGAGCTCGAAGCCAAGATCGCCGAACTGGAGGCCGTGGACGCTTCCGAAGACGGTCCGTCCATCTCTGAAGAGCTGGGCAAATTGCGCGAAAAGTCCGAAAAACAACTCAAGGATCTCTACAGGAACCTGTCACCTTGGCGGAAGACTCAGGTCGCCCGGCACCCGGAACGCCCCCATTTCGGCGATTATCTGGACGCCTTGTTCACCGACTATCAGGAGCTCGCTGGCGACCGCGTTTTCGGAAATGATGAAGCCGTTCTCGGAGGCCTCGCCACGTTCAAGGGCCGTTCGGTGGTTGTCCTGGGCCACGAAAAGGGCCACAACACCGAAAGTCGTATCCGGCACAATTTCGGGATGGCTCATCCGGAAGGCTATCGCAAAGCGGTGCGGCTGATGAACCTGGCTGAAAAGTTCAATCTGCCGGTGATCAGTTTTGTCGATACAGCTGGTGCCTATCCAGGCAAGGCCGGTGAAGAGCGTGGGCAGGCCGAGGCGATTGCCCGCTCGACCCAACGCTGCCTGACTCTGTCGGTTCCCATGGTGTCTCTGATCATCGGGGAAGGCGGTTCAGGCGGTGCAATCGCCATCGCGTCCGCCAATCAGGTGCTGATCATGGAGCACTCAATCTATTCCGTCATCTCCCCGGAGGGCTGCGCGTCGATCCTTTATAGGGACGCCGAGAAGGCTTCCGACGCCGCCGAGGCGATGAAAATCACCGCCCAGGACCTGAAATCGCGCGGCATTGTCGACGAAATTGTCAAAGAACCCGTCGGCGGCGCCCATCGCGACCCGGCCAAGGCGATCAGCTCTGCCGGAAAGGCGATCCAGAAAGCGCTGACCGGGCTTGAAGGCTTGTCCGCCCAGGAACTGAAATGCCAGCGCCGCGAGCGCTTCTACGCCATCGGTCGGGAAACGGCCTAGCGCCAGTTTCCCTTCACATCATCGTCAATCTCGGCTCCCATTGGACCAGACGTCGAAAACGACGCTTCCAGGGAGGAAATCGATGAGACTGACAGGGATCGCCGCTGCAATACTGCTAACCGCCGGATGTGCCACTGCGGAACCTCCCTCAGAGTGGCCCGAATCTCCCCATGGCGCCGATGATCGGATTGGCGCAATCAACCACATCACACCGGCAAAAACGGCGGCTGCGGCCGCGCTTGTGACCGAGGGCAAGACGTTTCAGCTCGGCATGGTGACCGGCCCGGCGACCCCCGCCTATGGCCCTCGCGAGTATGACGTCACCATCCTCCAGCTGTCAGACGGGACCGGCATACCGCTGGGCGAGAACAAGGCCACGGGGAATGACGACCTTGTGCGCACCTTTGTGGGGGTGGGCAGTCAGATCGACGGTCTCGGTCATATGGGGATCGACCACTATTACTATAACAGGACCCACGCCTCCGACTTTGTCACGACGGCGGGCCTGACCCAGTTCGGCACTCACACCATCCCGCCCATTGCAACGCGCGGGATCCTTCTGGACATGACCACGCAGTTTGGCGCCTCGCCGGTGCCGGCCGGAACCGCCTTCAATCGCGCGGAAATCGACGCGGCGGCGGCCGCAGCAGGCGTTACGATTGAAACCGGCGATGTCGTGCTTTTCCACACCGGCACCCTCGATGCTGAACTCGCCTCGGGCGAGTTGACCCAGGCCTTCGCCGGGCTCGGCGTTGAGGGCGCTGAATACCTTGCCAGCCTCGGCGTGGTGGCAGTTGGCGCAGACAGCTGGGGGCTCGAAGTGATCCCGTTCGAAACCCCCAACCGCCCGTTTGAAGTCCACCAGACCCTGCTGGCAAAGCATGGCGTCTACATTCTCGAGAATATGGCCACCGCGGAGCTTGCCGAAGACGGCGCCGGCGAGTTCTTCTTCGTCCTCGGCATCCCTCGTCTTGAAGGGACGGTGCAAGCAATCATCAATCCCGTCGCCATGCGCTAGGCATAGCTGATGACTTCGAACTCAATTCCGTCGGGATCGAAGAAGTAGAACCGCTTACCCGGCTCGTAATCGTCATGGCCGAAAGGGGCTAACCCGGCTTCGCGCACACGCGCTTCCGTAGCATCAAGGTCACTGACCACGATGCCCACATGATTGAGCCCGCTGTGATTGTTGCTCGCCTTCACGTGCGGGCCCAAAGGGCTGCGCGGCGAATAGATAGCCAGATAGTCCGTCTCGCTACCGACATGAATCGTGTCGCCCCCGGATGCGGACTTGCCCTGCCAGCGGACATGCCAGCCAAAGATCTTCTGCATCATCCCGGCGGTTTTTTCCGGGTCACTCACGGTGACGTTGACGTGTTCAAGGGTCGCTGTGGTCATGGGATTCTCCATTCCGTTCAGATGGCAAGGCCTGATTGCGCTGTGCCATGGGATTGGTGTAATTTCTCAACCATAGTTGAGATCAAGCACTGATTTGGAGACCTGACACATGGCGAGCGGTCGAGACTTGTTGGCGATCGGAGACATCGCAGCGCGAACGGGGCTGTCGGTTTCCGCCATCCGTTTCTATGAGGAGAAGGGACTGGTGAAATCCCTTCGAAATTCCGGTCGTCACCGCCGATTTCTGCGCGCAGACATCCGCCGCCTGTCATTCATCATGGTCGCGCAGAAGCTCGGATTCACGATCCGGGACATCGCGGATCTTCTGAGTGGCCTTCCCGACGAGCGAAACCCGACTTTGAGAGACTGGCAGAACATATCCGCTCAATTTCGAGAGACACTGAATGCCCGGATTTCCGGCCTGGAAGCCCTGCGCGACAAGCTGGATGGCTGCATCGGTTGCGGTTGCCTCTCCCTAAAAAAGTGCGCGCTGCACAATGTCGATGACCATATGGGGAAACTGGGCCCGGGCCCGCAGCACTTGCTCGCGCGCGGCAAAGACGCTTGAACCATTGCAAAGTGTTCAGGAGCCCTCATGCCTCGTCGTCTTGTCCTCATAACTGGCGCATCCGCTGGGATCGGCGCTGAATTCGCCCGCCAATACGCCGCCAAGGGCTGGGATGTGGCCCTCACCGCCCGGCGAGCAGACCGCCTCGAGGCTCTCGCTCGAGACATTGAAGCCCGGTTCAAAGCCCACGCGATTGTCATTGCACAGGACCTGTCGCGGCCTGATGCGGTGGACTCGCTGCTGGCGGAACTCAAGGAGCATGGCCGCGCACCGGACGCTGTGGTGAACAATGCGGGATACGGCTTGCCCGGCACATTCTTCAACACGAGCTGGGAAAACCAGGCCCAATTTCTCCAGGTCCTGCTGACCGTGCCCTGTGAACTGACTCACAAAGTGCTTCCGGGCATGGTCGAGCGTGGGTTTGGGCGGATTATCAATGTCGCCTCTCTGGCCGGATACACGCCGGGCTCGAATGGCCACACGCTCTATGCGCCGGTGAAATCTGCACTGATAAAGTTCTCCGAGAGCGTCCATGCCGAGGCCAAGGCAGCCGGGCACAACATCCATGTTAGCGCCCTTTGCCCAGGGTTTACCTGGACGGAGTTCCATGACGTCAATGGCACGCGTGAGCAAACCAAGCAGACGCCCCCCTGGATGTGGATGGAGGCGGCTCCCGTTGTTGAAGCGGGCATAGACGCCGTCGAGCGGGGTATGCCTGTCGTCGTTCCCGGCGGTGTGAACAAGGGCCTGGCCACGCTGGCCAAAGTACTGCCCGACCCGATTGGCCGCGCGATTATGCGCGAACAATCGAAGCGGTTCCGTAACGCCGGAGACTGAGCGAGTCTGGCTTAGCCCGTTTCACGCTCACGAACAGCGAGATCGTATTCGCGCACCTTGCGATAGAGCGTGGAACGTCCAATGCCGAGGCGGCGGCTGATTTCGCTCATATGCCCCTCATAATGGTCGATGGCGTAGGCCAGCAGATCCCGCTCGACGTCTTCCAGACTGCGCATTTCGCCACTTTCATCAAAGATCGCCACAGGGCTGTCGATCGCACCTGCGCCAGTATCGTTCGCAGGCTGAGGCAGGATTGGCATATCCGGAAGTTCGGCCACATCGGGCATCACACCAGAAATCTGCGGGAAGTCTTCCGGCCGCAACCAGTCTCCCTCACACAGAACAACAGCGCGGAAGACCGAGTTTTCCAGCTGCCGAACATTGCCCGGCCAGTCGAACGCGCAGAGCAGTCTCAGCGTTTCGTCTTTGACGCCGAGGATTTTAGTGCCCTCGGCGGCATTGAAGCGGGTGATGAAGTGTTCCACCAGAGCCGGGACGTCTTCGCGGCGTTCGCGCAAGCTCGGCACGTCGACCGGGAAAACGTTCAGGCGGTAAAACAGGTCCTCGCGGAATGTGCCTTCCTTGACCTGCTGGGCAAGGTCCCGGTTCGTCGCAGAGATGATGCGGACATCAACTTTTGTAGGGCGGCGCGCGCCGACGGCGTCAACTTCGCCTTCCTGCAGGGCGCGCAGCAGTTTCACCTGCATGTCGAGGGGCAGTTCGCCAATCTCGTCGAGGAACAGTGTGCCGCCATCGGCTTCGACGAATTTGCCGAGCGATTTGGACACCGCGCCCGTAAAGGCGCCTTTCTCGTGGCCGAACAGGATGCTCTCAACAAGGTTTTCCGGAATGGCGCCGCAGTTCACCGTCACAAACGGCTTCCCGGACCGCTCAGACGCGCCCTGAATGCACCGGGCAACGACTTCCTTACCCACACCGCTTTCACCCAAAATAAGGACCGGGATGTCCGAGGCCGCAGCGCGCTGGCCCATTTTCACGACGCTGCGCATGGCAGGCGCGGCCGCGATCATGTCTTCGAAGCCCATGCCGCCTTCAGCCTTGCGCGACAGGCGTTTCACTTCACCCGACAGCGTGCTCATTTTCAGCGCATTGCGGATGGAAACGATCACGCGCTCCGGGCTCACCGGCTTGACGAAGAAGTCGATCGCGCCGGCGCGCATGGACTGAACCACCGTGTCGATCCCACCCGTAGCGGTCAGCACGATGACTGGAAGGTCCGGGCGGCGCTCATTCATACGTTCCAGTGTTTCGAGCCCTGACAGACCCGGCATGTGGAGGTCGAGCAGGACAACATCCACCCCGTCCTTGGGATCGTGTCCCATCGCGTAGCCAGACTCGCCATCGGGCGCGGCGCGGCAGGCAAACCCGGCTTTTTCCACCGCAGCCTGCAGGAGACGGCGTTGGGTGGGGTCATCGTCAACCACAAGAACTGTCTTCGCCATGCCCGTATCACCCTGTGCTTTGCGTTGCTGGCCGAAACTTTGGTGTCCCGATCCGTTACGCCCCGCTTTGGCACACAGAGATGGAGTTACGGTTTACTGGAAGCCGCAAACTTCAAGCGAATTGCCAGCTTGCCTCATTTCGCTCGCAGACTTTGAAAGTAAGATCGAACGCCCGCCCGCGCGTCCCAGGCACCCAGGGAGAAGGCAGCCGGCGCCTGCCACCACATCAAGACGTGACCGACCACCCGGTTTTCGTGCACTGGCGTCAGGCTGACCATAGTTTCAAGGTATCGTCCCTCCACAGTCAGGCGCTCACGCCAAACGCCCGGAGCATTCGGAGCGACAGAAAGTTTGGCGGGCTTTTTCGACAGGCGCTTGGCGGCGAAGGCCCAGGGCACGCACGTCTCGCCGTCGTCTTCGAGTCTCCAACCCAAACACGACACCAATGGGTGTGTGCTCGGGTTTGATTGCACTCCGGCTGCTGACGCAATCGATTCTTCCAGATGAAGCTTTGGCGAGCCGGGCACATTCTCCGAAAGGGCGTCTGGCAACCCACGTTCCGGGCTGTCGCACAGGAATACCGTCGCCCCGCGCTCAGCGATGCCATATCCCGCAACCGTGAAATCCGAAGCCGTGTACGGATCTTCCGCCATCAGGGACGGGATCAGGCGGCAAACGCCATCGGTGCCGAAGCGCCAACCATGGTAGGGGCACTCGACCGTGACTTCCCCTCCCGTATCAATCTGTTTGCCCGCGCTCAGCGGCACGAGACGGTGGGGACAGATATCTCGCATCGCGAACAGCTCGCCGGCCTGCGTCCGCCCGATCAGGACCGGTTTACCCTTGAAAACGCGCCGGATTTGCTGCCCCGGCTTCACCGCCGAAGCCTTGGCAATCACATACCAGTCGCCGGCGGGCATTGTGTCGGCCTCAGGCGGGGATTGTGTTTCGGTATCCATGGCGCCCCGCCCTAGCACGCTGCCCGCGCGCCGACGAGCCCGTTACTCCGCCGCTTCTGAAAACACGTCGGCGCCGTGGGGTTCTGCACGTCCTTGCGGGTCGGGGTGGATCAGTACGTCCGCGGCCGGAAACTCTGTCAGAATAGCCTTCTCCGCCGCGACCATCGCTTGATGTGCTTCGATCAAGGACAGATGCGGCGGCATCTCTGCATGGAACTGGATGTGGATGTACGGCCCGGACGTGCGAGTCCTGAGCTGGTGAATATCCAGCAAGACGCCCTGGGACAGCGCCAAAGTCCGGATCCGTTCCCGCGCCTCATCGGAGACTTCCCGGTCCAGCAACTGGTCCCATCCACTCCGCGCAACATCCAGTGCGCTCCATGCGAGCCAGACTGCAACGCCCAATCCCACGACCGGATCCGCCCACGCCAGCCCGGTAAAGGCGGCCAGGGAAATCCCGCCGATCACCGCCGCATTGGCCGCCAGGTCTGCCGCATAATGGGCACGGTCTCCCTTCGTCGCCACCGATCCGGTTCGCGAAATCGCCCGCGACTGGGCCCAGATCAGCGCCAGGGTGAGCGCGATCGAGACCACCATGACCGCCAGAGCGAGGGTGCTTTCGGCAATGGGCTGCGGCGCGCGTAGGCGTGAGATCGCCTCCACGGCAACCAAGGTGGCAGAAACACCGACAAGCATTGCTTGCACCATGGCCGCAAAGCCTTCTGCCTTGCCATGACCGAAACGGTGTTCCTCATCGGGCGGGAGCGCCGCATAGCTCACGGCCAACAGCGTGAACAGAGACGCCAGACCGTCCAGACCGCTATCGGCCAGCGACGCGAACATGGCGACGCTTCCTGAGACGAACCATGCCCAGAGCTTGAGCGCGATGAGCACCAGCGCTGTTGCAACCGACAAGCGCGCAACGGTCTTGGTGATCCGGGCCGCTTCGGAAGCTTTCATCGCGCCGGGCATGGCGTCTAGGCTTGCATCATGGGCCATGGGGCGGTCTTTCCGAAACGTCAGACCCCTGCATGTAGCGCCCCGTCGGGATTAATCAATTCCCTCGCAATTACAATGCATTAGATGAAAATGATAGGCGCTCTCATTCGCGATGCTGCATACGACCTCAATCGCTTGTTTTTGCCCGGTATTCACCGCCCGAACCGCGCGATTGACGCTCTATGGTCCCCGCCATAGGTAATTTGCAGCACCGGAGGCATTCCCATGACAGCACGTACACCGCGCCAATTCTTCCAACCCCTGGCCGCGGGCGCGCCGGAGCCCTATCGCGACCTGCCCGTGAAGCTGGAGCGGATGATCCACTTCGTGCCGCCGCACCTGGATAAGGTTCGCGCTAAGGTGCCCGCCATGGCTGATACGGTTGATGTGATCCTCGGCAATCTGGAAGATGCCATCCCGGCAGATGCGAAGGACGCCGCGCGGGCGGGCGTGGTCGAAATGGCTGGCATGGTCGACTGGCAAGCCAAGGGCACGGGGTTCTGGAGCCGGGTCAATCCGTTGAATTCTCCGTGGTTTCTCGATGACGTCACCGAACTCGTCATGAAAGCGGGCCACCAGCTTGATGTGCTCATGATCCCAAAGGTCGAAGGCCCGTTCGACATTCACTATGTGGACCAATTGCTGGCCCAGCTTGAAGCCAAGGCCGGCCTGACCCGCCCGATCCTGCTGCACGCCATTCTCGAAACCGCCGAAGGCGTCGCCCGGGTCGAGGAAATCGCCCTGGCCAGCCCGCGCATGCAGGGCATTTCCCTCGGGCCCGCCGACCTTGCTGCCAGCCGGAAAATGAAAACCACGCGGGTCGGCGGCGGCCATCCATTTTATCGCGTGATCGACGATCCGAACGAGGACGGTGCACCCCGCCCCACGGCCCAGCAGGACCCGTGGCACTATACGGTGGCGCGGATGGTGGATGCCTGCGGAATGGCCGGGATCAAACCTTTCTATGGCCCCTTTGGCGACATTGCCGATCTGGACGCCTGCGAGCAGCAGTTCCGAAATACGTTCCTCCTGGGGTGTGTCGGCACCTGGACCCTGCATCCCAATCAAATTGCGATCGCCAAGACAGTTTACAGCCCGGACCCGGACGAGGTGAAGTTTGCCCGCCGTATCCTTGAAGCCTTGCCGGGCGGGCGGGGCGTGGCCATGCTCGACGGAAAAATGCAGGATGATGCGACCTGGAAGCAGGCCAAGGTGATCTGCGATCTTGCCGACTTGGTGGCGGGCAAAGACCCAGACTTGGCGGAGGCCTATTCGGCCTGACCCGTATGCCAGCACCCGCGTCCGCAGACCCTCTGGGGCGCGGCGGTTTGAGCGAATTGTTGGATTGGGCCAGCGGCCCGCCACTTTAGCTCGTGTTGAGGTGCGCAGGCTCCGCGAAACAGCCCAATGCCAGTTCAAGGCGCAGCCTTTTCCCGGCGCGAGAGGGACGGAAGACGTACGGCGTTGAGATCGCGAGCGCTGTCAACGAGGACAGGGCATTCGCCCTGTTTCCCTGAAGGGTGAATACAGCGCCGGATGAGAGGTGAGGATTACCGACATCCAGCGTTGCGAGATGCACGCGCCGAGCGCAGCTCTCGAGCACCGCGTTCCAAGCCGGTGCATCGGGATCAATCATTTGATAAATACGGATGCCACCCCACCAGGTGATCTCATATGAAATGAGGCCCTGGCCGGCATTCTCCTCGATTTTGCGCGCAAGTTTGGCGGCGAACTTCCGCAGGTTCCAGAAGAAGACCGGCCAGAAGAACGGGTGCACGATTTCGCGCCAACGCAGGATTTGGGAGCGGGTGTCCATGGCCCAAAGGCTGGTATGGCGCACACCCCGGTCGGATAAGGCCCCGCCTATTCGCCGATTTGCCCGCGGTGGCGCAGCTTGGCGTCGGCCAAAACGCAGGCCAGCATGGCCTCGGCCACGGGCACAGCGCGGATGCCGACGCAGGGATCGTGGCGCCCCTTGGTGCGCACGTCGACCTCTTCGCCGCCCCGCGTGATCGACTGGACTTCATTGAGGATGGACGAGGTTGGCTTGATGGCCAGGCGCACAACGATGTCTTGTCCCGTGGATATCCCCCCCGCCACGCCGCCATTATTGTTCGACAGAAAACGTGGACCATCCTCGTTTCCGGCGCGCATCTGGTCGGCATTCTCCTCACCGCTGAGGGCAGCGGCGGCAAAGCCAGCGCCGATCTCGACGCCCTTTGCGGCATTGATCGACATCATGGCCCCGGCAATCTCAGCGTCCAGCTTGCCATAGACCGGCGCGCCCCAGCCCGGCGGCAGGCCTGTGGCCTCGACCTGGACAATGGCGCCCGCACTGCTCCCGGCTTTGCGCACGTCATCGAGATAGGTTTCCCAGGATGTCGCCGCGCCAGCATGCGGGCACCAGAACGGATTGTTTTCGGTCTCGCTCCAGTCCCAGGCCTCGGGATCGATCATGTGGGGACCGATCTGCACCACAGCCCCGCGGATCTTGATGTCCTCGCCCAGAACTTTGCGCGCCACGGCGCCAGCGGCCACCCGCGCGGCGGTTTCCCGGGCCGAGCTACGCCCGCCGCCGCGATAGTCTCGCACGCCATATTTGGCGTCGTAGGTGTAGTCCGCATGGCCGGGGCGATAGCGGTCGCGGATCTCGCTATAGTCCTTCGAGCGCTGGTCGACATTTTCGATCATCAGGGAGATTGGCGTGCCCGTGGTCACCGGTCCGCCCGTGCGGTCGTCCTCGAACACGCCGGACAGGATCTTCACCTGGTCCGGTTCGCGCCGCTGGGTGACGAATCGGGAGGTTCCGGGGCGGCGCTTGTCGAGAAAATCCTGAATCCAGGGCGCGTCCAGCGCCAGTCCGGGAGGGCAGCCATCGACCACGCATCCGAGCGCTGGCCCGTGGCTCTCGCCCCAGGTTGTAACGCGGAATAAATGGCCGAAAGTGTTGTGGGACATGGGTGGCCTTTCAGATAATCCTGTTGACCTGCGTAGCTTAAGCCCCTGAAACACACAAACCGCCGAAGCGGAAGGAGCGACCATGGCCGATCCCGCATCTCTGATCCCGCCAACCCCGGATGCCGAAGCCTATGCTGCGCAGGGCGATCGCCCGCTGATTGCGCCCAGTGACGACCCGATTGCGCTGTTCGGTCACTGGCTCAGCGAAGCGACACAGAGCGAGATCAGCGACCCGAATGCGATGACGCTGGCGACAGTCGATGCCTATGGCTGGCCCGATGCGCGGATTGTCCTGCTGAAGGATTTCAGCGCGGCAGGCTTCACCTTCTACACCAATCTGGGCAGTGCGAAGGCCGACCAATTGGGCGCGACCGGCGCGGCGGCTTTGCTGTTCCATTGGAAGTCCAATGAGCGGCAGGTACGCTTGCGCGGCCGGGTCGAGGCCGTGCCCGAGGCTGTCTCCGATGCCTATTTTGCCGAACGAGCCAGGGAGAGCCAGATCGGCGCCTGGGCGAGCGACCAGTCCCGCGTGCTAACGGCGCGCGGCGCGCTGGAGGCCCGGGTGGCGCTGTTTACCGACAGTTACAAGGATGACGAGACCATCCCGCGCCCGCCCTATTGGGGAGGCTTCCAGCTCATCCCGACAACCATGGAATTCTGGCAATCCCAGGCCTTCAGGCTGCACGATCGCCGGCTCTACGTGCTCGACGTAGAGACCAGCGTCTGGGCCCAGATGCGGCTGAACCCATGAGCGAGGCGACGCGCCACCTGGCCGGCGAGATGATGCAGGCGCTGGAAACCGCCGCCGCCGAGACGGCCAATGCCGACGTGTCGCTGGTGTCGATCACGCTGGACGTGACCGGAGACATTGGCACGGCGCCAGTGACCTATAACATTGCCGTCGACCGCAAGACGCGCACGCTGGTATTCCTCAACGCACGCGCCTTTGACGGCGACACACCGGTCATGACCGGCACGGCCGTGTTTGCGATTAAGGCGGGGTAGAAGCGCATGACCCCCGCCGTAGAAGTAAAAACCGGCGAACGGTCGCTTATCTCCTACCAGCTCTCGCCCATTGCGCGGAGCGTCTCTGAGGCGGGGAAGGAGCGGTGACAGACGACGAGTTTGACGAAATCCGAACGCAATACGTTCGTTACTACAAAACATGGGAAGAGGTGCCAGAACACTGCAAGCGCCTCCTTAAAAGCGAGCCGCTTGAGTATATGCGGCGGCGTAGCAGTGGCATACGATTTCCTTCTGACGAAGTATTCGAGCCTGAGGGCCGGTTAAGGCGTTTCATTCCTGAGAAGCGAAACATTACACATAATCAGTTCAATCTCGAGAGAGCCATTTACGCCGAGCCTTATCCAATAGGCGGCGCCTTGAGTATGTTTGGTGGCGGTTACGGTTTCAAACGCCTGCCGGAGAACGAGCGCCCGCCACATCCCGGCCGCATAGACGTCACGTTCCCAAGATCGACCTACAAGAGGCGAAAGCCATTTGCAGCCATGCTGCACCTAAGCCAGCCGGAAACTCTCATTATCGATGAGGCAACGCGTGACTTCATCCACAGGCATGAACCGATAGACGATGATCATTTGCACGAGGTGACCGTTTACAGCGAAGACGAGCCCACCGAGACCGTGTATCTTTACGACCCACCTGTTCGCAAGTTCATCGATTTCGAAAAGTCGCAACGCAGTATTGTCGAGCAGGGGCTAGACGACCGCCCGGCGACGTCATGGGTTGAGGCGGTGTCACACGCTGGCCACAGCGTTTATCTCGATGGCGCGAAGATAACTTTGGCACGTCCAATGTTGGGGCCCGAGATCATTGTCGATGTCGAGTTCTACGAGGCTTTGAAGGCGTTCGGGGCGATAAAGGTTTATTGAACACAAGGCGTGTTGCGCATCGTAGGGTGCATATCGGGCCGAAGCCCTTCATGCACCCTACTTGGCGACTTGCCTGGCACCCTAGAACTTCAGCACTTTCGCGTAGCGGACCTGCTCCAGGCCTTTCAACTTGGCCATGACGTCCGCAGAAGGCTCGGAATCCACGCCCACCAGCGCGATGGCTTCGCCGCCCGCGTCGGTTCGGCCCAAATGGAAGGTGGCGATGTTCACGCCCGCTTCGCCGAGCATCTGGCCCAGCGTGCCGATAAAGCCCGGCGTGTCGAGATTGTTCACATAGAGGATGACCGGCGCGAAGTCGGCCTCCAGATCCATGCCTTTCACTTCGACAATGCGTGGGCGCCCGGCGGACAGCGTGCCCGCCAGCGTGCGCCAGCCGCCATCCACCAGGGTGCGGATGCGGATCAGGCTGTCATAGGTCGGGCTGTCCTCGGTCTTGGTCTCTGACAGCTTGACGCCGCTATCGGCCAGGATCGCGGGCGCCGACACCATGTTCACATCGCCCCGCGAGGCGCGCAGCAGGCCCGCAAGGGCTGCGGCGGTGAGGGGCTTGCGGTTCAGCTCCGTGACCTCGCCCTCATACTCGATAACGACCTCGTCAAAGCCTTCCTCACTGATCTGGCCGGCGAACAGGCCGAGCTTTTCCGCCAACACCGCGAACGGCTTCAGGCGCGGGGCTTCGTCAGCGGTGATGGAGGGCATATTCAGGGCATTGGTCACCGCGCCGGTCAGCAGATAGTCGCTCATCTGCTCAGCCACTTGCAGGGCGACGTTCTCCTGGGCTTCAGTCGTGGCCGCGCCAAGGTGGGGCGTTGCAATGAAATTGGGCGCGCCGAACAGCGGATTGTCCTTGGCGGGCTCCTCGGCGAACACATCGAACGCCGCCGCGCCGATATGGCCGCTGTCCAGCAGGTCGCGCACGGCCTGCTCATCCACCAGCCCGCCACGGGCACAGTTTACCAGAATGACGCCCTTCTTGGTCTTGGCGAGGTTTTTCGCCGAGAGAATGTTCGCCGTGGCATCGGTCTTGGGCACGTGCAGCGTGATCACGTCGGCCCGGGCCAGCATCTCGTCCAGCTCGACTTTTTCAACGCCGAGGTCCACCGCGCGCTCTTCAGTGAGGAAGGGGTCGTAGGCAACCACTTTCATGGTCAGGCCCAGGGCGCGTTCGGCGACACGTGACCCAATATTGCCACAGCCGATCAGGCCCAGCGTCTTGTAGGACAGCTCCCGGCCCATGAAGGCCTTTTTCGGCCAGTCGCCCGCCTGGGTGCCGGTATTGGCGGCGGGGATCTGGCGCGCAGCCGCAAACATCATGGCAATGGCGTGCTCTGCCGTGGTGATGGCGTTGCCAAAGGGTGTGTTCATGACGACCACGCCCTTCTGGGTGGCCGCCTTGATGTCGATATTGTCGACGCCGATCCCGGCTCGGCCGATCACCTTCAGATTCGCGGCCGCAGCGATGACATCCGCATCGGGCTTGCACGCGGAACGCACGGCGAGGCCGTCGAACTCCGGGATTTTCGCGATCAGCTCTTCCTTTGTCAGGCCGACGGCGGTTTCGGTTTCCAGGCCACGATTGTGGAAAATCTCCACGGCGGCGGGGGCGAGTTTATCTGCGATCAGAACTTTGGGCATGTTTATCTCCTGCTCGGGGCTGTTCTCGGCTCAGCCGAGGCCCCTGCGCCTGCACGTTGCTTGTGTTGGCGCGTTAACTTGGGAATCGGCTCAAACGGCCGCGATGGTCTCGGCGAAGGCCCAGTCGAGCCAGGGCGTCAGCTTGGCGACATCGGAAGGCTCCACCGTGGCGCCGCACCAGATCCGCAGGCCCGGAGGCGCATCGCGGTAGCCATTGGCATCGAACGCAACACCTTCGGCCTCGAGCAGACCCGTCATCGCCTTCATGAACGCCTTCTGGGCCTCGCCCTCCAGCGCGGTAAAGCGCGGATCGACCACTTTCAGCGTTACGCCAGTGTTGGAGCGCACCGCGGGGTCTTCGCACAGGAAGTCCACCCAATCGGTCTTGGCGACCCAGGCTTCCAGCGTGCCGAGGCTTTCATCACAGCGCGCCTTGCAACCTGTCCAACCGCCCAGGCTGTCGGCCCAGTCGAGCGCCTTCAGATAGTCTTCCACACAAAGCATGGACGGGGTGTTGATCGTCGCGCCTTCAAAGATGCCCTTATTGATCTTGCCGCCCTTGGTGAGGCGGAAGATTTTCGGCAGGGGACGCGCCGGCTTGAATCGCTCGAGACGCGCGACGGCATTGGGCGACAGGATCAGCATGCCATGGGCCGCTTCCCCGCCGAGTACTTTCTGCCAGCTATAGGTCACGACATCGCATTTCGCCCAGTCGATGTCCTGGGCAAAGCAGGCGCTTGTGGCATCATTGATGACGATCCGGTCCGGGTTGGGTTTGATCCAGTCCGCGTTCGGCACGCGCACGCCGGATGTCGTGCCGTTCCAGGTGAAGATAATGTCGGCATCCTCGCGCGCGGCGGCGAAATCCGGCAACTGGCCATAATCCGCGGTGTGGATGGCGGCGTCGACATCGGTCAACTCGTCCAGGGCGTCCTTCACCCAATCCTTGCCGAAGCTTTCCCACGCGAAGATGTCCACCGGGCGCTCGCCAAGCATGGTCCACATGGCCATCTCGACCGCGCCGGTATCGGACGCCGGTACAATACCGATCATGTAGTCCTCGGGCACGCCGAGCGTCACCCGCGTGCGGTCGATGGCCTCTTTCAGCTTCGCCTTGGCGTCTTTCGAGCGGTGCGAGCGGCCGAGGGCAGCGGTTTCAAGTTGTGCGAGGGAAAATCCGGGCCGCTTGGCGGTGGGGCCGGACGAGAAATGCGGACACGCGGGACGCGTCTCCGGCTTGGGAGCGGTGCTCATCTGTTTGTACTCCTATCCTTACAGATAGGCTGGCGTTCGTTGGGGAACGCTGGCCCGCAGCCCGTGTCTCATAGGCCGGGCCTCGCGTAAAGCGCGAATGTCGCAAACACGAGCGCAGAGGCGATCACCTTTTTTTGCTGTTGTGCCCGCGCGGTCATCCGGTTAGCCCTGCCGGGAAATCCAAAGCTTGGGAGGAGGGCCCCATGCACAGATCATTGCTGGCTATGGCGCTTGCCGTCGCCCTCGGACCTGTGGCGAGCGGGGACGAACCTTTCAGGCTCCGTGCGGCGCTGGATGCGCCGGACTGGTTTACGCTGAAGGGCGAGACGCGCGCGCGGTACGAAACGCTGGATGGTCAATTCCGGGCCGGGCGCGATGGTAGCGACCAACTCCTCCTCTTCCGAACACTTTTGCTGGCAGAAGTCGATACCGGTCCGGTCGCCTTTGGCATCGAGCTGCAGGACAGCCGAACCTATCTCGGGGACACGGGCACGCCGCTTTCGAGTTCTATTTCGAACCCGCTGGACATTTTGCAGCTTTACGCCCGTTTCGACGAACTGCCCGGCCTTATGGGCGAGGGATCAACCAGCCACCTGACCGTGGGTCGGCAAACGGTCTCGATTGGCTCGAAACGCCAGATCGAACGGGTCGACTTTGCCAATGTGATCAAGAGCTATACCGGCGCGAATTTCCTCTCGACCAATGCGCGCGGCGACGAGCTTCATGCGATCTACGTGGTCCCCACGGCGCGGTTTCCAAACCAGCGTCCGGGAATCGACGACAATGACCTGTCAGGCGATGAGGAGCAGTGGGAGCGGCGCATCTGGGGCGTGCACTACCGCCGGGCGGATATCCTGCCGAGCCTTGCATCGGACCTGTGGGGTGAAGTGTTCGTCTACGGGTTGGAGGAGCGCGACTCCGGCGATTTCGCCACGCCGGACCGGTCCTATGTCGCCCCTGGTTTTCGCCTCTATCGCAAGCCTGCGATCGGCCAGTGGGACATCGACCTGGAAGGCGCCCTGCGCCAGGGTACGCGCTACGCCACGAGCGATCCCGCCGACACCCAGAGCCTCAGCGTGGACGCGTCCATGCTCCATGCCGAACTGGGTTACACCTTCGATGCGCCCTGGCAGCCTCGCTTCGCGCTGGAATACTATTGGGCAAGTGGCGATGAAGACCCCACCGACCTGAATTTTGACCAGCACGAGCGCCTTTTCGGCTCCCGCCGGTCTGATCTCAATAACACTTCGATCCATGGTCCCCTGACCCCGGCCAATCTCAATGCGCCGGGGTTTCGCATCGAAGCCAAACCGAACGGGCGCTGGGACGGGCGCTTCTACTATCACGCAGCCTTCCTGGCGTCGGAGACCGACAGCTGGGTGATCGCCCGCCTGCGCGACCCGTCGGGCCAGTCCGGAGATTTTATTGGCCATGTTCTGGACAGCCGGGCGCGCTACTGGCTGGTGCCCGATAGTGTGCGCCTGGAGCTGGGCGCATCCGCCCTGTTCTTCGGTGAATTTGCCGAAACTGTGCCGGGCGGGCCGGACGGAGACCGAACGCTGTTCGGCTATGGCATGGTCACGGTGAGCTTCTAAGCCGCCGATGACAAATGCCTGGCGAGGCGGCACACTCCCAAAACTACAGATATTGGTAGGAAGACCATGCTGGAGCTGAGAAGCCGCTTTCTTTGCACGTTTGATGGCGATGTGGACCCACCGCTGATGACGGGTCATGCAGGCCCGATTGGCATGCGCGGGATCGCCAACATCACCGGCGGATCGGTCGAGGGCGAGCGCATTTCAGGCAAGGTGCTGCCCTCGGGGGCCGATTGGCTGGTCTAGCGCAGTGACGGGGTCATGGCGCTGGATGTGCGCGCATTGATGGAGACCCATGACGGCGCGCTGATTTACGTGACCTATGTCGGCTATATCAACGCGTCGCCAGAGGTGGCTGCGCGCTTGTTTAATCCCGACACCCAGGCGAGCGTCGACCCGTCAGAATACTATTTCCGCACAAACCCGATCTTCGAGACCGGGGATGAGCGCTATGGGTGGCTGAACTCGATTGTCGCCATCGGCGTGGGCCAACTCCGCCCCGGCGGCGTCAAATACTCGATCCACGAAATCCTCTAGAGCCGCGCTGCGTGCCAGGCAACATGGTCCGCCATGAAGGTTGAGATGAAAGAGTAGGAGTGGTCATAGCCCTCTTGCATGCGGATGGTGGCGGGCTGGCCCGTCGCCTTGCACACCTCGCTCAGGAGCTGTGTTCTCAGCTGGGTATCGAGGAAAGTGTCCGCTGCGCCCTGGTCGACCAACATGTCCGGCACCCGCGCACCATCCTCAATCAGAGCGCAGGCATCATATGCGCGCCACTTTGAACGGTCCGCACCGATATACCCCGTCAGCGCTTTCTCGCCCCAAGGGCAATTGAGCGGTGAAACGATTGGCGCAAAGGCCGAAACCGACTTGAAGCGCGACGGATTGCGAAGGGCGATGGTCAGCGCGCCATGCCCGCCCATGGAGTGACCCGTGATCCCCTGGCGCGCCATGTCGAGGGGGAAGTGTTCGGCCACGAGCGCAGGCAGTTCGTCTTCGATATAGGTCCGCATCTTGTAGTGCTGGTCGAAGGGCGGCTCGGTGGCGTCGACATAAAAGCCCGCCCCAAGGCCGAAATCGTAGGCGCCTTCCGGATCGTCCGGCACGCCCTCCCCGCGCGGGCTTGTATCTGGCGCGATGAAGGCAATGCCATGGGCCGCGCAGGCGGCGCGGAACTCGCCCTTTTCAGTGACATTGGCATGGGTGCAGGTCAGCCCTGAGAGATACCAGAGCACGGGAAACGGGCCTTCGCCCGCCGGCACGTAGACCGAGAACGTCATCTCCGTGCCCGTCACGCCGGAGAGGTGGCGATAGACGCCTTGCGTGCCGCCATGGGCGCGCGTGGTGGAGACGGTTTCCATTCCGATCTAGCCCCGGTGCAGCGCGCAAAGCTTGTTGCCGTCGGGGTCGCGCAGATAGGCGAGATAGACCTTTGCGCCACTGGGCTGCTGTTTGATGCCGGGCGGGCCGACGCATTCGCTGCCGCCATTGGCAAGGCCCGCCGCGTGCCAGGCATCGCCCTGCTCCGGGCGTTCGACCGAGAACCCAATGGTCAGGCCATTGCCCGGCGCGGCCGCTTCCTTGTCCAGCGGTTCACCAACCACGAGGAACTGGTCGCCCTTCAGCCAGAACCAGCGGTTTCGGTCCGTATCCTTCCAGCTTTTCGTGCCACCAAGCACATCGAACAAAGCGTCGTAAAAGGCCTTCGCGCGGTCGACATCATTGCTGCCGAGATGGACGTGGGTGAACATGGGTCGGGCTCCTGTGTCGATCGTCAGTCGTAGACTACCACACTGCGGATGCTCTCGCCCGCATGCATCAGGTCAAACGCGTCATTGATCTTCTCCAGCGGCATGACGTGGGTGATCATCGGGTCGATCTGGATTTTCCCGTTCATGTACCAATCGACGATCTTGGGCACGTCCGTACGCCCTTTCGCGCCGCCAAAGGCCGTGCCGCGCCAGTTGCGGCCGGTGACAAGTTGGAAGGGCCGCGTGGCGATCTCCTTGCCTGCCTCGGCCACCCCGATGATGATCGACGTGCCCCAACCGCGATGGCAGCATTCCAGCGCCTGGCGCATCACCTCGGTGTTGCCCGTGCAGTCAAAGCTGTAATCGGCCCCGCCATCGGTGAGCTCTACCAAATGGGCGACGACGTCTTTGGTCTCCCTCGGATTGACGAAATGGGTCATGCCAAACTTTTCGCCCCATTCACGCTTGGCCGGGTTGATGTCCACGCCGACAATCATGTCAGCGCCCGCCATCTTCGCGCCCTGGATGACGTTGAGGCCTATACCGCCGAGGCCGAAGACGACCACATTGTCGCCGGGCGCGACCTTGGCCGTGTTGGTCACCGCCCCCACCCCCGTGGTCACCCCGCAGCCGACATAACAGGCCTTGTCGAAGGGGGCATCGGTACGGATTTTCGCCACGGCGATTTCCGGCAGGACGGTGAAGTTCGAAAACGTCGAGCAGCCCATATAGTGGTAGATCGTCTCGCCCTTGTAGGAGAACCGCGACGTGCCATCGGGCATCAGGCCCTTGCCCTGGGTCGCGCGGATGGCGGTGCAAAGATTAGTCTTGCCCGACAGGCAGCTTTTGCACTGGCGGCATTCCGGCGTGTAAAGCGGAATCACATGGTCGCCCGGCGCCACGCTGGTCACGCCTGCCCCCACCTCCCGCACGATTCCCGCACCCTCATGGCCCAGGATCGACGGAAACAGTCCCTCGGAGTCGAGCCCATCCAGCGTATAGGCATCGGTATGGCAGATGCCCGTCGCCTTGATTTCGACCAGCACTTCGCCAGCCTTCGGGCCTTCCAGATCAAGTTCAACGATTTCAAGGGGTTTCTCGGCCTCAAAAGCCACAGCCGCACGCGTCTTCATCAGGCTCCCTCCCAGGATTTCAGCCAATGGTGGATCATGTCACCCGCACCCTATCCCCGCTTCTCAAAGTGATACTATCACGGCTGCCGCAACGTCTCGACTTGCCGAACAGCACGCATGGGCGCACATCGCCCCCATGATGTCGCGCACACCAACCGACTGGGGGCTTTTCGCACTCCTATCCTTCCTCTGGGCCAGTGCGTTCGCGATGACCAAGGTCGCCGTTGAAGGCCTGCCCGCCGGATTGATCGTGTTCGCGCGACTGGCGCTCGGCGCGGCCATCATGTTCGTGATCATGACCGTCCAGGGCGCGCGGTTTCCGCCGCTGTCGAACCGGGCCGCATGGGGCACGATGGCGGGCATGGGCATTGTAGGCACCGCACTGCCTTTTTACCTGCTGACCATCGCCCAGAAGGACATCGACAGCGCACTGGCGGCCCTCCTCATCTCATCGACGCCGCTCTATGTGGCCGCACTGGCGCACTTTCGCTTCGCCGACGAGAAGATGACCTGGAACAAGGCGTTCGGCATCCTGGTCGGGTTTTGCGGCGTCGGTGTCCTGCTCGGCCCGGACGCGTTGGAAGGGCTCGGCAATTCCAGCCTGATTGCCCAACTGCTCGTTCTCGCCGGCGGGCTCTGTTATTCGATCAATACGATCATCGCCCGCAGTGCGCCGCCAATTTCGCCGGCTGTCCTCCCCACGGGATTTCTCGGTTTCGCCGCCCTGTTCAGCCTGCCCATGGCGCTGTTTGCGGACTATTCGGGCTTTTCACCCAGCGCGGTGGAGATCGCCAGCGTGCTGGGTCTTGCCGCGCTGCCCACGGCGGGGGCAGGATGGCTGCTCATGTTTCTTGTCGCGCGCACGTCGGCGACTTTTATATCGCTTACAGGCTATGCCATCCCGATCTTTGCGGCGGCGTTGGGCTATCTATTCCTGAACGAGCAGATCGGCTGGGATATGGCCCTTGCGCTGGCACTCATCCTGGCGGGCGTTTGGCTGGCCCAGCGCAAGGGGAAAGCCGTGGCGGCTAAGCCTGCAGAGTGAATGCACCACGGATGACGGTAACGGCGTCCCCACGCAGCAGAATGCGATCGCCAGAGACTTCGACACCGATCCGGGCTCCGCGCCGAGGATAGGCCTGATAGCACTCATGGGTGGCGTCACCGGTCAGAGTCTTGGCAATCACTGCCAGCATGCAATGCCAGCTTCCTGTCGCCGGGTCTTCATCGATGCCGGAGCCGGGCGCAAAGAATCGCGATACAAGCTGGCGTTCACCCTCCAGTGCAAAACAGCCGAAATTGCCGCGCTCCCAAGTGCCTTCATGGCCGGACACCCCCAGTCCGGCCAACGCCTTGGGATCGGGCGAGAGCGCTTCAATCTCAGCGCGGGAAGCAAACTGCGCCGCGAAAAATGGACCGCCCCAGCACTTGACCGGCGTCGCGCCCAGCGCCGCGATGATCTCATCGCTCGCTTCGGTCTCAAATACGGCAGGCGCCGGAAAATCCATCGTGTATCCACCCGTGAAGCGTTTGACCTTGAGATCGCCCGACTGACGCGTGCGGAAGGTGATTTCATCGCCTCCGAAGCCATCTTCAGCGAAGAGCACATGCGCCGCCGCTAGCGTGGCGTGCCCACACAACGGCACTTCCACCGCGGGCGTGAACCATCGCAGCTCCCAGACGCCGTCTCCGGCCGGAACGATGAAGGCGGTCTCGGCGACATTGTTTTCGGCTGCGATCTTCTGGAGCGTTTCGTCATCCAGAAAGCCCTCCGCTAGCGGCATGACACAGGCCTGATTGCCGGTGAACGGCGCCATGGCGAAGGCGTCGACCTGATGGAAAGGAATTTCACGGTTCATCGGCGAGCGCTCCTTTTCGGCTTGCCTCCGCCCTTACGCCCGCCTAGCCAGCCCCACAAACGATGATTTCTGGGGCTTAGTTGAGCCCTGCTGACAGGAGATGTGGGCGATGGGGAATGTGAGCGCGGTAAATACCATCGTCATCATGGCGGTGCTGGCCGGCACAATGATTGCGGCCCAGGGCGTCGTGAACGGGCGCATGGCCGCCGCGATGGGCGGACCCATGCAGGCCGCATTTATCTCATTCAGCGTTGGATGGCTGGCGCTGGTGGCGCTGAACCTCGCCTTTGGCAACAGCCTGAACGTGGTCCAGGCAGCCCAGGCCGCGCCCTGGTGGGCCTGGCTGGGCGGCCTGATGGGGGCCGTCGTCGTAACCCTCGCAGCCTTCGCGGTGCCCAAGATCGGCGTGGCGACCTATGTCAGCGCCTTCATCGCGGGCCAGCTCACCGCCGCCCTGTTCTACGACCATTTCGGCCTGCTCGGCCAAACGGTGCGGGAAATTACGCCCCTGCGCCTGCTCGGCGTCGTTTTCATGGGCGCAGGCGTATATTTGATCCGGCGGTTCTAGGCTCGGAACAATGTATAGCTGGAGGAACGTCCAGAGTCGCGCCGGGCGGCGCGGCGACGTTGGCGGCGCATCCGGTTTTGCAACAGGTCCCGCGCCACGTTGAGCGGCTCAGCGTCCTCTGCGCCAGAAGCGAGTTCTTCCCGGTTCTCGCAGAACTCTTCAAACGCATCGAGTTCCGGGCGGAGTTCGTTTGCCGCCAGGTCGATCATGATGGCGTCGTCCAGAAGACCGATGCCCGGGATGGCATCCGGTATCAGGTCCTCCGGGTCTGCGAAATAAGTGAGCGCGTTGAGGACATGCTTGCGGTCTTCACCTTCAAGGCGCCAGTCAGCGTCGCGAAGCATGGCAATCATCTGCCTCAAAACGTCCAGGCGATTTTCCATGAACTCTGGAAGCTTTGACCCCGTTGTCCGGTTTGCAAGCGCCTCGGCGCCCGCGATGATACTGGCTTCGTCCTCGGTGCCAAACTTCTCCTGAGCTGACCGCAAACGTTCGCGGAAGTACTCTAGATCGTCTGAATCGAGTTCGAATTCGATGCGGATGGGGCGTTGTTTTGCCATGGGCGCCTCCTTTTCTGTTGGCGCTACCTTAGTCAGATGCAAGCCGCTGTGAAATCGAAATCCGAACGCGGCAGGTTGATGTCGTCCTCTGGACGGCTCCATCCCGGCCGGGCAATTCCGAACGGGCCTTCCCCAAAACACGCCCAAGGCTTACTGTGCACCCACGATCGGGGAAACAAGCCATGGCCTACGATTCAGGAAGCGAGACCGATCCCATCAAGGTGTTTCTGTCCTACTCGCGGGCGGACACGGCGTTTGCGCTGGAACTGGTCAACGCGCTGCAGGCCTGCGGGTTTGAAGCCTTCATCGACCAGGAAGACATTGCACCCGGCGAGCCCTGGGAGCAGCGCCTGGGCGGACTGATCGAGAGCGCAGACACGGTGGTCTATGTACTGTCGCCGGACAGCCTGACATCGGAGCATTGCAGTTGGGAAGTCACACAGACGCTGCGCTTGAACAAGCGCCTGCTCCCGGTGGTGTGGCGCCCGGTGCCCGACGGACAGGTGCCGAAGGAGCTGTCCCAGCTCAACTATGTGTTCTTCGACGGCGACAAATCCTTTGCGTCCGGTCTGAAGGATCTGTCTTCGGCCCTGCGTGTGGACCATCAGTGGATCCGCGAACATACGCGGCTCGGCGCCCTGGCCCGGCGCTGGGACAATCGCGGGCGAACCGAAGCGCTCCTGCTGCGCGGAGAAGAGTTGGACGCCGCAGCGACCTGGATTGCGAGCCGGCCGCATGGCGCGCCGGACGTCTCCGACGACCAGATGGATTTCATCGCCTCGAGCAAAGCCGCCGCCGATGCGGCTGACCGCGCCGCACGAAACCGGCGCCGGGGCCTCTTGTTCGGCGTCTCCGCTGTCGCCGTCGCCATGGCCGGATTGGCAGGATTCTCCGGGCTGCAATGGCAGGAAGCCGAAGACGCAAAAGCGTTCGCCCAGGAAGCCTACCAAACCGCCGTGGAGACGAATGAACAATTGGAGGGCGCCCTGATCCGGCTGTCTTCTGACATTGCCCTGCGCGCGCCCTCGACAGGCCGTGCACCGTTCGAGACCAAGGGCGGCTGGTTCCCAGTGGCGGCTAACTATGCTGGCGCCGTCGTGCGATTGCAGCAGGGCCGCCAGATCGTGACGGGCATCCTGATCGACGGGGCGATGGTGCATCCCGACTGGGCTGGCACGCCCTATGTGCTGACGCCGCGGTTCCGGTCGGAGGAGGAGCTTCTTGAGGAGGATCGCCAGCTGAACGCTTTTCTGGCCGCGACCGATGCCATGGGCGCTGAAGGTGCAAGGGCATTCGAGGGCCAGCAATTCTCCCGCGCCGCCATGCTTAGCGATGGCCCGCCGCCTGGCGTTATCCCTCAAAGCTACGTTTCTGATCGCGTCCCAAGCCTGCCCTCGCCACCGCCTGCTGCTAACTTGGACGATGAAGGTGTTGCACACGAAATTATTCCTCAGTCGGCACTTTCACCAGAAGACTTAATGCCCGAGGGAGCAGCTGATGCGGATGCATCAGGGGACCCGCTAGCGCCTATTGTAACCACGTTTCCGACTCTTAAAGACGCCAGAACCCTTACTCTGACCTCAAAGCCTGATTGGCGAACACCTATAGAGCTTTCCGCAGAACCAGTGTTTTTTCTCCATAGAATTGAAGGCGAAGTGCCTTTCGGCGCCCGGCCACTCCAAACCGGCGATATTGATTGCGAGCGCGACCCATGGGGCCAATCTGATGGCGCTCGTTTTGCTCTGTTCGGGATTGACGGACTGGCAACAGACGCAAATGAGAGCGAGGTGCTAACCCTTCTCGTAACAAGCGGCCTCGACGTGGCCGGCAGTGAAGGCGTCACCTACCGCCATGCTACACTGAAAGGCGCATTTGGGGCGCCGGTGTTTGATCTGGACAGCCGCAAGGTCGTCGGCATCCACCAGGGCGTGGACGCAAACCGCCTCAGTGCCGATGGGCGGGTGGGTTTTGCCGAGCCCATCCTGCCCATCCTGAACCTGATCCGCGAAGACATCTCCATTGACCGCGGCGACGCCGAGCGCACACCGCCGCTTTGCGAGTAGATCGCCAGACAAAAAGCCGCCCACGGATCGCTCCATAGGCGGCTCTGAATTGATCGAACAGGTTGGCGCCTAGGCGGACTTTTTCTCGTCGCCGTCGACTTCTTCGAATTCAGCGTCGACCACGTCGGCATCGCCGGCGGCGTCAGACGCTGCATCCGCATGGGCGGCTTCTTCCTGCTGCTGGGCGTAGATGGCTTCGCCCAGCTTCATGGCGGCGGCCATCAATGCCTGGTGCTTCTCTGTGATCGCTTCAGCATTGTCGCCTTCGGCAGCCTCTTTCAGCTCTTTGACGGCTGCTTCGATCTCAGACTTCACTTCGGCTGAAACCTTGTCGCCATGCTCTTCAAGCTGCTTTTCAGTCTGGTGGGCCAGGGCTTCGGCATTGTTCTTGGCGTCGACCAGTTCGCGGCGCTGCTTGTCGGCCTCGGCATTGGCTTCGGCATCGGCCATCATGTTCTTGATGTCTTCCTCCGACAGTCCGCCATCGGCCTGGATGGTGATCCTTTGCTCCTTGCCGGTCGCCTTGTCCTTGGCCTGGACGTTCACGATGCCGTTGGCGTCGATGTCAAAGCTGACCTCGATCTGGGGCATGCCGCGCGGTGCGGGCGCAATGCCTTCCAGATTGAACCGACCGAGCAGCTTGTTGTCCTGGGCCATTTCGCGCTCGCCCTGGAAGACCGCAATGGTCACGGCGTTCTGATTATCTTCGGCGGTGGAGAAAATCTGCGACTTCTCGGTCGGGATCGTCGTGTTGCGATCGATCAGGCGTGTAAACACGCCGCCCAACGTCTCAATGCCTAGCGAGAGCGGGGTCACGTCGAGCAGGACCACGTCCTTCACATCCCCTTGCAGAACGCCGCCCTGGATGGCCGCGCCAATGGCAACCACTTCATCGGGGTTCACGCCCTTGTGGGGCTCCTTGCCGAAGAAATCCTTCACGGCAGCCTGGACCGCCGGCATGCGCGTCATGCCGCCAACAAGCACCACTTCATCGATCTGGCTGGCGGATTTGCCAGCGTCGGACAACGCCTTGCGGCACGGCTCAATGGTGCGCTTGACGAGGTCTTCCACGAGGCTCTCGAACTTCGCGCGAGACAGCTTGATGTTGAGGTGTTTCGGGCCAGACGCATCCGCCGTGATGAAGGGCAGGTTGACCTCGTAGGACGAGGCAGAGCTGAGCTCTTTTTTCGCCTTCTCAGCCTCTTCCTTCAGGCGCTGCAGCGCGAGCTTGTCGGATTTCAGGTCGATGCCCTGATCCTTTTTGAACTCTTCGGCGAGGTAGTCGACGATGCGGAGGTCAAAGTCCTCCCCGCCGAGGAAGGTGTCGCCATTGGTCGACAACACTTCGAAAACGCCGTCGCCGATTTCGAGGATCGACACGTCGAATGTACCGCCGCCGAGGTCGTAAACAGCGATGGTCTTGCCGTCGCCGGCCTTGTCCATGCCATAGGCGAGGGCGGCCGCAGTCGGCTCGTTGATGATCCGGCGCACTTCAAGACCGGCGATCTTGCCAGCATCCTACGTGGCCTGGCGCTGGCTATCGGAGAAGTAAGCCGGCACGGTGATGATGGCTTCGGTGACCGCTTCACCGAGATAAGCCTCGGCGGTCTCTTTCATCTTGGTCAGCACGAAGGCGGAGATTTCCTGGGGCGCGTAATCCTTGTCACGACCCTTCACCCAGGCTGCGCCGTTCGGACCCTTCACAATGTCAAAAGGGGAGACTTCAATGTCTTTCTTGACCGTTGGATCATCAAATGTGCGCCCAATCAGGCGTTTGATGGCGTAGAAGGTGAAATCGGGGTTAGTGACGGCCTGGCGGCGGGCTGGCATGCCAATGAGGCGTTCGCCCCCTTCGGTAAAGGCAACCACGGACGGTGTCGTGCGCGCACCTTCGGAGTTTTCGATAACCTTCGGGTCGCCGCCTTCCATCACTGCGACGCAGGAGTTGGTGGTTCCGAGGTCAATGCCGATGATCTTTCCCATAAGTATATCCTCTCTCTCGTCGGCCGCCGCCGACACCTTCTTGTCTTGGCCTGCAGATGCAGCACCGGATGATGGCGGCGCCATGGGGAATGATTGTCAGGCCCGAACAGCGTGCTGCCGGGCTCCGGACTGCGATATGGTGAGAGATTCGCGCGCCTCAACCACCTTGCTCACTTTCGTGTCAGATGCGGCACATTCGCCTTAGCTTTCAGGCGGCGAAAAGGTTTGCGCCAGAGCGATGGCCGCAGCTGTGGCGACATTTACGCTATCAAAGCCTTCGGTCATGGGAATACGCACCGGCTGGCAGGCCGCAATCACAGCGTCCGGCAAGCCGGGCCCTTCCGCGCCGACGAGCATGGCAAGTCGGCTCGGCGTCGGTGCGTCCCAAAGACTGGTTGCCGCGCGGCGCGGGGTGAGCGCCCAGAGGGCATGGCCACTTTGCGAGAGGCTGGTGAGGATTTCAGCCACATCCGGGCCATGGACAAATGGAAACCACAGCGCGGCCCCCGCCGAAACACGGATCGACTTGCGATAAAGTGGATCGCAGCTTTCTCGATCGAGTATGATGCCATCGACACCGAACGCCGCTGCATTTCTAAAAAGCGCGCCGACATTGTCGTGGTTCGAAAGGCCAATAGCCACCAGAAGGCGTCTCGCCTTCTCGAAATGGGAAAGTTCGAGGGACGCACCCTTTCGCCCGCACGCCAGGATTCCGCGATGAACGGGAAACCCGGCAATCGCATCAAAAATCGCCGCGGGGGCGGTGTAGACAGGCACCGCGTCGTCGAGGTGCGCGAGGATATCGGCCACGGCAGGCAGCCTGTGCTCGGCGATGAATACGCTTTCGAGCTTAAACCGCGAGCGCCGAACAAGCGTCTCCAGCGTGACCTTGCCTTCGACGATGAAATAGTCGCCGCGCCCCGTCAGGTCTCGTTCGCGAATGGAGACATAAGGCGCAATTCTGGGGTCGCCGGGATCATCAATTGGAAGGGGCGCCATCAGCCTTCCTGGACGGCCCAGCGCGCACCGCGAACAAATTCGACCCGGTCTATCAGCAACGAGCGCGTCTTGTCGGGCGTTACCGGGCGGATGGCTAGGTAATCGAGCGCATTTTCCCCCGATTTGACGGGCACGCGATAGGTAAAGCTGAACGTGTCCCAGTCACGCTGGAGGTTGAACACTTGCCAGCCAGACTCGCCATCGCGGCCCGTGGAGTAGTTCACCTGCATCTGCGTGGCACCGCGGCTTTCGCCGGGCTTGGCCGTGACGATCACTTCGACCTCAAAGCCGGAGAATTGCACTTCAATATCTGCTGAGAGCTCGAAATGCGGGCCGAGACGGGGATCGGGAGACAGGACGCCTGCCGTAGTGACAATTTCGAGATTGGCTTCGGTCACACCATTTCGCTGCAGAATAACGTCAGCGTCGCCGCCCGCTTTCATTCGATTGAGTTCCAGATCGGCAACGGAGACGCGATTGTAATTCTGGTCCCCCACGCTTACCGGACCGGTGGGCAGGGCGTTGATCTGCGGGGACAGGGCGAGCGCCACAAGACCCGCTGCCAGCAGGAAGATGAATGGATAGAAGATCTTGTCGCCCATGGGCTCCCCCAATCAGTCCGCGCGGCAGGCTGGCAAAGACGTTCGACGTGAACTACGCCCATACCTTGAGATTTGGAAAGGCAGCTACCGGGAATGTCCATAAAGGCTTTGCAGCGACGGGCAAGGGAGGCGCAGCACTGGCTGGGCCAATGCGCCCTTCCGCTTTGGGCTGAGGTCGGGTTCCTGCGCGATGGCGGCGTGTTGGCGGCTCTTGAGCTCAACCACAGGCCGGGCGACGATCCCAAGTCCGGCGATGTTGCCGCCCAGCGCGCAATTGCAAAACTATTCGCGCTCGCCCCTGCCGTGGGGTTTGACGCGGACGTGGCGATGGCTTTGCGCGCGCGTGCTGATACAGCGGCGGAAACGGCCATGGAAGCAGATCTGCCCTCCTCGCCCACGCGCAGCTTGCGGTCGGTTTGCGATGAGTTGCGGCTGCGCCTCATCACGCTAACGACGGCTGCGGGCGAAGACGCGATTCTGACCAGCCGCGCCGCAAGCCGCACGTTTGATCTGTTGATGGATGACTTTCTGACGCCGGAAGGCGGATGGATCGTCGGATATGATGAAAACGGTCTGCCCGCGGGCTCAACCATCCCTGCAGCGCTTGCCGAGCCGATTGCCGCAGCGCTGGAGCCGCTTCTCCCCCTCGCAGAGGCTTGATTATTGCTTAAAAGCGGGAGAACTGACCCCGATTGTACAGACTTGAGGACCCCCGCCCATGCCCAGCCTCGCCTTGATCCGCCACGGCCAAAGCCAATGGAACCTCGAAAACCGGTTCACCGGCTGGTGGGATGCCGATCTCACAGAGAAAGGTGAAGCGGAAGCACGCCGCGCTGGTGAGCTTCTCAAGGCAGAGGGGATCGATTTTCGCCAGGCTTATTCAAGTGTGCAAACCCGCGCCATTCGCACGCTTTGGCTGACTTTGACCGCAATGGACCGGGCCTGGCTGCCAGTTGAAAAACACTGGCGCCTGAATGAGCGTCACTATGGCGGGCTGACCGGCCTCGACAAGCAAGAGACGCGCGACAAGCACGGCGATGATCAGGTGCATATCTGGCGTCGCAGCTATGACGTGCCACCGCCTGCCATGGAGGCCGGAAGCGAATGGGACCTTTCCGGTGACCCCCGCTATGAGGGAATTGAAGTCCCTGCCGCTGAAAGTCTGAAGCTCACACTGGAGCGCGTTTTGCCCCATTGGGAGGCGGAAATCGCGCCGGTCCTCACTGGCGGCACCCATACGATCATCGCCGCCCACGGCAATTCCCTGCGCGCCCTGGTGAAACACCTGTTTCAAGTGCCCGATGAAACGATCACCGGCGTGGAAATCCCGACGGGCAACCCGCTCTTGATCGAGCTTGATAGCGCCCTGAAGCCCACAGCTGCCCGTTATCTGGACGCTGACCGGGCCAAGGACCTGCCCGACCTGCCGTGAGCCTGCGCGCCGACCGTCGCCGCATGGCTGAGGCCTTGCGCCTTGCCGAGGCTGGCCAAGGCCGCACGGGTGCCAACCCGAGTGTGGGCTGCGTGATCTGTGATCGCGACGGACATGTAATTGCCGCTGCGCGAACGGGCGATGGAGGCCGGCCCCACGCTGAAGAGTCCGCACTCGAAGGGCTCGGATCGCGCGCCGACGGCGGTACGGCCTATGTGACCCTCGAGCCATGCCGGCAGCGCTCGACGGGCTCGCCCTCCTGCAGTGAACGCCTTTTGGCCGCTGGTATCGCGCGGGTGGTTGTCGCCATTGCCGATGAACACCCCCAGGGCGCAGGCGGCAACGACCGGCTGCAGGCCGCCGGCGTCCGAGTTAGTCTGGGGCTCAAGCAGGCGTACGCGGCACGCCTCTATCGCGACTTCTTCGAACATGCGAAGACGGCTGAGGCGTCCCAGGGAGACAAAATTTAGCCGTGAGCGACAGGCCTGACCTTTCCGTCCTGATCCCCTTCTACAATGAAGCAGGGAACATTTCCCCACTCCTGGAAGAGGTGCACGAGGTGCTGGCGGGCCATGCGTTCGAGGTTGTGGCCGTGAACGACGCCTCAGAAGACGCAACGGGCCAGGAACTGGCCGAGGCCAAGGCCCGTTGGCCCGATACCGTCCATGTCTTCACCCATGTCGAGCGGCGCGGGAAGTCTGCCGCGCTCTATACAGGCCTGCAGTCGGTGCGCGGAACATGGACCCAGCTTCTGGATGGGGATGGGCAGAACGATGTTCACGACACCGCGCGCCTCTGGGACGAGATCATCGCGCCGGGCGCTCCACCACGTCTGGGCATCATCGCGGGCAAGCGCAACTCGCGAAACGACAGTGGCTTCAAATGGATTCAGTCCCGCATTGCCAATGGTGTGCGCCGCTTCGTGCTCAAGGATGATGCGACGGATACGGGCTGCGGCTGGAAACTGATCCGCACGCGGGCGTTTCGAGACCTGCCCTATTTCGCGTCCATGCACCGCTTTCTGCCCGCTCTGATCAAGCGGGCGGGCTGGGATGTACACGAAGAACTGGTCAATGACCGCAAGCGTTGGCACGGGGAAAGCAAGTACGGTTTTCTGGGTCGGCTCGGCGCCGGTATTTTCGATCTGATCGGCATGTTCTGGCTCACCCGCAGGGGTGGCTATGGCGTGGCCCGCGAATGGGATGACCCCCGCGCTTAGACCCAAAATTTCGGCCTTTCTCCCTTGCAGAGCCGCCTCAGTCCCCTTACATATTGATAAACGATATGTTGCGAGAGGGGTAAGACGTGTTCATGGATATCGATAGTCCGTTCACCATGGTGGTTTTGATTGTGCTGATTGCCGTCGGCGCCGGGGTCTTGAACAATTATTTCAAAATGAAGTCCGAAGCCCGCAACAATGCAGCTGACGATGTCGAGCTTGAGAAACTGCGCTCGGAAGTGGCGACCCTGAAACAGCGCGTTTCGACACTGGAACGCCTCGCTGTCGATAAGGATGCCAGCCTGAGGGATGAGATTTCGCGCCTGGCCTAAGCCCGCGCACATCAGATTTGAGTAGAAAGCAAAGGAGGAGAAATGCACCCGTTTTTCGTGATATTCATGGTGATGCTGGTCACCCTGGCCGTGGCCGTGTTCCAACTGGCACGAAGCTCAACAGCTCGGCGCAACGATGGCGAGACCGTCGACGACCTGCGCGCCCGGATCCGGGCCCTTGAAGCGATCATCACAGACCAGGATCGCAAGCTCCGCCGCGACTTTGACGGTCTGGCCTAAGCCTCAACGGGCGGGAGCCAGGTCAGCGATGAGTGGTGCAGCGAGATCAGGACGCGCCCATTCAGCTTATGGTAGGCGAACGTATAGTCCGCCCGCGTGGCGTTCCCCTCGCCATCCACAAAGGTGTAGTGGCCCATATCCTTGTAGCCAAGCCCGCCAGCCTTGAGGATCGGCCCTGCTGCACTCTGGAATTCAACGCTTTTCCAGCCGCGTTTCAGAAATCCGGCGTCATGGGGGTAGTTCGGGTCCCCGCCCACGAAATATGAGCGCGCACCAGCCCTATCGAGCCGGATCACATCGGCCAATGTCGGCTTGAACAAAAGCGGCTCGTCCGGCGCTCCGAAATCATAGAGTTCAAGCAGATTTTCGACATCCTGCTCTGTTACGTATTTGGCCCATGCCCTTTGGGCGGCAACAACCTCGGCCTTGGTCATGGGTTCATAGTGTCGCTCGGTAATCGTCCGCTCTCCCCGTTTTTTGCGATGGTGAAGCAAGCTTCGCGGTTCGTCCATAGGCCGCACGCGACTAGACTAAAGCCCCGTCATCTTTCTCGAACCGCGCGAGCAAGTAGTCCGGCGTGTCTTCGATCTTCTCCAAAGCGCCGAAATCGAATGCGCGTTTGTCGACCACGAGGTCACTTGGGCGAATGGGCCGGGAAATCTCAAGCCCCTCAAGGCTGCGCGCCCGCGAAAAGGCCACGTAGGCCTGACCATGGGCAAACATGCCCCGGTCGAAATCGATAAAGACCTTTTCCAGCGTTAGCCCCTGGGCCTTGTGAATCGTGACGGCATAGGCAAGCCGAATCGGCACCTGCTTGAATGTGCCGATCACTTCGCGCTTCACCTTGCCCGTCTCAGCGTCGAGGTCATAGCGGTACTTCTCCCAGGCCTGGGGCTCAATTTCGTAGACCTTGCCGTCGATTTTCACGACCACTGAGCTTTCCCCAAAGCCCTCTACGCTGGCGAGGGTTCCGTTGACCCAGCGCCCTTCCGGATCATTGCGCACAAGCATGACCCGCGCGCCCACTTTCAGCTCCAGGTCGGCCTCCGTGGGAAAGCTGCGCTCTTCGAACTGACCATCCACATTCGCCGCGAAGGTCCGAGACGGCGTGGTGAGTTCGTCCAGCCTGGCCTGGTTGATGCGGAATGCGTTCGCATTGTTCGGCGTCAGCACGACATGGGTTTCGCTTGCCTCAATCGCGCTGTGCCCGGTGACGCAAGGCTCCAGAAGCTCTGCATCGGGCAGGGTCAATCGCCCCTGGCGCAAGGCGCCCAGCAGCGCGAGAAACTTCGGATCAGCTTGGCGGAACACATGCTTGAGCGCGAGAAGCGTGAATTCGGCCTCCTTGAAGGCCGGCGCATTGAAGAAATACGCTCCGCCATAGCGCTCCTCGAGGATTTCCGTCTCCTCGCCGCGCACCACTGGCGGTAATTGGTGCAGGTCGCCTGAGAGGATCATCCGAACGCCGCCAAAGGGCCGCTTGGACTTGCGGTTGAGCTTCAGGGACCGGTCAATCGCGTCGAGCATATCCGCGCGCACCATGGAAATTTCATCCACAATCATCGTATCGATTGCCTTCACCAACCGAGTGTTGCGCAGGCGGCGGATGTCGTTGGGCTCGATCATGCGCGGCGGGAATTTGAAAAAGGAGTGCAGCGTCTGTCCGCCCGCATTCACTGCCGCTACGCCTGTGGGCGCGAGGATCAGGGATTTTTCGCCTGCATCTGTCAGGAAACGGCGCAGCAGCGTGGTTTTGCCGGTGCCGGCCCGCCCTGTGAGGAAAATATTGCCCTGGGCTCCGGTGCCGCTCGCGACCCATTGGGCAGGCTTGGCGTAAACATCTTTGGGGGCAGGGGTATCGGAAACAGTCATTGGGCCTTTGGTAGCAGGGGGCAAAGAGGCCGCACAGCCCTGACGGGGCTCGCACAACTCGGCAAGGGCGATGACACGCATTCGATTGGGCGGTAGACCGCGCCATGGCCGATCTTGACCACCTGACACGCCACAAGCGCCACCTGCTGCTCAAGGAGATCGGCGGCCCCGGCCTGGCAAAGCTATCGGCTGCCAAATTGACGATTGTCGGGGCCGGCGCGCTTGGCGGGCCCTGTGCGCTCTATCTCGCGGCCGCAGGTGTCGGCCAGATCGAGATATTCGACGGCGATACGGTGGACCTTTCCAACCTGCAGCGGCAGGTACAGTTCAACGAGACAGAGATCGGCGCGAACAAGGCCGAGACGCTGGCCGCGCGGCTGACCGCCTTGAATGGTGAAGTTGTAACACTTCCCCGACCCGTGATGTTTGCTCGCAACACTCGCCCCATTGGCGATATTCTGATCGACGCGACAGACCGGTTCTCAGCCCGGTTCGACATCAACGATGTAGCGGTTGAACAGGCGGTCGACCTCGTCTCCGGAGCAGCCATCGGATGGACCGGGCAAGTGGCGGTGTATACACCGGGGCGACCGCAATTAGGCCCCTGTTATCGTTGCTTTGTTCCAGAGGACCCGGGCCAGGCAGACGATTGCGAAACCCTTGGAGTCGTCGGCGCCGTTACCGGCATAACGGGCGCCCGTATGGCTCTCGAAGCCATTAAGCTCATCACAGGCGCTGGCAGCGGGCGTCCGGGCCAACTCTGGCACTTCGACGCCCTGTCGGGACAATCAAGAATTGTGCAAATTCATCCGGACCCGGATTGCTCTGTGTGTTCGGCAAAAACTTTTCTTTGACAGACCGGCGATTGAGCGTTTTACGAACGTGACAAAGAGATGACAGTTGGCGGGTGCCCCCATGCGGCGATTGATGGCGGTGGTTCTCACCTTTGTGGCGATTTTTGGCGCGGGATGGCTGTCCCTGCGTCGTCCGGATATCCCGTTCGATACGCTGGAAACCGCTTACGCCTCGCCCCAGTCGCAGTATCTGATGACCGGCGAAGCCGAGAAAATTCACTACCGGGACCAGGGCAACCGCGAAGGCGACGTTCTGGTGATGGTGCACGGGTTTTCAGCCTCCTTGCACACCTGGGAGCCGTGGGTGCAGGAGCTGTCTGACGAGTATCGCATCATCACCCTCGACCTGCCGGGGCACGGACTGACGCGCGGCTTTGACAGCGAGGACTTCGATGCTGACGGGTTCGGCGATGTCATTGCAGAGCTGACGGACGCGCTGGAGATTGAACGATTCACGTTGATCGGCAGTTCCATGGGTGGCCACGCGGCCTGGACGTTCGCGCTGGATCGGTCGCAACATGTTGAGGCGCTGGTGCTTGTCGCGTCGGCGGGATGGCCACCGACAGATGAGGAACTCGCCGAAACGCCCTTGGTCTTCAAGGCGCTCGACAGCGCCCTCATTCGAAATGTCGTGAAGGATCTCGACAATAGCGCAATGATCCGCTCGGGCTTGGAAGCCAGTTTTTACGATCAGAGTTTTGTTACTGAAGACATGGTCCAGCGATATGCGGCGCTGAACCGCGCTCCCGGTCACAGGGATGCCATACTGCACATTATTTCGGACCGGGATGAACGCCGCCTGGCAACGCCCCAATCGCTGGCGACACTCGCGATGCCGACGCTTGTGATGCATGGGCGCGAGGACAACCTTGTGCCGTTCACCCATGGCGAGAGCTTCGCTGCCGTCATCCCGGGTGCGGATATGCTGTCCTATGACAATGTCGGTCATATCCCCCAGGAAGAGATCGCACGGCAGAGCGCGACGGACCTGGACCTTTGGCTCGACAATCTCGAAGCCGGCCAGCGCTCCGTCAGCGAAGACGCGCCGCTTCAGGACGGCGCGCAATAAACCAGGCGCGTCTCTAGTCTTCTGACTTGGACTGGATCATGCCGACGCGCATATCCTCAGCGACATAAACACGTTTGTCGTCCGCATACACGCGGCCATCGGCGATGCCGAGTACAAGACCGCCGCGTTTGACCTTCTTCATGTCGATCTCATAACGCACCAGTTTGATGTCTGGCGTGATTTCTCCGGTGAACTTCACGCGGCCCACGCCCAGCGCGCGACCACGGCCCGGCGAGCCTGACCATCCCAGCCAATACCCGACGGCCTGCCACATGGCATCCAGACCCAGGCAGCCGGGCATGACAGGGTCTCCGGGAAAGTGACACTCGAAGAACCAAAGCGATGGATCGATGTCGAGCTCGCAGACAAGGTGGCCTTTGCCATGGGCGCCACCGTCTAGAGTGATCTCGGTCACCCGGTCCATCATCAGCATTGGAGGGGCCGGAAGCTGTGCATTGCCAGGGCCGAAAAGTTTGCCCTGTCCGGAGACCAGAAGATCTTCCTTGGTGTAGCTGGATTTCGGGGTGTGATACTCGTGTGGACCTGACACTGCGGCGCCCTCTTTTCTTGTTAGTGGGGCTTAGTGCGGCGCCCCTACCCCTTACGTCAACTCAAACTTGACCAAGGTCGTCAGCGCGGTGACTTCGATTTCAGCTATTCCGATGCCACGCCCCAGAGGGATGCCATGGGTGCCCACCCGCCGTGCCGACCGGATGAGACGTGGCAATACCCGCGCTCACACCGCCCAAGGGAGACAATGGCGCCATCCTCGACTTCCGCCACAGGACGCCCAGTGGAGCGCGGCTCGGACAAGAGCGTGTCGCGGGTCAAAGCCATGGCTGTGTCGGAGCTGGTCAACGTCCGCTCATGCATCCAGACCTCGGCGCCGTGGGGATCGCGCACATAACGCCATCCGCGCGTTTCCTTCAGCACGAGAACGGGCAACCCCACGCGCTGGTAATGCCATTCAATGGGATGATCTTGGCTCGGGCCAGTGCGGCCATTGACGGCGGCGTAGCGCAGGGACTCAAACCGCGGCACAGGCTTTCCAGAGACATGACTGATGGTCACCTCCTGCGGGGCGGTGGCCGCAGGCTCGCCCTCGGCGAGCGCCGGACCGGCTGCATAGGTGCAGAACGCAAAGAAAATAGCGCCAAGACGCAGCATATGGCCTCCAGTCATGGTGAAGGCGGCCGCCCGCCGCCTGGAAGCACACCCAAACACACCAGGCATGAATGCGCCGTAAAACCAAGGGCGTTGGCACTACACAATCGCTCTGCTATCTGAGGATCAAGCGGCGTTCGCCCAGCCGGCCATCGGGGAGACTCCATGTCATCGAAAAAGCTCAAGGTTATTGTCACGCGCAAACTGCCGGACCCGGTGGAATTGCGCCTGAAAGAGCTTTTTGATGCCGAACTGAATCAGGACGACCACCCTTTTTCTGAAGCCGAATTGGCCGTGGCGCTGGCACGAGCTGACGTTCTGGTGCCCACGGTGACCGACAAGATCACCGCTGGATTGATGGCACGCGCGGGAGAGTCCATGCGCCTCATCGCCCAGTTTGGCGCGGGCGTGGATAATATTGACGTGGAAAGCGCCGTTCAGCGTGGCATCACCGTGACAAATACGCCCGGTGTTCTGACCGATGACACGGCGGATGTAGCCATGGCGCTGATCCTGGCCGTTCCGCGCCGCCTGCACGAAGGCGTGCAAGTGATGGAAAAGGGCGAGTTCACAGGCTGGACGCCGACGTGGATGATGGGGCGGCGACTCGCTGGAAAGCGGCTTGGCATTATCGGTATGGGTCGTATTGGCCAGGCTGTGGCAAAGCGGGCGCGCGCTTTTGGCATGCAGATTCACTATCACAATCGCAAGCCAGTTAGCTCAAAGATCGAGGAGTTGCTGGGCGCGACCTATTGGGACAGCCTCGATCAAATGCTGTCCAGGATGGACATTGTCTCGGTCAACTGTCCCCACACACCCGCGACGTTTCACCTGCTCAATGCCCGCAGGATCGATCTGATGAAGCCGGAGAGCTTTATTGTGAACACGGCGCGTGGGGAGGTCATCGACGAAGCCGCTCTTGCGCGCGCTATTGAAGCCGGAAAGATCGCCGGCGCGGGCCTGGATGTGTTCGAACGCGAACCGGAAGTGAACCCGAAGCTCAAGCACCTGCCAAATGTCGTGCTGCTCCCGCACATGGGCTCAGCCACTCTGGAAGGGCGCGTGGAAATGGGCGAGAAGGTGATCATCAACATCAAGACCTTCGCTGACGGCCATAAACCACCAGATCGCGTGGTCCCGGCTTTACTCTAAACTTGGCCCTGTTACCGCGGATCGCGCAGTTTGATCCGGGCATCCTCCGGCGGCGCGCCATTCACGAGGTTCGTCTCGATTTCATAGACTGTGGACCGCAGGCGCGGTGAGAAACCGGCAGACTTGATATAGCCAGACACTTCGTATCCACGCTCCCGCCAGTACACTTTGATACGCTCCAGCAAAGCAATCGCTTCCGCTTCGGTCTGAAATTTCGCTGACATTCGCCCTGCCCTCCTATCGGCGGAGATAAACGAGGCAGCATGAATGCGCGCTGAGGTGATTATGAACCGAGCCTAAAGCGTGCCCGGTAGATGACTGCCCGTTCAGCAAGGCAGGGTGTTGGACCGAATTACTCGTCCCGAATGGCCAATGCTTCGGCAGGATGGTCGGTGAACACACCGTCGATGCCGAGATTGAAGACCTGTTCCAGTTCCGCCTCAAAGCTCTCGGCATAGGGAGCGATGTCATCCGCGCGGAACGTGTAGGCATGGACAAAAAGGCCTGCGCCGCGCGCCTGGGAGAGGTAGTTGAGGGGTCCGCCCCGCGACTGCATGATGATGTGCTTCCACGGCCCCACCCCATCGGCATACTCAGCGATCATTTCCGGGCTGAGGCGCTCATCCGTTGTCGCAGGCAGCAATTGGACGAGGGGGTAGTCTGTCTTCTGGCTTAAACTGCGCAGGGTCGGTGGATGAAAGCATTGGATAAAGACTGGAACGCCAGAGGCTCTAAGGCCCGCTGCCTCCATCGCCTCCAGCAACGCCGTTTCCATGTCGAAGCCCATCTCGGCGAACACTTGGGGTGACTTCAACTCGGGATAGACGCCGACCGTCGCATCGGGTCCATTGCTGATGGCCACCAGGCCTAGGATTTCGGTGAATGTCGGGATGGCGAACTGGTCATCAAAGGCGCGGTTTCGGCCCTCCCGCGGCTGACGCGCGCGCAAGGTTTTCAGCTCCGCCAGCGTGAAGTCCTCGACATACCAGTCTTCGCGTGGGCTACCACCGATCTCCTTCACGACACGCCGATCTGCAAATTCCGGCTTGTCGGCGACATTGGTGGTCTCCGAGAGATAGCGCTCATGGCGCGCGACCAGGACGCCATCCTTCGTCATCACCAGATCAGGCTCGACGAAATCTGCGCCCATATCGATGGCCGCGCCATAGGCTTCCAGCGTGTGTTCCGGATAGATGCCCGAAGCGCCGCGATGGGCAATGATGAGCGGGCGCTTCGCAGGGGGCGCGGCAGCTGCCGGGGGAGCCGTTTCCGCCTCTGCGGTCGGGGTAGTTTCACTCGGCTGGGAACACGCCACAAGTGCAGCGGCGACCATGCAGAAAAAGGGTTTAAGCAGGCGCATGGACCGGAACTCCAGATTGCTGGCTGGAACCAACAGCGAAACGATCACGCGCGATAGTGAAATCCCTGAAACCCGCTCACGTTTCTGCAGTTACTCGCGATAAATGCGCGAAAAACCGGCAAATTCGGAGCCCGCCAGGGCATCGGAGATCACCGTCTTCGCCAGGTCAAAGTCGACAACGAAACAGGCCGCCTCCATAGTGTCGCTGCCAGCACTGCCACCGTCGCAATAGCCGAGCCCCGTCCAGCCCAGAATTTCATTCAGGCGCTCTTCCAAAGCGTGGCGCTTGTCGAGATCATCAAGGCTGCCGAAGCCTTCAACCGTGTATTCCACGAGGAGCACGCATTCCTCTTGCCGGTCTACCTCGGAGTATCCCAGCTCACGCGCCGGCCGCAGCAGATCCTCGACCTGCTGCTCTAAGGGCTTCAGTAACTTGATGCGGTGGGGATCTGCTTCGCCCTGTTCCCCCAACGCTCCCCAATGCTGGATGATGCGGCGGTTTTCAGGCTCGACCCACACTTCATAGTAGTGCGTGATCTGGCCGCGCTCGTCGCGCTTGTAGAGTTTTAACACTGGACCTCCCGAACAGGCAGGGTTGCGGCAATTGGGAACAGCCCCATCAGACTTCGGCGCTGGTCGCGCTGCGCGGCCATCGCTATATCATGGGCATGACACCACGCGACAAAATCCGCAATTTCTCCATCATTGCCCATATCGACCACGGCAAGTCGACCCTGGCTGACCGGCTCATCCAGTTGACCGGCGGCCTGACCGACCGGGAGATGTCCGAGCAAGTGCTCGACAATATGGACATCGAAAAAGAGCGCGGCATCACCATCAAGGCCCAGACCGTTCGGCTGAACTACACGACGAAAGACGGCGAGAGCTATGTGCTCAACCTGATGGATACACCGGGACATGTGGACTTCTCCTATGAAGTCTCGCGCTGTCTGGCGGCTTGCGAAGGGTCTCTGCTGGTCGTTGATGCTTCCCAGGGCGTCGAAGCGCAGACGCTGGCCAATGTCTACCAGGCCATCGACCAGGACCACGAGATTGTTCCGGTGCTCAACAAGATCGACCTGCCCGCTGCCGATATTGAGCGCGTCAGCGAGCAGATTGAAGATGTGATTGGCCTGGACGCGTCCGACGCGCTCCAGATCAGCGCCAAGACGGGTCTCGGGATCGACGACGTGCTCGAAGCCATTGTGCAACGCCTGCCTGCCCCACCAGAGGGAGATGCGGAAGAGCCGCTCAAAGCCTCCCTCGTGGACGCCTATTACGACCCCTATCTGGGCGTGGTCGTGATCGTGCGCGTCATCGATGGCGTGCTGAAAAAGAAACAAAAAGTGCGCATGATGCGCACCGGTGCCACCTATGAGTTGGACCGTGTGGGCGTCTTCAGCCCCAAGCCGACCGATGTGGACGAGCTTGGCCCCGGCGAGGTCGGCTTCATTACAGCTTCAATCAAGGAAGTGGCAGACACTGCGATCGGTGACACAATCACGGAAGAAAAACGCCAGACCGAAGAAGCCCTGCCCGGCTATAAGGACGTCGTGCCGGTGGTGTTCTGCGGCCTGTTCCCGGTCGATGCTGGCGACTTTGATGATTTGCGCGCCGCCATGGGAAAGCTCCGCCTCAATGATGCGAGTTTTACCTGGGAGATGGAGACCTCCGCCGCGCTCGGAATGGGCTTTCGCTGCGGCTTCCTCGGCCTTTTGCACCTTGAAATCATTCAGGAGCGCTTGAGCCGCGAGTTCGACCTTGACCTGATCGCCACCGCGCCGAGCGTCGTCTACGAACTGACCATGACGGACGGGACGGACATGACGCTCCACAATCCCGCCGACATGCCAGATGTGGTGAAAGTCCGCGAGATTCGCGAGCCTTGGATCAACGCTACGATTTACACGCCCGACGAATACCTCGGCCCCATTCTCAAGCTATGCCAGGACCGGCGCGGTATCCAGATCGAGCTGACCTATGTCGGCGGCCGGGCCATGGTGAAGTATGAGCTGCCGCTCAACGAGGTGGTGTTCGATTTCTATGACCGGCTGAAGTCCATTTCACGTGGCTATGCCAGCTTCGACTATGAGATCATCGGCCACCGGGCCGAGAATCTGGTGAAGATGAACATCCTGGTAAACGACGAACCTGTCGACGCACTGGCCATGCTGGTCCACCGCGACCGGGCCGAAGGGCGCGGACGGCAGATGTGTGAGCGTCTGAAAGACCTCATTCCCCGCCAGATGTTCAAAATCCCGGTTCAGGCGGCCATTGGGGGCAAGGTGATCGCACGCGAAACCATCTCTGCCCTGCGCAAGGACGTGACCGCGAAATGTTATGGCGGCGACGCAACCCGGAAACGCAAGCTGCTCGACAAGCAGAAAGCCGGCAAGCAGCGCATGCGGCAGTTCGGCAAAGTGGAGATTCCGCAAGAAGCCTTTGTGGCGGCGCTCAGGATGGACGGGGACTGAACCCGTCTAACCGCGCAAAACTACCGCGTTTTGACGCTTACTCTGCTGCCACGCGGACCGGTGCCAGCCGGCTCGCGCAATTCTCCGCGATATAGTCCGCATGGGTCGGCATGGCATTGGCCGCGCGGTCGACCACGTCGGCGACCTGTTCCAGACGCTCAGACATTTCGTCAACATCGAACCGCTCGACCAGCGGTGTCCACCCCGTGGGCTGAATGCCCTGGCCGAGCATGACAGATAACCAGCTTGAGACAGTGAACAGCTCATTCGACTCCCGGAACACCCGTCCGGAGGCTTCAAACTGCTCGACTTTCTCCCGCAAGGAGTCTGGCTGGGGCAGGTTCTGGCAGTGGCGCCAGAAGGGCGTGTCATCGCGCTTGGTTACTGTGTAGTGCAAGACGAGGAAGTCACGCACACGCTCATATTCAAACAGCGTGCGGGCATTGTAGGCATCGATCCCCACCTGGCTGAACCGTCGGTCCGGAAACAACGAGATCAGACGCGCGATACCCGTTTGAACCAGATGGATCGATGTGGACTCCAATGGCTCCATAAAGCCAGCGGCCAAGCCGAGCGCGACCACATTCTTGTTCCAGAATTTGCGCCGACGTCCGGTCGTGAACCGAAGCGGTTTAGGCTCTGCAATGGGCCGCCCATCGAGGCTTCCTGTAAGACGGTCAAGGGCGGCCTCATCGCTGGTGAACGCGCTGCAATACACATGTCCGTTGCCGGTGCGATGCTGCAATGGAATACGCCATTGCCACCCGGCCTCATGGGCTGTGGCGCGCGTATAGGGCACGGGTGGACCCGCCATTTCGCAAGGCAAGGCAATCGCCCGGTCCACGGGCAAATAGCGGTGCCAGTCTTCGTAGCCAGTCTCCAGCGCACCCTCCATCAACCGCCCACGAAAGCCCGAGCAATCGATAAAGAGCTCGCCCTCTATATCCTGGCCGTCTTCAAGCTTGAGCGACGTGACGTGGCCCGTTTGCCCATCGAGCGATACATCCCCAACAAACCCTTCCAAGCGCTGGACGCCTCGCACCTCAGCGTAGTCACGCAGAAACGCGGCATAGGCTCCGGCGTCGAATTGGTAGGCATAGTGGATGCCTGCGAGGGCTGAGCGGGCATTCCCGCGCACAGGCGGCATGAATTTGCCTCGCTTGGCGGCCTGGGCCATGAGGGAGAAATCAAACAGATCCCGCGTGTATCCTTGGCTTTTCGCCCGCAGCCAGTGCTGGTGCAGCGGCAGGGACTCCAGATCCGAGGCAAAATCGCCGAAGGGATGGATATAAGCCTCGCCCAAACCGCCCCAATTGACGAATTCGATGCCGAGCTTGAAGGTCGCATGGGTGCGTGAGACGAACTCCTTCTCGTCGATCCCAAGCATCTGGTTGAACAGCAGGATCGGCGGGATCGTCGCCTCACCCACGCCCACGGTTCCCACGGCCTCACTTTCAACCAGGGTGATAGACACCCGGTTTGCGTCGAGCAAATGGGCCAGGGCCGCTGCGGTCATCCATCCCGCAGTGCCGCCGCCCAGAATGACAATTTTCTCGATAGCGTTGGGGTTCATTGCGCGGCCTCCAGGACCGGGCGCGGGGCTGCCTTGCAAAACCGGTCGATAAATTGCTGATGGGTGGGGAGCGCGCCAGCTGTTTTGGCGATCAAGTTGCGCATGTTCTCCAGACTGGCAGCGATATTCGTGTCGCTCAAACCGTTTGCGATGGGATTGTAAGCGCGTGGCCCATGCCCCTGTCCTTCCATCACCGCCAGCCAGCTGACCACAGAGAACAATTCATCATCATAGCGGAAGAAACGGCCGCTGGATTCCATCAGCGCCATCTTGTGCACCAGACTTTCCGGCAGCTCCATGGAGGACATCCGGCGCCAGAATGCGCTGTCATCTCGCGATGTCGCGGCATAATGGAGGATGATGAAGTCCCGAATGTGCCTAAAACTAGTGCCCAGGAGACGGTTGTATTCGTCGCGTTCAACCGGGTTGATCTCCTGAGTTGGGAACAGGGCCAACAGTTTGGCGATGCCGGTCTGGATCATGTGAATTGAGGTGGATTCGAGCGGTTCGAGGAAGCCTGCGGACAGTCCTATGGCAACACAATTGGCCTTCCAGAATGACCGGCGGCGGCCCGTCACAAATCGCAAGTGTCGGGGCTCTGCCAAGGCGGCTCCATCCAGTGCCGATACCAGCGTTTGTGTGGCGGTCTCTTGGTCCATGAAGTCACTGCAATAGACGTGGCCATTGCCGGTGCGATGCTGCAGCGGGATACGCCAGGTCCAGCCAGCCTCGCGCGCGGTGGCAATTGTGTAGGGCTTGGGCGGTTCCACGGTTTCAGAAGGGATCGCGACGGCGCGGTCCATGGGCAACCACTGGCGCCAGTCGTCATAGCCTGCCTGGAGTGTCTTCTCGATCAGCAGGCCGGCAAACCCGGTGCAGTCGATGAACAGGTCACCTGTGAAGCTGCGCCCGTCCGACAGCGTGACCGATGTGATGTGACCGTCGTCGCTGCGTTGGGCAACATCCGTCACGCGGCCCTCAATTCGGCTGACACCTTTCTGCTCGGCATATCTACGCAGGAAAGCGGCATAGAGCGTTGCATCAAAATGGAAGGCGTAGCCGAGTTTAGAGAGAACAGACCTTGGATCCCCGTCCGGGCGCATGAACCGGCCCGAATAGGCCGCGCTGGCATTCAGACTGTACGCATCCAGTCCATGGGGCTCACCGGCGGCTTTCTGGCGGAGCCAGAAGTGATGAAACTCCGTACCTTCCAGATCAAATCCATACTCGCCGAATGGGTGGAAGTACCGTTCGCCAAGCCGGCCCCAATCGCGAAACTCGATCCCCAGTTTGAATGTACCTGACGTGGCGCGCACAAATGCGTCCTCATTAATACCCAGCATTTTGTTGAATGTCGCGATTTGCGGGATGGTCGCCTCACCCACGCCAACCGTGCCGATGTCTTCGGACTCAATGAGCGTGATTTTGCACGATCCAGCTGGCAGATAGCGCGACAGCGCAGCAGCGCTCATCCAGCCCGCCGTGCCGCCGCCGACAATTACTACGCTGCGTATGGGATCAGACATTTAGTGGGCTCCTCGCGGCGCAAGCGTCCATGTGACCCATGAGTTCATCACGGGAGAATCGCAGGGACAGGCTATGGTAGTTTTGCGGTGTGACTCCCGCATGGAGAAGGGCCGCGATCCATTCGGCCGCCGTGAACGGATCATCGTCAACTGGGATGACGCGGCCGAGATCGCGCCAGGACTGAGCTCTGTGGGACGAGGTGTCGGGATGTGGCCCCAAAAGCGCGATAAACGTGTCAAAGTGATCATCAAAGGATGACAGCCTCCGGGTCAGAGCCAGGCGCTGGGGATCAACACTCGTGTCGCCAAGGCCGCACTTGATGAGCGCCTTCAAGCCCAAATGGAGCCGGTGCGCAGCGAGCGATGCCGTAGCAGGCGCGCTGAAATCATTTTGACTGAGCGCAATTCCTGCGCCTTTCGCCGCATCTGCCTCAGGGCTGCTCCCGGCATTGATGATGAGATGCTCCGGGTCGACCTCGACGCCGTCCTTGACACCCGCACCTCTTGCGATGCGCTCCAGAGCGGACGCATAGCTGGCCGTGCCCACGCGACATAACCCTGCTGAACTGCTTTTGGCGTTGAACGCCCACAGGCTGTGCGTCTCGCCCGCTTCAGCCGCTCTTACCCAGACATGCTGAAAGGCGACCCCCTGAAGCGGCGCGCCGAACGGCGATAGCGGAATCTCGCGGCCCAGAACCTCATAAACACCGACAGGTTCGCCCCCGGGAATCTGACGTATGTCGAGCCCCAGACTGCGGTGGAGCTTCTCCATGTCGGGGCGAAGAACCCATTGCAAGGGCGCCGCGGGGGCCGTCTCCACAACCGTAATACTGTCCGGTTCGGCGAGGAAACGCGCCAGTGCGCACGCGGTCAGCCACGCGCTGGCTGGGTCACCAATGACTGTGATGGGGTTCGTCATGCCACGGCCAAATCTTCCGGCGCCGGACAATTTCGGGCAATCCAGTCGGCATGGCTTGGTAGACCTGCGGTGGCCTTCGCCATGTGCGTCTTAAGCCCGGCGAGCCTGTTGCGCGTTTCCTGACCCGGAAACTGGTCTACACGCGGGTCATAACTGTCCGGAGTAACGCGCTGCCCGAGGTAGACAGCAACCCAGCTCGGCTCAAGGAACAGCCCGTGGTCGTAGGTTTCGACCTGACCACTGGTCTTGAACAGCTCTATCTTTTCCTGAAGCGAGTCTGGCAATGTCGCAGCCCGCATGGCACGCCAGAACGGCGTATCATCGCGCTCGGTCGCCACATAATGCAGCAAGAGGAAGTCCCGGATCCGATCAAACTCGAGATCCATCATCCTGTTATACTCGTTCTGGGCGGTTTCGACCCGGCCCGTCGCCTGGAACAGTTCAGCGAGATAGGTGATCCCTTGCTGGATCAGATAGATGCTGGTGCTTTCCAACGGCTCCAGGAATCCGCCAGACAACCCAATGGCAACACAGTTTCGGTTCCAGAGCTTGCGCCGCTTGCCGGTTGTGAAGCGCAACTGGCGAGGCTGGGCTATCGGACGCCCTTCCAGGCTTTGAACAAGGCGATCTTCCGCGTCCTGATCATCGAGAAAGGCGCTGCAATAGACATGTCCGTTCCCGGTGCGGTGCTGTAGCGGGATGCGCCATTGCCAGCCCGCTTCGCGGGCCGTGGCGCGCGTATAGGGCAAAAGGGGACCGGCATGTTCGCACGCGACAGCAACGGCCCGATCGCATGGAAGCCACTGCGTCCAGTCTTCATACCCGGTTTCCAGCGCCTCCTCGATCAGGAGCCCCTTAAATCCAGAGCAATCAATGAACAAGTCGCCCGCGACGGTTTCGCCACTCTCAAGACCGATGGACGCAATGTCCCCGTTATCGGCGCGCTGAACAGACACCACGCGCCCCTCAATACGTGTCACGCCGCGCTGTTCTGCATGCTTGCGAAGAAACGGCGCGTAGGCGGTGGCATCCATCTGGTAGGCAAACCGGTAGGTGGACAGAACCGACCGGTCATCGCTTGAGGGCGGTGCGAATTTGCCCTCACGCGCCATAAGCACCGGTAGGGAATAGTCGCAAATCGGCCCGGCGCCATTGGCGAACTTTCGCCAGAAATGGTGAAATCCAATGCCATCATTGGGCAGGCCATAATCGCCGAAAGGGTGGATGTAGCTATCGCCCTTGCGCCCCCAGTCGACAAACTCGATTCCGAGTTTCACGGTGGCCCGTGTCGCCGCCATGAACTCAAGTTCATTGATGCCGATGGACTGATTGAAAAAGCGCAAATGCGGCAGGGTTGCTTCGCCCACGCCGACAATCCCGATCGCTTCGGACTCCACGAGCGTGACAGAGATACCCGTCGAGCCAAGCAAGCTGGCCAGACCGGCGGCGGTCATCCAGCCCGCCGTGCCGCCGCCGAGTATAACGACGTTCTGGTGAAGACGTGTGTCTACCATTGTTTATCAAGCGGCAGAGCCGCTGATCCTCCCCGGATCATGTTTCTCTATCGCAGCATCAAGACTCTACTGGCTTACGTTGTCAAACGGCCTGAACGCCGCGCCAGAGGCCTGCCACGTTCGGCGCCTGACTGGACGATTGGCGTAGCACAATTTCGTACGGCAGACAGGTTCCTGCCGGGTCCAGTTTTGACCGACTGCCCGCGGCCGACTGCGTCAGCACACGGATCGCCTGCGCGCCAAGCGCCTGGAGCGGCTGGCGGACAGTCGTAAGCGCAGGCCACATTTTTTCAGCGATTTCGGAATCATCGAAGCCAACGATTGAGATATGGTCCGGCACCTGAACTCCCATGCGGTGGGCGGCAACAAGGACGCCTGCGGCCATGTCGTCATTGGCCGCAAACACAGCGGTCGGCGGCTCTGGCATCGTGAGATAGGCATCACCCGCTTCAAGACCGGACTCAAAGTCAAACATGCCCGGCTTCACAAGCGTCTCATCGAGTTCAATGCCCGCAGCCTCAAGGGCCTCGCAATAGCCCTTGTAGCGCGCCGGGGTGGCTCCCTGGTCTGGTTTGCCCAGCACAAACCCGATGCGCGTATGGCCGGTATTGATCAAATGGGTGGTCATCTCGCGCGCGGCTTCGCGGTCGTCGATTATGATCGACGTATTGTCGTCGTCGATATCGTTCGGCCCAATCCGGGCAATCGCGATGTCGTGCCTCAGGAACGCGGCGTTGATCGCAGGATCATCTGACATCGGCGGAACGAGAATGACACCGTCTGGCTTGCCGGCCTTTACCAGCGCCTCACACCAGTTTTCGAGAAACTCCGGGTCCTGCGCCGCCTTCGGGTCCAGCATAGACACCATCATACGATACCCAGCCTCCTGGCAGGCTTGCAGCGCCCCAAACTGGATTGCATGCACAAAGGTTGAGTGCAGGGAATGACTGATCAGATTGATGCAGTAAGAGCGGCGGGACCTCAAACTGCGGGCCGATGCGCTTGGCACATATCCCAGTTCCTCGACCGAAGCGCGGACTTTCTCCCGAAGTGTGTCCTGGACGTGTGGTTCGTTGTTCAAAACCCGCGAGACGGTCTTGAGAGAAACACCCGCATGACGAGCAACGTCGATCATTTTTGCCATTATGCGGGATCCTCTTTCGCGGTCCGGTCTTCGCCGCCAGAAAGCCTGACAACAATGTCAAAGTGAATATGCCTGTTCAGTGGGAAAATACAAACCGGGATAATCGATAAGGCGAGTAAAGCCGAGGGTGAAATCGCCATAAAAACAATGAGGCTGCGCCCGACTTCGGCCCCCTGTTCGACTTGACTGGGGTCATATCCAATTCTCGAAAGCACCTGGGTGACAAGAACCCCCATGACGCCGCCGGATATCTTCTGAACGACCAAAACAGACCCAAAAACAAGGCCCTCTGATCTCTGACCCGACTTGTATTGCCCATATTCGACAGTATCCGGGATGAACGACCAGAGCAGAACAGCGAACGCCCCCAGAAAAAAGCCGAAAAACACAACCTGAAGAGGCACACCCATGAAAATGGCGGGGCCGAAAAACAGCATGTGCAGCCCACTTGTGGCGATACAAACGGACGCAATGCACCAGGAGAGTTTTTTGCCCGTGCGCCGGATGAAAAGGGTCCAGAACATGACACCGACCATCGTGGCCACCGCAAACGCTGTCATGACCACTTCCTTGTCGGCAAATAGCCCCCCATTCGCATCAATGAAGTAGACCATCGAAATCATCAGGGATGCATTGGCCCCCGATTGCAGAAAGATGATCACCAACAGGACGGACAGAGCCCAGTTTTCCCGAAAACGCCGCAAAAGGCTGACCCGGACTGGCTTATTCGCAGTGGCCGCACTGTCGGGAACGGGAAGTTCGCGCGTAAACAGGAAACAGAGCAAAATGGCGGTGGTCGCGACGCACGCTCCTACGATGATGACGGCTTGGAAGCCGTTATTGGTGTAGACAGGCCCGCCGCTGAACCACCGCACAAGCGGCGGAAGCAAGAGGGAAACAACCAGAAGGCCCGAGAATGCGAAGAGCATCCTGACGCCGGAAAGCTCGGTGCGCTCAACGCTGTCATAGGTCAAACGCGCGGACATGGCTGCGTAGGGGATCGCCACCAGCGTATAAGAGGTGCGGAAGAGTATGGCGATGCCGACGAGACTGACCAACAGGCCCGTCCCTTCAACGGGCGGCACCCAAAACAAGAGCGCGAAGGCCAGGCCGAGGCCGAAACCGGCATAGAGCAGGAATGGCCTATAGGTGCCGAACCGGGTCTTCACCCGCTCCGATGCCCCAGCCACGATTGGATCTGAAACGGCATCCCAAAGCGTGCCAATCAACCAGAGGATGCCTGCCGTCTCCGGCGGTATCCCAACAATGTTCGTATACCAATAAACGAGCCATATTGAGATGGTGTGCCAGTATATGTTCAGGCCAAAGTCGCCGACCCCATAGCCGGCGAGCTTCTTGAGTTTGCCCATTGGAGTTGGCTGCGCCCGCGAATCCATTGCGCCAGCCTAGAAGAACGGGAACAGCGCGCAACATATTGCAAGCCCGACAAGAGCGATGATGCCGGTCGAAACTGTCCATGTGCGCAGCGTTTCGCCCGGGGTGAGGCCGAACAAGCGATTTATCAGCCAGAAGCCGGAATCGTTGACGTGGGAAAAGCCCGTGGCGCCGGCTGCGATCGAAATGGTGAGGATTCCGAGTTGCGGCGCGCTGAGGTCGGCCATGGCGACGATGGGTGCTGCGAGCCCTGCCGCGGTGATCATTGCGACCGTCGCACTGCCCTGGGCGACGCGAACAACAAGCGCCAGTACGAAGCCTGCCAAGACGGGAGTCAGCCCAAGCCCGAGCACCGCATTTGCGACATCGGCCCCGGCGCCGGTATCGACCAGAACTTGTTTGAAGGCGCCGCCTGCCCCCGTCACCAGGATGACAGCCCCTGTGGGCTCAAAGGCGCGCGTCAGGGCTTCATTGAAGACACGCTTGTTTTCCTCGGTATCCGGGCGAAGCGCCCACCATGTTGCTCCGCTTGCGATCAGGAGCGCGCTGAAAGGATGACCTATAACGGTCAGGGCGTAGCGCAATGCACCCGACTCCAGCAGGGCCCCCGCAACCGTGCCTGACAAGATCAGGATCAGCGGCAAGCTGATCAGGCCCAATGCAACAGGCAGAGAAACACGCGGGACGAGGGGCTGTTTTTCGTCCGAAGGCGCCGCTAGCGCGCCCGACGGCAGCGTCCCGGATCGCTCAAGAACGGCGGCATAAATAGGCCCAGCAATGGCCACGCTCACAAGGCCCACAACGGCGCCGAAAACGATCACCCATCCCAGATCGGCGCCAATCAGTTCGGCGATCGCGATGGGCCCCGGCGTTGGGGGCACAAAGGCGTGCCCGGCAGCCAGACCTGCAGACAATGGCAAACCAAAAAGGAGCGGAGACCGCCCGGTCTTGTGGGCCAGCCCAAGCACAAACGGTATCAGGATAAGCAACGCCACATCGAAGAATACCGGTGTCGCCGCCACGAGCCCTAGACCGCCCATGATCCAGCTTTGCCGAAGGGGAGATCCGGCATTGCCGACCCCGCGGGCGAGTGCTTCGACACCGCCGCTGGCTTGCAGGATCGCGCCAAACACCGCCCCAAGACCAATCACTGGTGCGATGAAGCCGAGCGTGCCTCCCATGCCGCGTGTGAGTGTCTCGAAAGCCACGTCCGGCGCCATACCAGCCGCGAGGGCAGACAGGATCGCGATCAGCATGAGCGCTATGAATGCATTCATTCGCACTCTGATGATCAGCACAAGGAGTGCAGCAACTGCTGCGAGCGTGGCCAGGACGGCCCGGTGTTCTGCGATCAGCTCCACTGGACGCCAGACACCCGAGTCTGAAGTTTCATGAGACGGTCACCGGCTGTGATGAACAGAACGCTTCCATCCTCGCCAAATGCGCAGTTCGCGGTCGCCCGCCCTGTGAGAATACGTCCCAGGAGGTCGCCCTCCGGCGAAAGCACCAGAACTCCGCCAGGGCCGGTCGCAAGAATATGTCCTTGCGCCGAGACCGCCATGCCATCGGGCAATCCGGGCAACCCTTCCGACAGGAGCGCCATTCCATTGAAGAAGGTCGCATCACCCTGAACCTCGCCCTGAGGGGAGAGATCGAGTGCCCGAATGATGGGCGCGCTGGGGTCCGACTGGCTAACATAAAGCCGGGTCTCGTCTGGAGATAGCGCAACGCCGTTTGGGAAGGTCATGTCCGAGACCAGGCGCGAGATCTGCCCGCTGGGCGTCAGCCGGTAGACACCGTTTTCCGCCATTTCTTTCATCGGCGATGCATCGAGCCCTTCGAGCCCATAGGGCGGGTCGGTGAAGTAAAGCGTGCCGTCGCGCGCTTCGACGACATCATTGGGGCTGTTGAAACGATGGCCTTCAAACGTCTCTGCAAGGGCTATCCGCTCGCCGGTCTCAAGGTTCATCCGCTCAACCCGGCGCAAGCCATGGTTGCAGATGAGCAAGTGACCGTCGCGAGCGAACCAGAGACCGTTTGCGCCTGGCTCACGGAAGCCCTCCGTTGCCGAAGCCCCGGATGGTTGCAGAAAGACATCGACACCCGCACCGGGGCGCCATCGATAGGCTGTGTTTTCAGGAACGTCGGTAAAGTAGAGCGCACCGCGCGCGCAGTCCCAGGTGGGGCCTTCGCTCCAGCGGTAGCCGACGGACAGGGTCTCGAGTTCCGCTGTCGGTGCGATCACATTGTAAAAGTCTGGCGAACGGACTTCGAGGTGGCCAGGGACAGCATCTGGCACTGAAAATGACTGGCACCCTGCAAGTCCGCCGGCGGCCATGCCACTGAGAAGGAGTGTTCGGCGATTTATCATCTCATTAGAAGGACAGCGCGCAGAGGCGCGTCGCCGTGCCTACCTCCATGAATGCAGAAAAGAAGAGGCCGGACAGAGTTGGGGAACTGTCCGGACTCAATGCGTGCTGACCTGGAGGAGAGTCACGCAGCTTTCAGGGCCGAGGAAGCGGCCTAGAAATTTCCTCTCAGAATGAGCGAGAAGCGACGGTCATTCTGGTTGAACGAGCGAGGCGCACGCAGACCGTTGTCATCAATGGTCTGGGTCGTCTCGGTGATGTCATTCAGGAGGTTGACGCCCTGGACACCGACTTTGAACGTATCGTTGATGTCGTAGAAGAAAGACGCATCCAGTTGGCCCGTCGCCTCTTGGAAGATCGAGGCGAATGGGAAGATCACATCACGCTTGGTGAGCAGGAAGTCATCGCGCCAATTCCACGCCAGACGAGCTTGGTAAGGACCTTTTTCGTAGAGACCAACAAGGTTGTACTGGTGCTCAGAGACACGCTCGAAAGCGTTGTTGTCCCGAGCGAAGCGTCCCTGGGTCGTATCGTCGAGATCGCCTAGCCCCTGAGCGTCAATGTAGGTGTAGTTGAACTGGGCACCCAAGCCATCGAAGGGCTCTGGAAGCATGTCGTAAAACTGCTGGTAACCGATTTCGAAACCGTTCAGCGAAGCACTGTCATCGGAATTCACGATCGAACGACGAGACACGTCGAGGGTAACTCCGTTGTTTGTGAATTGCTCTACGCCAGCATCGCCACCCACACGCACAGACTGCCCTGGCTCGCCAGCACTTCCGATCCAGAAATCTTCCAGATCTTTGTAGAAGTAAGACAGCGTGAATGAGCCCGTTTCAGAGAAATACCACTCGTAGGAAAGATCGACGTTCGTAGATGTGATGGGGTCTAGGAACGGATTTCCGGTTGTGATTTCCAAGCCACCGAACTGACCTGGAGCGCCCTGAGCTTCCAGAATCTGGCCACTGGAACGCAGATCAAATGCTTGAGGTCGGATCAAAGACTGGGATACCGCGAAGCGGAACTGTCTTCCGCTGCCTACATCAAGGCGGAGATTGAGACTTGGCAACACCGTATCATAGGTGTTCTCGAAGCTCTCTGTCAGTGTTGTATTCTCCGTACCAAGGAATGTCACGACGTCCTGGAGGCCCGCACCAAGGCTACAAAAGCCCGGCAGGCTTTGACCTGCAGGCGGTGCGGTAGCGCATGTTCCAAGTGGGTCTGGATCTCCGAGCACGCCCTCGAACGTGTTGATGTCCGTTTGACCGAGCGTCGACACGACTGTTTCCACGTAGCGCAGTCCAAAGTTTCCGTCGAGAACGAAACCTGGTTGCAAGAAGTCGTCAAAAGCAAAGTCACCTCGCGCGTAAACCGCCGTGGTTTCTTGTCCAATGTCGATAATCTCTCCCGGAAGGAACAAGCCACCGTTAACCACACCGTCGCGCTGCCGGAGCGTCTGTTTGAATGACCCTTGGGCTGCCGTGATCGCTTCAATCGTGTCGAAGTACCCGTTTGGATCGGTCGCGAGCGGACCAGTGTAAAGGGGAACGCCGGAAATAGGCGCCGCCCCACGGGCATAATTGTCGAAATCAAACGGCTGGAACAGACCGGGGATCTGGGTGTTGGCCTCTTCCAGTGTGAGCAGGTTATTCGCGCTACCCGTCCAGATTTCAGAGACGTTGCCCCAGTTGAAGGTGGAGTACTTCAGATTGGAGTCACGGTCAGAGTAGCGCGCACCGAAGCGGACAGACTGCAGCCACCCATCATCGCCAAAATCGTACTCGGCATCGCCGCGGAACGCGAGAGACTCAGCTTCACTGTCCAGGGCATGCTCCATCGCGGAGCGCCAATAGTATTCCGCCGGGTCCTGGAAGTAGTTTTCCGCCTCGCCCTCGGGGACGAAATACGCCACCGACACACCGTCATTGGCTTGGTCGAAGCCCACATTGGCGAAAAAGGCGCCATGCACGGTCGCGTCAAACACTTCCGTGCTTGAGTCGATGTACTGGGCATCGAAATTCAGCGACCAGCGATCCGTTGGCGTCCACTTGAGATTGAAGCCATAGTCGGTCGTTTTATCGTTTTCGGCGCGCTCACGCACGAGCGCCAATTGGCGGACACCGTTGAGCGGCAAGGTGTTGTCATTGCCGCGCCATCCAGTGTTCTCCGTGATGATACCGCGATCGAGCGTGCCATCGCTGCCGAACTCGAAATCGTCGCCGAGCAACTCGATGTTTGGATTGTCATCGATGCTCGATTCCAGAACGTTTTCGTTCCAGACAAGGTCAGCGTCGGAGTGCAGGAACTCCGCGGTCGCGAGGAGTTTGCGGTCCGGGCTTTCCCACTGACCAGCCAAGGAAATGGCCTCGCGCTCGCGATCAAATTCCTGGGTGCGAATGCCGCCGCCCGCCGGAACAAAACCCGTCTGTCCGCCAGCAGTAATTTCGCGCCAGTCGGCCTGCTGGGGCGTATCTGCGCGCGAACGCAACTCGGACTTCGCATAGCTGGCGAGCAGGCCGAAGCGGCCAGCGTCCGTTTCCCATTGGTCGGACCACAGTCCGGAGAAGGACGGCGTCGTCTCCTTGATGAAGTCCGAATAGGTCGCCTCAACGGAGAAAGCCAGGGTGCGGTCGGAGCTGTCAAATGGCTTGCGCGTGATCAGGTTCACGGAGCCTGCAATGCCGCCCTCGATCATGTCAGAGGACTGGTTCTTGAACACCTGGACCGAGCCGAGAAGCTCGGGCGAAACGTCCTCAAATCCGAGCACACCGGATGAGTTGGCAGCGAATACATCGCGCCCATTCAGCTCTGAACGAACAAAAGGAAGGCCGCGAATGATCACGCCGGACCCTTCAACCGCGAAGTGATCAGGGTCGTTTGGACCCGCAAACCGCTCAACCGTAACACCCGGCACACGTTGCAGCGCTTCCGACACGGACCGGTCGGGCAGGGCGCCGATATCGGACGCGGTGATGGCGTCGACGAATACGTCTGCGTTCTGTTTGATATCCTGGGACGAGGCGAGGGAGCCGCGGATGCCGGTGACAATCACCGTATCCTGGCGCGCTTCTTCCTCTGTCTCCGTTTCCGGCGCATCCTGCGCAACCGCTACACCGGCGAAAGCCGCTGCAGACAGGGCAATAATGGACGCGGTGCGCAACAGGGTGAATGCGCGACCATTGGGTTCTACTTCGAGCTTGCTCGTTCGTGACACTAGATTTTCCTCCCAAAACAATACGCATCGTTGGCGCATTGGTAACGTTGTCAATCGCCACAAAGACCCGTTTGTCTTACGTTGTCAACAGCGTTTTTTCCGTTTATGGCTATCTCGCAATCACCATAGCATTGCAGCCACACCTTGGCGCACGGGTCGATAATAAGGGGGCGTGCCTTCGGGCGAGAGTCCCTTGAAACACGGAGGGAGTTAAGCTTGAGACCGGATAAACTCTTCAGCTGGCGCAGGTCTTTGTGTGCGGCTGCTCTGGCCGCTGGCCTGACCTCATGCCAAGCGGCACCGAGTGTTGGCGCTGACACGACCACGGTCAGCATTTTCATGAATCAGACCGGGTTTGAAGCCGGCGCCGCCCAGCGCGCTACTGTTCGTAGCGACACCGAGATGCCGATTGACTGGCAAGTTATAGATGCAAGCGGGCGAACGGTCAGCTCCGGCATCACGAGTGCGTTTGGGAAAAGCGAGGCATCTGGCGACGCGGTACACCAGATTGAGATCAGCCCGCCGCTCCCAGTCGGCCAAAGCTACACGCTTTTGGTCGACGGAGCGCGCAGCCGCGCCTTCGATGTGCGTGATGCGCCCTACACTCAGGTTGCTGAAGATGCGCTGACGTATTTTTACCTCAACCGAGCGGGAACCCCGGTTGAGGCCGCCCATGCACCCGGACCGCAATGGGCACGCGCGGCCGGTCACACCCGCGAAACGGTTACGTGCTTTACAGGCGAGGACAGAACCGGTCTGAAATGGCCAGGTTGCCGCTACACGCTCGATGTAACGGGCGGCTGGTATGACGCGGGCGACTTCGGAAAATACGCTGTGAATGGCGGCATCAGTGCCTGGCGTCTTCAAAATGCGGCTGAGCGGCTTCTTTACCGCGGCGAAAGCGGCGCGAAATGGGCTGACGGCCGGGTCTCCCTGCCCGAAAACGGCAACGGCGTATCGGAGATACTGGACGAGGCGCGCTGGGAAGTCGAATTCCTGATGGCCATGCAAGTGCCAGAAGGCGCGCGACTCGCCCTGCCGAAGGGCGTCCAATCGGTGCGGGACGGACAACGGCTTGTTCTCAGCGAAGTCGATGCCGGTGGCCTCGTCCATCACAAGGTCCACGAAGCGCGCTGGCTTGGACTTCCTCTCAAGCCTGAAGATGCCCTTGAGACGCGCCACTTGATTCCACCTTCAACCGCCGCGACGCTGAACATGGTGGCTGCTGCAGCCCAGGCGTCACGGCTTTGGCGCGGTGTTGATGACGCATTCGCGGCGCGCGCGCTCGAGGCAGCAACGAGAGGCTACGACGCTGCGCTCCGCCATCCCGACATCTTCAGCTATAACGTCTTTGATGGCGGGGGGCCCTATACAGACACCGATGTTTCGGACGAGTTTGCCTGGGCTGCCACAGAGCTTTACGCGACAACGGGCGATGCCTCCTATCTCGCCAATCTGGCGCAAACGCCCGGCGCAGCCTGGCTGGTCCGGGCACGTGAGTCCCAGCTGAAGGACCTGTCCTGGCCAGACGTCGATCAGTTGCCTGCAGCCACCATGTTGTCAGCGCAGCCCTCATTCTCAGATGCGGACAGGGAGCGTGCCGGAGCATTGCTGCTGGCGAGCGCTGAGCGCTATCTGAATGATGCGGCACAGGACGGATATGGCGCGCCTTATCCGCCCTCGGGCTATGGCTGGGGCTCCAATGGCGCAATGGCGGGTCGTGGATTGGCCCTTGGGTACGCCTTCGACCTCACGGGCGATGCGAAGTATCGCAATGGCATGGTCGCCGTGCTCGACTACCTACATGGACGCAACCCGCTAGACCAGTCCTACGTCGCGGGATACGGGGCGAAATCTGTGCGCCATGTGCACCATCGGTTTTGGGCGGAAGGCGCCGACCCTGCCTATCCACCGGCCGCCCCAGGTGCGTTGTCCGGCGGGCCGAACGCCGGGTACCCCACCAGCGATTACGAGACCGCAGTCATCGGGCCATGCGCGCCCCAGACCTGCTGGCTCGATGACCACACCGCTTTTTCACTCAACGAAGTTGCGATCAATTGGAATTCCAGTCTGTTCTGGTTGACCAGCTATCTCGACACAACGCCACCGCGCTCATGACCTTCCGGAGTCCCCAAATGAACACCTACAAGCGCATCAGCGCCTCTTTCATCGCCCTGACGATCGCGGCCGGGCTTACGGCGTGCACGACCGCGGAGCCCGCCAGTTCAGCGGAAACGCCAGCGCCTGTCAGCGCGGACGCAGACGTGGCGATGCAGCCAAAAATCAATCCAGAGCTTTGGCCAACTGTCGAAACACCGCCCCTGGATCCGGCGGTTGAGGCGCGCGTCGAGGAGATTCTCTCCAAGCTGACGCTGGAGCAGAAAGTCGGTCAGGTGATCCAGGCCGATAGCGGTTCTGTGACGCCGGAAGAGGTCAAACAGTACCGACTCGGCTCCGTGCTCAGCGGCGGGAATTCGGCCCCCGGCCCGCTCCCATACGCGGACGCGGCCACATGGCTGGAGGCCGCCGATGCCTATTTCCAGGCCTCTGTTGATCCAGAAGGTGTTGAAGTCGCGGTGCCGATTATCTGGGGTATCGACGCAGTGCATGGCCACGCCAATCTGCGCGGCGCGGTTGTGTTCCCACACAATATCGGTTTGGGCGCTGCGAATGATCCTGACCTGATTGAGCGCATCGCGGCTGTGACCGCAAAGGAGCTGCGCTTGTCAGGTCATGACTGGACCTTCGCGCCAACCCTCGCTGTCCCTCAGAATGACCGTTGGGGCCGCACCTATGAGGGCTTTTCCGAAGATCCCGAGATCGTCGCCAGCTATGGCGAGCGAATTGTCTATGGCTTGCAGGGATATGTGGGCGAAGCTGGCTTCATGGGGCCTGACAAGGTCATTCCTTCCGCGAAACACTTTGTCGGCGACGGCGCCACAGAGAACGGCGTCGACCAGGGTGACGCCCTCATTTCCGAAGCCGAATTACGCGACATCCACACGGCCGGCTATCAAACCGCTGTCGCCGCAGGCGCCCAATCTGTCATGGCAAGCTTTTCAGCCTGGCAAGGCGAACGCATGCACGGGCAAAAAGAGCTCCTCACCGACGTGCTCAAGGGCCGCATGAACTTCAATGGCTTTGTGGTCGGTGACTGGAACGGGCACGCATTGATACCTGGATGTACCGCAACCGATTGCCCGGAATCGCTCAACGCAGGCGTAGACATGTTCATGGCGCCCGACAGCTGGCGCGGACTTTGGGAAAGCACTTACGCCCACGTGCAATCCGGCGAGATTTCCATGGAACGGCTCGACGATGCCGTGCGCCGCATCCTGCGCGTAAAAGTTCAGTCCGGAATCTTCGAGGAACCCACGCCAAGCGCTCGCCCCCTGGCCGGAAATGAGAGCCTTCTGGGCTCTGCAGAGCATCGCGCCGTGGCACGGGAAGCCGTCCGCAAGTCGCTTGTCCTTCTGAAGAATGAGAGCCAGCTCTTGCCGCTGGAGTCGAACCTGACCGTTCTTGTGGTTGGGGACGGCGCCGACGACATCTCCAAAACTGCCGGCGGGTGGACCCTCTCCTGGCAGGGGGGCGGCTATCCGAATTCAGAGTTTCCAAATGGACAGTCCATCCTGAGCGGCATTCAGGACACGGTCTCCCGGGCTGGCGGAACCGTGATCTTCGACCCGGAAGGTCAGTCGACGGCAAACGCTGACGTTGTGATCGCCGTCTACGGTGAAGATCCCTACGCCGAATTCCAAGGCGATGTGCCCCATCTCGACTATACGAATGAGGGCTTCGACACCGAGCGCCTCGCGTCCTACCAGGACCGCGGCATTCCGGTGGTCTCGGTCTTTCTCTCGGGTCGTCCCATGTGGACCAACCCGGAGATCAATGACAGTGACGCCTTTGTCGCCGCATGGTTACCCGGCGGCGAAGGCGGCGGTGTGGCAGACCTGCTGTTCCAAACGGACGCAGGCTTCGATTTCACCGGACGCCTCTCCTTCAGCTGGCCTAAGACCGCCACCCAGGTTGTCCTGAACCCTCACCACGACGCATACGACCCACTCTTCCCTCTGGGATACGGCTTGTCTTATGCCGATGCAGGCGACCTTGCCGACCTCAGCGAAGACTCCGGCCTCGGCGATGATGCCATGGGCGAATGGGGCGTGTTCTACAGCCAGGGCGAAGCCAATGCGCCGTGGCAGGTCATGGTCAATGACAGCCCCATAGGCGCACTGCCTTATAGCGGTGACGGGCTGTCGATTTCAGCAACTGATCGCTCAGCGCAGGAAGACTCCCTTCGTGTGACCTTCGACTCAGATACGCCTAAATTTGCCCTTTCAGCGGGTTACGGACTGGATTTTTCCCGCGAGTCGAACGGCGCCATGGAGCTGGTGTTCCACGCCAAGGCCTTTGCTGGCGACGCACAGGTTAAAGTTGGCATGGGCTGCGATCCAGAGCGCGACTGCCAAGCGGCCCTCCCCATCACACTTCAACCAGACTGGACTGAATACCGTCTGACGCTAAGCTGCTTCGCCGAGCGACGCGTTCCCATGGATGACCTGGAACAAGCCTTCATACTTCAGGGCGCCCCGGGGCAAAGCATTGGGCTGTCCGATGTGCGAATTGCCGAAGACACCAATGCCAAGGCGGATTGCGGCGAGGGCTAGTATAGGCCCTCAAGCGCGCTTTCAATTTCGCCCACCAGTGTCTCCACGGCCTGGTGGGCGTCAAATTTTAGCGCGTCTTCCGGCGCCGAGAGCGCATCAAGCTGACTGGTCAGAAGCGCAGGCGGCATAAAATGCGATCGTGTCTGCATCCTACGCGACAGGGTTGGGGCGTCCGCCACCAGGCAACAATAGATGACACGCCGGGCATTCGTCGATCGAAGCGCCTCCTGCACCACGGGTGTGAGCGCGGAGCACGCCAGCACCGCAACATCATCCTCTAGGGTCGTCACATAATCGAGGATGCTGGCGACCCAGGGGAGGCGATCGGCATCGTCCAACGGAATGCCGCTTTTCATCTTCTGGATGTTTGCCGCCGGGTGGTGGTCGTCCCCCTCGATAAAAGGCCACCCCTTTCCAGTCGCCAAGGCGCGCCCGACTGTGGTCTTACCCACGCCAGACACGCCCATGATGACAATGAGCGACTTCATCGACCGGCCGGACTACCAGAACAGGGCGTAGAGCCCCGCCAGGATCGCCACCACAACGCCCGCGCTCACCTTGAAGCCGGTGGTTGTGCCAAACCCGATACCAGACAGATCAACCGGCTGATCTTCGCGCGGCGGCGGCGTCAACAAGCTCACCACGGCGCCGATCACCAGGCAGAGCAGGAAGATGAACCAGATCCGCACCACGAATGGCATATTGATAACGTTGAAGTCCGCCAGGCCGATCACCGGATTGAACACCGCCCCCATGGCCGCGCCAATGGCCGGAACCCGTGAGGCTTCGGTGGCAATTTCAGGGTTCTGTGCACTCAAATAAAACAGGGCCGACAGCCCAACCGAGCCAATGAGCAAGGCAAATGCCCCCGGCGTGTTTGCGCGTTTCCAGAAGAAGCCTAGCAGGAAGACCGCCACGATCCCCGGGGCAACAAAGCCCGTATACTCCTGAATCGCCTGGAAGATGGACGTTCCACCGCCTAGCAGAGGGATCGCCAGGGCCAGGGCGATGATCATGGCAACAAATGCGGTAATACGGCCCGCGAACACATAGTGGCTCTCGCTCCGGTCCCGGGCGATATAGTCCCGGTAGATGTCCATGGTGAAGATCGTCGAGATCGAGTTGATCATCGAGGCCAGCGACGACACGATGGCTGCGATCAGGGCCGCGAAGATCAGTCCGCGAATACCCGTTGGCATCAGCGCCATGAGCGCGCCATAGGTGCTGTCAGATTCGGCGGCCAATTGCTCCTGGGCGAGGCCCGCCATGCCATTTGCCGCCAGCCAGAGCGCGGCGATGCCCGGAATAACCACGATCAGAGGGATCAGGAATTTCAACATGGCCGCAAAGGCCAGACCCTTCTGGGCCTCTGCGAGGCTTTCCGCGCCAAGCGCACGCTGGATGATGTACTGGTTGAACCCCCAATAAGAGAAATGGAGCACCCACAGCCCGCCAAGCAGGGTCCAAATTCCAGGCAAGCTTCCGTAATTCGGGTGATCGCGGGACAGGATCATCTCGAAATGCCCTGGCACCTCGGCCATCAGGGTTGAGAGCCCGGCAACCGGTCCGGCGCCATCGCCAACCAAGCCAAGCACGATGATCGTAATCGCAAAGCCGCCAAGGATCAGGATCACGACCTGGATGATGTCGGTCAGCGCCACGGCTTTGAGGCCACCATAGAGCGAATAAAGCAGCGCGAAAGTCGCCAGCATGGCCATGCCGGTGAACACGCCAAGTCCGGTCACGGCCTTGATCGCCAGAGCGCCGCCATAGAGAACCGTGGTGAGGTTCACGGCCGTGAACAGGAAGATCCAGAACAGCGCCATGATCGTTTTGACGCTGTCGCCAAACCGGGTCTCGAGGAATTGCGGCATTGTGTAGATGCCGCGTTTCAAGAAGATCGGCAGAAAGAACGCCGCCACGATCACAAGGACGAGGGCGGCTTGCCATTCATACGCAGCAATGGCCAGGCCAACCACGAAGCCTTGGCCAGATTGACCAATGATCTGCTCGGCCGAGATGTTCGCTGCGATCAGAGAAGCGCCGATGGCCCACCAGGGAAGGGCTTTCCCGGCCAGAAAGTAGTCTTCCGTGTTCTTAGCTTCACCCGCAGGTTCTCTCGAAACAAGCTGGGCAATTGCGAAAAGCGCAACGGCGTAAATGGCGACGATCACCAGATCGACCAGACTCAAAGCCATGACAGTCCCTCCCCGGACATTCTTTTAGATGCAGAAGAGCGCTTCTGATAACGTTGTCAACAGGTGCGCCGCCCGCATGCGTAATCTCGCCACCCCTGATAGGGAGATCGCACACGTCTTCCAAGACGCAATTGTAGTGCCGCGCGCCATGCGCTGTTGTCACGTGGGCAAAGCACTTACGCTCAAGGCAAAAAATGGCGGTGCTGTCAGTCTAATGCGAACCCGTCTCCAGCAGCGCGGCGTTGAGACCTTCTAGCCAAACAGAAGCTGACGCCCTGCTGAATCAGCGACATCACTCCGCGATCAAAATTGTACTGTTTGCAGATGTGACGGCTCAATCGATGCCAGAGATATCGCCAAGGCAAATGGAGTGGAGATCACTGCCACAGTTGTTCAACCAATCGAGCAGGTCGCTCTCCTCGCCGCCGCATACCGTCCAAAGACGAATAATTCTCGCTTCACCTTCCGTGTCTTCCATTTCGCGAAACAGGCGTACGGCGGAACCAAAAGGCAACAATTGCCGTTGGATCGGCTTAATGGCACCTAGTCTAAGTGCTTGCTCCAATGCTTGTGCGGCGAGTTCAACTCTGCCCTGCTCAAGGTGGATTGCCGCTATTAGTCTGAGGATACTGCTTCTACCATAGTCGTTGAGATCGTCTTGAGCCAAAAGCGTATCCAGCATGGAGAGCGCTGACCCAAAGTCGCGCTTAACTAAGTAGTATGTTTCCGCTGCGGTGTACGCGTCGCCATGGCGCTCCTTGAACTCCAGGAGGTCATCCACGTCAAAAAGTGTGCTTGGACAGCCATTGGGCGACGCGTTCGCGCTGCCCGTCCAAGCCCAGCCCATCACCGCAACGGCCAAGATCATGTTCCTTGCTAGAGCGCTTTCGAGTTTCAGAATCCTTCCTCCCAAGAGTTCGCCCAATCTGGATTAGGGTTATTCTGATGTGTCCAACGCAATTCTGAGCTAGCACGTCATTTGTGCATCGGTGATAAGACAGCTCAACGGAATAAATCTACTGGAGCCGATAGTGATCAGGATCGCGATTTCCCAGTTTTCCACAACTGGTGACTTTCGACTGAACGCTCATCGAATGAGTGGCCAAATTGCTGAAGCCACGGCCCAAGGCGCGCAATTGGTCCACTTTCCCGAAGCGTGTCTCTCCGGCTATGCGGGGAGTGATCTGGAAGACTATTCCGAATACGACTGGGCAGGCCTGAGACAGTCCGCCATCGGCATTACTGAATGTGCTCGCAGAAATGCTATCTGGGTTGTTTTTGGGTCAGCCCATCCCCTGTCGGGCGGTCACAAACCCCACAATAGTCTATATGTCGTCAACAGTGGTCTGCCTCCCGGAAAGTGGTCCATTGTTTGAGTTAGTTCCGGCTTCAGATATGGAGCTGAAACATGGGCAAGAGATCGAAGCCTGAAGAGATTATTGCGAAGCTGCGTGAGGTGGAGGTTCGCCTCGCGCGGGGTGAG